>CACFLJ010000001.1 GCA_902567045.1 uncultured Pelagibacteraceae bacterium
CGCCAGGCGTATATTCAGCAGATTGGTCAGGGAAAAAAAGAAATTTCAATTTAGCTATTAAAAAAGTTTATAAGGAAATTATACTTTTTCTTACCATATAAACAATATGGACAATGAAGAAATAAAAGAAAATATAAATAATAGCAAGACTGAAGACGAAAAGTTAGATCCTCAAATAGCCGAAAATGATATTGGAGCTAAAAAAAGTGAGGATAAAAATTCAGATTCAGAAAATAATGACGATGAAAAGCTAACTCCAGAACAAGAGTTAGAAACACTCAAAGATAAATTAGCAAGAACATTTGCAGAGATGGAAAATCAGAGAAGAAGATTTGAAAAAGAAAAAGAAGATGCATTCGAGTATGGCGGATACTCTTTCGCAAAAGAGGCATTAAACCTATTAGATAACCTTGAAAGGTCAAAAGCTGTATTAGAGAATGATGATAAATTAAAAGATACTGAAGCACTTAAGAAAATCATTGAACATTTAAATATTATAAACAATGATATGCTTTCGATATTTAAAAAAAATAATATTGATCCTATTAAATCTATTAATGAAAAACTTGATCCAAACCTTCATCAAGCAATGATGGAAGTTGAAGACGATACAAAAGAGCCTGGAACGATCGTACAAGAAATTCAAAAAGGCTTTATGATGAAAGACAGATTATTGAGACCTTCTTTAGTTGGTGTTTCAAAGAAAAAAGTTAAAGATGTAGAAGAAGAAGAGCAAAAAGATGAAAAAAACCAATAAAAACAACAAAAATTTAAATTTTATAGACGGTTGCAGTCTTATAATTAGCACTTATATGTCGGAAAGGTATTAAATTATGAGCAAAGTAATAGGAATAGATTTAGGAACAACTAACTCATGTGTAGCTGTAATGGAGGGTACACAGGCTAAAGTTTTAGAAAATGCTGAAGGGGCAAGAACAACTCCTTCTGTAGTTGCATTTTCGGATAATGATGAGAAATTAATTGGACAACCTGCAAAGAGACAGGCAGTAACCAATCCAGAAAATACAATATTTGCTGTTAAAAGGTTAATTGGAAGAAATTTTGATGATCCTTCTGTTAAAAAAGATGTTGAGACCGCACCTTTTAAGATCGTTAACTCTGACAAAGGAGATGCATGGATAGAGGCTAAAGGTAACAAATATTCACCATCTCAAATTTCTGCTTTTACACTTCAGAAAATGAAAGAGACTGCTGAAAAATATTTAGGCCAAGAAGTTTCCCAAGCTGTAATAACTGTTCCAGCATATTTTAATGATGCACAAAGACAAGCTACCAAAGATGCTGGAAAAATTGCTGGATTGGAAGTTTTAAGAATTATTAATGAACCAACAGCGGCGGCACTTGCTTATGGGCTAGACAAAAAAGCAAATAGTAAAATTGCAGTTTATGATTTAGGTGGAGGTACTTTTGATGTGTCCATCCTAGAATTAGGTGATGGAGTGTTTGAAGTTAAATCTACAAATGGGGATACCTTTTTAGGTGGTGAGGATTTTGATAATACAATTGTTGATTATCTATTAACTGAATTTAAAAAAGAAAATGGTATTGATTTAAAATCAGATAAATTAGCATTACAAAGACTTAAGGAAGCTGCAGAAAAAGCAAAAATTGAATTATCATCTGCTGCTCAAACTGAAATAAATTTGCCATTTATTACAGCTGACAAGACAGGTCCTAAACATATAAATATGAAAATGACTAGAGCAAAACTTGAGGCTCTCGTTGAAGATCTTATTTCTAGAACTATTCCGCCTTGTGAAACAGCTCTTAAAGATGCTGGTTTAAGTGCAAGCGAAATTGATGAAATAATACTTGTTGGTGGAATGACTAGAATGCCAAAAGTAATAGAGGAAGTTAAAAATTTCTTTGGAAAAGAACCAAACAAATCTGTAAACCCTGATGAAGTTGTTGCAATGGGGGCTGCTATTCAAGCAGGTGTGTTACAAGGAGACGTTAAGGACGTACTATTGTTAGATGTTACACCACTTTCACTTGGAATAGAAACTTTAGGTGGAGTTTCAACTAAATTAATAGAGAAAAATACAACAATACCAACTAAAAAAAGTCAGGTTTTCTCAACGGCAGAAGACAACCAGCCTGCAGTTTCAATTAGAGTTTTACAAGGTGAAAGAGATATGGCCTCTGACAATAAGGTTTTAGGTAATTTTGAACTAGTAGGTATAGCTCCTGCTCCAAGAGGAGTTCCTCAAATTGAAGTTACGTTTGATATCGATGCAAACGGAATTGTAAACGTTTCTGCGAAAGATAAGGGTACTGGTAAAGAACAAAAAATTCAAATTCAAGCATCAGGTGGTTTAAGTGATGAAGAAATAAACCAAATGGTTAAGGATGCAGAGACAAATAAAGAAGCTGATAAAAAGAAAAGAGAGGCTGTAGACGCAAGAAACCAAGCTGACACTCTACTTCATTCTACTGAAAAGAATTTAAAAGAGCATGGCAGTAAGGTTTCTGATGCAGACAAAAAAGCTATCGAGGACGCATCTGCGAATGTAAGAAACGCATTAAAAGGAACTGATGTAGAGGAAATTAAAAAGAAAACTCAAGATTTGGTTCAAGCTTCAATGAAATTAGGAGAAGCTATTTACAAATCACAACAAAGCACGAAACCTGGTGATGCACCTAAAGATGCAAAAGATGAAGGGAAAAAAGACGATAATGTTGTTGATGCAGACTTTGAAGAAGTAAAAGACGATAAAGAAAAAAGCGCCTAAAACATCAACCATTTGTCTATAACTAGTTATGGCAAAAAGAGATTACTATGATGTCTTGGGTGTTGAGAAAAGTGCTGGACTAGACCAGATAAAAGCTGCTTACAGAAAACAAGCAGTAAAATACCATCCTGATAAAAACAAGGGCGACAAAGGAGCAGAAGAAAAATTCAAAGAAGCTTCGGAGGCCTATCACGTTTTATCAAATTCAGAAAGGAAACAAAATTATGATAATTTTGGTCACGCTGCATTTGAAAATGGTGGAGGAGGTGGAAGAGGTGGTTTTGGAAACTTTGACTTTTCTGGCTCTTTTTCAGATATCTTTGAAGACTTTTTTGGCGAAGGTTTTGGTGGTGGTGGTGGAAGAAGGTCAAGAAGATCTAATAACCGTGGCTCTGATTTAAGATATGATCTCTCTATAAGCTTAGAAGAAGCTTATGCTGGAAAGAAACAAGATATTAAATTCTCAACATCTGATAGATGCGATACTTGTAGTGGTTCAGGATCTAAACCAGGTCAAAGTGCAAGCACATGTTCTATGTGTGGTGGTCACGGGCAAGTTCGTTCTAGCCAAGGTTTTTTTACGGTTCAACAAACATGCCCTCAATGTGCTGGTTCCGGTGAACAAATTACAGATCCATGCACAAGTTGTGGTGGTCAAGGTAAAATACAAGCAAGTAAGAGACTTTCTGTAACTATTCCTAAAGGGGTAGACGATGGAACTAGAATCAGATTATCCGGTAAAGGAGAAGCTGGTTCTAGAGGAGCTAGCAATGGTGATCTTTATTTATTTATAAATGTAAATTCTCATGAACTTTTCAAAAGGTCTGAAGAAAATTTATTTTTTGAATGCCCAATATCAATTGCAGACGCTGCTTTAGGAGCTGAAATAAAAATACCAACAATAGATGGTGGGAAAGCAAAGATAAAAATCCCAGCTGGAACACAAAGTGGTAAACAATTTAGATTAAGAGAAAAAGGTATGCCATTGATGAGAGGAAATGATTATGGGGATCTTTATGTGCAAGTGAATACTGAAGTGCCAGTATCTTTAAATAAAGAACAAAAAGAATTACTTGAAAAATTTAGAGAAATTGAAAATGAAAAATCAAATCCAAGTATAAAAAAATTCTTTAAAAAAGCAAAAAGTTTCTGGAAAAATTAGATGAAAAAAAAAATTAAATATATAGTTTTCGGAATTATATACGTATTAGCAATTCTAATTTTGGGTGCTTATTTTTATAAAGAAGGAATTGGTATAATCTAGCACTTTTAATTTTCAATGATGAATAAGATAATTTGGTTTAGATATGATCTAAGAATTTATGAAAATAGTGCCTTTACTGAGGCTATTAAAAATGGAAATGTTCTTCCTATTTTTATTTTTGATAAAGAACTTTTTAAATTAGAGACATCAAGTTCTTTTCATTTGAGATTTATTAAAGACTCCTTAAATGACCTTAAAGAAAAATTAAAAAAAAAATATGATTCAAGTTTATCTATTTATTACGGTAACACTAAGGAAATATTAAAATATTTAATACGGAAATATTCCGTAAGTGAAATTTACTCAAATGTAATTTTTAAACATAAATATTTAATGGATTTGGATAAAAATTGTGAAAATTTATTTAATGACCTAAAAGTAAAATGGTTACAGACAAACCAATTTGGAATTGACTTAAATCATAGAAAGAGATTTAAATGGGCTTCCAATTGGAATGAATTTATTCAGTCTGATGAAAAATCTTATAAGTTTAATTGTAAATTTATAAACATTAACAATAATTTTGATTTCAAAGATGTAAAAACAAATAAAATCAATGCAAAATTAATACAACGCGGTGGAAGAGATAAGGCAATTAAACTCTTGGATAGCTTTATTGAGACAAGGTCTGAGAATTATCAGAGAGAAATGTCATCTCCAGTAAGTGGGGAAATTGCCTGCTCCAGGTTAAGTCCACATATCACTTATGGAACAATATCTTTAAAGGAAATCAATAGAAAAATTACAGATAAACTAAAAAAAGTTTGCACGATTAATAAAAGAAAATCACTTATAGCTTTTAAAAGTCGTCTTGCTTGGCACTGCCATTTTATTCAAAAACTGTATGATGAACCAGAAATTGAGTATAAGAATTTAAATAGCGCTTTTGATGTATTGAGAAAAGATTTTAACGAAAAATATTATCAAGCTTGGAGAACAGGTTTCACTGGTTATCCATTTATTGACGCTTGTATGAGATATTTAGAACAAAATGGTTGGATCAATTTTAGAATGAGGGCTATGTTGGTTTCATTTGCATCTTATCAATTGTGGTTAGACTGGAAACAAACCTCTAAACATCTTGCAAAATTATTTACTGATTATGAGCCTGGGATACATTATTCTCAATTTCAAATGCAATCTGGAACTACAGGAATTAATTCGATTAGAATTTATAACCCAATTAAACAATCATTAGATCAAGACCCAAATGGAGATTTTATAAAAAAATGGGTACCAGAGTTAAAAAATATTCAAGGTAAATTAATACACGAGCCTTGGAAACTAACTTATATTGATCAAAAAAGTATAAATTTTGAATTGGGAAAAGATTATCCATTACCAATTGTTAATAATCAACAAACAACCAGAATTGCTAGAGATGAAATATGGAAAGTGAAAAAATCAAACCAAGCTAAAGAATTGTCGAAGTTAATAGTTCAAAAACATGCAAGTTTAAGTTCAAGAAGATAATTAATCTCTTGCCATTTTAATAAAAATATCACCCATACCACCTTGAACCTGCTCCAATGGTGCATTATTTCTTAATTCACAATAGCGTCCTGTGTATTCATCTTTATCTATGGCTGCAATACTCTGCTCATTGCATTTTGATGAATTATGTAAAAGACCAATAACAAGTCTATTATCTATTGAAACAACTTGGTTATTGTCCAGATTGTTTCCATTGCAGAAATATTTTCTATTTACTTCTCGAGGAAAATCTTTTTTTCCACATGGGTTTTTAATAGTTAAAACAGAAAATTCTTTTTCTCCGTCTAAGAATTTGTATTTCATGTTTTTAACTTGAGAATATTTCATTAAATCACATGAGCATGGAAAGCAGCATTTATAGTAAAAACCACATATTTTTTCTCCAGTTTCCACACTTTTTAGATAAACGAAATCTGGTTTACTATTTGGAGATATTAATGATCCCGAAACAGCACAATATAATTTATTGTATTCTATAAAATCTTGATAGGTAATTTTTTTATCTAAAATATGCTTAAAAAATTTCGGACCTGCGGCATTTCTATTTTGATCAGGAAAAATCTTAATCCAATCTTTTGCAAGATCCTCATAGTAATTAAAGTCTTTTGAATGTAATGGTTCAGTAAAACAAAAAGTACTTAATAGAAAAAATATAAAAATAGTTTTTAAATTTTTTAATTTTTTAATTTCTATAATAAGTATATCTTTCATATTATTTCTGTCTAATTTCTATTGTTTTATTAACTTCATTTACATTAAATGTTTCTGATAAACCATTAGTCCAAATGACATTTATAGATATATTTTTTTCACCTTCTCTTAAACCATAGTGAGCAACAGGCTCCATTTGACATAAATACCCTGAGCCAGCATCAATGGTTTTTGCATGTTTTCTTAAATTGGAATTTAAGATAACAGTTGCCCCTCTTGCTGGTGCACCAAATTTATTTGTAGGTTTAATTCTTATATAATTGAAATCTGTTTTTATATCTGCTTTATACATTGTTAATGGCTGCATGCCAGACTCTCCATGTGAAACTAGTAATTCTAAAATTCCATCATCATCTATATCTGCAACGGCTGCTCCTGTTCCTAAACCATTAGATTCATATGCGTTTTGAATTGCTATCTCTTCAAAAAATCCATTTTCTTTAATCTTGAATAATTTATTAGGCTCACCAATATTATTCATAAATATTTCATCGTAACCGTCATTATCAAAGTCTGCGGATATTACAGTTCTAATTCTAGTTGGAATATTATAAGTTGAAGTTGCAATATCTTTAAATTTATTATCTTCTAATACAAAGGCCCTATGATAACCGTTCCAATTAGAAGTAACTACATCTAATCTTCCTCTGTAAAGTATATCTGATAAAACTGTGCCTCTTCCATTTTCGTATTGATCATCAACTTTGTAATCTTCTGCTATATCCTGAAAGAAACCATCGGAATTATAATATAAAAAATTTTTACCTCTCTCGTTTGCAGCAAATATATCGGTTTTTCCTGATAGAATATTACCTGCCACAACAGCCCTTCCACCAGTTATTTTATTGAGTTTAAGCTTCTCAGCTAAATCAAGTATTTGACCTGTATTTAGCTCATAATACCTCGTTGGACCCCCATAATTAGCAACATATATGCCATATTTTCCGTCACCATTTCTATCAACACAAACAACTGATCTACCGGCAGTTAAGTTTAAATTTTTTTTGTTAATTTCTTTTTCAAATAAATCAATAAAACCATTTCTACTATTATCAATCAATCTGTCTGAATATTTTTTTTCTCCGCTGTATGTATCTGTGTTTAAAAAATAAATTTCTTCAAAACCATCTCGATCAATATCGCAAGCTGCAACACCTATGGTTTTTCTATTAACATCATCAAAGATTTCATCTTTATTTATATTTATCAATTTTCCATTTTGATAAGACAACGCTAAGTTAGAAAAACCAAAACCAGTTACCACAAATTCATATTTGTTATCTTGATTTACATCTGTAACAGAAACACCATAGCTTAGTCTAAAATCATTATTTTCAATCAAAGGTGTAATATCTTTAAAAAAGTCAGCTTTAGATTGATTGATAAACATGAAAAAAAATAAAATCAAAAGTAGTTTTAATTGGTATTTAATAAGCATTATTGTTGTATATTATTGAAAAAATATATTAAATTAATTTAATGAGCAAAGTAAATTTAGCGAT
Organism: uncultured Pelagibacteraceae bacterium; assembly: GCA_902567045.1. Lineage (GTDB taxonomy): Bacteria > Pseudomonadota > Alphaproteobacteria > Pelagibacterales > Pelagibacteraceae > Pelagibacter. The sequence goes on from CACFLJ010000001.1 coordinate 7,725, forward strand.
ATCTGGTTGCATGGGACGAATGGGCCAACAACTTGTAAAATCCTCTCAAGTTAATAAAAATTTTAAACTAACAACTCTTACAGAAAATAGATTAATAAAAAAAAAAATTTCTGGAATTAAGCCTAGTTTAAATAATGAAAATTCTTTCAAAAATGTTGATTTAATTATTGATTTTACAGTCCCTAAATGTACCTTTGAAATTCTTAAAATAGCCTCAAAACTAAAAAAAAGAGTTGTTATTGGCACAACTGGATTTACCAAAAAAGAAGAAAATCTAATTAAAAAATTTTCAAAAAAAATCCCAATATTAAAAGCTGGAAACATGAGTTTAGGTATAAATTTATTGATGTATTTAACTGAAATTGCTTCAAAATCATTAGGAAATGATTTTCTAAGTAAAGTGTACGAAGTACATCATAAACATAAAATTGATCATCCATCAGGAACTGCGCTAATGTTAGGGAAGGGAATTGCTATTGGAAAAAATAAAGATTTTTATAATTTAGTTGGAAAAAAATATTTAAATAAAAAGAATTTTCCCTATGGAAAAAAAATAAATTTTAACTCAATACGTAAAGGTGAGACTATTGGTGAACACGAAGTTAAATTTTCGAGTGGAAAAGAAATTATTACTTTAAATCACGAAGCATTTGACAGAGCCTTGTATAGCGAAGGCGCTTTAACAGCAGCAAAATGGTTGATGGGTAAGAAGCCTGGATTTTATTCAATGCGAGATGTTTTAAACTTTAAGTAAGTTTGAATTCTTAATAATTATACTAAATGTATTTACATAAAATATTTAAACCAAATAAAGAATATGAGTTAACTAGATTGGGTAAAAAGAATGATGGTGGATATTTAGTAGGAATTCAAACAGTAAAAGAGAGTCAATACCTTATCTCATTTGGTATAAGAGATGATTGGTCTTTTGAAAAAGATTTTTTAAAGAAAAATTTAGTTAAAGCACTATGTTTTGACAGTGAAAATATTTTAGATATTTTAAAAAAAAAATTTAAGTCAGATTTAAGTTTTTTCTACAAATTAAATATTTTAAAATTAATAAAAAATTTAATGGCTTTTTATAATTTTTATAAATTTAAAAAAAAAACAAAAATTATACAAAAAACAATTTCTAAAGGAGATTTAAATCAAATAATATCTGATATTAATTCTGACAAAATTTTTTTAAAAATTGATATAGAGAGTAGTGAATACTCTATCCTAAATGAAATTATCCAAAATCAAGAAAAGATTGTAGGTCTTGTGATTGAGTTTCACAATATACAAAGAAATATGGATATTTTGACTGATTTTATAAAAAAATTTAAATTAGAGATTACTCACATTCATCCCAACAATTATTCTGAGTTAGATAAGGATGACAATCCTGAAATAATAGAGATGAGTTTTGAAAAAAATCCTCAAATATTAGGAGATGAGAAAATATTTCCTAATACTTTAGATATGAAAAATTGGAAGCGTGGACCAGATATAGAAATTAATTTCTATGAATAAAATTCAAAAAGTAAAAAATATTCAAATATTATTGAACAAATATTATCCAAAAATATCTGTGCCATTAAAGCATAGAAACACTTTTACACTTCTTGTTTCTGTTCTACTTTCTGCTCAATGTACAGATAAGAATGTAAATAACGTTACTAAAAATATTTATGATAAATATTACAAACCTGAACATTTTGTAATATTGGGAAGAAAAAAAATTGAAAAACTAATTAAAAGTATTGGTATATTCAGAATTAAAGCTAAAAGTATTTACAATTTATCAAAAACTCTGGTTGAAAAATATAATGGCAAAGTTCCAAAAACTTTTGAACAACTAGAGGAACTGCCTGGAGTAGGACACAAGACAGCAAGTGTAGTGATGTCCCAAGCCTTTGGATACCCAGCTTTTCCAGTGGACACTCATATACATAGGCTTGCACAAAGATGGGGCTTAACAAATGGAAAAAGTGTGGTTCAAACGGAAGAAGATCTTAAAAAACTTTTTCCTAAAAGATACTGGAATAAGTTACATCTTCAAATAATTTATTATGGAAGAGAGTACTGTAAAGCAAGAGATTGCTATGGTTTATCTTGTAAAATCTGCTCGACTTGTTATCCTAATAGAAAAAAACCACTTATAACTAAGAAAGCATAAATTATGAAAATATTGGGAATTGGGAACGCAATTGTAGATGTAATTTGTAAAGTAGAGGACGATTTTATTACTAAAAACAATTTAACAAAAAGTACGATGAAATTAATTTTCGATGATAAAGAATTTAAAGAATTATTAGCAGATCTTAAAATTGAAAAAACAGTTTCAGGAGGATCGGTTGCTAATTCAATTGTTGGTTTATCTCAACTTGGAAATAAAGTTGGTTTTATTGGTAAAGTAAATGATGATGATCTTGGTAGTAAATATGAGGAAGGTTTGAAGCAAGAAAATGTTAAATATTTTTACTCTAAAAAAAAAGAAGAACTTCCTACTGGTACTTGTTTAATTTTAGTAACTCCTGATTCTGAGAGAACAATGTGTACATTCTTAGGTACAGCAGGAAAAATAAATGAAAATGATGTAAGCAAAGATGCTATTAAACAAAGTGAAATAATACTTCTCGAAGGGTACCTTTGGGACGAAGGAGAACCTAAAAAAGCTTTTGAAAAAGCAATTCAGAATGCAAACAAAGTTGCCATGTCATTATCTGATCAGTTTTGTGTAGATCGACACAAACCACATTTTTTAGAATTAGTTAAAAATAAATTGGATATAACATTTGCCAACGAACAAGAAATAATGTCATTGATAGATGCAAAATCTTTTGATGAAGTAATAGATTTTTCTAAATCACTTGGTAAAATAATTGTACTAACTAGAGGTGAAAAAGGTGCTGTCGCAATCAATGGGGATGAGGTCGTAGAATGTGGAATAAAGGAAGGCCTTAAAATTGTTGATTTAACTGGAGCTGGGGATCTTTTTGCAGGAGGCTTTTTACATGGACATGTTAATAATATGTCACTGAAAGAAAGTTTAGATAAAGGAACTGAAATGTCTTCTAAAGTTATCCAGCAAATTGGAGCTAGACTTTAAATAACTATTTTTTTTTTCTTTTAAAACTTCCCTTGCCCTTTTTAGGTTTAACTACTCGCGTCTTATATTTTGGAGTTAATAAATCTTTAGCTATGATATTCTTCTTTCTCATTAAATTACATATCCAGATTTTGAACTTTTTATAAAATTATTATCTTCAAAAGTATCATTGATTTTTTTTCTTAATCTATAAATATGAGTTTCGACTGTATGAGTTTCTAATTTTGAATTATGACCCCAAACTTCGGCTTGTAATTTACTAATTTTGACAGGTTTCTTTGAATTATTAAGGTAAATTATTATATTTGCCTCTCTTTCAGTCAAATTAAGACTCTTTGTTCCATTAAAAATTTTTCTAGAGTTTAGATTTAGTTTATAGTCTCCTATATCTATATCAGATTGTTGACTATATTTTTTTTTTAAGAATTTAACATTTATACTTTCAATTAATTTAATTATATCAATTGGAAAATTGTTTAATGTTATTTGGTTTTCTACGTTTTTTATTTTTTTATTTGATATTAGTAAATAATCATTCTGATCTTTTAAATTCAGATCAGAAACTTTATCTACGCTAATTAATTTAAAATTTATGTAATTATTTATTTCTCTTAATATTTCATATAAAATTTTAAAATCATATATAACTAAGTTTTGGTTATTCATATATAATAAACAATATGACAATTATTTTAAAAAATAAAGCAACACTTATTTTTGACGAATTTATTTTTAGATGCACAATTGGAAAGAAAGGATTAGTAAAAAACAAGATTGAAGGGGACAAAAAAACTCCAATTGGAACATATTCACTTGGAAATTTATACTATAGGAATGATAGACACTTAAAACCATCAACAAAATTAAAATGCATACCTATTAAAAAAAATATGGGATGGTGTGATGATATTAATAATAAAAAAAATTATAATAAGTTAATAAAAGTTAATAAAAATATTAGACACGAAAAATTATTTAGAAAAGATTATAAATATGATTTTTTTATTCCAATAAATTATAATACAAAAAACCCAAAAATTGGCAGAGGGAGTGCAATTTTCATTCATTTAACAAGGAAATATCAACCAACCTTGGGGTGTGTGGCACTACAAAAAAAAGACTTTTTAATTTTGATAAAACTAATCAATAAAAATACCAAGATTAAGTTAATCTAACTTCTTTGACCAAATATATTAGATCCAATTCTTAAAAATGTTGATTTAAATTCAATTGCATTCAGGTAATCTGACGACATTCCCATGCTTATTTCATCTAGATTTATTTTTTGATTTAATTCATTCATTTGAGGAAAATAAATTGAGCTATCCTCATCAAAAGGTGGAATACACATTGTACCAATTATATCTAAACCTAAACTTTTAGAAAAATTATAAAATTCTACTAAATTCTCTTTCATTATCCCAGATTTTTGACTTTCTTTTCCAAGGTTTATTTGAATAAAAATTTTAGGCTTAACATCTTGTTTCTGTTGTTCTTCTGCAATTTTTTTAGCTAATTTTTCGCTATCTAGTGAATGAATATAGTCAAATATTTTTACAGCATATTTAACTTTGTTTGTTTGTAATTTTCCAATTAAGTGTAATTTAATTTTATCGTTTTGCTTTTTAACATCCGTCCATTTCTCTATCGCTTCTTGAACTTTATTTTCACCATAATCTAAATGACCATACTCAACTAATGGTAAAATATGATCAATTTTAAAAGTTTTAGATACCGCAATTATTTTTGGTATTCTACCTTTTTCATTTAATTCTAATAATTTGGATTTGATTGATGATTGAATAGATAATAGATTTTGGACAGTAATATGCATAAAAAATTTCTTAAAAAATACTACTTTATAGATCGATTTAATAAAAGTAACCTTGATAATCAGGATAAAAACACCGCAATAATCTTCAGAAATTATAGAAATAATCTCGGAATTGATGAGATAATTTTACTAAGAGATTACTGTAGAAAAAAAGGTCTTAAATTTTTTTTGGCAAATAACATAAAATTATCAATCAAGCTAAATTTAGATGGTGCGTATATACCTTCCTTCAATAAAAAATTTTCTCATTTAAACTACCTTTGTAAGAAAAATTTTTTACTTTTAGGTTCAGCTCATAATTTAAAAGAAATGAGGATCAAAGAAAAACAAAATGTTAGCGAAATTTTTTTATCTTCAATATTCAAAAAAAATAATAATTTTTTAGGCATCAATAAGTATAATTTGCTGTCTAGACTAACCAATAAGAGCATAATTGCTTTGGGTGGTGTCTCAAAAGAAAATATGAAATTAATTAATCTTACTAAATCAAAAGGATTTGCAGGAATTTCTTTTTTTAAAAGCAAAAAAAAAGGCCCCTAAAAAGGGGCCTTTTAATAAATAAATTTACTTCTTTAATTAGAATGCAAAAGAGAAGTTTATTTCGTAAGCTGAGTTATCAGCCGTAGCTGCTCCAGCTACATTGTCTGTAGTTTGGTGCGATGCTGAAATTCCTACACCACCTGCTGTAAATGAAACACTTACCGCAGATGAATCTTGATCTTCTAAAGATGAAGAATAATCAAGACTTGATACACCGTAAGATATAGAAAGATCATCACTTACTGCATAAGAAATACCATATGCTGAAAAGTCTTCATCTGTTCCAGTTCCTGCGTCAGATTCGTTTGATTGGAAACCAACTGTGATCGGACCCATTGCATAATTTACACTGAATACACTTAGATCGATTTTATCAGCAGCAGAGTTGTTTTCACCCATTGCAGCCAATACAGTTAAGCCTTCCATGCCTGTGTATGATACACCGATTTCAGTTGAACTTTCAAGTGCAGTACCTTTTGAAGGTTTGTAAGCAGCTTTCAAAGCAATTCCATCTGAAATTGTGTAATCATAGATAAATGAATTATCACTTACTGCAGAGTTAGTTGGACCATCAACTTTTCCACCGATTGAAGTACCCCATGACTCTTCGTTTGCACTTGGTGTTTTATCATCCCATGCACCAACTGGTCCGTTTCCACCGTGACCTGAGAAAGTTAAAGTTCCCATATCACCCATACCAATTGCTAATGTTTTATCATCCAATGTTGATCCACTGTCAAATTGAAGATACATATCAACAGTAAAACCGTTATCCATTTCACCACTAGCGTTGAAATCGATTTGATCAGTCATTGACCAACCATTTCCAGCGTTACTGTTATCTTCTCCACCAAAAAAGATTGATGTAGCACCAGATACAGATAGTGAAGCAGCTTGCGCTGAAGTTGCTACCATTGCAGTACCTAATGCTGTCAATCCGATTTTCTTTAGATTGTTCATATTATTACCTTTCGTTTAATGTTTAATATTAATATTAACGAATCTTCTTTTATTTTTTTTCGGAATGTTAAAAAGTTTAACTATTGATAGTAAGTTTTAATTGTTTTTTAAATTTTTGAATTTTTTTAAAAGGTATTGAATTTATTGATATTAAAATATTTTAATTTTAAATGTAAAATTTAATATTATTTATTCAATATTATTTAAATTATATGTGTTGTAATTTTACAATATATTTTAAAACAAGGTTTTTATAACACACATCTCTACTATGTCGTTTTAACACAATCTTAACTTTAAAATAAATGTTAAGTAGTAAATTATATAATTAACATTAAGTATTTTAATTAACATGGAAAAAATTTTTTCAAATTTATATAAAGATCTTATTAAAAATATTTCAATTAACGGAAATCCTCATGAAAAATTTTTATTCAAAAGTAGATCTCATTTAATTATAATTTTTTGTATTGCATCAAATCAAAGCGTAACATTAGAACAGTTGTGTGAAAAAATTCCATACAAAATTATTAGCCGATCAACTATACAAAGTATTTTAAAAGAAGGTGTAGCTAATAATTTTTTAAAAAAAGAAATTGATGAAAATGACAAAAGACAAAAAAATTATAAGCTTAGTGATACATCAAAAGGAATGTTGAAAAATTGGTTAGAAAATCAAAAAAAATTAATAGATTCTAAAGTTGCATAAAAAAAGGCCCCTAAAAAGGGGCCCTTTTATATAAAATTTACTTCTTTAATTAGAATGCAAAAGAGAAGTTTATTTCGTATGAAGAGTTATCAGCCGTAGATGATCCAGCTACATTATCTGTAGTTTGGTGCGATGCTGACATTGCTACTCCACCTGCTGTAAATGAAACACTTACTGCAGATGAATCTTGATCTTCTAAAGATGTTGACTCATAATCAAGTGAAGATACACCGTATGAAATAGAAACATCATCACTTACTGCATAAGAAATACCATATGCTGAAAAGTCTTCATCTGCATTAGCTGCACCTGAGTCAGATTCGTTTGTTTGATAACCAACTGTGATCGGACCCATTGCGTATTTTAAGTTAAATACAGTTAGGTCGATTTGTGCAGCAGCTTCGTTGTTTTCACCCATCGCAGCTGAAACAGTTAAGCCTTCCATACCAGTGTATTGAACACCAATCTCTGTTGAGCTTTGTAGATCAGTACCTTTTGATGGATCGTATGCTGCTTTAAGAGCAAGGCCGTCAGATATAGTGTAGTCATAAATGAAGCCGTTATTGTATGAAGCTGCATTAGTTGGACCATCAACTGTTCCACCGATTGAAGTACCCCATGACTCTTCGTTTGCACTTGGAGTTAAATCATCCCAAGCACCAACTGGTCCTGAAGAACCGTGACCTGAGAATGTTAAAGTTCCCATGTCTGTACCGATTGTTACTTTTCTGTCATCCCAGTTTGCTGCTGAAGTGTCTAATTGTAGGTATAAAGATAAAGTCATACCGTTATCCATTTCACCACTTGCATTGAAGTCTAACTGATCAGTCATAGACCAACCGTTACCACCGTTACTGTTATCTTCACCACCAAAAAAGATTGATGTTCCACCAGATACAGATAGTGCAGCAGCGTTTGCTGAAGTTGCTACCATTGCAGTACCTAATGCTGTCAATCCTATTTTCTTTAGATTGTTCATATTATTACCTTTCGTTAATTGTTTAATATTAAACAGGTAAATTACTATCAATTTTTACATGTATTTCTCAAATATTGTTATTTTAGCTGATTTTTTATATAATAGTGTTGTATTTTTACATCACTATAAATGTTAGATTAATTAACATTTTTATCATTTCCAAAAAATTTCTTTCATTTATATTCCATTTTCATCTAATACTTAATTTTTGAGAAGATATATGCCAAAATTTTTAAACTTACGATTCATACATATTATTTTTATTGCAATATTTGCGCTTACTTCTTGTAAAACTATTGAAAATTTACCAGGGGGAGATGCCAGAGAAAATCCACCAGACCCAAGAGAAAGGGTAAAAAAGAATCTTGAGGAAGGGAGAGGTTTCAGACTAGATAATTTAGGAAATACTGGAAAAGGTGGTGATTTCATGTTTGCAAGCGCTAATGAATTATGGAGAGCGTCACTAGATACTTTAGATTTTATGCCCTTATCCTCTGTCAATTATAGTGGTGGTATAATTATAACTGATTGGTATTCGGACGGAAATAATCTTGATGAGTCTGTCAAAATATCTATTCGTTTTTTAACTAATGAAGTTAGAGCTGATGCATTAGATATAAAAGTTTTTTATAAAAAATGTAATCAAGTAGCTAGTTGCAAAGTATCTCAAAAGACAGGCTCGTTATCAGCTGAACTGAAAAAACAAATTTTATCAAAAGCAACAATTTATAAAAAACAAAATAAAGATAAAAATTTCAAGCCTTATAAAGGTAGTTCAGTTGACACAACAAAATAACTAAAAGTAAGTTATAATTTAATTCAATGGAAAGATATAATTTTAAAACTGTCGAAGAAAAATGGCAAGAAAAGTGGCAAAAATCAGGAGTTTTTCGATCTAAAATAGATCGCACTAAAGAAAAATTTTACTGTCTAGAAATGTTTCCATATCCATCTGGAAAAATACACATGGGTCATGTTAGAAATTATACCATAGGTGATGTTTTATCACGTTATAAATCTTTGCAAGGTTTTAATGTAATGCATCCAATGGGTTGGGATGCATTTGGTATGCCAGCAGAAAATGCTGCAAGAGAAAATAGTTTAGATCCTAAAGAATGGACTAATAAAAATATTTCAACCATGAAAGATCAATTAAAAAAGCTTGGTCTTTCTATTGATTGGGAAAGAGAAATTTCAACATGCTCTGAAGAATATTACAAACATCAACAAATATTTTTTTTGGAGCTTTATGAAAAAGGATTAGTTTATAGAAAAGAAAACTACGTTAACTGGGATCCTGTAGATCAAACAGTGCTTGCGAACGAACAAGTTATTGATGGTAAAGGATGGAGATCTGGGGCAGTTGTTGAACGTAAAAAATTAAATCAATGGTTTTTTAATATTTCAAAATTCTCACAAGAATTACTTGATGGTTTAGATGATCTAAAAAAGTGGCCTAACAAAGTCAAAGTGATGCAAAAGAATTGGATTGGAAAATCTTTTGGGTGTGAAATTGCTTTTAAAACAGAAGGGGATCTTCCAGTAAAAGAGATAAAATGTTTTACGACAAGACCAGATACTCTATTTGGATTTTCATTTTTGGCTCTATCTGTTGATCACGAAATTTCTAAATATTTTTTAAATGATAAAAAATTTCAAGAGTTTAAGTCAGAGTGTTCAAAAACAGGAACTACCGAAGAAGCAATAGCAATTGGGGAAAAAATTGGTTTTAAAACAAACCTTCAAGCAATAAATCCGCTAAATCCAAGCCAAAAAGTGCCTGTTTTCTTTGCTAATTTTGTCTTAATGGATTACGGTTTTGGTGCAGTTTTTGGGTGTCCTGCTCATGATCAAAGAGATTTTGACTTTGCAAAAAAATATGGTCTAGATATTAAAACCGTAGTTAGACCAGAAGAAGAAAATGAAAACTTTGAAGTTAAAGATGAAGCTTATTCAGGTCCAGGAGTTTTAATAAATTCAGAATTTCTTAATAAACTTAAAGTGCCAGAAGAGTCAGTTCTTAAAACAATTGATATTTTAGAAGAGAAAAAAATAGGCCAAAAACAAATTAATTTTAGATTAAAGGATTGGGGAGTATCCAGACAAAGATATTGGGGGTGCCCTATACCTATGGCTTATGATGAGCATGGAAATGTAAGAACAATTCCAAAAGAGAATTTACCTGTAAAACTTCCAGAAAATGTAAATTTAAACTCAAAAGGTAACCCATTAGACTCAAAATTAGATTGGAAGAATATTATTATTGATGGAAAAAAATATATAAGAGAAACTGACACATTAGATACTTTTGTTTGTTCATCTTGGTATTATCTTAGATTTTGCTCGTCAGATAACTCAGAATATGGATTCAAACAAGAAGAAATCGATTACTGGATGCCCGTTGATCAATATATCGGAGGAGTTGAGCACGCTATTCTTCACTTATTATATTCTAGGTTTTTTATGAAAGCTTTAGGATATAAAAACGAGAATTTTAAGTTTAATGAACCTTTTGAAGGTTTATTCACTCAAGGTATGGTTTGTCATGAGACATATAAAGATCAGAATAATAATTGGTTAAGCCCAGATGAAATAGAATTAGTAGGAGATCAATTTTTTAAAAAAGGTGACTCAAAACATTTAGTAAAAGTTGGACCTTCAGAATCAATGTCGAAATCAAAAAAAAATGTTATTGATCCTGAAAATATAATTAAGAATTATGGAGCTGATGCAGTGAGACTTTTTATATTATCAGATAGCCCTCCAGAAAAAGATGTGCAGTGGTCAGATCAAGGAATGATGGCTTCATATAAATTTTTACAAAAACTATGGATACTACATAATAAAATTAAAGAAAAAATTGAAAATGAATTTAGCGAGAGTAAAGAAAGTGAAAGTTTAGAAAAATTTACTAATCAAATGATAAACAAGATAACTAATAATTTAGAAGGTTTTAATTATAATGTTATTATAGCTAATATTTACGAAACATATAATTTTATTAATAAAATAATCGAGAAAAAAATAGACGGTAGAATTATTAAAAACAATTATCAAAAGATTTTAATTTTATTTTCACCCGCCATACCTCACTTTGCAGCTGAATGTTTGGAGGATTTAAAATCAAAAGAGGAGATTAAATGGCCGAAAGCAAATAAAAACCTTATAGAGGATGATAAAATCGATTATGTTATTCAGATCAATGGTAAAAAAAGAGCCATTTTAAACGAAAGTAGAGATATAGAACAAGATAGCCTTATGGATAAGATTAAATTAAATAAATTGTCGAATAAGTATTTAAAAGGTAAGTCTATTTATAAAATAATTTTTGTGAAGAATAGATTAATTAATTTACTAATAAATGAATAAAATTTTAGTCAAACCTATAATTCTTTTTCTATTATTTAGTATTACATCCTGTTCTTATAAACCAATTTTCTTAGAGAAAAATTATGATTTTCAAATTAGAGAAATTTCTTTAGTTGGTGATAAAGATATAAATAGAACTATCCAAAACAAACTTAAATTTATTAAAAATAACGATAGTAAAGATAAGAAAAGCTACACCATAAATATAAACTCAACCAAAAATAGAGAAATTGTATCAAAAGATTCTAAGGGAGACCCTGTAAAATTTGAAATAAATGTTTTAGTTGAGTATAAAATATTGATCAACAATAATACTTTACTTGATACCAAAATTGAAAAGAAGAATATTTATAGCAATGACTCTGATCCATTTAAATTAGAGCAAACAGAAAATATAATTTTACAAAATCTTTCAGAGAGTGTTGGGGATGCTATAATTTCATCAATTATAAATTTAGATGATAATTAAAAGTTTTGAACTAGAAAAAATAATTTCTTTAAATTTAAATATACATTTAATTTATGGAAATAATGAAGGAATTAAACAAGATATAATAAGCAATTTTTATAAAAAAAATTATGAAGGTGAAGTTTTGAAATATGATGAGCAGGATATATTAACAAACAAAGATGAATTTATATCAAGTTTGCTAAACAAATCTCTTTTTGAGACTGAAAAATTAATTATTATTTCAAGAGGTACAGATAAATTAACTACTGTTATTAATGAACTTTTAGACAGGAAGGAAATTGGAGCAAAAATAATAATTAAATCTTCAAACTTAGAAAAGAAATCTAAATTAAGAAATTTATTTGAAAAAGAAAAGAATGTAATTTGTACACCTGTTTATGAAGACGATTCTCGATCATTAAATTTTATTATAAATAATTTTTTAAAAGATTATAAATTAAGCCTTTCTCAAGAAATAAAAAATATTCTTATCGAAAGATCGAATGGTGACAGAATAAATTTAAAAAATGAACTATCTAAATTAAAAAATTTATCAATTACTAAAAATAAATTAAGTATTGAAGATGTATTAAAACTTTCTAATCTTGCAGAAAACTACAGTGTATTCGAATTATCAGATAATTATTTAGCAAAAAATTCAAAAAAAGTGTCAAATATTCTTAATGAAAATAATTACTCATCAGATGATTGTATCTTAATAATAAGAACAATATTAAATAAATCAAAAAGACTTTTAAAAATTAGAAATGAAGTTGATAATAATAAAAATATTGATCAGGTAATATCTACAATTAAACCTCCTATATTTTGGAAAGAAAAAGAAATTGTAAAAAAACAAGCTCAGTCATGGTCAACTAATGAGGTAAAAAATATAATATTTAAGATCAATGATTTGGAAGCTTTGGTTAAGAAAAATACAGCAAATTCAATGCTTTTTGTCTCAAATTTTATCAGTAATTACTAATAATTTTGTTTAATAATCTCTACCAGCCTATCAAGCTGGTCAGCTCCCTTATACTCTAAACTAATAGTCCCAGAGTTATTTCTTTTATTCTTAACAAACACTCTCATTCCAATTTTATCTGTTAACTCTTCTTCAAGAGTTACGATGTTTGGATCTTTTTTCTTAATAGAACTGTTGGAACTAGATTTCAACATACGAACTAAACTTTCTGTTTGCCTAACTGACAATTTTTTTGAGATTATTTTCTTTGCTAAAAGAATTGCATTATCTAATCCAACTAAGATTTTTGCGTGTCCTTGAGATAATTTCTCTTCAATTATTAATTCTATTATTTCTTGTGGAAGAGATAGCAGTCTCAAACAATTAGATATATGTGCTCTACTTTTACCAATAAATTTTGATACCTTGTCCTGGTCATAACTAAATTCGTCTATCAATCTTTTATAACCCTCAGCTTCTTCAATTGGATTCAAATCTTTTCTTTGAACATTTTCAACAATAGCAAATTCCAAGGATTTTAGATTATCTACATTAATTACAACTACTGGTACTTCATGAAGTCCTGCGTGTTGTGCTGCCTGCCATCTTCTTTCGCCAGCTATTATTTCTAGTTTATCATCCTCATCAGAAGATGGCCTAACTATGATTGGTTGAATTATGCCTCTCTCTCTTATAGAGTTAGTTAGTTCCTCTAAACTCGCTTCATCAAATTTTTTTCTTGGCTGATACTTATTTCTAACTAAAGAACTTATTGAGACATTTTTTTTATCATCAATTTTTTCACTATCTCCTATCAAAGAAGATAATCCTCTACCTAGTCCCTTTTTTGATTTAAATGGATTGATCATGCTGCACTCTCCACTGGTTTATCTTGATTTAAAAATTCTTCTGTAAAACTAAAATATGCTCTACTGCCTGGACAAGTTTTGTCATAAATTAGAACTGGAACACCGTGTGAGGGTGCTTCTGATAGTCTGACATTTCTAGGTACTGCTGTGCTGTAAACTTTATCCTTAAAATAGTTCCTTGCCTCTATTTCTACCTCCCCTGATAATTTATTTCTCTTATCGTACATGGTCAGGAGTATTCCTCTTATCTCCAAAGATGGATTTAGGTTCGACTTTATCCTCTCAATTGTTTTCATAAGTTGTGTAAGTCCCTCCAAAGCAAAAAATTCTGTCTGAAGTGGTACCACTAGAGCATTGGAAGCTACTAAGGCCATGATTGTAAGGAGGCTTAAGGATGGTGGGCAGTCAATAATGATATAGTCATAAGTCGGCTCAGAATTGTTTAGAATCAATGTTAATTCATCTTTTAATTTAAAGGCTCTACGGCTATCATCTGCTGTCTCTACCTCTAATCCAGACAAATCAACATTCGATGATATCAAATCTAAATTTTCTAGTCTCGTAGACTGGATTACCTCTGAAATTTTTTTATTTCCATTCAAAACATTGTAAATTGTTTGGTCAGAACTAGTTGTGTTAGATAATCCAAGGCCTGTTGTAGCATTACCTTGTGGATCAAGATCAATAACAAGAATTTTTTTTCCTTTCATTGTTAACCCGGCAGCAAGATTGATAACTGTGGTAGTCTTACCCACTCCACCTTTCTGATTTATGACCGAAATAATTTTTTTATTCATATTTTTTTTTTAAATTTGAAATTCTTACTACTGACGATACATCACTTGTTAAACTTTTCATTTCTTCTATATCGAATTTCCACTTTGAAGAAACATCTTTTAAAATTTTTTTACCACTCTTTCCTAGATACATAACTATGTATTTGAAATTTTTAAAATTCTTTGTCGCTATTTCAAAAATAACCGGTAAAGGTTTGAATGCTCGACAAATTATTACGTCAGTTACTAAATTTTTTTCTTCAAATATATTTTTTTGATAAATTTCTGCTTCTAATTTAAATTTTTTTGCCATCTCTTTAAGAAAATTACTTTTATGGTAACTCTTTTCATAAAAAATCAGCTTAAAACCTTGCTTTTTGGATTTCATCAAAATACCTAAAACTATACTAGGAAGACCTGCACCTGAGCCAAGATCTGTGCACACTTGAATATCATTTTTATCAATAAAATCAATAGTTTGTGCGCTATCATAAATATGTCGCGTATTTATTGACTTTTCTGTGCTTGAACTTATCAAATTAATTTTCTTGTTTGTATTTAAAATTGACTGTGAGTACTCATCCAGCTCCTTTAATGTTTCACGTGAAACATTTGGAAGGTAGATTTTGTCTGTTTTTATTATTTTCGAATCAATCAAGCTATATGCTTAATAGACTTTCTTTTGACATGAGACAACAAAATATATACTGCTGCTGGCGTAATCCCATCTATTCTGAGTGCTTGGCCAAGTGTTTTTGGTTTTATTTCCTTAAATTTTGATTTAACTTCATTTGATAACCCTGAGAATTGATCATAATCTAAATTTTCAGGAATTTTAAGATTTTCATCTCTTTTAAATGCTAATATATCTGCATCTTGTTTCTTCAAATAGCCTTTATAATGAGCTTTTATCTCGATTTGCTCATCTATTTCACGTGAAACATATTTGATTTCTGGCCAAATTTCCCTAATTTTACTCATTTTTACTGATTTCTGACTCAATATTTCTATTGCATTTCTTTTAACCCCATCTTTCGCAATATTTATTCCGAATTTTGTAGCTTTAGTTGGAGAAATCAATGAATTTTCCATTTTTTGTAGACTTTTATCAAGTTTAGATGCTTTTTCTTTATATATTATTTTTCTTTCATCAAGTATAAGTCCGATATCAATTCCTTTTTGAGTAAGTCTAAGATCGGCATTATCAGATCTCAAAGATAACCTATATTCTGCCCTTGAAGTAAACATTCTATAAGGCTCAGCAACTCCCTTTGTGACCAAATCATCTATCATCACACCTATATATGCTTCAGATCTATCGAGGATAAATGGTACTTTACCTAATATAGAAAGAGCAGCATTAATTCCTGCAATCAAGCCTTGAGCGGCTGCCTCCTCATAACCTGTTGTACCGTTTATTTGTCCTGCTAGGTAAAGATTTCTAATTTTTTTTGTCTCTAATGTTAAAAATAGCTCTCTTGGGTCCACAAAATCATATTCTATAGCATACCCAGGCCTTAATATCTTTACATTATCTAAACCATTGATATTATTACATATTTCTTGCTGTACATCAGCTGGAAGAGAAGTTGAAATTCCGTTAGGGTATATAGTTTTATCATTTAGACCCTCGGGCTCCAAAAATATTTGATGCTTTTGTTTATCGGCAAACTTTACAATTTTATCTTCTATAGAAGGACAGTATCTCGGACCAACTCCCTGAATACTTCCAGAGTACATAGCACTACTTTTTATGTTTTTGGAAATGATATCATGCACTGCTTGGTTGGTATAAGTCATCCTACAAGAAATTTGTTTATTAATATTTTTTTTTGTAAGGAAGGAAAAAAAATACGGATCTTCATCTGCATGCTGCTCCTCCAGTTTTTCAAAATTGATTGTCGTTGCATCTAGTCTTGGTGGTGTTCCTGTTTTTAATCTTCCAATTTTAAAATTATATTTTTCTAACTGTTCACTTAAACCAGTTGAAGGTTTTTCATTAAATCTCCCTGCAGGTGTTTTTTCATTACCAATGTGGATTAACCCATTTAGGAAAGTTCCAGTTGTTAGAATTACTTTTGATGAAAGTACTTTTTTACCTTCTTGTGTAACGAAACCTATTATACTGTTTTTTTCAAATATGAATTCAATTACAGGATCTGAAAAAATGATTAAATTACAATAGTTTAACAATTTTTCTTGCATATATTTCTTATATAATGATCTATCACTTTGAGTCCGCGGTCCACGCACCGCAGGACCTCTACTTCTATTTAATAATCGAAATTGTATTCCTGATTTATCCGCCACTTCTCCCATTACACCATCTAGTGCGTCTATTTCTCGAACAAGATGGCCTTTACCTAATCCTCCTATAGCTGGATTACATGACATCTCACCAATAGTATCAAATTTATGTGTAAATAAGGCTGTATTTACTCCCAATCTAGCAGATGCTGCTGCAGCTTCACAGCCAGCATGCCCACCGCCAATTACAACTACATCAAATGACAACTCATTTTTCATAGCTGTAATTTATTATTGATCCTAAAATTTACAAGGAAACACTTAAAAATGCATAAAAAACAAGTAAATTCAGTACTTATTTACCTATACAAAAGTCGTTAAAAATAGACCCTAATATTTCTTCAACATCTACTTTACCAACAATCATTCCTAAATGTCTGGTTGCCAATCTTAAATCTTCTGCAGCTTTATCAAAATCTTCTTGGGAGTTTTTTTCCTCGAAGTTGATTAAATTTTGAACACAAGCTTCTAAACTTTTTCTATGTCTTTCTCTCGTAATTAAAGTTTCGTTTGGACTAACAAATTTATTTTTTAATTTATCTTTAATTCTATTTATTAACTCATCTAAGTTTGTTTCATTTTTAATTGATAAAAAAATTGGATTAAACTTTTCAATTTGTTGATTGATATCTTTATAACCAAGATCTATTTTATTAATTACAATTATTGATTTTTCACTAACCAAATCGTTCAAAAACCCAGTAAAATCAACACTTTTTGGCTCTATTACTATTATGTTTAAATCAGCATCCTCAGCACGTTTGAGGGCTAATTTAATTCCTTTTTTTTCTATCTCATCTTGAGACTCTCTAATCCCAGCAGTATCAGAAATCACAACAGGATATCCATCTAAATTTAAATGAGCTTCGATAACGTCTCTTGTTGTTCCTGCAATTTCTGAAACGATAGCTACATCACGATTGGAAAGATAATTAAGCAAAGATGATTTTCCTGCATTGGCTGGTCCAATAATTGCAATTTTAAAACCTTCTCTAATTCTTTCTCCAACTTTTTGATCGTTCAAAATTTTTTCGATTTCTAATCTTATTTTTTCAGAATCATTTTTTATATTTTTAATTACATCATCTGGGAGATCTTCCTCAGGAAAATCAATCTTAGCTTCAACGTTTGATAAAATTTTTAAAAGTTTTTCTCTTAGTGAATTAAATTTATCTGAACTTTTACCACTCATTATTTTAATAGCTTGTTGTCTTTGAATTTCTGTTTCTGCAGAAATAAGATCGGATATGCTCTCAGCTTTAAGAATATTTATTTTTTCATTTTGAAAAGCAATTTTTGTAAATTCACCAGGCTCAGCAAGTCGACAATTTTCAATTTTTGATAATTGATCTAAAATTGTCCTCACAACAGCAATGCTACCGTGCACATGTATTTCAGCCATATCTTCGCCTGTGTAGCTCTCTGGGCCTGGAAACCATATTAATATTCCCTCGTCTATAAGCTCAGAATTATTGATTTTATTGAATTTTTTTAAGGTTGCTTGCCTTGGCTTTGGAAGTTGATCATTTGTTATTAATTTTACAATCTCTTCAACTTTAGATCCAGATATTCTTATAACTGCGATTCCTGATACACCAGGTCCTGAAGAGAGAGCGTAGATTGTCATAATTAATTATTATAGTTTTATATTCATCTAAATTATATATTTATCTTAATGATTATTTGGTTAGCTTCATATCCTAAAAGTGGAAATACATGGTTAAGATTTTTTATAATTTCTTTGTTAATGGGAAAAAAAACTGATTTAAACTTAAGTCACCTAAAAGCAATTATTAATTATCCTCATTCTACTCAGTTTAATGGTTTGATTTCCAATTTGCTTGATTTTACTGAGATTGCAAAAAACTGGATAGCTTCACAAAAAAAAATAAATTCAGATAAAAATTTAAGATTTTTTAAAACTCATAATATGCTTGGTAAATTTAGGGGTTTTCCCTTTACAAATTCTGAAAATACACTTGGAACGATTTATATTGTTAGAGATCCAAGAAATGTAATTACATCTTTAAAAAATCATTATTCATTATCTAACTATAATGAAGCAAAAGAATTTTTATTTAATGAAAATAAAATTTTAAGTTTGTCCGAAGATCAAAAAAATTTATATTTAAAAAGTAAAAAATTTCCTCTGACACAATTTGTTGGATCATGGAAATCTCATTACTTATCTTGGAAAAATATGAGAAAAAATAATCTTTTAATTAGATATGAGGACCTTATTCAAGACACCAAAAATGAGTTTACAAAAATAGCTAATTTTGTTGGAGATTTATTAAAGTTAAAGTTTAATGAAGATCAAATTGATACAGCAATTAATTTAAGCTCTTTTGAAAATCTAGAAAAAATGGAGAAAAAAGATGGATTTGCAGAGAGCAATATAGGTAAGGATGGAAATAAAAATAAATTTTTTTTCCTTGGCCCAAAAAATAATTGGAGAAAAATATTAGATCAACAAATTTCCAAAGATATTGAGAAGGAGTTTGAAAAGGAAATGAAAGAATTAAAATATATTTAATGTATTTATGCTGGTTTATTCATTGAGTTAAAAAACTCAGCATTGTTTTTAGTTGTTTTTAATTTCGAATTAATAAAATCAATAGCATCCATTGACCCCATTGGAGCAATAATTCTTCTTAAGACATTCATTTTTTGGAGATCATTTTTATCAAATATCAGTTCTTCTCGTCTTGTTCCTGATTTAGTAATATCAATTGCAGGGTAAATTCTTTTCTCTGAAATTTTTCTATCCAGGATAGTTTCACTATTACCCGTTCCTTTAAATTCCTCAAAAATCACTTCATCCATTCTGCTACCTGTATCAATCAGGGCTGTTGCAATAATGGTTAAAGATCCACCTTCTTCAATATTTCTGGCTGCTCCAAAAAATCTCTTTGGTCTTTGAAGAGCATTCGCATCTACTCCACCTGTCAAAACTTTACCAGAACTTGGTACAACTGCATTATAGGCTCTTCCTAGTCTAGTTATGGAATCTAATAAAATCACAACATCTTTTTTATGTTCAGTTAACCTTTTAGCTTTTTCAATAACCATTTCTGCTACAGCTACGTGACGTTGTGCTGGTTCATCAAAGGTAGAACTAATAACTTCACCTTTAACTGTTCTCTGCATATCTGTAACTTCCTCAGGTCTTTCATCTATTAATAGAACCATAAGGTAACATTCAGGATGATTAGCTGTGATAGAGTTAGCTATACTTTGTAAAATCATTGTTTTACCAGCTTTTGGAGGTGAAATGATTAAAGATCTTTGACCCTTTCCAATTGGACTGACAAGATCAATAAGTCTTGGGGTTAAGTCAGGTTTTTTTTCAACTTTATTTGTTTCAACTTCCATACCCAATTGTTTGTTTGGATAAAGGGGAGTTAAGTTATCAAAAGCAATTTTATGTTTAAATTTATCTGGTTCTTCAAAATTTATTTTACTAACTTGAAGAAGTGCAAAATATCTCTCTCCTTCTTTTGGAGATCTAATAGGTCCTTCAACACTATCACCAGTTCTTAAACCAAATCTTCTGATTTGACTTGGGCTTACGTATATATCATCTGCACCCGGTAAGTAATTAGACTCCATTGCTCTAAGAAAGCCAAAACCGTCTTGGAGTAATTGCAAGACGCCTCCACCGGTAATCTCTTCACCTTTTTCTGCAAGCTTTTTTAAAATTGCAAAATAAATTTCTTGTCTACGTAATGTGCTAGCGTTTTCTATACCTAGCTTTTCAGCTTCGGTGATTAACTTTTCTGAGCTTTTTTCTTTTAATTCTTGAATATTCATGTGTGGAAGTTTTTGTTAAAGATATTCTAAATATATATACTGATGTAAAAATTTCAACCCTAGATAGGCTTAAAAACCACAATAAAAACAATGAAAATAAGCAATACTGTAGGTATTTCGTTTATTATCCTAAAAAATCTGGATGATTTTGAGTTTTCTTTAGATTTTAACGAGCGCATACATTTGCCCAGATACTCATGATAAAGTGTTAAAATCACTACTGATAAAATTTTAAGCTGTAACCATAAATAGGCGAAACTTTCAATTCCATTTATCCAAATTAATATAATTCCAAAAAGCCAAGACAAAATCATGGCTGGTCGCATGATATAATTATAAAGCTTTCTTTCCATCGTTTCAAAAATTTCAGTAGCTTGATCCTTTTCAAAATTTTCGACGTGATAAACAAAAATTCTTGGTAAATATAATAACCCTGCCATCCAAGAAATTACTGCTATTAGATGAAGTGATTTAAATAAAAGATACCCACTCATTGATTATAAATTCTTTGAAATAAGATGTTTGAATAAAGAAATATGATCTTCATTATCATTTAAGCAAGGTATCATTTCAAAGTTTTCACCACCTGATTTGATAAAGCTTTCTTTCCCTTGGATGGATATTTCTTCTAAAGTCTCAACACAATCAGATGAAAAACCAGGACATATAACTAAAATATTTTTTTTTCCCTCTTTGGGCAAGGCTTCAAAGGTTTTGTCTGTATAAGGTTGCAGCCATTCTTGAGGACCAAATCTTGATTGAAATGTTGTCATAATTTTAAAATCTGAATATTTTTCTGAAATAAGTCTAGTGGTTTTATGACAATAGCAATGATAAGGGTCTCCCTTGTCAAAATATTTTTTTGGTATTCCATGATACGAAGCTACTATTAAGTCTGGTTTCCAATTAATTTCGTTAATTTTTTTTACAATACTATTTTTAATAGCATCTATATAAAGAGGTTCGGACTCATAATGAGGAATTATTTTTAAATTCGGTTGCCATCTCATTTTCATAAGAGTTCTATATACCTCGTCACATACAGTTGCAGTCGTTGCAGCAGCATATTGGGGATAAAGAGGTAGTATTATTAAATTCTCACAACCTTTTTCATGAAGTTGATTTATTTTGCTTTTGATACCTGGATTGCCATACCTCATAGCAAAATCAACAATCAACTTTTCGTTGCCAATTTTCTCTGATAATTTTTGAGCTTGGCTTTCTGTAAAAAACCTAAGTGGTGACATGTTCTTATCTTTCATCCATATCTCTTTGTAGGCTTTGGCAGTTTTTGATGGCCTAAAAGTAAGTATAAATAAGTTAAGAATTACTTGCCAAATAATAGGATTTACTTCGATAACTCTTCTATCTGATAAAAATTCCTTTAAATATTTCCTTATATCCAGCCAACTAGTGGAATCGGGTGTACCAAGATTTATAATTAAAACCCCTGTTTTACCATAATTAACTTTTGGGTGGTCTGATCTCATTTAAAATCTCTTACAATTTTAATCAAGTCTTCAACCATTTCAATTTTAGTTTCTGGTAGAATCCCATGACCTAAATTAAATATGTATGGATGATCCTTAAAAATATGAAGATATTTTTCTACTTCTTTTTTAAGGATTTCTTTATCAGTCAATAATATTTTAGGGTCAAGCCCCCCTTGGATGGGAATTTTTATTTCTTTTACTATTTTTTCTGGATCAACATCATAATCTATATTTACTGCATCTGGTTTAACTATCTCACAGAAATTTTTGTAATCTTTAATACCTCTTGGAAAACAAATTACAGGAATACCTAATTGTTTAACATATTCTACAATATTTAGTGTGGGCACATAAATGTATTCAGGAATTTTATTTTCTAGTAATCCTGCCCAACTATCAAAAATTTGAATTACTTTGGCCCCAGCTTCAACTTGATTTTTTATATGAACTTTTAAGAATTTTTCAATAATTCCTAATAGTCTGTTTATTAGAAATTCATCTTTAAAAAATTCACCTGTTAGACCTTTTTTTGGTGATGATCTATTAATCATGTAAACAAGAATAGTCCATGGAGCCCCAACAAAACCTATCATGTCTTTATCATCCATTAAAGGGTCCTGGGAAGTTTTGGAAATTGCTTTGTAAACTTTATAAACTTTTTCTGTAAAGTTAATTTCGTCAACATTTTTAATATTATCTAATTCTAGTTCTCCAAGTTTTGGCCCAAAGTTTTTCTCAAATTCTACTTTTTGACCAAGACCATATGGTAACATCAAAATATCAGAAAATATTACTGCACCATCAAATCCAAATCTCTTTATAGGTTGAAGAGTTATTTCAGATGCTAAATCGCTATTTAAACAAAGTTTTATAAAATCTGTATTTTTTTTTCTTATATCTCGAAATTCAGGTAAATACCTTCCTGCTTGTCTCATTAACCATATAGGATTAGTTTTGGTATCTTTATTTTTTATACAGTTAGTTAAGGGACTCATATAAATAGATATATATTATTTACTTTATTAGTATTATGTATTGTGAATAACGTAAATTAGTCAATTATCACATTTTGTTAACTCTTTATTAATAATTAAGATCTCGAATTAGCCCTATTTTATAAGGATTAATCAAGATTTCTCATATTTTATGTATATTATGTATAACTTTGTTAACATTTTATAATTTAGTTAATTTGATGGAAAAAAAACTAACTATTATTATCCAAAGGGGTAAATCTGAATTTTTCTTATTTTACTTATAGATTATAAACACTTTATACATGAGAAATTTATATCAAATATATTTAATATCAGACTCTACAGGCGAAACACTTGATAGAATTTTTTTAGCTTTGAAAGCACAATTTCCTAATTTCGAATACGAGACAAATCATTTTTCTTTTACTCGTACCGAAAGTCAAACTCTCACTATACTAAAACAGGCAAAAAAAGATAAAAATTCTATTATTTTATATACTATTGTTAATAGTAAATTAGCAAAATATCTTACAGAAAAAGCCTACGAAAGAAAAATACCTTGTTTTGGAGTTCTTGGGGATTTAATTTTAAATTTTTCAAAAGTCTTAAATCAAAAAGCTTCTCACCAACCAAGTGGGCAACATATTCTAAATGAAGAATACTATGACAGAATTGAAGCTATTCAATTCACCATGAACCATGATGATGGTAATCAAACTGATGATATTGAAAAATCAGATATTATTTTGTTAGGTGTGAGTAGAACCAGCAAAACACCAACTTCCATTTATCTAGCTAATAGAGGTTTTAAAACTTCAAATATTCCACTAGTAAATGAAAATTCAATACCATCCAAAGTTACCAAAAAAAATTTTAGACCATGTGTTGTTGGATTAGTTACAGAAGCAGAAAGATTATACGATTTAAGAAAAAATAGATTGAATTCGTTAAAAGAAGATCAAAATAGTGAATATATAAATATTGATAAGATTAGAGATGAACTAAATAGTGCTAGAAAATTATTCAAAGAGAATAATTGGCCGACGATAGATGTAACAAGAAAATCAGTTGAGGAAACAGCTGCATCAGTAATAAAAATTTTTGAGATCAGGAATAAAAAAAATGCTTAGTATTATATTGGCATCAAAAAGTAAAATTAGAAAAGAAATACTTAATAAGCACAATGTTCTCTGTGATGTTGAAGTATCGAACGTAGATGAAGAACCAATCAAAGAGAGTTTGATAAAAGAAGGAGTATCGCCAGAAATCATATCTAAAAACCTTGCTGAATTAAAAGCAAATAAAGTAAGTCAAAAAAAGAACGACAGCCTTGTTTTGGGCGCAGATAGTGTAATAGACCTATCGGGTGAGTTAATATCAAAACCAGAGAGTAGGGATGAGGCACTTAAAATTTTAAAAAAGCTCAATGGAAAAAAACACTCTTTAATTAGTTCAGTTTGTATATCTAAAAATGGTTCAATGATATGGAATTACACAGATAAAGCATATTTAACAATGAAAAATTTTTCCGAAGATGAACTAAAACTTTATCTTAGTAAAATTAGTGATGAAAAGTTATTCGCATATAATGTTTACCAAATTGAGGGAGAGGGAAGAGCTTTATTTTCAAGTATCGAAGGAGATGAAGATACAATAATGGGCTTACCTATTAAAAAAATTAAGGAATATTTAGAACTACAAAAATGAAAAAATTTTTAGTAATAGGAAATCCAATTGAACATTCTTTATCTCCAAAGTTACATAATTATTGGATAAAAGAGAATAATTTAGATGCAATTTATGCAAAACTTGAAACCTATGACAATGATTTACCTGAACTATGTAAATCCATCAAAAAGGGAGATTTGGGGGGTTTAAATGTTACTGTTCCTTTTAAAAAATCTATAATACCTCACCTAGATATTTTAAGCAGTAATGCATTAAGAACACAATCTGTAAATACTGTCTCATTAAATAAAGGTCACTTAATTGGAGATAACACTGATATTAACGGGTTTGAATTAAGTATTAGAAAATTAAATTATGATGTTAGCGATAAGACAGTTCTGATATTAGGTGCAGGTGGAGTTGTGCCGTCAATAATATTTTCATTGTTAAGGATGAAAGTATCAAAAATATTTTTGAGTAATAGAACTAAAAAAAAAGCTGAAAATTTAAAAAATTTTTTCAATGAGATTAATATTCTGGAATGGGGTGATTTACCAAAGTTTGATATGATAATAAATGCCACTACTTTAGGTTTAAATAAAGCAGATAAGTTTGGCATAGACTTTTCTCAAGCTGGTCAAAACAAGCTTTTTTATGATGTTATATACGCACCATTTCAAACAGAGTTTTCAGAGGCAGGAAATGCAAAGGGTAATTTAATTGAAAATGGTTTAAATATGTTTTTATTTCAAGGCCAACAAGCTTTTAATATTTGGCATAATGTAGAACCAGAAATTAATAAAGAATTAATTGAATTTCTAAAAAAATGAAAATATGAGTTTTAAAATTAAACATGATTAGAGTTGGAATAATTGGTGGTATAGGTTCAGGAAAATCTTTTATTTCAAGGCTTTTTGAATGTCCAGTATTTAATGCAGATGATGAAGTAAAATATATTTATAAAAAAAATAAGGAGTGTTTTAATAAATTAAAAAAAAAATTACCAAAATTTATAAAATCATTTCCTATTAAAAAAAAAGAACTCATATCTTCCATAAGTTCAAATAAGAGAAACCTTAAAATTATATCTTCCGTTGTTCACCCTTTAGTAAGAAAAAGTATGAAAAGATTTATAATAAGAAATAAGAAGAGTGAAGTTATTATTTTTGATATCCCTTTATTAATAGAAAACAAACTCAATAAAAAAAAAGATATAATTATTTTTGTTAAATCAAATAAATCCAAAGTCTTAAACAGATTAAAAAAGAGGCCGAATTTTAATAAGAAATTGCTAAAGAATCTTAAAGAAAACCAGTTTATCTTATCTAAAAAAGAAAAATTAGCTGACTATGTCATTAATAATAATTTTCCAGTAAATGTAATGAAAAAAAAAGTTAAAATAATAAAAAAAAAAATTTTAAATGAAAGAAATAGTTCTAGATACTGAGACAACAGGCTTATCAGTTAGAGATGGGCATAGAATTGTAGAAATTGGTTGTATAGAATTAGATAACTTAATACCAACAAAAAATATATTTCATTTTTATTTAAATCCTGAAAGAAAAGTATCAGAGAAAGCATTTGAAGTGCACGGTTATTCTGATGAATTTTTAGCAACCAAACAAAAATTTGCTGATATAGCAGATGATTTTATAGATTTTATTAAGGATAAAAAAATTATTATACATAATGCTGAATTTGATATTGGTCATTTAAATAATGAATTAACTTTAATTGGAAAGCCAAAGATAAGTACTGCAAATGTCATTGATACTTTAGAATTAGCGCGAAATAAATTTCCAGGATCAGGAATAAGCTTAGATGCACTATGCAAAAGGTTTAGAATTGACAATTCAAGGAGAGAAAAACATACTGCTCTGATTGATTGTGATTTACTTGCAAAAGTTTACATAAATTTAATTGATCAAAAAGAACCTACTCTAAATCTAGTTGAAAATAGTGAAAATAATATTTCTTTGTCTCAAGGTGGAGTAGAATATTATAAAAAAGTAATTAAGCCAACTGAACAAGAGCTACTGAACCATAAAGAATTTCTTAAAAAAAATTTAAAAAAAAATTTCTTTTAGTTTAATCTTTCTTTATATAGTTTTTCAAAATCAATCTTATTACCAAATTTTAAATCTGGTAAACCTGAAGTTCGTAGAATAGTCAAAAACTTTTCCTCTAACTCTGGATACATCATTATTTGAAGATCACTTAATATTATTTTTTCTAGATCTGCCTTACTAATTTTTAAATCAAGTATCTCAATGACGTTTGCATATGCGATTTGAAAAAAGCCCTTTTCTTTTTTTTTGTTTGGATTTTCATATGTTAAAGTAGTTAAAACTTCTATCATTTTTCTTTTTAAAGGTTTTGAATTAATATCAACTTTCATTTTATATTCTGGAATAGTATTTCTAATTGTTACTAAAGCTTCTGGGCTTGGAATTTCAACTGATAAATCTTTAATATAACTTACAATTATTTTAAATTTATTTTCCATCTTTATCCTCTATATCTTCATAATCTCCCTCAATATAATTTTTTCCTCTATCATTATCTTTTTTTTTAGATGTATTTTTTTTTGAATACTTACTAAGAATTATTTTTCTTGTAACAGGAAAAACTAATAAAATACCTATAATATCAGTAGCAAATCCTGGTAATATTAATAAAAGAGCTGCGAAAGCAATTGCCGCCCCCGAAACTATTTCATAAAGTGGTAGTTCATTTTTAACTAACTGAGACATACCTGAACGCAATGTGTTAAATCCTTCATATCTTGCGTACCAAATACCCACAACTGCAGTTGTAAGAATTAATAAAATGGTGTTTAAAGCTCCTATTTCTGATCCAACCTTTATAAATAGGTAGATTTCAATAAGAGGTATCCCTAAAATGAGAATTATTACTGTGTTCATTTGTCTATAATGTAAATTGCAGGTTGAAATTAATCAACATAGTAAATATTATTAATATATGAGTTACAGCTTTGAGTACATCGATATAATACTACTGGCAATGATAGCGGGTTTTATTTTCCTAAGATTAAGAGGAATTTTAGGTAAAAAAACTGGTTTTGAAGAAAATATTAATTCGAGTTTTCCTCATGAAGAGGTCCCAGAAACAAAAACTTCTCCTATTTTAAATGCTAATACTTTTGACGATGCAGCAAAAAAAGATTTTTTAAATGGTGCTAAAATTGCTTATGAAAGCATTATTACTAGTTTCTCTAAAGGGGATCTAAAATCAATAAAAAATCTTTTAGCAAAAAATGTATACGAGCAGTTTGATGAAGCAATCAAAGACAAAAAAGCAAGAAATGTTACTTCTGATACTACCTTTATCGGTATTAATTCGGCAGAAATCAAAGAGCATAATCAAAATAAAAATATGCTTGAAGTAACTGTTGAATTTGTAAGTGAAATAATATCTTGCATTAAAGATAAAGATAATAAAATTATTTCAGGTGATGCTCAAAAAGTTAAAAAAGTATTAGATACTTGGAAATTTACAAAAGATAGCACATCAAAAAACCCTAACTGGTTAATAGTAGATACCCAAGCTTAGTTGAACAAAAAAATATCAGATAAAGATAAACAAGACTGGCAAGATTTTTTAGATAGTACTGATAAATTAGAAAATAAAGATCAAAAAATTTCTCCAACACCTAATAGACATATTGAAAGATCTATTGATTTGCATGGATATACCCTAGAGGAAGCAAATCAAAAGATGACTTCTTATATAGAAGAATGTTTTATTAATGGAGTTAATAAAATTAATGTAATCACAGGAAAGGGACTAAGATCAAAAAATTTAAATGACCCATATCAATCTAGTAATTTGAGTATACTAAAACACTCAGTACCTAATTTTATTAAAGGTAGTGATCATTTAATGAACAAAATTGTAAGTATTGATTTTGAAGCTGTTGAAAATCCATCCGTTGGAAATTTTGATATTTTTTTAAGAAAAAAAAAATAAGAATTATAAAATAAATTTAGAAAGATCTGCGTCTTTTACAAGTTCACCAATATTTTTCTTAATATAATCAGAGTCTATACTTATCTTTTCACCAGCTCTATCTGTTGCTGTAAAACTAATTTCATCCAAAACTCTTTCAATTATAGTATGCAGTCTTCTAGCTCCAATATTTTCAACCGTTGTATTTACTTCGCTTGCAATTGTTGCAATTGTATCAATTCCATCTTCAGTAAATTCTAAATCAACGTTTTCAGTTTTAAGTAAAGCTTTGTATTGTTTTATTAAACTATTGTCTGGCTCTTTTAAAATTCGCTTAAAATCCTCGCTATTCAATGCATCTAGCTCAACTCTGATCGGCAATCTCCCTTGAAGCTCAGGTAATAGATCTGATGGCTTTGCTAGTTGGAAGGCTCCTGAAGCTATAAATAATATGTGATCTGTTTTAATTGGACCATATTTAGTGCTCACAGTTGTCCCCTCAATTAAAGGAAGTAAATCTCTTTGAACACCTTCTCTGGAAACATCTCCTCCAACTCTATCAGTTCTTGCTGAGATTTTATCTATTTCATCCAAAAATACGATACCGTTGTTCTCAGTCGTATTTTTTGCTGATTTAATAATTTTATCTTGTTCTATTAATTTATCAGCTTCTTCGTTTAGTAATATTTCATGAGACTCTTTTACTGACATTTTCTTCTTCTTAGCTTTTTGACCCATAGATTTACCAAGCATGTCTGAAATATTAATCATTCCAACATTTGCACCCGGCATACCAGGGATTTCAAATGATGGCATTCCACCGCCACTTTCAGTAACAGCTATTTCAATTTCATTATCATCTAAATCACCGTCTCTTAATCTTTTTCTAAAACTTTCTCGTGTTGCAACACTTGCTTTATTCCCAACTATTGCATCAAGAACTCTATCCTCTGCTAATTTTTGTGCTTTAGCGTGAACTTCTTTTCTTTTTTTAACTTTTTCCATTGCAATAGCAATTTCAAGAAGGTCTCTAATTATTTGTTCAACATCTCTTCCAACATAACCTACTTCAGTAAATCTTGTTGCTTCAACTTTTACAAATGGTGCTTCAGCTAATTTTGACAATCTTCTAGATATTTCTGTTTTACCAACACCCGTTGGTCCCATCATTAAAATATTTTTTGGAAGAACTTCATCTTTCATATCACCTTCTAAAGCTTGTCTTCTCCATCTATTTCTCAAAGCAATTGCAACAGCTCTTTTGGCATTATTTTGCCCAACAACAAATCTATCTAATTCAGAAACTATTTCTCTTGGAGATAATGAATTTTGGATATTATTTTTTTTTTCTTTTACTTTAGCGTTTGGTAGTATTGTAACGTTTGATTTTTCCATTTAAATTTTCTCTATATTGCAATTATCATTTGTGAAAACACATATTTCAGATGCAACTTTAATTGCTTTTTTGGCAATTTCTTCTGCAGATAAATCTGTATCCATCAATACTTTCGCTGACGCTAATGCATAATTTCCACCAGAACCTATTCCAATAACGTCTCCCTCGGGCTCTAAAACATCACCAGTTCCTGAAATAATGAAACTATTTTCTTTATCACCAACAGCCATTAAGGCTTCTAATCTTCTTAAATACTTATCTGTTCGCCAATCTTTTGCTAATTCGACAGCTGCTCTTGCTAGATTTCCAGCATGTTTTTCTAACTTAGACTCTAATCTCTCAAATAATGTTAAAGCATCTGCAGTAGATCCAGCAAATCCTGCAATCACATTTCTTTTCTCAATCTTACGAACTTTATTTGCAGTTTTCTTAATTACTGTATTACCCATACTAACTTGGCCATCACCAGCAACTACTACTTCATTGTTTTTTCTTACTAATACTATCGTTGTCATGGGATATAGATGGATACTAAATACAATAGTTCAAGACCAAGGCTAGAATTATTGCCATAATTGAATAATAGATATATACCTTTTTCAGATTATGAAACGTAAAGCCAAAATAAGTAGAAAAACAAAAGAGACTAACATCAGTGTTGATTTAAATATTGATGGTAAGGGTAAGTACAAAGTTGACACAGGTATAGGATTTTTAGATCACATGCTTGAGCAATTATCAAAACATTCTTCAATGGATATGAATATTAAAGCTAAAGGTGATACGCACATTGATCTTCACCACACAACTGAAGATACTGGAATTGCAATTGGTGAATGTTTGAAAAAAGCATCAAAAAAATTTGTTGGCATTAAAAGATATGCACATGCCATGATACCAATGGATGAAACATTAACTAGAGTTGCAATTGATGTATCAAATAGACCTTATTTAATTTGGAAAGTAAAATTGAAAGTAGAAAAATTAGGTGAGATGGATACAGAATTATTTAAAGAATGGTTCCAAGCTTTTTCACAAGCCGCAGGAATTACTTTGCATGTTGAAAATATTTATGGCGATAACAGCCACCACATAATAGAATCTTGCTTTAAAGGATTAGCACGATCATTAAGAGCTGCTTTAGAAATGGATCCAAGAAATAAAACTACAATACCTTCTACAAAAGGTTCTTTATAAATTTAATGAATGTCACAATTGTTGACTACAATTCAGGAAATATAAGTTCTGTAATTAATTCATTTAAGGAAGTTGCAAAAGATAAAGTAAATATTGAAGTAACAGCAGATCTTGAAACAATAAAAACTAGCGATAAAGTTGTATTACCTGGACAAGGATCTTTTAAGAGCTGTATTGATGGTCTCAATAGTATTAATGGCTTGATAGACACTCTTAATGATTTTGCATTAGAAAGTAAAAAACCACTTCTTGGAATTTGTGTTGGACTTCAAATGTTTGCAGATATTGGATATGAAGAAGTTGAGACTAAAGGATTAGGTTGGATCTCAGGTAAAGTTTCTAAAATTGATAACCAAGGCGGTAAATTTAAGCTTCCACACATTGGTTGGAATGAAATTAATATTAAGAGAGAAAGTAAGATTTTTAAAGGCATAGAAAATAAATCTCACATGTATTTTGTTCATAGTTATGAATTTGTACCTGAGGATAAATCTGTGATTTCAGCAACAACTGATTATTCATCTAATGTTGTTTGTGCTGCAGAAAAAGAAAACATATTTGGAACTCAATTTCACCCTGAGAAGAGCGATAAAAGTGGGCTTAAAATAATTGATAATTTTATAAGTTTGTAAATGAAAATATTTCCTGCAATAGACATCAAAGGTAGAAAATGTGTGAGGTTAATTAAAGGAGACTTTGATAATAAAACTGAATATGACATGTCTCCAGTTGATCAAGCAGGTAAATATAAAGATCATGGATTTAGAAACTTGCACATTGTCGACCTTGATGGAGCATTGACTGGAGAGACTGTAAATATTGATATTATTGAGGAAATTGTTGGAAAATTTGATCTTAAAATTGAAATAGGTGGAGGTGTCAGAAACTTTGAGAGTATTCAAAAATATACTGATGCTGGAGTAGAGAAAGTAATTTTAGGAAGTGCTGCAATAAAAGATAACAATTTTTTAAAAGAAGCTTGTCAAAAATTTCCAGATAAAATTGCTTTAGGTCTAGATGCTAAAGATGGTTATTTATCTGTATCTGGATGGAAAGAAAATTCTAACCTAAAGACTTTAGAATTTTTAAAAGATGTAAATGATTATGGAGCTAGTAGATTAATTTATACAGATATTAATAGAGATGGCATGAAGTTAAGTCCAAATTTTGATGAGACAGTAAATGTAGCCAATACTTCAAATTGTCCAGTAATTATATCTGGAGGTGTTTCATCAATTGATGATATTAAAAAAGCTAAAGAAATAGGAAATAAAAATATTGAAGGAATTATAGTTGGTAAAGCTATATACGATGGTGATATTAAATTAGATGAACTTGCAAAAGAGATAGATGCTTAAGAATAGAATAATACCTTGCTTAGATGTTAAAAATGGAAGAGTTGTAAAAGGTATAAACTTTGTTGATTTACAAGATGCAGGTGATCCAGTTGAGCAAGCTAAAATTTATAGTGACGGTGGAGCTGATGAAATTTGTTTTTTAGATATAACTGCCTCAAATGAAAACAGAGATACTATTTATGAAGTTGTAAAAGATACTTCTAAAAAATGTTTCGTTCCTTTAACTGTTGGCGGCGGAGTTAGAAGTGTAGATGACATCAGTAAATTATTAAATTGTGGAGCAGATAAAGTTTCAATTAATACAGCTGCTGTTCAAAATGCAAATGTTGTAGCTCAAAGCTCAAAAAAATTTGGATCACAATGTATTGTTGTTGCAATTGATGCCAAAAAAAATGGGGAGAAATGGGAGGTTTTTACTCATGGAGGTAGAAATAATACAGGAATTGATGCTTTAAAATTTGCAAAAAAGATGGAAGAGAGTGGTGCAGGTGAGTTGTTGGTCACATCAATGGATAGAGATGGCACTCAAGTAGGCTATGACATAGATTTAATGTCTAAAATTTCATCTATGGTAAACATACCCACAATAGCATCAGGTGGAGTTGGAGATCTTGATCACTTAGTCGATGGCATTAAATTAGGCAATGCAAGCGCGGTTTTAGCAGCGTCTATATTTCACTATGGAAAATATTCTGTGAAAGAAGCTAAAGAATATCTGGACTCAAAAGGTATACCTGTTAGGATTTGAGATGCTAAATACCCTAGAAAGTCTATTTAATCTTGCTCGAGAAAGAAAATCAGCTCCAGTTGATGGCTCTTATACCAATAAACTTTTGAGTGATAAATCTTTGAGCAAAGCAAAAGTGCTTGAAGAAATAAATGAACTTATCGAAGCGGTTGAAGAAGATTCAAATAAAATCCATGAAGCAGCTGATGTATTTTATCATTTAATAATTTATCTTGAGGCAAATAATATAAAAATTGAAGATGTAATGAGTGAATTAGATAAAAGAAAAAAATGAGTCATAAATTTTATAAACCTGCAAGATCAAGATTACAAAGAAGTGAATTAGCAGTCCCAGGATCATCTCCTAAAATGTTTGAGAAAGCCATGAATTCTCCTGCTGATTATGTCTTTCTTGATTTAGAGGATGCTGTTTCACCAAATGATAAAATTACTGCAAGAGCAAATGTTATTAAAGCTTTGAATGAAATGGATTGGAGAGGAAGTGGTAAAACTATTTCTGTTAGAATAAATAGTTTAGATACTCATTACATGTACTCTGATTTAATTGAAATAGTTGAGCAAGCTGGAGACAATGTAGATACGATTTTGGTTCCAAAGGCAGGAACAGCAAGCGATGTTTACATGGTTGATTGTTTATTAACTCAAATTGAAACAAATAAAAAATTAAAAAATAAAATTGGAATTGAATGTTTAATTGAAACTGCTTTAGGTATGTCGAATATTAAAGAAATTGCAACTTCGAGTAAAAGATTAGAGGCATTGCATTTTGGTGTTGCAGATTATGCAGCAAGTTTGAGAGCGCGAACAACAGTTATAGGTGGGCTCAACGAAAATTATCCAGGAGACCAGTGGCATCACGGTTTATCTGAATTAGTTATGACTTGTAGAGCATATGGAATAAGAGCAATTGATGGACCATTTGGAGATTTTAATGATCCCGATGCTTATACAGCGGCTGCCAAAAGAGGGGCTGCAATTGGTATTGAAGGTAAATGGGCCATCCATCCTTCACAAATTGAATTAGCAAACAATGTGTTTTCTCCACCAGAGGCAGAGGTTACTAAGGCTAAAAGGATCCTCGAAGAGCTAGAAAAGGCAGCAAATGAGGGAAAAGGTGCCGCCCAGCTTGATGGTAGGATGATTGATGCTGCATCAGCTAGAATGGCTGAAAATATTGTAAACATCGACAAGTTAATCCATAATAAATAAATAAAATT
Organism: uncultured Pelagibacteraceae bacterium; assembly: GCA_902567045.1. Lineage (GTDB taxonomy): Bacteria > Pseudomonadota > Alphaproteobacteria > Pelagibacterales > Pelagibacteraceae > Pelagibacter. The sequence goes on from CACFLJ010000001.1 coordinate 42,413, forward strand.
ATGGACATTCACGAATACCAGGCAAAAAAAATACTTTCTGATTTTGGAGTAACAATTCCAAGAGGTGGAATAGTATACAGTCCAGAGAATGCCGAGAATAAGGCTAGAGAAATTGGTGGATCTAAATGGGTTGTAAAAGCACAAATTCATTCAGGTGCTAGAGGAAAAGCAGGTGGAATAATTGTTTGTGATACCCCTTTAGAAGTTGCCCAAGCAACTGATAAATTACTTGGAAAAAAATTAGTTACAAATCAAACAGGTCCTGAAGGTAAAATAGTAAATAGAATATATATTGAGGAAGCAACAGATATAGAGCGAGAACTATATCTTGGTTTGGTCTTTGATAGAAGTTCAGAAAGTATTATGGTGGTTGCATCAATAGAAGGTGGGATGAGTGTTGAAGAAATTTCAAAAGAGAAACCAGAAACTATAATAAGATCAAAAATTGAAGTTGCTGTTGGAATGCAAAGTTTCCAAGCTAGAGAATTAGCTTTTGGTTTAGGAATTGAACCTGATTTAATTAGAAGAGCATCTGAGACAATTATTGGATGCTATAAGGCATTTAGTGAATTAGATGCTACAATGGTTGAGGTTAATCCATTAGTAATTTCAAAACAAAAACAAATTTTAGCTTTGGATTGTAAAATGAGTTTTGATAACAATGCAATGTTTAGAAGAAATCAAGTTTCTGAATTAAGAGACAAAACACAAGAGGACTCAAAAGAAGTTTTTGCGTCTGATAGAGGGCTAAATTATGTAAGCTTAGATGGAAACATTGGTAATATTATAAATGGTGCTGGCTTAGCAATGGCATCAATGGACATGATTAAATTAGCTGGAGGAAGTCCTGCAAATTTTTTAGACGTAGGTGGTGGAGCAACACCTGAAAAAATTGTTAAAGCTTTTAAGTTAGTTACAATGGATGAAAAAGTGAAAGTTATTCTTGTAAATATTTTTGCTGGTATAAACAGATGTGATTGGGTAGCAGAAGGAATAGTAGAGGCTCTAAAAAAAATCGAAGTTAATGTGCCATTGGTTATTAGATTAGCAGGAACAAATGTTGAAAAAGGTAATCAAATATTAAAAGAGAGTAAGATAAATTATATTGAAGCAAACACTCTAGAGGATGCAGCTAATAAAGCGGTTGCGGCTCTAAATAAATAAAACATGACAGTATTAATAGACAAAAATAGTAAGATAATTATTCAAGGTTTTACAGGGAAAATGGGCTCTTTTCATGCAGATGAGATGATAAAATATGGCTCAAATGTAGTTGGCGGAGTTACTCCTGGAAAGGGTGGATCTAAGCACCTAAACTTGCCAGTGTTTAATACTGTTAAAGATGCAGTCAGTGAAACAGGAGCAGATGCATCAATTTTATTTGTACCGCCGGCTTTTGCAGCGGATTCTGCAATGGAAGCAGCCGATGCTGGAATTAAAACATGTGTGGCAATTGTAGATGGAATACCTTCTCACGACATGATCAGAATAAAAAGATATATGAGAAGATATACCAAAAGTTCTAAAATGACTTTAGTTGGACCTAACTGCGCAGGAATTATTAGTCCAGGAAAATCAATGTTAGGAATAATGCCCGGACATATTTACAAAGAAGGAAGAATTGGGATTATAAGTAGATCAGGAACATTGGGATATGAAGCGGCTCAACAACTTAAAAATTTGAATATTGGGGTTTCAACTAGTGTAGGTATTGGAGGGGATCCAATAAATGGTAGTTCATTTAGAGATATAATAGAAAAGTTTGAAACAGATGATGAAACTGATGCAATATTAATGATTGGTGAAATCGGTGGTCCCCAAGAAGTTGCAGCTGGAGAATTTGCAAAAGAAAATATGAAGAAACCAGTTATAGCCTACATTGCAGGTTTGACCGCTCCAAAAGGTAGAGTGATGGGTCATGCGGGGGCAATAGTTTCAGCCTATGGAGAAAGTGCAATTGAAAAAGTTGAAATTTTGAAAGAATGCGGAATTACAATTTCTAAAAATCCATCTGTTATGGGAGATACAGTAAAAGCAGTCTTAGAAAAAATGTAATTATGAGTTACGACGATAATAATATTTTTGCTAAAATATTAAGAAAAGAAATACCTTGTAATAAAATCTATGAAGATGAATTTGTTTTGTCATTTCATGATATAAATCCTCAAAAAAAAATTCACGCATTAGTAATCCCAAAAGGTAAATATGTTGACTTAGATGATTTTAGTCAAAATGCATCACCAGAAGAAATGGTAGGGTTGCTTAAAGGAATAAATACTGTTGCAAAGAAATTAAATATATCCGTTGATACTGGTAAGGGATATAGAGCGCTAGCAAATATAAGCGAAGATGGAGGACAAGAAGTTCCACATTTGCATTTTCATTTGTTTGGTGGAGAGAAAATCGGTAAAATGGTCTCGTGAAAATTAACGTAGACAGAAGTTTTTTAGAAATAAATTCAATAAGTGAACTTAACTGTTCAAACAGTCCTGGTTCAAATTTTAAAATTAGTGAAGTAGATCCACCAGATTTTCATTTAAACAAATTTTTCTATAAACAAATTGGAAGAAAGCATAGATGGATAGATAGATTAACCTGGGGAGATAAAAGGTGGATGGAGTATGTTGAAAATCCTAGAATAAAAACGTTTGTTTTAAAGGATAATAGTAACTTAGCTGGATATTATGAAACTATCCGTGATCTCGATAATAATGATTCCGAAATAGCATACTTTGGGATTTTAGAGGAATATTTTGGAAAAAAATGTGGTGGCTATCTTCTTTCTGAGGCTATCAAGAAGTTATTTGATCAAGGGGTATCAAGAGTTTGGCTGCACACTTGTTCACTTGACCATGAAAATGCAATTAAAAATTATTTAGCTAGGGGAATGCAGGTATTTAAATCTGAAAAAATAAATGTTGATATTAATTAGTATATCTTTGTATTGAAAATATTTTTTCTTCAACATCAACATTAATATTAATATCACTTAAAAATGTTTGTATTAGATTTTGATAAATATCTTTAGTTTCCCAACCAATTAAATCTAAACTTTCTTTATCAAAAAAAACTTTAATTAAATTATTTTCATACTCAAATTTTAAGACATGATAAAAAGGATAATTCTCGTCATCTTCTGCCTCATCGATTTTTGAAATTAAAAATTTTTTATCTAAAATAAAATTTAAAGGTGTTTTATCAATTGGATATCTATAATAATTTTTTATCTTATCTGAATTAATTACTAAAGATTTACCATTAGAAACTAGTATTTTGTTATAAATATCATGATACTCACAAAAAATTTTTTTAGGGTATAAAAGTATACATTCACCTTTTTCAATATTATTATTATCTATTTTTTGAATAAATTTAAACTGTAAAGAATTTATATTTTTCAAGTGATTTATAATTTTTTGATTTGTAGAACTATGTGCATTTAAATTAAAAAATAGGATGAAAAAAATAATCAAACATTTTTTCATTTTAGAACTTCTCTTTTACCGACGTGATTTGCTTGACTTACTTCCCCATTAGCCTCCATTTGATCAATTATTCTAGCTGCTCTATTGTAACCAATTTGTAATTTCCTTTGTAGAAAAGATGTTGATGCTTTTCTTTCAGATTTAACTATTTCAAGAGCTGTATTGTACAATTCATCTAAGTTTTCACTATCTTTTGTATCATTACTACCTTCTTTTTCGTCTGCAAAATTGAGAATTTCATCGACATAATCTGGTTCAGCTTGATTTCTTAAAAAATTATTTATTTTCTCAATTTCTCCTTCCGACACAAATGGTGCATGAATTCTAGTCATCCTGTTAGCTGAGGTCATGTAAAGCATATCTCCTTTCCCCAGCAATTGCTCAGCTCCCTGTTCTCCAAGAATTGTTCTACTATCTATTTTAGATGTAACTTGAAATGATATTCTAGTTGGAAAATTAGCTTTTATCGTTCCTGTGATTACATCTACACTTGGTCTTTGAGTAGCCATTATTATATGTATTCCAGCAGCTCTAGCCATTTGTGAAAGCTTTTGAATATAATTCTCGATATCTTTTCCAGCAACCAACATTAAATCTGACATTTCGTCAACAATTACAACGATATAAGGCATAGAAATCTTATGTTTTTCGTTGTATCCATCAATATTTCTTACACCAACTTTGGTCATTAACTTGTATCTATTTTCCATTTCTTTAACAACCCAACCTAAAACTGAAGCAGCTCGTTTTGCCTCTGTAATCACTGGACAAAGTAAATGAGGTATTCCTTCGTATGTTGATAGTTCTAACATTTTAGGATCGATCAATATAAATTTACATTTTTCTGGGGAGTGCTTGTATAAAAGGGATAAAATAATTGTATTAATACAAACTGATTTACCTGAACCAGTTGTGCCAGCTATAAGCAAATGAGGCATACTACTTAAATCACCTGTTATTGGTAATCCAGAAATACTTTTGCCAAGAGCAATCGGAAGTTTTATGTCTTTCTTTTTATAACTAGAGTCAGAAATTATTTCACTTAAGAAAACATTCTCTCGTTGAGGCTTAGGTAATTCAATTCCTATAGTATTACTTCCAGGAATTGTTGCGATTCTGGCAGACTCTGAACTTGTATTTCTTGCAATATCCTCAGATAAATTAATTATTTTCGATACTTTAACACCTGGAGCAGGTTCAAACTCATACAATGTAACAACAGGACCTTGGCTTACCTTTTTAACTTTTCCTTCTACTCCAAAATCTAACAAAATTTTTTCCAAAGTTTTTTCATCGATTTTGTTTTCTGATAAATTTTTATCTTTTTTTGAAGGATTTTTTAAAAAGTCTAAAGATGGCAATTTATATTTAATAATTTTTTTATCTGAGTGTTTTATATTATTATCAAATGAGAAATTTTCTTGGACTCTAGTTTCATTATTTATGTATTCAGCTTCATCTACTATATTTTCATCATAACTTTGAATAATATTTTTAGGTGGCGTTTTTTTAGATCTAGAGAGAATTGTAATTACAAACTTTACATATTTAAACTTAAAATTAATACTTAGAAGAAAAAATAATGATATTAAAATAATTAAAATTACATAGCTAATTTGATTATTTAAGTTTATTAAGTTTATAAAAAAAGTCTCTTCAAATAAATTACCTAAAAATCCGCTATTTCCATTAATTGTAAGCCAGTATGATTCTGTATGGAAGACTGTAAAGAACAACGCTCCTGTAATTGAATATAGAATTATAAAAAACAAACTTTCGACAATATGTAAAATATTTTTATCAATAATTACTGATAGAGATATAAGGAAAAAAGAAATTGGTACTAATAATGAGATTAAACCAACTGATTGAAATAAAATATCAGAGGCATAGCTTCCTTTCGCACCTAATAAATTCTTAATTTCTGCATTCTCTGGAAAAATGAAGTTAGGATCCTCTGGTGAGTAGCTTAATAATGATGCTAAGAGCAATATAGATAAACAAAGTATAGCCAAACCTATTAGTTCAGATAATCTTTTAAATAGAAAACTAGTGGTTTTATCTACTAAATTTTTAATTTTCATTTTGTTATTAATGATTTGTCACTTTGTATCATTTAATTTTTATTGATAAAATTAAATAATATTATGAATATTTGTCTATTAGGAAATAATTTAACAAATTTAGTTTTGGCAAACATTTTACTTAAGAAAAAGATCAATGTTGACATTATCTCGCAAGCTAAACCAACATTATTAACAAATACAGTTAGAACAATTGCTATCTCAAATGAAAATTATAAATTTTTAAAAGAAAACATCAAAGGTGTCTCTAACTTAGGGTGGCCAACAGAAAAAATTAAAATTTATTCTGATAAAAATAAATCTTCAGAGTTATTTGAGTTTAAAAATAATAATCAAAAAAATTTTTACTTACTAAAATATAGTGCACTATATAATTTAATGAAAAAAAATAAATTTTTAAAATTTATTCAACTTAAAAATTATAACTTAGATGTTATTAGGAAACTAAACTATGATTTAATCATCAACTCAGAACAAAATAATCCAATAACAAAAAAGTATTTTCAGAAAAAAATTGAAAAAAATTACAAATCATTAGCTCATACAGCAATAATTGATCACAAAAAAATTGAAAATAAAATTGCTACTCAAATTTTTACAAAAAAAGGCCCTATAGCATTTCTGCCTTTGTCTAATAATCAAACTTCAATTGTATTCTCAAATAATTCAACAAAACTAATGGACAAATTAAGTCTTCTTCAAATCATTAATAAGTATAATTATCAATATAAGATAAATAAAATTAGTGATGTCGAGTCTGTTGGTATTAAATTTTTAGTACTTCGAGATTATATATTTAAAAATATTCTATCTTTTGGAGATTTGATACATAAAGTTCACCCATTGGCAGGACAAGGCTTCAATATGACGATTAGAGATATTAAATCTCTATCAAATATTTTAGATGAAAATATTAAATTAGGTATTAATGATGGCGAAATAATTGCCCAAAAATTTCAAGAAAAAAATAAACACCTGAATTTTATCTATGGACTAGGAATAGATACAATAAATACCTTTTTCAATTTTGATAGTAAGTTAAAAAATAATTTATCAGAGCCTATTTTTAAACTGTTAAAAGGTAATAAAATTTTGAATAAATATGCAACTTCTTTATCTAATTAAATTTTTATTATTGTAAAGTTTTGTTATTAAAATTATCTAAAATATAAGTATTTAGAATTTCTTCTAATTTCTCTTTTCTTAAATTCAAGTCTTTGCTTTCAAGTAAAACTTGCTTCTCTTCTAATGAAAATGGAGATGCCATTGATAAAGTATTAATGGTTTGATCCAAACTTTGCTTTTCAATCTCTTTCCAATTAATTTCATATCCTTGCTTTTTAAATAGACCTTTTAGATTCTGAAATATTAACTTTAAATCTGAGAACTTTATTTCATCTGATTTTTCTATTAAATCATTAGAAAAATCCTCATATTTAACCTCGCATTCTCTATACAAGTTGTCATTATTTACTTCTTCCATGATTTCGAACCTGCATATGCCATTCAAAATTATTAAATATCTTCCATCATCTGTTTCATTAAAGCTGGTAATTTTTCCAACACAACCCACATTGTGTAAATCAGGTTTTTTTAATTCACCAGTTTTTTTTGGTTGAATCATGCCTATCATACGATCACTTTTCATACTTTTATCTATCATTTGAATATATCGAGGTTCAAAAATATTTAATGGAACAGTAGTACGTGGAAATATAATAAAATTAGATAGAGGGAAAACTGGTAATATTTTTGGAAGATCTTCTTTTTTCATTAAATTTAAATTATAACATCTTAACAATGAATTCAAATAATTTAGAAAAACAAAAAGATAAAGTTCTTAATTCTTTTAAAGAGAAAAAATTTCAAGAAGTAATAGTTGATGGAGAAAATCTACTAAAAGAGAGACAAAATGATGCACAACTATTATTTATACTAGGACTAGCGTCAATAAATCTTCAAAACTTTGTCGGTGCAGAAAGCTACTTTGAAAAATTAATTTTATTTAAAAAGACAGCAGAGAATTTTTACACATTAGGAAATATTCAAAAAAAGCTTAAAAAATTTAATCAAGCAGTTACCTCATTTAATGAAGCTATAAAATTAAATCCAAAATTTTCTGAGGCATTTAATAACTTAGGAAGTGCTTTAAAGTCTATAAACAAATATGATGAGGCAATAATAAATTATAAGAAATCTATAAATTTAAATAAAAATAATGTTGAAGCTTGCTACAATCTTGCAAGCCTGTATTTTTCATTAAAAAAATATATTGAAGCTTTAGATTACTATAAAAATATAATTAATTTAAAAGCAAGACATGAAGAAATATGTGAAAAATATACAATTTGTTTATCTAAAACAGGAAAGAAAAATGAGATAAAGGACTTTGTTCCAAAAGTTATCACAAAATATCCAAGTAATAGAACTTTAAATAATTTATTAGGACAATCATTGTTGGCTTTAAATTTTCATAAAGAGGGTTTATCTTATATCAGGAAAGGGGCAGGTTTTTTGCAGCTTGACGAAAATGGAGTTAATTTACTCAAATGAAAAGGATTGATATAAAAAATAGTAAATCACCCAATTTTATTGGTTGTTGGCAGCTTGAAGATAAAAATATTAGTTATGACTTAATTGAATTTTTTGAAAATAATAAATCTCTTCAAAAAAAAGGATCTACAGCAAAAGGAGTTGAAGAAAACAGAAAAAAATCAACAGACATTACAATAAGTCCAAATAAATTATCAGATCCAAAATATAAAGTTTTTCAAGATTATTTTTCGGAACTTCAAAAATGTTTTTTGGATTACAGAGAGCAATGGCCCTTTGTAAAACAATTTTTAACAAAAGTTAATATTGGTCCTTTTAATTTACAAAAATACTTTCCAGGAGATCATTTTGCAGCCTTACATTCTGAAAGAACAGGACTATCAACATTACATAGAATTTTTGCTTTCATGACATATTTAAATGATGTTAATGATGGGGGTACAACCAACTTTGATCATTATGGATTAAAAATTAAGCCTGAACAAAATAAAACATTAATTTGGCCCGCAGAGTGGACACATGCACATACTGGTTCAGTGCTGAAAAGTGGAACTAAATATATAATTACTGGCTGGTTTGACTTTGCATCATAAAATACACATTCAAATTACTAATTTCATTTTTTTTAATGAATACTGAAAGTATCTTAAATAACAAAAAAATTATTTTAGATAATTTTAATAAAGGAAAATTTGAAAAAGTAATTAAATTAGGAAAGAAATTTTTAAAGAAAAATAATGATTTTCAAGTATTATATGCTTTAGGGGTAACAAATTTAACTTTAAAGAATTATATAGAAGCAGAAAAATTTTTTAGAAGTATAATATCATTAAAGCCAAACGCAGAAAATTATTACATTTATGGCAATGTCCTAAAACAATTAAAAAATTATAATGAAGCTTCAGAGTATTTTTTAAAAGCTATCAATCTCAAATCTGACTATTCAGAAGCTTATAATAATTTGGGAAATACTAAATTCAGATTGGGATTTATCGATGAAGCAGTTAAAAACTACAAAAAAGCTATAAAATTTAATAAAAAGAATTTCCCAGCATATTTCAACTTAGCACATGTATATAGCGAAGAAAAAAATTTTGATGATCTTAAAAAAGTACTTCAGGATGTATTAAAATTTGATGAAAATAATACTACAGCCTTGAATGATTTAGGTTATTTAAATTTAATCCTTGGAAATGTAGATGAAGGAAGAAAATTATTCGAAAAAGTAATAAATATTGATGATAAGCATATAAGAGCTTTTAAAAATTATTTTTTAATTACAAAAGTAGAAAAAGATAACAAATTCTTAAAAAAACTTGAAAATATTGATCTATCAAAAGCTAATGATGAAGATAAAATATTTGCATATACCAGTTTAAGTAAATGTAACTTTGATTTAAATCAATCTGATTTAGCTTTAAAATATCTAGAAGAATCCCATAAAATAAAAAAAAGTAAATCAAATTTTAGTTTTCAAACAGAAAAAAAACTTTTTGAAAAAATTAAAAATATTTTTGAGCAAAATTTAAATGAACAAGCTAAGCATAGTGATAAACTCAATATCACCCCTATCTTTATTCTTGGTATGCCAAGGTCTGGAACAACTCTTTTAGAACAAGTTCTTTCATCCCATTCAAATATACATGGTGCTGGTGAACTTAATTATTTACCTAAAATTATCGATAAGTTCAAATTGGATAAACTTCAAAGTTTTGAAGATTTTATAAAGACCATAAGATCAGAATATTATGAAAAGTTAGCTCTATTGAGTAATAAAAAATTTATTATTGATAAATTACCAATGAATTTTAGATGGATAGGTTTCATTGTTAAAGCTTTCCCAGAGGCTAAAATTATTCATATACAAAGAAATCCAATGGCTATCTGTTGGTCAAATTACAGAATTAATTTTCCTGATCCTGGTATGGATTTCTCTCTTAGTCAAAAGGATACTGCCAAATATTATATATTATATGACGACTTAATAAAATTTTGGTCAGAGAAACTAAAAGAAAAAATAATACATATTCGCTATGAAAGTTTTGTAAATGACTTTGAAAATGAAACATTTAATTTAGTTGAAAAGCTTGGAATTAAGTGGGAAAAGAATCTTAAAAATTATAGCGAAAATATTAGACCTGTTCAGACCGCTTCTCTGTTACAAGTAAGAGGAACAATAAAAAAAAATACATCTGATGAGTGGAAAAAATATCAAGATCATTTAAAAATAATGCAAGAAACTCTAGATAGTGCTAAAATAAAATATTAAATGGCTTAAGTGAAATACTTGACTATTACTTAATACAAAAAAACTACTAATTAATATTTAAAACTATAGATCTAAGTTTATCAACAATTTGTTTATTATTTAATTTTTCTTTTTGTAACGAGGAGATTTTTTCACCAATACTAAGCTTATATGTTCGATTTTTTTTATTTATTAATTCTCTTATAAATAAAATTCTTCTTAAATTATTATTTATAAAGCCTACTGTTTGAAAGAATAAGCTATTCTTACCAAAAAAACGTACAGGAATAATTTCCGCCTTGGTTTTATTAATTATAGATCCAATTAATGGTTTCCATCTTCTTTCATTAGCCTCATTAAAAATAAAAGAAGATGTAGCAACTTCTCCTGAAGGAAAAGTTATTAAAATTCCATTTGCATTTAAGTGTTCGATTGCCTTCTTTTTAGAAATGATATTTTTTTTTATATCTTCTGTAAATTTTGAAAATTTAATTGGCAATAAGTACTCTCTTATTTGATCAATTTGTGAAAGTTCTTCGTTAATTAAAATTTTATAATCCTGTCGGATATCACAAATTATTGAACAAATTATAAGTCCATCTAATAATCCAAATGGATGATTTGCAACTATTATACTTGATCCTTCTTTAGGTATATTGGCAACATTTTCTGCAATGTAATTAATGTTAAAAATATCTAAAGTTTTTTTCCAAAAATTCTTTGACTGTTTTAACTCTTCATAATTAACTTTATATATAGATTTGATTTCATCAATTTTTGAAATTTTCTCTAAAATTTGCTGCATTAGTCTAAAATTTTATTAACATATTCTTTATTTATCTTTTCAATTGGTAAAAAAACAAAAACATCAGTTGTTTTAAATTTATTATCAATTACTGCACCTGTCCCAATAGAAGCGTTAAACTTTATATAAGCTTTAATTAAAGTTGGTAATTTTGAAATTAATTTAATATTCACATTAATGTTTTTTTGATAATCAATATTTAGTCTACATTTTGGTAAAGCACTGACTGTGATGTTACCTGACATTTTATGATAATTGTTAAGATATATCAGTTGATCTTCAATCTTGTTAATATTAGTACTTAAGAAACTGGCCGTACCAAACAAAGCATCTATATTATTTCTGTTAATATAATTATATATTTCTTTCCACATTAATTTAAGAACATTTTTATTTCTAAATTTATAAGATATACATGATCGACTTAATTCTAGCATATTGTCGTAAACTCCAGAATTTAGTAAATTATCTAAATTAAATTCATCGCAACTATAAAAACCTGATTTTTTTTCCGCAACAGATTGCTTAAGTAAACGATAAGTTCCTATTACTCTTGTTTTTGAAAATTTTGATTTTTTGTGGGTCACAATTATATGATCTGCATAATTGTCAAATTTATCAGAGTCTCTTCTAAAATTTCCTATATTATATATAGGGTTTTTAATTCTTTCGGAGAAGAAGACTTTATACCTAAGTTTTTGTGCGAGTTTTATTTCTCCTCTGCTTTCAGCTAGTTTGACGTTAAACGAAGGCTTAAAAAAATCATAGGTATTTATATTAAACCTTTTATGCTGGTTAACTTTTCTAAATAAAGTATTTATTGGCACGAATCGTTAATAAAAGATTCACATGTATTTAATGTTAAATAATTATTTCAAATTCATTACAAAGTTTAATTATAATTTACATTAAAATTAAACAATATCTTAATAATTTTTAAACAAATGTTTTACATAAATATTTTAGTATTACTTAATAGGAAAAAGTATGAGTTACAGTAAGATTGAAGAAGCAACTAAAGAATTTTTTAAATCAAATATTGAACCTTTCAAAGATATAGTTTCTAAGGAAGTACATTGTGAGGCTATACATAAATCAAGTTTTGGCGGTAGCATAAAGAACTATGATGAAATGATGGAAATGATAAAAAATGCGATGACTAGTTGGAACACAGAACCAGAAATTAACTGTTTAATTGATACTCCAGAGGTCGTAGTTAAAACTGTAAAAGGATTTGATCCTAACTTTACTTATCTTGAAATAGATCAACTTAAAGATGGTAAAATTATTAAACATTTTTATGGCAAAGTTCCTAAATAGATAAATCAAATAGCCATTTTTAGATCAAATAGACTCATGGTTCGAGATTTGATAATCTTGGATTATGAAAAAACTTTTAGGGATAATAGTTCTTTGTTTGTTAGTTTATAGCAATGCTAATGCAAACCTTCTTGGGTTTGAAATGTGAGTTATATAACTCTTTTTGTCATTTCTTTTTTAGCAGCTACTATTTTACCCTTATCATCAGAGATTACGCTTGCAGGACTTATGGCTGCTCAATCTTATAACAATTTCATATTACTGCTTGTAGCAAGCTTGGGCAACATACTTGGTTCATCTTTTAATTGGTTTTTGGGAATTTATTCTAGAAAATTTGAGTCCAAAAAATGGTTTCCATTTAATCAAAAGCAAATGAAGCGATCTTCCAAATGGTTTTTGAAATATGGTAAATGGTCTTTATTGTTTGCTTGGTTGCCTATAGTTGGAGATCCACTAACTTTTGTTGCGGGTACTATGCGAATTCGTTTCTTAGATTTTTTAGTCCTGGTTGCTATAGGGAAAGTGGCACGTTATCTTGTGGTTATTGCAGTGACAAATTGGTCTTTAAACCTATTTTAAAATCGTTCATGTGCATTTAAATATAATTGTAATTAAACTTTTACAAATTTTTAATAAGTTCGTAATAAAAATTCACTTAAAAATTAGGATAATTTTCTGAATAAGTATAATAAATTTAAAAAAAAAAGGAACCAAATATGAAACTATTTTTAAAAACTATATTAATACTATCCCTAACACTAGGTATTAGTTCAGCAGTTTCAGCAAAAACTTACAAAATGGCTGTTACCGACATTGAAGGAATGGATGCTCTTATCTCTGAGTGGGGACCATTTAAGGAAGCTTTAGAAAAAGCTACTGGAGATACTTTTGAATTTTTTGCTGTAAGTAATCAAACAGCAACAGCAGAGGCCTTAAGAGGAAAAAGATTAGATTTTGCAATAACAGGGCCTGCAGAATATGTTGCGATTAATAAGCTTACAAATGCCCAAGCAATGATTGCGATTGCAAGACCAGATTATTACTGCGGAATTGTCGTTAAGACGGGGGTAGGAATAATGAGCATGGAGGATTTAAAAGGTAAAGCTGTCTCTTTTGCTAAACCTGGGTCGACATCTGGACATTTTTGTCCAATGCAAGTGATGATGGATCATGGAGTAGACCCAATGAAAGACATCAAAGTAATTCATACAAAGAAATCATTGCAACATGCTGGGCTGGAGAGAGATGATACTGCAGCAATTGGTGTAAAAATTAGCTCTTGGATCAAGTATAACAGAACACCCGAAAATCAAGGTCAGTTCAAGGTGTTAGCCAGATCGGGTGATCTGCCATACGATATGATGATGGGTGCAGGTCATTTAACGAAGGCTGAAATAGATAAAGTAAACAAGGCAATTAAAGATAACGAAGATGCGTTGATTGCAGGTATTTTAGCTGGGCTTGATGATAAAGGTGAACCAGCCAATGATAAATACATCGGTACAAGGTTGCTTGAGGTGGATGATTCTGATTATGATATAGTAAGAGCCATGTACAGAACAGCTGGCTTGCCTGAATTCGATATTCAAGAATAATCACAAATAATATGTAATATATGGAAGCGCTCTATCTCATTAGAGCGCTCGATCCGTATGATTGATTTAGAAATAAAAGATTTAAAAAAAAGTTTTGGTAGTGAGTTTATATTAAAAGGTCTTTCTTTTAGTGTTAATTCGCAAAGTTTATTAGCAATCATCGGTTCTAATGGAGCAGGTAAATCTACCTTGCTGAGATGCTGCAGCCGCTTAATTGAACCATCGAGTGGAAGTATTAAAATTTTTGACAAGGAAATAACAACTTTAAATAGTCATAAGCTAGGTCAAATACGAAGAGACGTAGCGTTTATTTTTCAACGGCATAATTTAGTTCCTCGACTAAGTGTGTTATCAAATGTTATTCATGGAGATTTTGGAAATATCACTAGCGGTATAATTCGAGTAACACGATGGTTTCATTTTCTGGCTCCTCAAAATTCTAGATCAAGGGCAATGGATTGCCTTCGGAAAGTAAATTTATCTCATCTTGCCATGAAACGAGTTGATAGCCTTTCTGGAGGACAATCTCAAAGAGTTGCGATAGCTAGAGCTCTCATGCAAAGACCCAAGTTATTACTTGCTGACGAGCCTGTTGCTAGCCTTGACCCAGTGGCTGCAAAAACGGTTATGGAGCTTCTCACAGAACTATGTAAAAAAGAAAAAATAACAGTTATATTTACCTCGCATAATGTTGAAGATGCCGTAAAATATTCCGACAAAGTTTTAGCTTTAAAAGAGGGTGAAATAAGCTTCTTGAAAGCAAGTAAAGCGATAGATCCAACAGAATTAATTGAGCAATACGACAGCTCTGTAAGAAATGTTTAATTGGTAGGAACAAGATAATGAAACCCCCAAAAAGATTTGAGCATATTTCATCCTTTCATTATATTTCTATTATCGTTTTCTTTTTGATTTTGGTGTGGGCTTTTGATGGTGCTGGTTTTTCCTTCAGCAAATTATTTGGAAGCAGTGAGTACATTGGTAGGTTTCTTAGTGAAGCCTTTCCTCCTATCAGTGAGCATAGATTAAGCTTGAGCGATTTTAACAGGTATATTTTGCTCTTAATAGAGACCGCCCAAATGGCAATTTTTGGGACATTTTTAGGTATAATTATAGGTTTTTTGTTTGCGCTAATGGCCTCAAGAGGACTACTTGGAAATAGCATCCCAGTAAGAATGCTTCAAGTATTTGCAAAGTTTCTAATAACATTTATGCGAACAATACCTGATTTAGTATGGGCAATTATATTTGTAATGGTTGTAGGGCTTGGAGCTTTTGCAGGCACATTAACGATTGCGATAGATACAATAGGATTTGTAGGTAGATTTTTTGCTGAAGAGATGGAGGATGTTGAAAGGAGTGCAGCCGAAGGTATAGAGAGTAGTGGAGCGTCAAAGCTAGACAGTACTTTTTCAGCAATCATTCCTGCTGCTATGCCCGGCTTTATAACAACATCGCTTTTCGCCTTAGAAAAGTCCGTAAGAGGATCAGTAGTGTTAGGGTTAGTTGGTGCTGGTGGAATCGGAATGGAATTAAACAGTCTTTTTAACTGGATGGCTTATGATAGAGCTGTTATAGTAATAGGCTTAATGTTTATTTTAATATTGTTCGTAGAACAAATTAGCAGCTATGCTCGCTCAAAAATACTCGATGGATCGTTCAAGGGCAGGAAATAGTGCATAAAAAAGAGAAAGGTAGTCGGATGTCAAAAACAGATACGGCGTATCAGTATTGGAATACTGAATGGGATAATAAAAATGTTAGTGAGAAATGGACTGAAGCTGAGCCAGAGGTGCTCGCAACTTTCGAAAAAATTGGAAAATCTAAAAAAATTTTAGACCTCGGTGCTGGAGTAGGTCGTCATAGCCTTCCTTTTGCTCAAAACGATTGTGAGGTTACTGCTTTTGATGCAGCAGAAAGTGGACTTGCGTCTATTGAGCAGTTAGGAAAAAAAAATGGTGTTTTTATAAAAACAGTACTTGGTAAAATGGATCAATTACCTTTTGCTAATGACTACTTTGAACATGTGTTATCATGGAATACGATTTACCACGGTAACCATGATATTTTAATTGATACTGTTAATGAGATAAAAAGAGTACTTAAACCTGGAGGCACGTTTCATGGAACCATGCTCCCTCAGAGAAGAATTGAGCTTTTAAAAAATGAATATGATTGCAAAGAGATTTCAAAGAACACTTGGATTATAAATTCGGACTCTGAAAGCGATAAGGCTCATCCTCATTATTATTGTTCTGCTAATGAATTAACGGCTATATTTAAGGATTTTGAATTTAATTGGCTTACTATGAAGGAACATGATACACCAAACTCATGGCACTGGCATTTCATGATCGAAAAGCTATAGCTCAACAAGAAGAACATCAAAAAATTAAAGAGTATGGAGAAAGCATATAATATTATCTCTCCAAGCTCCAGTCTTGCTCCAGTTGTCCCATATTATTCTATGTGAATAAAAGAGGATTTTAAGTAAGTGTTTGTAATTGTGTAGATAAGCCAAAAGCTTACTATTTCATTTTCTTATTTTTCCATTCTCCAACATATTTTTGTATTCCATCTGCAAATGAATAAGTTCCTTGACCATGTCTTAAATCATTTTTAAGCTCTCCAACATATTTGTCTCCATTAGAAAAAATAAAAGTTCCTTTTCCGTTAGCCTTACCATTTTTATGTTCTCCAATATATTTAGTTCCATTTGGCCATGCGTAAGTTCCCTGTCCATTTACACAATTACCTTTAATACAGCCAGTGTCGGCATAAGCATTTCCACTCAATAGGAAACTTATAAGGAGAATTGTTGAAAATAGTTTTTGCATAATCCAAGACTAACAAATCCTGAACCATGAGTCTGCCTCTATTTATTCATGATATCCAATAAAACTAAGTGGCTATAGCCTTCTTAGAGTTCTGAACATAGCAATCTCGACATACTGGTTTTTCGGCCATTTCAAATTCTGAAAAATATATTTTCATTCTATTTCTGACTGGTTTTTCTTGCCCACAGAAACCACACCTCTCAGTTCTGATTTTTTCTAAAGTTTCCGCAGTTACGCTATCCTGAGAATTTATATTATACCATGCCATGAACTAGTTTCTTTATGGGACTCCAAAACAATTTTGTAAAGTCTCTTTGTACGTTAGTTAGACTAAAGGTAGACATCTGGGACCCCTAACTACAAAATGAGGTATGGGTGACGAAGTAACTTTCTAATTTAGAGTTTACATTGGGACCTCTCTAAGTATCTTTTCTCGACTCAGTTTCGGCCACACTCGGCACAGAAGAATCTTGCTTTGTTCGACTCAGTGTGGGATAATATTAAACTTAAAGTTGGAGTGTATTTACGTTGGCAGTAAAGGTTTTTTGGCTCTCGCTTTAGGAATTGCGGGCATAGCTCAGTGGTAGAGCGTCTCGTTGCCAACGAGAAGGTCGTGGGTTCGAGTCCCATTGCCCGCTCCAAAAATTATGATTATTTGGATCGCCTCTTATCCTAAAAGCGGAAATACATATTTAAGATCATTTATTTCTTCATATTATTTTTCAAAAAAAGGAAAATTTGATTTTGATTTACTTCTAAATATTCTTCAATTTCCATCAGTAAAATTTTCAAAAAAAAAAAATAATTCAGAACTGGAAGCAAGCCAAAGTTGGATTTACAATCAACAACAGTTTTTTTCTGGAGAAAAATTACATTTTATAAAAACACACAGTAACCTTAACGAATATAAGGGTAATAATTTTACTACAAAAAATTTATCACTTGGTGGTATTTATATAGTAAGAGATCCAAGAAATTTAATAACATCTATGACACATCATTATTCACTTAATTATGATCAAGCATATTCTAAGATGATAAATAAAAATCAAACTCTACTAGAAAAATCTACAGATGGTGATTATAGTAATTTTACATTTTTGGGATCATGGTCAAGTCATTATAAGTCTTGGAAAAATACAAATAGTTTTAAAATTTTATTTATAAAATATGAGGATTTAGAGAATAATAAATTTGATACCTTTAAAAAAATAGTAAATTTTATAAATACTTTAAAAAATGAAAAGCAATCAATTGATGAAAAAAAACTTATCAATTCAATTAATTCTACAAATTTTTCTAATTTAAAAAATAAAGAGGAAAATGAGGGTTTTGAGGAAAGTGTGTATTCTAAATCTGGAGAAAAAAAAAGATTTTTTAATTTAGGTTTTAATAATAGATGGCAAAAAATTTTACCAAATAATATTCTAAATAAACTAAATAATACTTTGCAAAATGAATTAAATGAATTAGGTTATGAAATTAATGAATGATTTAGCAGACAAAAAATGTATTCCTTGTGAAGGAGGCATCCCTAGTTTTAATATAGAGGAAATTCACAAGTATCTTAAAAAAGTTGATGGATGGGATGTGCAGTCTGTAGATGAAAAAGATTATTATATCATTAAGAATTTTAAATTTAATAATTTTTTAGAAAGTCAATCATTTGTCAATAAAGTTGGTGAAATTGCAGAACAAGAAGGTCATCATCCAGATATATGGTTTGGTTGGGGATATGCAAAAATAAAAATACAAACCCATGCTATTAACGGGCTTCACGAAAGTGATTTTGTGCTTGCTGCAAAAATAGACAGAATTGACTAAATCTTAATGTTTAAAGTGCCTTGTTTTTGAAAAAACTAATATAATTCCTAATTTATCTGCAAATTTTATAATTTCTTTGTCTCTTATGGAGCCAGATGGTTGAATAATTGCACTTACTCCATTTTGAACCAAAGTTTCTATACCATCTATGAAAGGAAAAAATGCGTCTGACGCTCCTATGATTATATCTTCATCATTAAATTTTTGGAATTTTTTCATTTTTTCTATTGCTATTTTACAACTATCTAATCTACTGGGTTGACCCGACCCAATTCCAATGGTTGAACTATTTTTTGTTAAAACAATTGCATTAGATTTCACATTTCTGCATACATTGAATGCGAAAAGTAAATCATTATAAATTTTTTTTGATGGTTTAATCTTGGATACGACTTTAAAATTATCTTTACTAAAAATCTTGTTATCCACATTTTGTAGTAATAAAGAGTTAAAGTTACTTGTTATATTGCTTAAATTATCTCCCTTTAATTTTGATGCATCAATTAATCTTAAATTTTTCTTTTTTTTTAAAATTTTAAGAGAGTCTTTATCAAAACCAAGTGCAATAATTACTTCTAAAAATATTTTACTTAATTCTAAGGCTATTTTTTTATTTACTTTAAAATTACATGAAACAATTCCTCCAAATGCACTTATTGGGTCACATGAGAGAGCTTCTTTATAACTTTCTGTTTTATTCTTATTTACTGAGACACCACATGGGTTAGCATGTTTAACTATTACAGTACCAGTGTTCTTTGGGAGTGTTTTTGATATATTTAAAGCTGCATAAATATCATTATAATTATTATAACTTAATTTTTTTCCACTTAACTGAAAAATATCTAGGCTATTATTTTTGCTATAGATTGCTGATTGTTGATGGGGGTTTTCACCATATCGTAAAACTTCAACTAAATTTCCATGAATAGTTTTCTTCTGAGGAAAATTATTTTTATTCTCAAAACTCAAATATTCTGAGATTACAGAGTCGTAGTATGCTGTTAAATTAAATGCTTCTTGAGATAGTTTTTTTCTAAATTCCAAACTTGTAGAACCTCTATTTTTTTCTAAATCTAAAATAAATTCTTTGTACTGATGTGGAGAAGTAAGGACTGTTGTATTGTTATAATTTTTGGCTGCTGCTCTGACAAGAGTTGGACCACCAATATCTATATTTTCAATAAGTTTAAGATGATTTTTTGTACTTTTTAATGTTTCTTCAAACGGATAAAAATTAACTATAACCAGATCTATTTCTTGATAATTATTCTTTTTAAGCTCCCTTTTATGTTTTTTATTTTTTCTCTTACTTAAAATACCAGCATATAACATTGGGTGAAGTGTCTTAACCCTACCATCCAAAATCTCTTTAGTATTAGTGTATTCTGATACCTCAGTACACTTGAAACCTAATTTTTTAATTTCCTTAGACGTACCTCCTGAGCTTAAGATGTCCACTTTATATTTTTTAAGAGTTTTTAATATTAACTTAATTTCAGACTTATCCGAGATAGATACGATTGCCCTTTTAATTTTATTGCTCATATTTTACTAATCTGCCATTCAATTAATTGTTCATTATTTTGAGTTATACCCGAGATAAATATATTCTGATTCTCAATATATTTATTTTTATTGCCAAAGTATAGTCCAGTTTCTACTCCTATCAATCCATCATTTGAAAAGAATCTCCAACCAGAATTCTCTAACTCTATTAAAACAGATTTATTATCTTGAAGTTTTGTTACTTTAATATTTGGAAGAAGATGAAATCTTATATCAAAGTTTGTAACCTTAAAATTTTTCTTTTTGATAAGTTTTTCTTTTCCAAATAGAATATTTTTATCAACATCGAATTTTAAATTTCTTTGATGTATCACTCCATATCTTGATAAATATCCATCATGCGAACATTTAATACTCCAGTAGTTTTTTTCATAAGTTACTTCATTGTCAAACGTCTTGAGTCCTTTGTTAACTGTACTGAGCCCCTTATCATTTTTTTTAAAATTACAAGCAGAGGAATTATCTAGTATTAATGTTGAGTGAGTTGCAGTTGATTTAGAAATCGAGTTTAGCTGATGATTATAATCTTGAAAATAACCAGAGTTTGTAATTAGTTTTGCATTTTTAAAAAAAAATTCAAATGATAATGGTCCACTTTGATAATTTTCGGAGTAATTTTTTGATGGGTTATTTCCTGTATCCATTGCCAGGATTACATTTTTATTTTTTAAGATTGTATATCCTGAAATATCAAACTTATCATTTTTAAACTTATATCTAAAAAGAGATAAATATTTATCAAAGTCTTTGCTATCAGAACTACTATTACCGTTAAATAATAAATTTTGCTTTAATGATCCCCAAAAAAAATCATAAGACTTGCCAAGATAATGAATTATTTCATCTAAGTACTCTGGAATATCATTAAGAGAGTCTTTAAGTAGCTCTCTTATCAAAATAAAATATTTTAAGTAAAATATCATCTGTCTTATATTTCTTGATTTTGGAAAGTAGTTATTATCAAAAGAGGTATTAATAATTTTTTTAAGCAAAGCTAAGCCATACTCTAAGAATCTGCTGTTTTTGTAAGCTATTCCTGCAAGAGTTATAGCTGTACATCCGACCATTTTATTATTTAATTCGGATGATCTATCAATTTCATTTATCAAATGATTTACTTGTTTACTGATTATTTCATTGAAACTATTTTTATAATTATTTCCAGATTTGTCATATGTTATTTTTGAATTTGAAATCCAAGCTATTACCCTTTTCGAAAGAATATCTATTTCCCAACTCTTTGTTTCATAATTTTTATTTCTTTTAATCCAATTTATAATAATTGATTGAGTAACTTCATTTGAAGATTTAAGATCTATTGAAAACAACCAATAAAAACTATGAAGTTTTTTAAAATCATTATATTTTAAACGTTTATTTTCCCATATTGATTGAATATTAAAATCTTCAATCTTCTTTTTTTGTTTTTCGTATTTTATTAATGAACTAAGTATATTAAGACTTGGTTGATAAACTAAAACATTTTCATCAACTCTTGAAATTTTTTTATTATAAATAGACGAGTTTAAATAAATATTTCTTATTTGGTTTTTGAAGATAAAGTAAAATTCATTGATATAATTAAAAGAACTTTTAAAAAACATTTCACATTGATTTTAGTGTTTTAATATTAATTTTGATATCACCATCGTTCTCTTTAAAGACTGTAGTTCCAGATACTAAAATATTAGCTCCAGCTTCTAAGACTATTTTTGAATTACTAAAGTTAATTCCTCCATCAACTTCAATATCAAAGTGATATTTACCTTCATCCTTTATTTTTTTTAATTCTTTTATTTTATCTAATACTTCAGGCATAAACTTTTGCCCACCAAATCCAGGATTAACACTCATAACTAAAACTAAATCAATATTTTCTATCTCATCTATTAAGGTTTTTATTTCTGTCTTTGGGTTTAAAGACACACCAACTTTTTTACCAAATTTTTTTATTAAATTTATAGATTCTTTCAAGTTATCAGTAGCTTCAGGATGAATAGTTATTATATCAGCACCAGCTTCTGCATAATTTTCAATATATTTATGTACTGGTGAGATCATTAAATGCACATCAAACGGTAGTTTGGTGTATTTTCTTAGATTTTTTATTACTGGTGGACCTATTGTTAGATTTGGCACAAAGTGACCATCCATTACATCGACGTGAATTAAATCAGCCCCACCTTTTTCTAGTTTTTTAATCTCACTACCAAGCTGACTGAAGTCGGCAGATAATATAGATGGAGAAATTTGAATTTTTTTCATTTGATACTAAAAATATTAGTATCAATTTTTTGTTTTATTTGAATTAGTTTTTACTGAATATTCTATATATTTCTCTTGCAATTTCACTTTCTAGAGGGAATGAAAGCATACCCATAACTGAATAACCAAGCAAATAAGGCATTAAATAGAAACGACCCATGTAAAAGAACCATGCTACATAAAGTGGTACTAAAGGTCCTATAATGAAGCTTGGAGTAATTGGTTTAAATATTTTTATAAGTGGGTTTGTTAGTTTGACAAATACTTTCATAAAGAAAAATTGTGAATCTTCCTTCTGAAATATATTCATCGCAACCCGTCCAATTAGTGTCCACATTATAACTCCAAGGATATAATCAATTATGTAAACTATTGGATGAAAGTTTGCTGACATTTTTGATCTTATCTAGGGGCGAAAATTTTCGCCCCTAAAATAATATATTTTAATTAATGTTGTTTTCCAAGTATGGTTTTTCCACTTGGTACACGGACATCATCAACCATTTTCTGAGTAGCTGCGTCTGGTGCTGCAGTAATTAAACTGACAACAATCATAGAAACTAAACTCACAGCAGCTCCAACTATTCCAAAAGTTAGTTGAGTTATACCTAAGAAACCAGATCCACCACTTCGTACCCAAATTAGATACGCAGTTCCTGAGATCAGTCCTAATAGCATTCCCGCAACAGCGCCTGGTGCGTTAGCTCTCTTCCACCATACACCAAGTACAAGTGGGAAGAATAGTCCAGACATTGCAAAGTCAAAAGCCCAAATTACCGAACCTAGAATACCTTGTATCTCTAGTGCAGCAATTGTAGCTCCTGCAAAACCAATTAGTACAAGCAATACCCTTGCCACAATTAATCTTTTTGCAGTTTCAGCTTTTGGATTAATGATTTTGTAGTAAACATCATGTGATAACGCATTTGAAATGGCTAAAACTAATCCATCCGCAGTTGACATGGCAGCAGCCATACCTCCAGCAGCAACTAGCCCAGATATTACATAAGGTAATCCTGCAATTTCAGGCGTTGCTAATACAACAGCACTACCTTTCATAAAGAACTCATTAAGTTCTAGAGTTCCATTGCCATTAAAGTCACTTACAAACATCAACTTCGCTTGGTTCCAGTTTTGATACCAGTCAAGAGCTTGAACTTCAGTTATCGATTTACCGATAATTCCAGTAGCTAGATTAGGATCCATCAAAGAAATTTTTGATAGAGTAGCTAACATTGGAGCTGAAGAGTAAAGTAGGAATATAAAGAATAATGACCAACCTACTGATCTTCTAGCTGTTCTTACACTTGGAGTAGTAAAGTATCTCATCATAACGTGAGGTAGTGAAGCTGTTCCAGCCATCATACACACTGCTAATGAAATAAACGCCCAAGGTGTTGCATTAACTGAAGAGTGCGGTTTAGTAATTCCCGCCAATCCTTTTGGAACTGTAGCTAAATCTGCAGCTGAGTTTTTAACAAATCCAAATTGACCTTCAAGTTCTGCAATTCTTGCTACTTCGTCAGCTAACATGAAGTGTGGGAAGAAACCTGCACCAATATTGTTACTTATCCAGAATACTGGAAGTAAATAAGCAATAATTAATACAATATATTGAGCAACTTGTGTCCAAGTTACTGCTCTCATTCCACCAAGCATTGAGCACATCAAAATACTAGCTAGTCCAACGTAAACTGCAATTTCAAATGGAATATCTAAAGCAACAGAAGCAATAGTTCCTGTAGCGTTAATTTGAGCAGTCACATAAGTGAATGATGCAACAGTTAAGACAATAACAGCACTAAATCTTGCTAAGTTTCCACCGTAACGAGTTCCTATAAAATCTGGTACAGTATAACATCCAAATTTTCTAAGATATGGTGCTAACAAAGATGCAACTAGTACATATCCACCAGTCCATCCAACAAGCAGTGCCATATAACCATAGCCTTTAAAATAAATACCACCTGCCATGGCTACAAAAGATGCACCAGACATCCAGTCTGCTGCAGTTGCCATTCCATTAAATACGGTAGGTACTTGCCTTCCAGCTACGTAATAAGCATCTGTTTGAAGTGTTCTTGATAACCAACCAATTAAAGCATAAATCAAAACTGTAAAAGCAACAAAAAAGATACCAATCATTTTTGCTGACATACCAGCTTGTTCAGCTATGGCCATTATGATGATAAATACTAGAAAACCTCCAGTATATATCCCATAGACTTTAGGTAGATTATCTATAAATTTACCTTTTATCATTGTTCGCCCTCTCTTTCAGTAAATCCGAACTCATCATCTATTTTCTCTTGTCGACCTGCAAACCAGAAAATTAGAATGACGAAGATTGCAAGTGATCCCTGACATGTAAACCAATACGTTAAAGGATATCCAAATGGTCTAATGCTAGATTCTTGCATTTCGGCTCCGAAAAGAAAGATGCCAATTGAGAAAACAAACCAAATTGCTAATGTGATAAAGAGCAAATTCCTGGTCTTTTCCCAGTGTTGTTCTTGTTTTGACATTTTTTCTCTCTCCTATAGGTTAAAGAAAGAACCATACCGATAATCAAATTTATTTAAACCCCTAAAAACACTCGATATTGTGTCATTTTTACATTATACATCAACATATTAAGTAGATTAATGGCCCTTAAATACAGATTCAACTTAAAAGATATAAAACTTGAAGATTTCAAAGTTTATCTAGTTGCAATGTTCAAAGGCATTTTGCCAAAGAAAAAAATAAAAAATGTTGATGATCTTAGGGAATTTATTCAGCAAAAATCAGCATGGGTATCTCAAGTTACTTTATATAATTATTTGAAAACAAGAATGGGCACTAAATGGGTTCTCCATTTTGATGATGAAACGTTTTTAAAATCAATTAACACTGCTAAATGGAATATATATGCAATCTCACTTCAAGATTTATCCTTTTACACTATTTCATATCTAAATGTTTTTTTTAACTATCAAGAAACGAATAGAGCCTCTGAAATTTATAATAACATTTTGGATAAAGAGTTAGAGAATGGAATGCCTAAGGAAATTGTTGATGAAGCTAGGGCTAGTTTTCAGAAAAGATTAGATCAAATCAAATGGGATGACTATTATAAGTCTTGGCCATTTAATGAAAGTGCACTTGCATTGTACAATTGGGCACCAGTAGCTACTGAACTAAAATCTATAGATAGGAAAATAGTGCTTAATTCTATGATTTTAAAATGGGATAATATTAAAGAAGAGTTTTCTAAACTAATAAAGATCTAGATATTTTTTCTGTTATCAACCAAACTTTCGACAACAGAAGGATCAGCTAAAGTTGTTGTATCTCCTAATTGACCATGCTCATTAGCAGCAATTTTTCTTAGAATTCTTCTCATTATTTTACCTGATCTTGTTTTTGGAAGTCCTGGAGCAAATTGAATTAAGTCAGGAGTTGCTATTGGACCAATTTGTTTCCTAACCCAAAGTTTTAAGTCTCTCTCTAAATCAAGAGTACTTTTTTCTCCAGTATTTAAAGTTACATAACAGTAAAGCCCATTTCCTTTTATGTCATGTGGATATCCAACTACTGCTGCTTCAGCTACTTTTGGATGAGCTACAAACGCACTTTCAATTTCTGCAGTACCTAAATTATGTCCAGAAACAATAATTACATCATCTACTCTTCCTGTAATCCAATAGTATCCATCCTTATCTCTTCTACAGCCATCACCTGTAAAATATTTTCCATCAAACTGTGAAAAATAAGTATCTATAAATCTTTGATGGTCACCATAGACACTTCTCATTTGTCCAGGCCATGATTGTGAAATACAAAGTCTACCTTGTGCTTCTCCTTTTAAAACCTTGCCATCTTTATCTAGGATCTCTGGTTTAATTCCATAAAATGGTTTGGTTGCAGAACCAGGTTTCAAATCTATAGCCCCAGTTTGAGGACTTATTAATATTCCACCAGTTTCTGTTTGCCACCAAGTATCAACGATTGGGCATCTACTATCTCCAACAGTTTTATAATACCATTCCCAAGCTTCAGGATTAATTGGTTCACCAACAGTGCCTAAAAGTTTCAAAGTTTTTCTAGATGTTTTCTTTACAGGTTTATCACCTTCTCTCATCAAAGCTCTGATTGCTGTTGGAGCCGTATAGAAAATATTAACTTTATATTTGTCAACTATTTGCCACCATCTAGATGTATCAGGATAAGTAGGTATTCCTTCAAACATTATTGTGGTTGCACCGTTAGCAAGTGGACCATAAATAATATAACTATGTCCTGTAACCCACCCTATATCAGCTGTGCACCAGTAAATATCTTTAGGCTTATAATTAAAAATATATTGGTGAGTCATCGATGCATAAACCATGTATCCACCAGTTGTATGTAGTACACCTTTTGGTTTCCCTGTTGAACCAGATGTGTAAAGAATGAATAATGGATCTTCAGCATTCATTTCTTCAGGCTCACATTTTGCTGAGACATTGCTTATCATTTTATGATACCAAACATCACGATCATTGTACCAATCAATTTTTTTGGCACCCGTTCTCTTTACAACAATACATTTCTTAATGTTAGGACAGCTCTGTAAAGCTTCATCTGTAATAGATTTTAAAGGGATAGTTTTGCCACCTCTTACACCTTCATCTGCTGTTATCACATATTCAGACTCGCAATCATTAATTCTGCCTGAAATACTATCTGGTGAAAAACCCCCAAATATTATGGAGTGAACTGCACCTATTCTAGCACATGCGAGCATTGTGTAGGCAAGTTCTGGTATCATTGTAAGATAAATTGTTACTCTATCTCCCTTTTGAACTCCCAGATTTTTTAATCCATTTGCAGCTTTTGAAACTTCTTTATGAAGTTCTTTATATGTAATTTTTTTTTGAACTTTAGGGTCATCACCTACCCATATAATTGCGGTTTTGTGAGCATTCTTTTTAAGATGCCTATCAATGCAGTTCGCTGAAGCATTTAAAGTACCATCATAGAACCATTTGATATGAACATCATCTTTACTATATTTCACGTCTTTAATTTTTTTATAAGGCTTAATCCAATTAATCCTTTTTCCTTCTTTTTTCCAAAATCCATCATTGTCTTTAATCGACTCATTATATTTTTTTGTGTATTGAGATTTATTAACTGTGGCTTTACTTATCCAGTCTTTCTTAGTTTTATAAATTGTCTCTTTAGGTTTTTTAGAGATTATTTTTTTTTTCTTAGGCATCAATTTATTTTTAATTAATTCTACTCATCTTCAAAATTATTTTCCAGCTTTTAGTGTCAATGGGCATGACAGATAGTCTACTTTGTCTAATTAGAGATAAGTTCTCCAAATCCTTAGTTTTTTTGATGTTTTCAAGTTTTACTGGATTTTGAAGTTTACTTTTAAATTTAACTTTAACCGCAACAAACCTTTTTTCCTTATCTGTTGGATCAATGAATGCCGTTTTAATAACTTCGACTATACCAACTATTTCTTTTCCAATATTAGAATGATAAAAGAAACAAAGATCTCCTTTTTCCATTTTTTTTAAGTTATTTGCTGCTTGGTAATTTCTTACCCCATCCCAGTCAGCTCCTTTTTCTCCAGCTTTAATTTGTTGATCAATTGACCACACATTTGGTTCTGATTTCATTAACCAATATTGCATTTAGTTTTTTTTCTTTTTCTTTTCTTTTTTAAGTTTTCTTTTTTCCTTTAAAGAAAGTTTAGCTTGTTTCATTACGCTAGCATCTTTAAATGATTTACCACTATATCTTTTTGACATTTATAATCTAACTCCTGCTCCTTTTAGAAACTTTGCTTTTTTGTCAAGTGGTAGTCTTGGACTTGCAGGAAGATCTAAATTATCAAATTTTTTGATTTTATACTTTTCAAGACCCACTAGTGCAATCATAGCTGCATTATCTCCACATAATTTTGGTTCAGGAAAAATAGGTTTAAAATTATTCTTCTTGCAAACACTTATTAATTTTTTTCTAATACCTTTATTAGCAGCAACGCCTCCAGCGATTACAAAAGTTTTATTTTTCTTTTTGTTGGTCTTTTTGAACTCATCAAATGCTATTTGTGTTTTTACTTCTAAAATTTCTTCAATTGTTTTTTGAAAAGATGCTGCTAGATCATACTTTTCTTGTTTGGATTTTATAGTGCTTGATATCCTTAAAATCGCAGTTTTAAGACCTGCAAATGATAAATTACATCCTCCTTTATTTATAATTGGTTTAGGAAGTTTAAATTTATTTGCATCTCCCTGCTTTGCAAAACCTTCTAACTTTGGTCCTCCTGGAAACTCAATACCTAAAAGTTTTGCAGTTTTGTCAAATGCTTCTCCTAAAGCATCATCAATTGTTGTTCCTAATCTTTTATATTTTCCAAGT
The DNA here is from genome assembly GCA_902567045.1 of uncultured Pelagibacteraceae bacterium. Taxonomy (GTDB): domain Bacteria; phylum Pseudomonadota; class Alphaproteobacteria; order Pelagibacterales; family Pelagibacteraceae; genus Pelagibacter. The sequence goes on from CACFLJ010000001.1 coordinate 71,397, forward strand.
CCATTAACACTAAGGTATTGAGTGTGCCCTCCGGAAATTAATAATAATAAATATGGAAAATCTAAGCTTGCACTAAGTTTTGGACTTAATGCATGTCCTTCAAGATGATTTACGCCAATAAAAGGTATATTTAGGCTTGCAGATAATGCTTTGCCAAAATTTAAACCAACAGTAAGGCAAACAATTAAACCTGGACCAGATGTTGAAGCAATTGCAGAAACATCATTTAAATTAACACCGCTTTCATTAATTGCTTTTTTTGCAATTAAATCAATTTTTTCAACATGAGATCGTGCTGCAAGCTCAGGAACCACACCTCCAAATTCTTTATGAATGTCAAATTGACTTGAAACTACGTTAGATAATATTTTTACCTTACCGTTTTTATCTTCCTCTATGATTGATACTGCAGTTTCATCGCAACTTGTCTCAATTCCGAGAATTATTTTTTTTTCATTCATAAATATTTATAATTAATACAATTAAACTATAAGAATGTAATAAAAATAAGAATTATGAAAAGGGATAAATTTATTATTGGTACTAGAGGAAGTCATTTAGCTCAAATTTATACCAAAAAAGTGATAGACCATCTTAAAAAAGTTTCATCAACTCAAATAGAAACAAAAAAAATAGTCACAAGTGGAGATGAAAACCAAAAGGATAGGTTGTCAAATATTGGAGGAAAAGGATTATTTTCAAAAAAAATTGAAGTAGAATTAATTAATCATAATATAGATATAGCTGTTCATGCTTTAAAAGACATGCCATCGATTGAAACAGAGGGTTTGATAACAAATTTTTATTTAAAAAGAAATTCACCTAATGAAATTTTTATTAGCAAAGACAACATAAATTTTCATGACCTTAAACCTAATTCAATAATTGGTACTTCTTCTTACAGAAGGGAATATCAATTAAAAAGTATTAGATCAGATCTGAATTATAAACTAATAAGAGGAAATGTGGATACTAGGATAAAGAAATTAGAGAATGGAGATTACGATGCAATTTTACTTTCCAAAGCCGGTATTGAAGCTTTAGGTTTAACAAATAAAATTACACATGAATTTAATACTGAAGAACTAATACCATGCGCTGGGCAAGGTATTATTGCCATACAATGTAGAGAAAACGATCAAGAAATAATAGATATCTTAGAAAAAATTAATGATGATCAATCGAGAATAATTGCAAATGCTGAAAGAAAAATCTTAAAAATACTTGAGGGTGACTGTGATACAGCAGTTGGTGTGTATGCAAAGATTGATAAAGAACTTATAAACATAAAAGCTGAACTTTTTTCAGTAGATGGCAAACAAAGATTTTTTGTTGAAGAAAGTGAAAATAAAACAATGGTTAAAGATTTAAGTATTAAAATTGGAGAAAAATTAAAATCAGAGTCAAAAGGATCTTACAAAAGGTAAAATGCATATTTTATTAACAAGACCATTAGAGGATTGTAAAGAATTAATATTAAAATTTAGTTCTTTGGGACATAAAGTTTCTCATTTACCTGTGATAAAAGTTGAACCAATTAAATACGATGAACCTGACTATAGCCAATTTAAGGGAATAATATTTACAAGTTCAAATGCGATTAAGAATTTAGATTTAAATAGAGTTAATAAAAAAATTGAATGTTATTGTGTTGGTTCTGCAACAGAAAAAGTTGCAAAGCTAAAAGGTTTTCAAAATATTATCTCTGCAGAGGGAAACGTAAATAATTTAAAAGAATTAATATTACAAAACTTTAACCCAAAGGATGGATCACTTCTTTATGTAAGTGGTGAAATAGTTTCTAGTAGGTTAGATAAAGATCTAATTTCTGAAGGTTATTCTTTAAAGAGATTGATCAATTATACGGTTTCATCAACTCAAGAAATGAAAGAGGAATTTAGAGCACAATTAAAAGCCTCAATCCCTGATATAATTTATGTCTACTCAGAAAATAGCGCTAAGAGCTTATTCAATTTACTTAAAAAATATGATCTTTTAGACAGTTGGATGGATACCAATTTGATGTGTATGGGTGAAAAAGCATCAGCAATTTTAAATGAGATCAAATGGAAAAAAATTTTTCTATTTAACTCTGGTGAAGAGGAGTTTTTGCTATATAAAATTTAGCCATGGGCGTTTTTGAGAATTTTTCAGGACTTTTTTTGTCTGTATGGCAAAAGGGAATTTTAGGCGTTAACTTTGTTGAGATCTTAATTGGTCTTGGAATATTCTTTATATTCCTAGTTTTTAGAGGATTAATTAGCAAGTTAATCATTAAAAAATTAGAATTAATTACTAAAAGAACGACAAATAAACTTGATGATACTTTCGTTAGGGCAATGGAGGGTCCAACCAGATTTCTTCCAATTGTTCTTGGAGTATTTTTTGCAAGTTACTATATGTCTTTTGCAGAAGATACGAGGTTATTTTTAGACAATGTAAATAGAACGTTGATTACAATTTTACTTTTTTGGATTATTCACCAAATTATTGAACCAATTTCCTACATACTAAGTGGATTTGATAAGATTTTAACTAGAGAATTAATTGGCTGGATTATCAAATCTTTAAAAATTTTAATTTTAATCTTAGGAGCTGCAGCTGTTTTAGAATTATGGGGAATTAAAATTGGTCCAATTATTGCAGGACTTGGTTTATTCGGTGTTGCAGTTGCTCTAGGAGCACAGGATCTATTCAAAAATTTAATATCAGGAATTTTAGTACTTGTTGAAAAAAGATTTAAAATGGGTGATTGGATTGAAGTTGAAGGAATAATCGAAGGTGTAGTTGAAAAAATAGGTTTTAGATCAACTGTTATAAGAAAATTTGATAAGTCTTTGGCAATCATTCCAAATTTCCAGTTTGCAGAGAATGCTGTCATTAATAAAAGTCAAATCACAAATTGGAGAATTAGTTGGACCATAACACTTCAGTATGATTCAACAGTTGAACAATTAAAAACCATACGAAATGAGATAGAAGATTTTATAAATAGTTCAGAAGATTATGATACCAACGTAGGTGTTTCCGTAAGAGTTGATAAATTTGCTGATAGCTCAATAGATATGTATGTAAGATGTTATACAAAAACAAATAGTTGGAGCGAAATGTTGTTAGTTAAAGAAAGGCTTGCAATAAAAATTAAGGAAATTGTTGAGGGTAACAAAGCATCTTTTGCTTTCCCAAGCACTTCTGTATATGTAGAGAAGAAATGATAGCTATTTTTTACTTAGCTTTACAATTATTAAAATTGTATTCTTATGTAGTAATTGCTAATGTTGTTATTAGCTGGTTAATAGCTTTTAATGTTTTAAATACTTCAAATAGATTTGTTTATTCAATATTAGAATTTACTTATAAGCTTACTGATCCAATCCTCAATAAAATCAGGGGTTTTTTGCCTAGTCTAGGTGCTTTTGATATATCACCTATCATTCTTCTTTTGTTGATCTGGTTTGTAGAAATGTGTATGAAGCTTTACATAGCACCACTAATTTTTTAATATTCATGATTTTAATTGACGGAAAAAAACAATCAGCTGAGTTAAGAGAAGATTTAAAAAAAGAAGTTGAAGGTTTAAAACAAAAATATAATAAAGTTCCAGGACTTACAGTAATTCTAATTGGAGACTTAGCCCCTAGCCAAATTTATGTAAGAAATAAAGAAAAATCAGCAACACAAGTTGGTTTGAAATCTGAAGTTATAAAATACCCAGATACTATAGATGAAAAAACAGTTTTAGATAAAATTGAAGAACTTAATAAAGATGAAACAGTTTCGGGAATTTTAGTTCAATTGCCTTTGCCGAAACATATTAATAAGCAACATGTGATTGAGACAATTTCACCACACAAAGATGTTGATGGTTTACACCCTATAAATGTTGGCAATCTATCATCAGGATATCAGGGTTCAATTCCTTGTACACCTCTTGGATGTTATTATTTATTAAAAAAAATAGAACCTAACCTAACAGGAAAAAAAGCTGTAATGATTGGACGGTCAAACCTAAATGGTAAAGCGATGGCACAACTATTACTTCAAGAAGATTGTACAGTAACAATTACTCACTCTAAAACAAAAGATCTTCAGCATGAGTGTTTAGAAGCAGATGTTATTGTTGCTGCTGTTGGAATTCCTGAACTTATAAAAGGTAATTGGGTGAAAAAAGATGCAATAGTTATTGATGTTGGAATAAATAAAACAGAAAACGGTTTAGTAGGTGATGTTGATTTTGCAGAAGTTTCAAAAATTGCAAAAGCTTTAACCCCAGTTCCAGGAGGAGTTGGTCCTATGACGATCGCATGTCTATTAAAAAATACAATTGAGTGTTTTAAAAGAAAATTAAATAATTAAAGATAAGTGCCAAACTTAACAATTTTAATTGTTATATTTTTTATCTATAATTCTTTTACATTAGCTATGGAGAAAATACCTTATCACCACTTACCTGATGGTAGTTTTAGAAACCCAGAGGGCTCACCTGAGAGAAACTCTAATTTCAAATGGTCTTTTAAAGTTTTTAATCAAGAAAAGAAAAAACTCGACATGACTGTTCCCAAGGATCATGTTATTGATAAACAAATAGTACTGTCAGATTTAGAAAATCTTAAAAATGAGGATTATGTTGGATGGATAGGACATGCAACTTTTTTGATTAAGCTTGGAAAAACCACAATTATAACTGATCCGGTATTTTCAAAAAATGCAGGTCCACTAATTTTTGGCCCTAAGAGATTTGTTAAAACAGCTTTAAATTTAAATGAAATTCCAAGGACAGATTTATTTCTATTAACTCATAATCATTACGATCATCAAGATATGACTACTATTAGAAGATTTCCTTTTAAAGATGCAAAAGTTTTACTTCCACTAAAACTTGGAAAATATTTTACAAGAAACAAATATAAAGATGTAAATGAAATGGATTGGTATGATGAAATTAAGATTAATGAGGATTTAAAAGTAACATTAGTTCCCGCGGTTCATTGGTCAAAAAGAAGTTTGACAGATACTAACAAAACATTGTGGGGAAATTTTTTAATAGAATATAAAAATAAAAAAATACTTTTTGCATGTGATACTGGTGTAGGAAATGTTTATAAAGAATTAGGTGAGAAGTATGGGCCTATTGATTTAACTTTTATTAATATTGGTGCTTATAATTTTTATCCATTATCTCCAAATAAAGATAAATCTTCTTATCATACTAATCCTGAAGAGGCTCTAAGCATCGCCAGAGATCTAAAAAGCAAAAAAGTATTAGGAATGCATTGGGGAACATTTGTTTTATCTTTAGAGCCAATTATGGAACCTCCAATTAGATTTAAAGATAATGCAGAAAAATATGGTTTTAAAAAAGAAGATGCAATTATTTTTAAAATTGGAGAATTTCAGTCTTTAAAAAGTTTAGGAATTTAACAACAGCCGCAAGTTTTTTTTGGCTTGCTTATTTCTTCTTTTAATAATTCTTCCTCAGCTTTAGCCGTTTCTAGTTCTCTTGCACTTTCTTCTAGAGCTACTTTTTCCTGCAAAATTTTATTTTCAAAGTATGCATAAAGAGAGTTGAAACCAAGCTTAGTAGCTTTTTTTTCCTCATAGTTTCTACGTCCTTTTAAATTTTCAATTATTTTTATTATTTGTGGGTTCTGCATAATATTTTTATCTCATAGATTTAAAAAAATTCAATCACAATTTATCCAAGGTTTTCAATAATTCTAGGAATATATTTTTTAAAGTTAAAAAAACCTTTGTTACAAAACTTCCATGAATTTTGATCAAGTTTTCTGTAGAGAAACTCCACATTTTTTTGAGAGTTTTGACTTATAAAATCTAAATTTTCTCCAACAGTTGGATAAAGGCAGTAACAACTTTCCAAGTTTTTAATTTCATTTATATCAATAATCTCACAATTAATTGATTTTTCCTCTAATCTTTGTTTCTGGTCCTCAATTAAACTAGCCTTAAAATTCAATACATTTTCACTGAGTTTAATATTTCTATTTTCATTTTTATTATCAATAAGAAGAATTTTTTTGAATTTATGAATTGCAAAGTCAGTGATTTCAAATGTTAAGTTATTTTCAAAAACTAGTAAGTTCTTCTCCTCAATATTTATTGGATTTTCAAAAGTTTTATGAAGAATAGTATAATTTTTATCACTTATTATTGGATGTGCATTTTCGTTAAGTTTTATATTTTCAAATCTATTATTTGTAAATTTTTTAATATTCCATTCACTTGCAAGATAATGTTTCCCTTGAGTTTGAATACCTGCAACCCAACGCCAGCCCAATGTATTAGATGCAGTATCACCATCATACAAGTTTTGCATAAAAAATTCAGCACCAAGTTGCCAAGGCAAGTCTAGAGTAAATATCCAAATGCTCGCAAACCACATTCTGGTATGATTATGTAAATAATTATAAGTCTTAAGTTCATTTACCCATTCATTAAAACATTCAATGTTAGTTTTACCTTCAATGGCATTTAAGTAACTTTTATTATCTTTAAACTCTTCTTTTATTCTTTTTAAATCTAATAAATAATCATCCCAAACTCCTGATCTTAGTTCCAACCAACCTTTCCAGTATGTTCGCCATAAAACTTCTTGAATAAATTTTTCATTTTTTGAAAAGGAAAATTTTTCCAGTGACTTGCTAATCACTTCTTTTTCATTAATCACGCCATGTGTAATATATGGTGATAAGCAAGATGTATTTGATCTTCTGTCAGGACCAAAATCAAAATTTCTTAGCCTTGAATATTCCTCTAAATTCTCTTCAATAAAGGTATTGAGACTTTCAATAGCTGTTTGTCTTGTTGGTTTTAAATTCATAATTTTAAATTTTATTTTTAATAATTTAAATTTAAAAAATGTAAATAGCTCAAAAAAACCTAACTGGAGTCTTTTATTATTGGAAAATAATTTCTTTATTTTATCTTAATTTTTTCTTATGGAAGTTGATAAATCTTTCAACGTTTGATTTATTGAAAGTTTTATTTTCCTCGAAAGAGACTTTTTTCATCGAGTAAGCATTACTTGAGGTTTGTCTCGATTGAATTGTAATATTACCTTTATAAAGTTTTAGTTTAACTGATCCATTTACTTTATTTCTTTTTAGATCGACTATTTTTTGTAGTTTAAATCTTTCCTTAGAATACCAATAACCATTATAAATAAGCTCTGCATATCTTGGCATAACCTCATCTTTTTTATGCATTGTGTCTTTATCTAGAGTTACAGACTCAATTGCTCTGTGTGCCACAAGCAATAATGTTCCTCCTGGAGTTTCATAAACTCCTCTCGATTTTATTCCAATGAATCTATTTTCAACTAAATCTACTCTCCCAATTCCATTTTTGCCGGCTAATTGATTAAGTTTATTCAAAACTTTTGCTGGAGATAATTTTTTTCCATTCAGACCAACTGGATCGCCGTTCTTATAATTAATTGTTATAAAACTTGCTTTATTTGGTGCTTTTTCAGGGGAAGTTGTTCTTTGAAATATAAATTCAGGTGCAGAATTTTTTGGATTTTCTAAAACTTTACCCTCTGTTGAGGTATGGAATAAATTATCATCTACTGAAAAAGGAGGTGCCCCTTTTTTATCCTTAGGGATTGGTATTCCATTTTTTTTTGCATAATTAATGAGATCTGTTCTTGATTTTAATTTCCATATTCTCCATGGAGCAATTATTTTAATTTTAGGACCAAAGTAATGATATCCAAGTTCAAATCTTACTTGATCATTTCCTTTTCCAGTTGAACCATGTGAGACGGCATAAGCGTTAAATTTCTTTGCAACTCTAATTTGATCTTTTGCAATAAGTGGTCTTGCAATCGATGTACCTAACAAATAAACACCTTCATAAAGAGCATGACCCCTTATCATTGGGTAGACATAATCTTTAACAAAAATATTTTTTAGATCTTGGATGATAATTTTTTTTACACCTAATTTTTTTGCATTCTTAATAATTTTTTTTTTATCCATCTCTTGCCCAACATCAGCTGTGTAGGCTATTACTTCAGCATCATAATTTTCTTGAAGCCATTTAAGAATGATAGACGTATCTAAACCACCTGAATAGGCGAGCACAATCTTCTTTTGTTTTTTCATTTAAGTGCAGCTTTTTTTTGCAGCGTTATAAGCTTTTGTAAATCCCATTAAAGAATAGTCATCAGTAGTTTGAGTGCCACTTTGTTTATAAGCTGTTATCATCAGCCTAGATGCCTTTTTCATTCTTTTAATTATTTTTTGTTCTGTTTTTCCACTTGAAATCCAAGCAAATTTATTTTGTGGTAAATCAAATTCAAATTTAGATTTACCTGAGGTAGCTAAAATTGCGTTTTGTGGATTAAAATCGTAACCAGATGTTATGCTCACTTCATCTGTAATTTTGTCTTCAGGTCTAAATGATACAAATAATCTAGCTTCTCTATTACTCGCTTTAGGAGATTGTCTAACTGGAACCGAATAAGCAAAACAGATTTTTCCAGTTTCATTAAAAACTGCAACAGCATTCCAATCTTTAAATGTGCCTAATTTTGTTAAATCTTCAGACTGGGCCAAGGTTATTGAAAATACTGATAATATTAGTGTTTTTAAAATTATTTTTTTAATTATGGACATGGATTAGGATATTTTTTTTGTACATTATTTATTTCTTTTATTACTTCACTATCAAGATTCACTTTTACACTTTCTACGTTAGTTTTCAACTGCTCCATAGTTGTAGCTCCAATAATTACACTAGTCATAAAGTCTTGTACTTCACAGAATTTAATAGACATCTGACTCATATCTAAATCAAATTTTTGACTAATTTTGTAGTATTCCTCTACTGCTTCAGATGTATTTGGTTTTCTATACCTTGTCCAAAAATCAAAATCCCTTTCCATCCTTGATCCTTTGGGAAATTGTTTATTTCTATATTTTCCTGTTAAATAACCACTGGCCAAAGGTGAATATGACAAACATCCTATATTTTCTCTTATAGATACTTCAGCTAAACCAACTTCATAAGACCGATTTAATAAACTGTATGGATTTTGAATTGACATCATTCTTGGTAGATCCTTATCTTTAGAAAGTTGAAGATAATTCATAACTCCCCATGGGGTTTCATTTGATAAACCGACATACCTAATTTTGCCTTCCTCAATAAATTTTTTTAAATTTTCCAAAACATCTTCAAATTTATTCCAGTCATTTTCTTTGTGTTCATAACCCAATCTTCCAAAGTTATTTACGTTTCTTTCAGGCCAATGCAATTGATAAAGATCAATATAATCTGTTTTTAATCTCTTTAGACTCCCATGCAGTGCATCCTCTAAATTCTTTCCAGTGAAGCTGTTCTCTCCATTTCTCATATATTTTCTGCTAGGACCACCCACTTTGGACGCCAGTATTACGTCTTTTCTTTTTTTTGTTTTTTCAAACCAATTCCCAATAATAGTTTCAGTATAACCATACGTTTCTGCTTTTGGGGGAACAGCATATAACTCAGCTGTATCCCAAAAATTTACTCCGTTATCTAAAGAGTAATCCATTTGCTCAAATGCCTCATTTTGGGTATTTTGTTCACCCCAAGTCATTGTCCCAAGACAAATTGTACTCACATTTAGGTCTGTATTTCCTAGTTTTTTATAATTCATAATTTATGTAGTATTTGTTACATTTATTTTGATGACTTGAAAATCTTAAAAAAAAATCTTATATAAATATTATGGAATTCAATAAAGATAATATTTTAAATAAAGCAACAACAGCTAAGCAAACTGTTGTCATGGATGAAGGCTTAAGAGCCTACATGCTTAAAGTTTATAACTATATGGCGACTGGAGTTTTGCTTACTGGAATAATCGCACTTTTATCATTTAAAATGTCTGTTGTAACTGATCCAAATGGAGCAATTGTTGGATTAACAGAATTTGGCAATGCAATTTATTTATCAGGTTTAAAATGGATTGTAATGTTAGCTCCACTAGGAATTGTGTTTTACATGAGTTTTGGAATTAATAAAATGAGTGCTTCAAGAGCTCAGACAACTTTCTGGGTATTTGCCGCATTAATGGGATTATCTCTTTCTTCAATATTATTAGTTTACACAGGTTTAAGTGTAACAAGAGTATTTTTTATTTCTTCAGCAACATTTGGAGCAATGAGTATTTATGGTTACACAACAAAAAGAGATTTAACTAAGATGGGATCATTTTTAATGATGGGTTTAATAGGAATTATAATTGCATCTGTTGTAAATATATTCTTAAAATCATCAATGATGTATTTTGCAATATCAATAATCGGTGTTTTAGTATTTGTTGGTTTAACGGCATACGATACACAAAAAATTAAAAACATGTATGCTGCCTCTGACAGTGGCGAGTTAATGGGTAAAAAAGCTGTTATGGGAGCACTAACTTTATATTTAGATTTTATAAATTTATTTATAATGCTTTTAAGATTATTCGGTCAAAGAAGATAATTAGACGAAAAATCCAAAATACTGTAATTTAAAATTATAAGATTTTATAATTCACTGAACTTTTTAAGTCATACCAGGTATGCGGTCTAATAATAGTTATTGATATATTTGAATAATAAATTTGATATTTTTTTAATTTCGAATCATAAGTTTTTTTAATTTAAAAAATGTGACAATATGAGTTATGTCAAAAAAATATTTTTATTTAATTTTTCTTCTTTTCGTTTCTGCATGCAATAGTGGATTTGGAAGCCTTAGTCCACAATCATTATCTAATGGTACATCTTTGACGTATAATTCCTCAGTGGCCACAGATTTTCAGGGAAGAGCAGAATTTGATAATATAAACACCCATGGATCATCAGTCGTTACTCCATATGAGACGATTAATTTACATAAAGCTCTTGCATATGGATTGAGTGGACAAGGTCAACAAATAATGATTATGGATAGTAGATTTGATAAAGATCATGCTGAATTCGCTGACAAAACTGTAACAGTGCATGGGACTTTAGATACTGCTGCCAATGACGGCTCTGGAGGATATCATGGAAATTTTGTTGCAGGTATAGCAGCTGCTGATTACAATGACAATTCAGATCCTAGTGGATTAGGGATTGTTACATATAGTAATCCATCTGGTGACGTTGATACCATGATGGGTGTCGCACATAACGCAGATTTATTTTTTGCTGATTATACAAATCTAAACGGTTCTGCTTATTATGGTACCGCCTGGAAAGCAGCAACAGATGCTGCTTCATCAGCGATTGTTCAGAACAATAGTTGGGGAATAGATACTCAAATTGATACAGTTAAAACTTATGCATCAGATAATTCAGTATCAAATACATTTGCCTCAGGTTTTTATTATCAAAGTGCAGGTTTCACAATGAATACTGAAGATGTTTTTCAAAGCTATATTGACTCTTTAGATAATTTTCAAAGCCATGGGGCTATAGTTTTTGCAATAACAAATGATACCTCATTTACAAATATAGATTTGTCAGCTGGTTTACCGGTATTATTTCCAAAATTAGCCGAGGCTTGGATTGCAGTTGGAAACACTGAAGTTACAGGTGCATCTGGTAATCATACTTACACTAGAAAGGGTGGTATCTGTGGTGATGCAGCTGCTTATTGTTTGCAAGCTGATGGTTTTGAAATATTTAGTATTGCAAATGTTATCAGTGATACCTCTTATAACCAAGGAATATTTGATACGGATCAGACCTCTAAGAAGTCAGGTACATCTTATGCAGCACCTCAAGTGTCTGGAGCAATTGCAATTTTAGCTGAAGCTTTTCCTAATGCAACTCCAGAAACGTTAGTTGACAGGTTGCTTGCCTCTGCTGATAACTCATTTTTTACAACAACTGATACAACAAAATTTAATAATGGAGTAACACACGGTTATAATTCAGAATTTGGTCATGGTATGCTTGATATTCATGCTGCTCTTAACCCTATTACTTCTTCAAGAATGGGTAGATCAATTTTAGTGGGTCGAAATACTGGAAATTCAGAAGTTTATCCACTTGAAAGATCTAAAATAATTGTTCCTAATCTATTTGGAGATGTCTTTGACAAAAAGTTTAAGGATAGTAAAGGTATTTTTCATGACGCAATGTATGGCAGTTTTGAATATGATTATTCAAAAAGTTTTATTAGCAAGAAAAAACCGTCTAATTTAGGGAAATTAGAAAAACACTTTGAAAATAATAATTCCAAATATTTGTATCAGAAAAATTTAAATGGAGGTGTCATAACAAAATTTAATGGTTCGCCATTATCAGAAAATTATCAACCTGAATTTATGTTTAAATCAAATTTCAATAATACAAGGGGGTCATTTAATTCGTATAATCTTCCACTAGAATTAACTACTGGTTTTATAAATTCTAATGATAAAATTTTTAGAAATAATATGTCTGAGGTTTTCAAAATTCCATTTTTATCGAATGGAAATAATAACACTTATTCAAGTGGATTATTTATGGACGATTTAAATAATACTACCTTGTCATTATATTATACAGACACAGACTTAGGTACTGAGAGTACTGGGGCATTGTTAAAAACAGATCTTTACAATTCATCGATTCTTTTAGGATATTCTAATGAGGAGGGTGGTTTTTTAGGATCAAAATCTGATGCCGCTTTTTCTAAATCTACTTCAACTCCAACAAATTTTATTAGTCACAATTTTAATAAGTCAATTAATGATAGACTACATTTATCGAGCTTATTTTCAGCTGGTTACACTAGTATTGATGGATTTCAAAAGAGTCTGGTGGAAGATATGTCTGACATATATTCAAGTAGTTGGGGTATAAATTTAATGTATGAAGGAATAAAAGAAAACATATATTCGTTGTCAATATCCCAACCACATAGAGTTGAGCAAGGCAGTGCAAATTTTCTTTTACCAAAGAATAATAGTTTAGATGGTAGTCTTAATTTTGAGACTTATAAAGTAAACTTAGAACCATCAGGAAGAGAGATAAACCTTTCTTTTAAAATTGACAAAAGTTTTAATGAAACTTCAAAGATTTCCTTAGAAAATATTATAACTAATAATTATATGCATAATATTGATAATAATTTAGAGGGGTCAATTTTTGTTTCGTTTGTAAGTCATTTCTAATACTTTAAAATAATAAAGGAAAGCAATGATTAAATATTTTTTTATTCTATCTATATTTCTTTTTATAAGTAATTGCCATTCTAAAACTCTTCAGACCCAAGATAAATTATTGATGAATAATAAGGCTTACGTTCAGAAATTAGATTTCTCCTCAGAAGTCAAATTTAATAAATCATATTTGAAAATTTTTGATGAACTGGGTATGAAAATAAATGCTGAAACAATTCAAAATATTGAATATCTTTACGATGATAATCTCAAATTACAAATTGAAGATTACGAGAAATTTATTGAAAAGAACCCAAATTATATTTTACAAATTATCAAAAACATCAAAAATAAAGGACTTAATGAAGAAGAAGAAGCCGAATTAATAACTAATTCCATGAGAGCATTTACGAGATCATTACTAATAACCCTTAGATAAAAATGTATTTAAAACATTTTTTTCCATTTTGTTTCTTGAATAAGTATACTTAAATTATTTGAATTCTTTATAACTTTACCATTATTATCTGTGATTAAATATTTAAGATTCTTACTTAAAGGTTTGAAGTTTTTACAAATTTTATAAACGGCATTATCTGTTGAATTTTTGAATATACCAAAGCTTACCTGCTTTGTAGATATATTTAGACTGTAATCTCTCCAATTTCCTGTTGATACCATTTTAGCGTAAAGATCTAAAATAATTTTTAATTCAGTTCTGTCAAAAAAAAGTTTTTTATCTTCATCTTTATTCGTATTATTTACTACTAATTTTAGATTTCTATTCATTCAGTTTGTATTTGTTTATTAAACCTATTTGAAAAGCCGTAAAAATAAAGGTTATTGGCAACATTCCCCAAACTTTAAAGTTTACCCAAAATTCTTCCGTTTGAGTTCTCCAGATTATTTCATTTAAAATTGCTAGAGCAAAAAAGAAATACATCCATCTCTTATTTAAAATTTCCCAACCCTCATCACTTAAGGGCATAGATTTGCCAAGCAATTTCTTCAAAACCGGCTCGTTTGTAAAGTATTTTCCAAACATTAATGCTAGACCAAATAAAATATTTATAATTGTGGGCTTCATGTAAATAAATATAGGATCATCAAAATAAATGGTTAGACCACCAAATACCGTTATTAAAATCCCACTTATAAGCGGAACTTTTGGAATTTTTTTCTCAATAACCCAAACAACTAAAACAGCAATAATTGTTGCAACTATAAGTGGAGGAATTGCAATAATTAAATTTTTATCATTGTTATAATAAAAATAAAAAAATATTACTAAAGGCCCTAAATCAGTTACAAATTTTAAAATAGATTTATTCACTGCTACATAATAGCAGAATAATAAAACATTCACATTTTTTTTATTGATTTTTAATTTTAAATATCCATATTTAATGTGTGAGCATTCAAAAAGGTAAATTTTCAATTGGTGATGTAGTAAAACATAAGCACTTCGACTTTAGGGGTGTAATTTATGATGTTGATTTTGAGTTTAATAATTCTGAGGAGTGGTATCAATCTATACCAAAAAACGTAAGACCTAGAAAAGACCAACCATTCTATCATTTGTTAGCTGAAAATGACGAAATCACTTATGAAGCATACGTTTCCGAGCAAAATTTATTGGTGGATGACTCAGATGAACCGATTAAGCACCCTCTAATTAACGAAATATTTTCAGGCAAAAAGGGTTCAGGCTATTTTAAACCTTCTAACTAGACATATTTACATTTTTTAACCACATTTCGTGCAAATCTTCGTCACAGATTATGACTAAAATAAATAATATTTTGACCAAGGATGCTTTAATCCCATTTATTTTATCTCCCTCTGTGTTCTTGGTCAGAATAACCCACCAGAAAAATTTTCATAATTTAAATTTGTGCTATAGATAACAGAAAATGTTTAACTATTTAAAACCAAACAACTTATTAAAAATAATAAATAAAACACAAAAGTTTGTATTTATTATTTTTTTAGTAATTATAAGCATTGGTCTTGTTGAGGCATTAATACTTTCTCCTGAAGACTATAAACAAAGCGACTCAGTGAGAATTATGTATGTCCATGTTCCGGCAGCTTGGATTTCTCTTGGAATTTTTTCATTAATTGCTGTTTTGTCATTTGGTATTTTAGTTTTTAAAAATAAGAATCTTTCTTTAATAACAAAAAGCCTAGCACCATCTGGTTTTGTCTTTAATCTAATTGCTTTAGTTACAGGATCCATCTGGGGTAAACCTACTTGGGGAACCTGGTGGGCATGGGATGCAAGAATAACATCAATGTTATTACTTGCTTTTTTCTATTTGATGTTCCTTCTAAGTTGGAGGGTAACTGACAATGAGGAAAAAGCTGTAAAGATTAGTTCGTACATAGCAATAATAGGTTTAATAAATGTCCCTATAATCAAATTTTCTGTTGAGTGGTGGTCAACATTGCACCAACCTTCGTCGGTAAATATTTTTACAGAAACTTCTATTCATACGTCCATGTTGTTACCTTTAGGTATAATGACTGCGGCATTTGCACTTTTTTCGCTTTTGATATTTTTGATGAAATATAATACAGAACTGATAAAAATAAAAAATAAAGGATTAGATAGATTATGATTAACGAAGTTTTATACATGAACGGATATGGTCTCTATGTATGGTCTTCTTTTGCATTTACTCTTTCTTGTTTTTGTATTTTATATTCAGTAATCAAACTTCAATTAGTTAAAGAGCAAAAGAAATTTAGGGCTCGTTTTGAAAGTTTAGATACTGATAAAATTGAAATAGCAAAAAAACAAGAAACATACAAAGAAATACTAGCTACTTCATCTGCATCTAAAATTTAATTTTTATATTCATGTATGGTAAAAAAGTTAAACTAAGAGCCATCTTTATATTATCTATATTCTTTTCATCAATCTTAATTGTGTTTTTGGTTTTTAAATCACTTGAGGAAAACGTTGTTTATTTTAAATCACCTACAGAAATAAAAAATTTAACAGAGTTGACACCAAAAAAAATAAGAGTTGGAGGAATGGTTAAAGAAAAATCAATTAATGTAAATCAGTCAGAAGTAAACTTTGTTATAACTGACTTTAAAAATGAGTTAATCGTTAATTATAGTGGTTCAGTTCCAAATTTATTTGAAGAAGGAAAAGGAGTTGTGGCTGAAGGTTTCTTAAAAGATCGTAATTTTTTAACAGCGGTTAAAATATTAGCAAAACATGATGAAAATTATATGCCACCTGAGGTGAAAGAGGCATTAAAAGAGAGTAATTAATGCTGAACCAAATTGGAAATTATTCACTTTATATTGCTTTACTGTCGTCTATTTTAATAATCATTCAATCTCCAATATTATTAAATAGGAATAATATAAATGTTAGTGGAAGAATTTTTTCACTAATTTCTATTCAATCATTAATGATTATAATAAGTTTCATTGCTCTTATAATAGCTTTTATAATCTCAGACTTTAGTAATGAGACAGTCTATAATAATTCACATACCTCTAAACCTTTGTTCTATAAAATTTCAGGAACATGGGGAAACCATGAGGGAAGTTTACTCCTTTGGTTATTAGTATTATCAATTTTTTTATTAATTTTTACAATTACTTCAAAAAGTCTTTCAAACAAATATAGGATTCTAACTTTATTTTTTCAGGAAATAATAATTTTGGGATTTTTGTTATTTATTCTTTTTACCTCAAATCCTTTTATGAGTTTATTTCCAATTCCAAACGAAGGAACTGGTTTAAATCCATTACTTCAAGACCCCGCATTAGCAATTCATCCACCAATATTATATTTAGGATATGTTGGAACATCTATTATTTTTTCTTCTTCACTCGCTGCCTTAATATCAGGTTCAGTAAATAAAACTTGGGCTAAGCATATAAAGAATTGGGTACTAGTTTCATGGATTTTTTTATCAATTGGAATTTTATTAGGATCTATATGGGCTTATTATGAACTAGGATGGGGAGGTTTTTGGTTTTGGGATCCAGTTGAAAATGTATCCCTTATGCCATGGTTTTGTTTAACAGCTTTATTTCACACTATTTTAATTTTAGAAAAAAGAGAAATGTTTCATTCTTGGGCAGTAATTTTATCAATTACAACTTTTTCATTAAGTATGAGTGGAACATTTCTTGTTAGATCTGGTATTTTAAACTCAATCCATACTTTTGCAAATGATCCATCAAGGGGAGTTTTTATTCTTTGTTTTTTATTTATATTAATTACGTTGTCTATTTTTATTTATTTTTTTTATCAAAACAAAATCAAAAACAATTTCACAAAAACTTATATTGTTAGTAAAGAAACAGCTGTTCTAGTTAATAACTTGTTTATGATGTTTTTTTTATCAGTTGTCTTAATTGGCACGGTTTATCCAATATTTCTAGAAGTAGTGAATAATGATAAAATTTCAGTTGGTCCCCCCTTTTATCATAAATTAATTGTACCTTTTTTGATTCCTTTTTTAATTTTTATGGCAATTGGACCAAATTTAAATTGGATTAAAGATAAAATAAATAAAATTAATCTACAGCAGCTTTTATTTTTTATTTTATCAATAATTATTTCTTTTATTTTTTTAAAAAGAGTTGGAATTTCATATCTATTTTCACTCCCACTTTTTATTGCAAGTATTTTTCTTTTCTTAATTACTATTAAAGATTTTTCAGTAAAAAAAACAAATTTATCTCAAAAAATATCTCATTTTGGTTTTAGTTTGTTTATTTTAAGTGTTTTAGTTAATGGTGTTCTTGCTAAAGAATATTCATCTAATATGAAAGTTGGTGATGAAAGAAAATTTTTAAATAAAACAATCAAGTTTGAAAGTCTTAAAATCAATGAAAGTAAAAATTACCAGTCTTTAGAGGCAAATTTTAAAATTTCAGATAAGAATAATTCTATTAATTTAAAACCAGAAATTAGAGTTTATGATCAGCCACAGACTATAACCAGTGAAGCTGATATTGAATCAACATTATATTCAGATAATTTTTTAGTGTTAAATATATTAAAAAATGATGGATTTTATAATGTTAGGTATCAAATAAAACCGTTTATGATATGGATTTGGATATCAATAATATTAATTTCCTTTGGGGGCATATTAAGCATTGTAAAAAGAAATGGTTAAAAACATTAAGCTAATTGCAGTAGTTTCATTAGTTATTGTAAGTTTTTTTATTCTTCTTAAAGGCCTGAATAAAACAAATAATTATTCCCCTGATTTAAACTCAAGTAAAATTGATTTTAACTTTAAAGCAAAGTTTCTTTACTCTAATGAAGAGACCACGTTATATGAATTGATAAATGATAAAGATTTTTCAATAATTAATATTTGGGCCTCGTGGTGTCTACCCTGCAGAGATGAGCATTCTTTCCTACTTAACCTCAAATCATTGGATAAATTAAATATAATTGGAATTAATTATAAAGATAATGAGATTAATGCAAAAAAATTTATTAAAGAATTAGGCAATCCTTATTCTAAAGTTGTAGTTGATCCTTCTGGAGTGAATTCTATTGAGTTAGGTGCATATGGTGTACCCGAAACACTTCTTGTTCATAACAAGACTAAAACTATTTTAAAAAAATATATAGGTCCATTAGATGATGAGAAACTTGCTGAACTTAAAATGATAATAAAAAATGAAAATTAAAATTTTAGTCCTTATAATATTTTACTTAATAGGTTCTCTTAATTTATCATATGCAGCTAATTCTGAAAAGGTTGATCAAATTTCAAAAAATTTGAGATGTTTGATCTGTCAGGGCCAATCAATTTATGATTCTCAATCTGACTTTGCTTTAAGCATGAAAATTTTAATACAAAATAAAATCGACGAAGGTAAAAATAATGAACAAATTTATGATTTCCTAAAAAGTAAATATGGTGAGTGGATTGTTTATGATCCTGAAATTACGAAAAATACTTTTTTACTCTGGTTATTACCTTTGATTTTGTTTGTTTTTGGAGCTATTTTAATTATTAGAAAAGTATCTATAAAGTAGTTATAATTTTTCATATGAGAGCCATTACAAAAATTCTCCTAATTTATATTTTGTTAGTTTTTAATGTAGCAAAAGCTGATGGGCATAAAACTAATGAAAATTGGAGTTTCTATACCGGAATGTTTGATTTTAGTGACGAAGGCAAAAAGTCAAATTTATTTGGTATTCAGCATATTAATACAGGAAAAGATAAAAATAGTTTTCTTGGAGTACTTCAGCCTGTAACAGGTTTAATGATTACTGGAGATAACGCGGCATACATTTATACAGGATTTCAAATTTATAATGAAGGTCCTTTAAAATTTACCCCGAGCTTTACTCCTGGATTATATTCTAAAGGTGATGGTAAGGATTTAGGACATGTAATTGAGTTTAAAACAGAAATACAAATTTCGTATGAATTTTCGTCAAATAGTGAAATAGCAGTATCATATAACCACATATCAAATGCGAGCCTTGGAGATAAAAATCCTGGGGCAAATAGTTATATGTTTAATTATATAAAAAAATTTTAAAGTAAACTTATGAATTTAAAAGACTGTCACAATTTTGGTGATTTTAGAAAATTAGCTAAAAAAAAATTGCCTTCTCCAATTTTTCATTACATTGATGGTGCGGCTGATGATGAGATAACGTATGCTAGAAATACTAGTGCTTTTGATGATGTTGATTTAGTTCCAAATGTTTTAAGAGGAGTTGAAAATGTTGACCTTTCGACAACAATATTTGGAAAAAAATTGGATTTACCATTTTACCTAGCACCAACTGCATTACAAAGACTTTTTCATTATGATGGAGAAAGAGCAGTTGGAAAGGCAGCTAAAAAATTTAATACAATGTTTGGTGTTTCAGCTTTGGCTACGGTTAGTGTAGAAGAAATTTCTGCCATGATTGATACTCCTAAGATGTTTCAATTTTATTTCCACAAAGACAGAGGTTTGAATGACTCTTGTTTAGAAAGAGCTAAAGCAGCAAAATTTGATGTAATGGCTTTAACTGTAGATACTATTACTGGAGGAAACCGAGAAAGAGATTTAAGAACTGGTTTTACATCTCCACCTAAATTAACCTTATCAAGTTTGTTTAGTTTTGCTACTAAGCCTATGTGGGGAATAAATTATATGACAAAAGGTAAATTTGAGTTACCTCATCTTCAAGATTTTGTGAAAGAAGGTACAAGCACTAACTCTTCAATTGGGAGTTATTTTTCTACTATGTTAGACCAATCTATGAATTGGAAAGATGCTGAAAAACTTTGTTCTCAATGGGGTGGCCATTTTGCTCTTAAAGGTATTATGAGTGTTGAAGATGCAAAAAAAGCTGTAGATATTGGTTGTACTGGAATTATGGTCTCAAATCATGGAGGAAGACAACTTGATGGTTCTAGATCTCCTTTTGATCAACTTGCAGAAATTGTTGATGCTGTCGGCGATAAACTTGATGTTATATGTGAAGGTGGAATTCACAGAGGAACTCATATGTTAAAAGCATTATCCTTAGGCGCTAAAGCTTGTTCAGGCGGTAGACTTTACCTTTATGCTTTAGCTGCAGCAGGTCAAGCAGGAGTGGAAAGAGCACTAAATCAATATAAAACTGAACTGCAACGAGATATGAAACTTATGGGTTGCACAAAAATCAGTGACCTAAACAGAAGTAACTTAAGATTCAGAGTATAATGAGTCTACGCAATTGCTATAACTTTGATGATTTTAGAAAGTTAGCAAAAAAAAAACTTCCTGCACCTATTTTTCATTATATAGACGGAGGAGCAGACGATGAAGTTACAATGAATAGAAATACAGATTCATTTAATGACTGTGATCTAATTCCAAATATTTTAAATAGTGTTGGTGAACCTGATTTAAAAACAGAGGTCTTTGGAACAAAGATGGATATGCCAATTTTTTTATCTCCTACCGCGATGCAAAGTTTATATCACCCAGATGGAGATAAAGCTTCCGCTCGTGCCGCAGAAAAATTTGGTACGATATACAGTATGTCTACTATGGCTTCCTTTTCTATTGAAGAAATTGCAAATCTCTCAAGTGGCCCAAAAATTTTCCAATTATATATTCATAAGGATCAATCAATAACTAATGACCTAATTGATAGATGTAAAAGAGCAAACTTCAACGGAATGTGTATTACAGTTGATACTATTGTTGCTGGAAATAGAGAAAGAGATCATAGAACAGGTTTTACAACACCACCAAAATTTACGTTAGATAGTTTAATGAGTTTTGCTATGAGACCACAGTGGGTCTTTAACTATTTTACGCATAAGAAATTTGAATTAGCAAATCTTAAGGATAAAGTTGATAAAGGCACAAATATTGCCCAATCTGTTATGGGATATATAAATGAGCAATATGATCCTGCAATGAATTGGAAAGATGCAGAGTATTGTATAAAAAAATGGGACGGCCCAATTGCACTTAAAGGAGTTATGTCAGTTGATGACGCTAAAAGAGCTATAGATATTGGATGTACAGCCGTAATGATATCAAACCATGGTGGAAGACAACTCGATGGATCTAGGTCTCCATTTGACCAAGTAAAAGCTATAAGGGATGCTGTTGGAGATAAATTAGAGGTAATTTTAGATGGTGGAGTTAGAAGAGGGACACATGTTCTTAAAGCATTAGCAGCGGGTGCGACAGCTTGTAGTTTTGGTAAAGCATTTTTGTTTAGTTTAGGGGCTGGTGGCCAACAAGGAGTAGAGAGATTACTTCAAAATATGCATGATGAAATAAGACGTAATATGATATTGATGGGATGCAAAAGTATAAGAGACTTAGATGAGTCCAAAATCATTTATAGAAGATAAATAATTTTAATTAATAGACATATTAAATCTTTTCAGTTAGTTTTTCTTTTTTTAAAAAATAAAATTATGAAACTTGCTAAAAATTTAGAAAATTTAGGAACAGAGTCTGCATTCAGTGTACTAGCAGAAGCTAAAGCATTAGAAGCAAAAGGAAACCCAATGATACATTTGGGATTAGGTCAACCAGATTTTAAAACACCAAAACATGTAGTTGAAGCAGCTAAAAAAGCTTTAGACGATGGTCATCACGGATATGTCATGTCAAACGGAATTCCAGAGTGTAGAGAAGCCGTAACAAGATGGATAAAAAAACGATATGACGCAACTATAGATGCTGAAAGAATTTTAATTATGCCAGGTGGAAAGCCGACAATGAGTTATGCAATTCAATGTTTTGGCGAACCAGGAGCAGAAATAATTCATCCTACACCTGCTTTCCCAATTTATGAGTCGATGATAAATTATACTGGTTCTACTCCAGTCCCCTATGATCTTACTGAAGATAAAGATCTTAAATTTGATCCAGATAAAATATTATCTTTAATTACTGACAAAACTAGATTGTTAATTTTAATTAATCCAAATAATCCTACGGGTAGTTTTGTCGAAAAATCAGTAATAGATTACTTTGCAAAAGAATTAGAAAAATATCCGCATGTCACTATTTTAAGTGATGAAATTTATAGTAGACAAATTTTTGACTATAAAGAAATGCCATCATTTTTTCATTACGAAGCACTAAAGGATAGATTAATTGTTTTAGAGGGTTGGAGTAAAGCTTATTCGATGACAGGTTGGAGACTAGGGTGGAGTTATTGGCCCAAAGAAATGGTTGCCCATGTAAATAAATTACTCATCAATAGTGTATCTTGTGTGAACGCAGCAGCACAATTTGCAGGGATTGCAGCTTTAGATGGTCCAGATGATTCAATTAATGATATGTTAGATAAATTCACTTTAAGAAGAAATTTAATTCATAAAGGTTTGAATGATTTACCTGGAATAGAATGTAGTCTTCCTGGTGGAGCTTTTTACGCTTTTCCAAACGTCAAAGGCACTGGCATGACAGGTGCAGAATTTTGCAAAAAAGCAATGCATGAAGCTGGTGTTGCAATAGTACCTGGAACAGCATTTGGACAAACATGCCAAGACTACGTAAGATTTAGTTTTGCCGCATCTAGAGATAACATACAGCAGGCCTTAGAAAATATAGGTAAGATGCTTTCTAAATAGGCTGTATTTTTAAAAGATTTTTCTGTAATATTTACTTATGAATGAGATTGTACAAACAGAATTGAAAAAAATCTTTAACGGAAGATTTTCAACCTCAGAGTCCACTCGAGCAAATTATGCAAGGGGTGAAGATACGTATGATCCAATTCTTTCAAAAGCTGTAGTATTTCCAGAAACAAATGAGGAAGTTTCTCAACTATTAAAATTATGTAACGAACACAAAATACCAGTCGTTCCATTTGGTACAGGCACTTCTTTAGAAGGTCACGTCGTGGGAAATCAAAACGGTATTACTATTTCTCTTGAAAAAATGAATAAAGTTTTAAGTGTCAATGCTGAAGACTTTGATTGTAGAGTTCAAGCAAATGTTACAAGAAAACAATTAAATGAATATTTAAGAGAGGACGGAGTTTTCTTTCCAATAGATCCAGGTGCGGATGCCGCTCTTGGTGGAATGGCAGCAACGTCAGCTTCAGGAACAATGGCTGTTAAATATGGAACTATGAGAACTGTAATTTCAGGTCTGACAGTTGTTCTTCCAAATGGAGATATTATTAAAACAGGAGCTAGAACAAAAAAAACTTCAGCTGGATATAATCTAACAAATTTATTTATAGGTTCAGAGGGAACACTTGGAATAATTACTGAGGTACAATTAAGATTATCACCAATACCTGAAAGCATAATGAGTGCGGTTTGTTATTTTCCAGATTTAGACTCTGCAGTAAAAGCTTCTCAAGAAGTTATTCAGTATGGTGTTCCAATTGCAAGAATTGAAATGCTTAATAAAGATCAAATGGAAATTAGTATTAAGTACTCTAAATTAGATAATATAAAAGCGTCACCTACTCTATTTTTTGAATTCCATGGAAGTGAAGCTTCAAATAACGAAAATATAGGAATTGTAGAAGAAATTTCAAAAAGTAATGGTGGAAGTGATTTTCAATGGGCGTCTTCTCCTGAGGAGCAAAAAAAATTATGGAAAGCAAGACACGATGTTTACTATTCCGTTAAAGCTTTGGGAAATGATATGAAAGTTTATTCAACAGATGTTTGTGTACCAATCTCTAGATTAGTTGAGTGTATTTCTTGGGCAGAAAAAGAAGTGCAAAAGTTGGGGCTGACCGCTCCAATGGTAGGCCATGTTGGTGATGGAAATTTTCATTCTATTGTTCTTTATGATCCAGATGATGAAGATAAACAAAAAAGAATAAGACAATATAGCGATGATTTAATTAATAAAGCTCTTGAACTTGAAGGAACTATAACTGGAGAACATGGTATAGGACTTCAAAAAAAACATTACTTACTTAGAGAACATCCGGATAATGTGCCAGTTATGAAATCTATTAAACGATCAATAGATGTAAATAATATAATGAATCCTGGTAAAATTTTCGATTTAAATTAATTTATTTTAATGAAAAAAATATTGGTCACTAGAAGATTGTTAAGATCTTGTGAGGATAAAGCAAAAGAAATCTTTGAAGCAAATTTAAATCTTAATGATGAACTATATTCACAAAAAAAATTAATTGAAATGAGTGAAGGATGTGATGGAATACTATCAGCTTTAACAGATAAGTTAGATGCTGAAACAATTAATCAATTACCAGACTCAGTTAAAATACTTTCTAATTTTGCAGTTGGATTTGGAAATATTGATTTAGAGGCTGCAAAAAAAAAGGGAATAACTGTAACTAATACTCCAGATGTTTTAACTGATGCAACAGCAGAAATAGGAGTCCTGTTAATTCTTGGTGCTTGCAGAAGGGCTTCTGAGGGAATTGAAAGAGCTAGAGAAGGTGGATGGGTTTGGTCAGCAGATTTATTAATTGGAAAACAACTAACAGGCACAAGATTAGGAATTTTAGGAATGGGTAGAATTGGGCAAAAAATTGCAAAAGTTGCTAAATCTCTTGGAATGATAATTCATTATCATAACAGATCAAAATTAAGTGAAGATAAAGAGCAAGGTGCAATTTACCATGATAATTTAAAAGATCTTTTATCAGTATCAGATGTCTTATCTGTTTGTTGTCCAGCATCAAAAGAGACAATTGATATGATTAATAAAGATACAATCGAATACTTACCTAAGGGCGCAGTAGTTACGAATGTAGCAAGAGGAGATATAATTGAAGATGAGGCGATGGTTGATGCACTAGATAGAAGAAAAGTTTATGCAGTTGGGTTAGATGTTTATAAAAATGAGCCAAATTTAAATAAAGGCTACTACAAACATAAAAGTGCATTTATACTTCCTCATTTAGGCAGTGCTACAAAGGAAACTAGAACAGCCATGGCAAATTTGGCCATAGATAACTTAGATGAGTACTTTAAAACAGGAAACTGTAAAAACAAAGTCAATTAACAATCTCAAGTTGTATTAAGTCTTTTTGTCATCATTTTTAAAATGACTCTAAGTTACATTTATGTTTAATTGTCATTAGTTAATTAACTATAGAGGAGAAATAAATGATTAAAGACAAAAAATCTTTGAAGGTAAAAAAATCACCTTCAAGACGTAAGTTCTTTAAAGCTGCTGCTGCAACTGGTGTTGCTGCTGTTGCTGCATCATCTTTGGCTGCTCCAGCTGTTGCTGCTGAAAGAATAGAAGCATCAATGGTTGCTACTTGGGGAAGAGATTTTCCAGGTCTAGGAACAGGAGCTCAAAGATTTGCACAAAGAATAACAGACATGAGTGACGGTAGAATACAAGTTACTTACTATGCTGCTAACGAAAGAGTTAAAGCATTTGACTCATTTGATGAAGTAGCATCTGGTAACTCACAAATGTATCATGCCGCTGACTATTACTGGGTAAAGAAAAATCCTGCATGGGGTTACTTTACAGCAGTACCTTTTGGTTTCACTTACACTGAAATGAATGCTTGGATCAGATTTGCTGGTGGTCAGGAGTTATGGGACGAACTAGCAGATGGTTTTGGTCTTAAAAACTTCATGTGTGGTGATACAGGAGTTCAAATGGGTGGATGGTTTAACAAAAAAATCAGAAGTCCAAATGACTTTAAAGGTTTAAAAATGCGTATGCCTGGTTTAGGTGGGCAAGTAATTGGTAAACTTGGAGGATCTCCAGTTTCACTTCCTGGTGGACAGATTTACGAAAACTTAGTTTCTGGTGCAATTGATGCAACAGAGTGGGTTGGTCCGTGGAATGATGAAGCTATGAAATTCCAAGAAGCTGCTAAATACTACTACTATCCTGGTATGCACGAGCCTGGATCAATGTTAGCATGCGGAACTAATAAGTCTTGGTTCACAAGCTTATCTAAATCTGACCAATTATTAATCGAAGCTGCTGCAGCAATGGAAAATGACGTTATGATGTCTGAGTACAATGCTAAAAATGGTGCAGCACTTGCAAGATTGATTAATGATCATGGTGTTAAACTAGAGAAGTTTAGCGACAAGGTTTATGATGGTTTTGGAAAAGCAGCAGAGGAAGTCTTTGAAGAGACAAGAGCGAGTAGTGGTCTTGCAGAAAGAATCCATACTAGTTTCTTAAAAGCTAGAAAAGAAATTGGTGCTTGGACAAACCTTTCAGACTCACCTTACATTCAGCAAAGAAATAGAGTGCTAGGAATGTAATTACGTCTTTTATGTAATTAAAAAGGGCCCTTAATTGGGCCCTTTTTTTTAGTTTTATAAAAGTAAAAATCTAGTATTTAAAAAGGTCAATGGACGAAAAAAACAAAAGTATTCATCTTTACTTAAGAATTTTAAGTTATTCAGTAATAGCTTTTACTTTAGCTTTTTTATTAAACAACCTTCTTACTGTTTGGGCTGAATGGCCTGGTGTAAAAAAAATTTTCTCTCACTACGAATTGTTTGGTTATAAGCAAAAAATATTGGAGGGCTCAGACCTAAATCTTGGCTATATGCAAGTTGGATTATATCTGATTTGTATAGGACTTCTGATTTTTTATGTATTTAAAACATATTCCCAAACTTTAGAAACAGATTCAGCAATATTATCAAAATTTTCAGCTTACATAGTGAGGTCATCTTTTTGGGCAGTATTCTTAGTTGGTTTGGCTGATTTTATTATATCTTTTATGGTTGTTGAAAGATTATGGGAAACAATATTTAGTCCGGAAGTTAAAGCCTTTATGGTGAAAGCTCCAGAAAGAATAACATTTATACATTTTCCAATTATTGCTGTTTCATTTATTATTGGTTATTTTACAAAATCTGTTGGTTTTATTTGGTTGGCGGTTTTAGTAGTCTTAAGTGAATTTTTTATAGTTTTATCTAGATTTATATTTTCTTACGAACAAGCTTTTCAAGGTGATCTTGTAAGGTTTTGGTACGCTGCATTATATTTATTTGCAAGTGCTTATGCATTAATTCATGAGGGTCATGTTAGAGTTGACGTTCTTTATTCCACTTTTAGTGAAAGAAAAAAAGCATGGACTAATGCAATTGGTTCTGCAGTACTTGGAGTACCACTTTGTTTAATTGTTATATTTTTAGGTTTAAATGGTAAAGCAAGTATTATTAATGGACCGGTAGTTGCTTTTGAGGTCACTCAGCAAGGTTCTAATGGATTATATTTACTTTATTTAATGGCAGTGTATCTAGCAGTATTCGCTATTACGATGTTGTTACAGTTCACAAGCTTTTTTATGGGTAGCAGTTACAAACTTCTGTTGAATGAGAATGAAACGAAAGTTTCAGATGTGAATAATACAAACGAAGTAAATGTAGAAAATATGGAAAGCCAATAGTGGAATTATTTTTTTTAGCAGTTTTAGTTTTAATTATGATTGTTGCTCTTGCATCTGGTTACCCAGTTGCATTTGCTCTACCAGGTTCAGCTATAATATCTATAGGTTTAGCGGCCTTTTTTGGCTATTTATTTGAAGGAGATGCTGATGCATTCTTCGCAGTAGATGGACCAATTGAATGGCTTGTTGCTGGAATAACTAATTTTAGAAGTAACTATTGGGATGTAGAAACAGACACTTTAATTGCAATTCCTTTGTTTATTTTTATGGGGATTATGCTTCAAAAATCTAAAATTGCTGAAGATTTATTAATTACAATGGGCCAGTTATTTGGTCCAATTCCAGGAGGATTAGGTATCTCAGTTATATTCGTTGGTGCTTTATTAGCTGCAACGACAGGTATTGTAGGAGCAACTGTAATTGCAATGGGATTAATCTCATTGCCAACAATGTTGAATAACAATTATGACAGAAAACTTGCAAGTGGAATTGTATGTTCCTCAGGAACACTTGGACAAATTATTCCTCCATCCATCGTATTGATTATTATTGCAGACCAATTAGCGAGTGCGTCTGATGTTGCAAATAATATGAGACAGAATGATTACAAAGCTTTGACTGGAGAATTTAACATGCCAGGTGAATTTAGAGTTGGATCATCAAGTGCTGGAGACATGTTCCTTGGTGCACTTTTGCCAGGATTAGTATTGGTAGCTCTTTATATGATTTATGTTTTCTTTTATGCAAGAATCAAAAAAGGAGTTGCACCGCCAGTTCCATTTAAGGGTGAATTTAATTTTAGATTTTGGATGAGAGTAATTGTAATTATTATTCCACCTCTTGCATTAATATTTGCAGTTTTAGGTTCTATATTAATGGGTATTGCAACTGTTAATCAAGCTGGTTCTATCGGAGCCATAGGTGCAACACTAATGGCAGGTTACAGATTATTTGAAGGAAAGAAAAGTGCCTTTTATCCTCTTTTACTTATTATAGCTTCGTTGATACCAATCACTTTTTTTGCCTCAAATTATGAACTCAACATAAAAAATTTAGAGGAAAGAGATATCGGAGCAATATATACAACTGCTTTCTTTGTTATCCTTCTTGTAATTGGAATATCATGGAGCTTCTGGAGAACTTATAAAACAGAGAATGTTTTAAAAGAGGTTGTTACTGAAACTTGTATAACTACTTCAATGGTATTTATTATTCTTTTAGGAGCTGCGATGCTTACTTCTGGATTTAGAGCGTTTGGCGGTGAAGAATTAGTTAGAGATTTCTTACAGGATTTACCTGGTGGATTTTGGACTCAGTTTGTAGTTGTGATGATTGTTATATTTTTACTGGGTTTCTTTTTAGATTTTATTGAAATTGCTGTTGTCGTAGTTCCAATAATTGCACCAATATTGTTGGCTGAAACAGGAGCTAATGTAACGGCAGTTTGGTTAGGAGTTATGATTGGAGTGAACTTACAAACTTCTTTTCTAACCCCACCATTTGGATTTGCATTATTTTATTTAAAAGGTGTGGCTCCAAAAGTAGTGCAAACACTAGATATTTGGAAAGGCGTTGTACCATTCATAGTTCTTCAGCTTATTGGTTTAGCTATTGTTGGTTCTTATCCATCACTTGTGAATTATCTTCCTAACAGAGTTTATTTAACTTCAAATGTAGCACCACCACCAATGAATCCTAAGCTACAGTATTGTCTACAAGAATATAAATTTGAAAATTATGCAAATAATGCTGATGTAATAAAAAATAGCATTGACGATTTTGACTCAATTATACTTGCAAATTTACCACCTGATAAACTAAGTTATTTCCAACGACATGTAGATAATTCAAATTACACTTTCGAATTAGTTGATGAAGTCAAAAGTGCAGAAGCTATTTATAATGACTATGCCGTCGATTATAGAGACTTGCATTTTAAGACTAGAAAAAAACAGAAGAAAATTTCTAAACTCAATAAAAAAATTGATAAATATAAAGCCGAAATTAGAAATTTAGATGATGATGAGGTTTCAGAAAAAAATAAAATTGAACAAAGAATTGAAAATGTAAAACTTGAAATTGAAGAAATCACTAATTCAATTTCAAAAGACTGGAAACCAAAGAATGATGAATTTAATAAAATTAATAAAGCTAAAAATTTAGCTGTTAAAAAATATCGTAAAACAGCAGATAATGCATATGATGATTTAATGCTTATTAAATTATTTATTCTAGATGGAGAAAAATTTGAAGAATTGAGTAATGATATTAAAATTCTTAAATCTAAAATTGATAATCGAGGTTATCTAGATGCTATAGATCATATTGATAATATGTTTGACAAAGTTGGAGAAATATCAGGTTCAGATGAATTTGCAGATAAATTAGATTACTTGATAACTATTATGGATGAAGATGAAAAAGATCCTGAACAAATAGCAAAAATAGCTGATGAGACTTATGCACATTTTGATAAAGAGGTAAGTTGGAGAAATGAATTTCAGAAAAAATATATGGACAGAATAAATAATCACTTACAGGTACTAAGTGATAATATTGGTTTAAGGTTACAGCAAAAACTCACTAAAGAACAAGCGATTTATGTTTCGAGATGTAATTCGGTGCATAGAGATATTTCTTTAAACTTTTAGTTAATTTGTAATTTGATCAATTATTTTTGATCTCTTATATAATCCTAAGCCTTCAGCTTTTTGTTTTAACTTATTATATTCAGACTTTAAGTTTTCAGTATTTGCATTAATTTTATTTCCAATCTCAATTATTGATCCAATGATTGGATCAATTTCTAGAGGACGTTTTGCATGTAAATCTTGAGTAGTAGATGGTTTATGGCCTTTTATCGAAATTGCTGCTTTAATTCTATGATCTATCGAAACATTAAATTTAACACCAATTTTTTCTCCCACTGACTGACATTCCTCCATCAATTTTCTTACTGTTTTCAGTAGTTCTGGGTCGTTACCAATTTCATCCAAAGATTTATCATGTAGTGCACTCACAATATTAAATGAACAATTACCCCAGAGTTTTATCCATATTTCATCTCTTAGGTTGCTTTTTTGTGGTGCTTTTAAACCTCCTGCAATTAATAAGTCTGCAATAATTTTAAGTCTTTCTGATTTTGATCCATCAGGTTCGCCTAATGTAAATCTTTCACCACCATTGTGTTTAATAATACCAGGTTCAATAATTTCAGCTGCTGGATAAACTACACATCCAAGAGCTCTTGAAGGTTTTAAAGAATTCCAAATTTTACCATCAGGATCAACACAATCTATATGTTTCTCATCTAAGTTTGTCCCTGTGTCAGCTTTATGAAAATACCACCAAGGTAAGCCATTTACAGCAGATATTATAGTTGTATTTTCTCCAATTAAGCTTTGAAGAGATTCTACTATATTAGTAATCGCGTGAGCTTTCACTGAAATAAAAATATAATCTTGAATCCCAAGTTCTTTAGGATCATCTGTTACTTTTAATTTAAAGTTTTCTGATTTATCATTTTTAATTAATGTTAAGCCGTTTTCTTGTATAGCTTTTTTGTGCGGACCTCTGGCTATAAGTGATAAATCAATATTATTTTTACTCAGACATGCAGCTAAATATCCACCAATTGATCCTGCACCAAATATACAAACTTTTTTCATTAATTGTTTAAACCAAATTTTTTTGCTAAAACATTTCTTTGTAATTTTCCTGTTGCTCCTTTTGGAATTTCTTCAACAAAAAAAATTTTTTTTGGTATTTTAAACTTAGCAAGTTTTTCTTGAGCATATTGTAAAACGTCATTTTCTGAACATGTCTCACCACTTTTTATTATAATTGCGCTAGCAATATTTTCTCCAAGCATTTTATCATCATAACCAAAACAAACTGCTTGATCTATAAATGGATGGTCCATTAATACGTTATCAACTTCTAATGGAGATATTTTTTCTCCACCTTTATTAATTATTTCTTTTAATCTTCCTGAAATCTTTAAGTAACCCTCTTTATCAAAATAACCTTGATCGCCAGTTCTAAACCAACCATTTGTAAAACTTGTTTTGTTGGCCTCCTCATTATTATCATATCCAACAGTTACATTTTCACCTTTTATACACACTTCTCCTTCATCACCTTGTTTGAGCATTTCCCCATTTTCATTCATAATACATACCTCTGGGCCTGCTGGAAGGCCTACAAATCCTGCTTTTTGTTGCTTAGGTGGCAATGGATTGGAAGTCATTTGGTGAGTAGCTTCAGTCATACCGTATGCTTCAATTACTGGACAACTGAAAACATCATTTAAATCATTAAATACTGCTGGTGGTAAAGATGCAGATGATGATCTAATTAACCTTAGTTTTAGTCCCTTAGCAATTTCTAAATTTCTATGTGCTCTTAACAAAATAGTTTGATGCATTGTAGGTACTCCAGAGTACCAGGTTATTTTTTCTGACTTAGCTAAATCTAAAAATTTGATAGCATTAAAACCATTTGATGCACACACAGATGCACCAGCTTTCATTGATGAAGCTAAAATAGCTATTAGACCATGTATATGAAAAAGTGGCATAATATTAAGACAATGGTCATTTTCTGAAAGATTTAAGCTTTTAGAAATATTTTCTGCTGAAGAAAAAATATTTTTATTTGTTAAAGGAACAATCTTTGGTCTTGATGTAGTACCAGAGGTGTGTAGCACTAATGCCTCATCACTTTCATCAGGTAATGAATATTCACTTTCTTTATCATAAATATTAAATATTCCTGAAGGTCCATCCTTTTCTGGATTAATCTCGCATAATTCTATTTTTAATTTTTTTGCTACATCGACAACTGGATTTTCAGAGTTTTTCTCAACTAAAACAATTTTTGGATTTAAATCTTTTAAATAGAATTCATACTCCTCAGATTTATATGATGGATTTAAAGGTGCAGCAGACATATAGCTTGAAATTGCTAAAAAACTTGAAGCCATGTATGGTCCATTTGGTAAAACTATTGCTGCTCTATCTTTGTTTGATAATCCATTTCCAGCCAACTGTTTAGAAATTTTATCTATAAATAATTTTAAATCTTTGTAACTTAGTTCGGTACTGATTTCAGAGGTTAGAGCAATATTTTCATCATTCACATTTTCAAAAATGTTTCTAACAATTCTTTTTGACATTATTTAGTACCCTTTTGCGTAACCATCTTTTCTAGGATCAGACCCTCCTAAAAGGTCACCTTCTGTTCGATTTATTTTTATAGCTTGACCACCACCATGGGTGCCATCAATATATTCAACATTATGACCGATTTCTTTCAATTCGTTAAAAATTTGATTACCAACTGATTTTTCAAGCTTATAAATATTGTTAAAATGAAAGGCTCTTGGAAAACTTAAAGCTTCTTGAGGCCCCATGCCATAGTCAATCATATTATTTAAAACATGCACCTGTCCTACTGGCTGATATTGCCCTCCCATAACCCCATAGCTTAAAGTTGCATTGTTATCTTTATCAATGACCATACCTGGAATAATAGTATGTAATGGCCTTTTTAAGCCTTCTATACAGTTTGGGTGTCCATGCTCTACTCTGAAATTTGTACCTCTGTTATGTAAAAGTATTCCACTTTTGTTTGTAGTGATACCTGATCCAAATACATAACAAACAGAATTAATTATGGATACACTATTTAAGTCTTTATCTACAACTGTTAGATAAATTGTTTCTGGGTGAGCTGGAATATTTAAGTCACCAACATCACAGCAAGAATTGAGGTTAATTTTATTTAAAATATCTTCAATATTCTTATCACTTAAAATTTCATCTAAATCAAAATTTACAAAATTTGGATCACCCAAACTTGTTTCTTTAACCTTATAAGCTTGTTTTGTAACCTCGGCTTCAAGATGAAATCTTTCTGTACTATTGAATTTATAGTTTTGAATATTTAGTTTCTCTAATAATTTCATCATTATCAAAACAGTTACTCCAGGTCCATTTGGAGGACATTGATGAATAAATTCATCTCTATAACTAGATTTTATTGTTTCTGATCTTATTGTGTTCTGTTTAGAAAAATCCTCAAAAGTATGTACACCCCCTAATTCATTTAAACTTTCAATTATATCTTTTGCAGTTTCACCCTCATAAAATTCTTTACTTCCTTTTTTACTAATTGCCTCTAATGTTTTTCCTAATGGAATATTTTTCATTAATTCATTTTCTTGATAAGTACGACCTTCTTTTAAAAAGATTTTTTTAGAATTTTCATTACCATTAATTTTATTTAAACTATTATGCCACGCATTTGACACTACTTTAGAAATCTTGTGACCATTTTTTGCAATCTCAATTGCACCTAAAAATAATTGTTCAAAATCTAATTTTCCAAATTCTTTATGTATAGTTTCCCAAGCATGAACCGCACCTGGAATTGTAACTGAATGAGGACTTGTTAATCCAATTTTATCTATATTTTTTTCTTTAAAGAAATCATAACTTAATTTCTCTGGTGCTAAACCAGATCCATTAAAAGACACTGCATCCTTATTATTCATTTTGACAATTGCAAAACAGTCTCCACCAATACTTGTTGCATTAGGCTCGACTACAGATAAAACAATTGAAGCTGCTATAGAAGCATCTACTGCATTTCCACCCATTTTTAGTATTTTTAAGGCTTCTTCTGTCGCTAATGGATGAGAAGTTGCAGCCATAGCGTTTGCTGAGCGTGCATCTTTATCTTTAGTTGATTGATTATTCATAGTAATGATTAATTAGAGAGATATAAATGATAAACAAAGCAAATAAAAGTATTATAATTTTCTGTGTATTTGCATTTGGTTTTTTTATTTCTAATTTATTAAGATCAATTACTGCAACTCTTACTCCAGTACTTACAAGTGAATTCGATTTAACAGCAGGTAACCTTGGACTGCTAGCTGGTGGGTATTTCTTGGGTTTTTCTTTAATGCAAATACCAGCTGGTTTACTTCTTGATAAGCATGGGCCCAAAAAAGTAGTAGCATATCTCTTATTAATAGCACTAGTTAGTACAATTTCTTTCGCATTTGCAAAAAGTTTTACAGGTTTATTAATTTCTAGATTTTTTATAGGTGTTGGTGTTGCAGCATGCCTAATGGGACCTTTGACAGGGTACCGTGTTTGGTTTGAAGATAAATATCAACAAAGAGCTAATTCATGGATGCTAATGGTTGCAAGTTTTGGCTTTGTTATTTCAACACTACCAGTGCAAATTTTACTTCCAGTAATTGGGTGGCGATTTATTTTTTTATTAATTTCTATTCTAATTCTATTAAGTATAATTTTGATATTAGTTTTTGCTCCCTCTTGGAATACTAATATTCAAAATCAAAGCATACAAAAAAAAAGTAATCTTTCGGATGTTTGGAAAAATAAATTTTTTATAAGTTTAGTCCCTTTAGCTTTTTTAAATTATGGCGGCGTCCAAGCAATTCAGACTTTATGGGCTGGCCCATGGATGTTAAATGTTGCGGGATACTCTCCGCTTGAAAGTGCAACAGGTTTATTTTGGATTAACATTACAATGTTATTTGCGTTTATGTTTTGGGGATATATTTTACCGAAATTATCATCTTTAGGTATCGATAGTATAAAGATAGTAAAAATTGGTCTTCCTATAAGTTACATAATTTTATTTTGTATAATAATTATGGGACAAAAAGCTGGAGCTACAATGTTTACATTTTATATTTTATCGTCGATAGTTTTATCTTTGACTCAGCCTGCCCTAGCTTTAAGTTTCCCACAGAATCTTGCTGGAAAATCATTAACTTCTTTAAACGTATTTATACATTCAGGCACATTTTTTGTTCAATGGAGTATAGGCTTATTAATTGATCTTTCTAGTAAAATGGGTGCAGACACTATTACAAGTTATAAAATTTCTTTCTCAATATTTTTATTTTTGTGCATTTTAAGTTATCTTTTTTTTATATTTTTTAATAAAAATGAGAATTAATTTTAAAATGACATTATCAAAATTACTTTTTTTAATTCCTTTAATTTATATTATTATTTGCTTGTTTATTTACTTTTACCAAAGAAACCTTCTTTACTATCCAGGTGAAAATAACTATTTAGATGAGGGTCCATTAACTCATAAAATTCAAAAAATATCAGTAAATTCAAAAAACAATCTAGTTGGGTGGTATTTTTTTAAAAATAAAAATTTTAAAACAATCTTATTTTTTCATGGGAATGCAGGCAAACTTGATAATAGAATTTATAAACTAAATGAATTTGAAAAAATGGATGTAAATTATCTAATTTTTGCTTATAGGGGTTTTAGTGGAAACAAAGGAAAACCATCTGAATCTGGTTTATATGAGGATGCTCTTGCCGCTAAAAAATGGCTTAATTCAAAAGAAATAGAAGATAAAAATATTATTTTATACGGAGAGTCTCTTGGAACTGCTATAGCCATTAATCTTGCAAAAGATAATTCATTTTCTGGAGTTATCCTCGAGTCTCCCTTTACTTCAATGGAAACCTTAGCTAAAAAATATTACCCATATCTTCCTGTAAGTATTTTATTAAAAGACAAATTCAACTCGATTGATAAATTAAATATGAATAATTCACCGTTATTAGTCATGCATGGTGAAAAAGATAGGATTGTACCTTTCTCTATGGGAAAGCAAATATATTCAGAATATAAAAGTCAAAAATATAGTTATTTTATAGAGAATGATGATCACATGATGGATTTTAATGAAAATTTAGTAAGATCACTTAAATTGTTTATAAGTAATTTAAATTAAGACATAATTTAAACAAACTATAATCAATTTTTTATTAAAAGTTCAATTTGTGATGAAAAAAATTGTTTTATTTTTGCTTATAATTTATCCACAACTTACCTTTGGTGATATTAATCATACAAATAATAATAAATATTTTCATATAGGTAAAATGAAATCTTATGATAATGAATTTACTTTATATTTTAAGACAAGAAGTAAAGCAATTATTGCAAGGGGAGAAAATTCAAATTATTTGAATGATTACCCTCAAGACTTATATTTATTCGATCATTTATCGAATACAGATTATCCTTTAATAACATATGAATGGTTTCCAAAAAAAATAAAAAAATTATTTAAAAATTATTCTTATCCATTATTTCCAGAAGATTTTGCATATTATCTTTTAAATGATAATAATACTTTAATTTTAGTAAGCGGTAAAAAAAGTTTCAATCATAATTTACAGTATAATATAAAAAATAATGAATTAAATAATTTTGAAAATTCAGGGAAATTGAATTTCATAATTTCATCTTATGCAAAAATATGTGGCTATAAATCTCATGATAACAATTTTGAATGTAAACTTCAAAAACCTTTGGTTTCTAAAAATTTAATCAATTAAATTGAGTAAAAGCATCTGCAAATTGCTTTGCATTAAATATTTGTAAATCATCTATTTTTTCACCGAGACCTAATCCAATAATTGGTACTTTATATTTTTTTGAGATAGCAATTAATACTCCACCTTTAGCTGTTCCATCTAGTTTGGTCATAATTAGACCTGTGATTTTAATAATTTTATCAAATTCTTCTAATTGATTTATTATATTCTGCCCTGAT
Organism: uncultured Pelagibacteraceae bacterium; assembly: GCA_902567045.1. Classification (GTDB taxonomy): domain Bacteria; phylum Pseudomonadota; class Alphaproteobacteria; order Pelagibacterales; family Pelagibacteraceae; genus Pelagibacter. Next base: position 108,999 of record CACFLJ010000001.1, read on the forward strand.
GTTGCATCTAAGACTAAGATTACATCCTGTGGCGCATTTTCATCTGTCTTTTTAATGACATTTGCAATTTTTTTAAATTCATCCATCAAATTTTTTTTATTTTGTAATCTGCCAGCTGTATCAATAAGTACCTGACTAATATTGTTGTTTTTTGCGTGTTCTATCGCCTTATACGCAACTGAAGCTGGGTCAGATCCTGGATTTGATTTAATAATTGTTGCACCAACTTTTTCAGACCAAGATTCTAGCTGATCAATAGCTGCTGCCCTAAAGGTATCGCAAGCAGAAAATATTACTTCTGAGCCGTTATCTTTAAATATTTTACCAATTTTTCCTATAGTCGTAGTTTTACCTACCCCGTTTACACCAGATACTAATGTTACATTTAAATTTTCTTTTTTTTCAAAAAAATCTTTTCTTTCCAAAGGTATCATCAATTCCAAGATATACTCCTTTAGAATTAAATTTATTTCCTCAACTGCATTTTTTTTTGGATCTATTTTTTTTTGAGAGATAATACTTTTTATTTCAGATGAGGCATCAATACCAACATCAGAACTAATCAAAAATTCTTCAATCTTATTTAATGTCTCATCATCAATTTCTTTTTTTACAATTATTTCTCTAAGTCCTGAGGAAATACTATCAGCACTTTTTTTAAAACCTAATTTGAACTTTTCAAAAATACCCATTAGATATTTATGTCTATTTCTTTGATACTAGACACTGGACCTTTCATATGAATTTGTTGATTTTCGTCAATAGAAATTACTAATTTGCCTAAACTAAATTCAATTTCAGTTCTTGTATTTTCTAAATTTTCTAAATTTGCTGCTACTGCTGTTGCACAAGCGGCGGTTCCACATGCTTTTGTCAAGCCTGCACCTCTTTCCCAAACTTTAACTTTATAATAATTTCTATTTATTTTTTGTGCGAGTGTTAAATTGCATTTTTGTGGAAATAATTCATGATTTTCAATCTCAGGTCCAATTTTCTCTATATTAAAATTTGCTATTTCATTAACAAAGAAAATAGTATGAGGATTACCTACATTTACAGCAATACCACCAGATATTTCATGGTTGTTATTATCTCTTATACTTATACCTAAATTTTTAGTATCTAGATTTTCAGATAACGGAATTTCTTTCCAATTTGTTTTTGGTACACCAATTATTGTTTCAACTTGACCATCATCAAGTAGGTTTGAATTTAACTGTTTTGATGCTACTCGAATGTTTATATTTTTTTTGTTTTTTTCTTTTGATAGTAAGTACGCAACACATCTTGTGCCATTTCCACATGCATCTGATCCAGAGCCATCAGAGTTATAAAATACTAGTTCAGCATCAGCATCATTACTATTGTTAATATAAATTAGTTGGTCACAGCCAATAAAATCTCTATCACAAATCTTAACAATTTGATCTTTGCTTAATTCTATATTTTTTTGTCTTTGGTCAATAATTACAAAATCATTGCCAAGACCATCCATTTTATAAGCTTTAAATTCCATATACTTCAGTATTTAACTTATTTATTGACATTTTGAACCTCTATTATAGTTTATCGCCGTTTCCGCAAAATACAGCAATTTGCGGTGTCTTTGGTAACAAAGAGATCGACACCAGTCAGCGAGAGTTCGCCCACTGGTGCGATACTTGCTGGATGTGATTATGTTTGAAAATTTAACAAATAAATTTGAAGAAATATTTTCTTCTTTAAAAAAGGCGCCTTCGCTTGATGAAAAGCAAGTAGATGAGGGTTTAAGAGAGATTAGGCTTGCTCTATTAGAGGCTGATGTATCTTTAGAAGTTGTAAAAGAATTTATTAATAGAGTGAAACCTAAAGCTCTTGGCCAAGAGATCGTCAGATCTACTTCACCTGGACAGATGGTGGTTAAAGTTGTTAACGATGAGTTAATTTCTTTTTTAGGTGATAAAAATTCTGAAATAGAATTAAATGCAGTACCTCCAGTCCCTATGATGCTTGTGGGGCTTCAAGGTTCAGGAAAAACAACTACAACTGCAAAACTTGCTAGATTTTTAGAGATTAATAAAAAGAAAAAAGTAATGATGGCTAGTCTTGATGTCTATAGACCAGCTGCACAAGAGCAACTAAGACTTTTGGGTGAGCAAAATAATATAATAACGCTTCCAGTCATCAAAGATCAACTTCCTGCAGATATTTGTAGAAGAGCGATTAGTGCTGCTAATCTTAATGGAGCAGATGTAATTCTATTTGATACAGCCGGAAGAACTCAGATTGATTTACAAATGATGAGTGAGATTAAACAAATTGAAAGTATTATAAATCCGTCAGAAACAATTCTTGTTGCAGATTCTTTGACTGGCCAAGTAGCAGCTAATGTTGCTAAAGAATTTAAAAGTACTGTTAATCTGACAGGTATTATTCTTACAAGATCAGATGGTGATGGAAGAGGTGGAGCAGCATTAAGTATGAAATATGTTGCAGATGTTCCAATTAAATTTTTAGGAGTTGGTGAAAAGATAGAAAATTTTGAAGTTTTTCACCCAGACAGAATTGCCAATAGAATTTTAGGTATGGGAGATATTGTTTCCCTTGTTGAAAAGGCTGCAGAAGATCTGGATGAAGAAAAATTAAAAAAAACTGAGGAAAAATTAAAAAAAGGTCAGTTCTCGTTAGAGGATTATCTTACTCAGCTAAGACAAATGAAAAAAATGGGTGGTATTGAAGGTATAATGTCTTTTTTGCCTGGTGTTTCAAAAGTTAAATCTCAAATGGATCAAGCTGGAGTGGATGAAAAAATAATTACTCAAAACGAGGCGGTAATATTATCTATGACTAAAAAAGAGCGTGAAAACCCTAAGATTATAGATGGTTCTAGAAAAAAAAGAATTGCTAATGGCTCAGGAACAGACGTAGCCACTATCAATAAATTGCTTAAGCAATTTAAGATGATGTCAGAAATGATGAAAAAAATGTCTAAAGGAAATACAAAAGGGATGATGGATAAAGGCATACCACCAGAACTTTTTAATCAATTAAAATAAATAGGAGAACAAATGTTAAAGATGCGTTTATCAATGGGAGGAACTAAGAAGAGACCAGTATATAAGATAGTGGTTGCTGATAGTAGATTCCCAAGAGATGGAAGGTTTATTGAAAAATTAGGTTTTTTTAATCCTCTAATTCCGAGAGAAAAAAAAGAAAGAATGGGATTAGATGTTGAGAGAGTTAAGTATTGGCTGGGTCAAGGGGCACAACCAACAACCAGAGTTGCAAGATTATTAGGTGAAAATGAGATTATGCCTATGCCAGCAAAAGGTAATAATCCTCAAAAAGCAATTCCAAAAAAAGATAGAAAGAAAACTGAAGAAGGTGGCGAAGCTAAAGCAGATGCTCCTAAAACAGAAGCTCCAAAAGAAGAAGCTAAAACAGAAGCTCCAAAAGAAGAGGCTAAAACAGAAGCTCCAAAAGAAGAAGCTAAAACAGAAGCTCCGAAGGAAGAAGCTAAATAGAATAATGTTTTTGTCTAGAGTATTTACGTTGTATCCTGAATATTTTCCTGGTTATTTGAGTAAAGGCCTTTTTGGAAAGTCAAAAGGAAAAGAATGGGATTTAGAAACAGTAAACATAAGAGATTATGCTTTAGATAAACATAAAACTGTTGACGACACTCCTTATGGTGGCGGAAATGGAATGATTATGAAAGCAGATGTTTTGGCAAATTCATTAGATGCAAATATCAAGGCTAAAGAAAAGACCCTTTATTTAAGTCCAAGAGGAAAAGTTTTTAATTCTAAACTTGCAAGAGAGTTTTCGAGTGAAAAAACAATCAATTTAATTTGTGGACACTTCGAAGGAGTAGATGAGAGAATACTAGAAAATAGAGATATTGAGGAGATTAGCATTGGTGACTTTATATTGTCAGGGGGTGAGGTTGCTGCATTTGTTGTAACAGACTCTATTTTAAGATTTATTCCAGGAATTCTAGGTAATATTAATTCCTCAAGAGATGAGAGTTTTGAGAATGGCCTTCTTGAATATCCACAATTCACAAAACCTCAAGTTTGGGAGGAAAAAATGGTCCCAAATGTGCTAATTTCAGGTGATCACGCCAAAATTAAAGACTGGCGTTTATCCCAATCTGAGGCTATAACACGCGACCGAAGACCAGACTTGTGGCAAAAATATAAGAAAAATTAAAATGAAAAATATTGAAGAAATAAACAGATCAAATTTAAATAAGATTATTTCTGAGAGAAAACATCCTGATTTTTTTCCTGGAGACATCGTTAAAGTTGGGGTTAGGATAACAGAAGGTAAAAGAGACAGAATTCAATATTTTGAAGGTGTATGTATTGCAAAAAAGAGTAGAGACATCAATTCATCTTTTACTGTTAGAAAAATTTCTTTTGGTGAGGGAGTAGAAAGAACTTTTGCATTATACAGCCCAATTGTAGATACAATAAAAGTTGTAAGATCAGGAAAAGTAAGAAGAGCAAAATTATACTATCTAAGAGATAGAACCGGTAAATCTGCTAGAATAGCTGAAAAAATTAAGAAGACTATTGGTATAGATTTAGAAACTAAAATTAATGAAGTTACTGAGGAAAACGTAATGCCATCAACTGATCCTCAAACAGAAGCTCCTAAAGAAGAAGTTGAAGCAGAAGCTCCTAAAGAAGAAGTTAAAGCAGAAGCTCCTAAAGAAGAAGTTAAAGCAGAGCCTGTAAAAACAGAAGAACCGAAAGAAAATCAAGAACAGAAAAAATAATTTTTTTCTAAATGCCTTTTACAACTTACGATAAAATTTGGAATGAACATCTTGTTGATGAGCAACTAGATGGTACATCACTTTTGTTTGTAGATAGACATTTAATTCATGAAGTTACAAGCCCTCAAGCATTTGAAGGCTTAAGAAATTCAAATAGAAAAGTAAGACATCCTAAATTAACTCTTGCAGTTGCAGATCATAATGTTCCTACAACTGATAGGTCAAAAGGTATTGCAGATGAAGATTCGAGAATTCAAGTTGAAACTTTGAACAAAAACTGTAAGGAATTTGGTGTCGAGATATTTGGTATGGACGATAAAAGACAAGGCATTGTTCATATCATAGGACCTGAACAAGGTTTTACACAGCCTGGAAATATTATTGTTTGTGGTGATAGTCATACTGCAACTCATGGAGCATTTGGAGCTTTAGCTTTTGGTATTGGAACTTCAGAAGTAGAACACGTTTTAGCAACACAAACTTTAGTTCAAAAAAAATCAAAAAACTTTAGAATTAGCGTAAATGGTTCATTACCTATTGGCGTAACATCAAAGGATGTCATCCTGCAGATAATTGGAAAAATAGGAACGGCTGGTGGTACTGGTTATGTGATTGAGTATGCCGGTAACCTTATATCTAATCTAAGTGTTGAACAAAGAATGACGATTTGCAACATGACGATTGAAGGTGGGGCAAGAGCAGGACTAATTCAACCAGATGAAAAGATATTTCAATATTTAAAAGGTAAACCAATGTCACCAAAAGGAGAAAACTGGGAAAAAGCTTTGGAATATTGGTATACATTGAAATCTGATAAGGACGCAAACTTTGATAAAGAATTAACGTTAGATGGATCTCAAATTAAACCAATGGTAACTTGGGGAACATCTCCCCAGGATGTGGTTGAAATAGACGGTAAAGTTCCCAATCCTGAAAGTGAAACTGACCCAGATAGAAAAAATTCAATTAACAGATCATTAAATTATATGGGATTAAAACCAAATACGAACATTCAAGATATTAAGATTGATAAGGTTTTTATAGGAAGCTGCACTAACGGAAGAATAGAAGATATAAGAGAGGCAGCTAAAATATTAAAAGATAAAAAAGTTGCATCACATGTACATGCAATGATTGTCCCAGGCTCTGGTTTAGTTAAAGAGCAAGCCGAGCAAGAGGGGCTAGATAAAATATTTTTACAATCAGGATTCGAATGGAGAGAACCAGGCTGTTCAATGTGTCTAGCTATGAACGCAGATAAACTTAAACCTGAAGAAAGATGTGCATCTACCTCTAATAGAAATTTTGAGGGTAGACAGGGAAGAGGTGGTAGAACACATTTAGTTAGTCCAGCAATGGCAGCAGCAGCTGCAATTTCTGGAAACTTAGATGATGTCAGAAAATACCAAAATTAAATGAATAAATTTATCTCAATAAAAAGTATTCCAGCTTATCTACCTATCGTCAATATAGATACAGACATGATAATTCCTAAACAGTTTTTAAAAACTATTAAAAGAACTGGACTAGGAAAAAATCTATTTTTTGAAATGAGATATGACCAAAGTGGTAAAGAGATAGATGACTTTATTTTAAATAATAGTCCATATAATAATTCTAAAATTTTAATTGCAGGAAAGAATTTTGGATGTGGTTCTTCTAGAGAACATGCTCCTTGGGCTTTAATGGATTTTGGAATAACTTGCGTAATTAGTTCAAGTTATGCAGATATATTTTATAATAACTGTTTTAAGAACGGTATTCTCCCAATTGCAATTCCAGAAGATCAAATTAAAGAAATTTCAGAGTACTCGAATAGAAAAGAGGAAATTTCTGTAAATTTACCTGAGCAAACAATAAGTTTTGGTAATAAAGAAATTAAATTTGAAATAGATCAATTTAAGAAAAAATGTCTAATTGAGGGATTAGATGACATTGCTTTATCACTAGAAAAATCTGAAAAAATAATTTCATACGAAAATAAAATTAAAGAAGCAAAACCTTGGATATTTAATGATTAAAATTAAAAAAAGAAAAATTTTATTATTACCAGGGGATGGTATCGGACCTGAGGTAATTGCTGAAGTCAAAAAAATAATTGAATGGTTTAACTCAAATAAATCCTTGGATTTTGAAATTGACCAAGATTTGGTTGGTGGCGCTGCTTATGATAAACATGGAACTCCAATAACTGATGAAGCTTTTTACAAGGCACAAGAAAGCGCTGCAGTAATATTGGGTGCTGTTGGTGGACCAAAATGGGATAATATTGATTTTTCAAAAAAACCAGAGAGAGCTCTATTAAAATTAAGAAAAGAATTAAAATTATTTGCAAATTTGAGACCTGCAATTTGTTTCAAACAACTTGTTGATGCCTCAAGTTTAAAGCCTGAATTTGTTTCTAATTTAGATATACTTTTTGTTAGAGAATTAACGGGTGGGATTTATTTTGGTGAACCTAGAGGGATAAAACCAATTGATAATGGAGAAAGAAAAGGAATTAATACTCATGTCTATACTACTAGTGAAATTGAGAGAGTAGCTCGAGTTGCATTCGATCTAGCGAGAAAAAGAAATAATAAAGTCACCTCTTGTGAAAAGTCGAATGTCATGGAGGCAGGTCAATTATGGAAAGAAGAAGTTCAAGCAATTCATGAAAAAGAATACAGTGACGTAGAATTAAATCATATGCTAGCAGATAACTGTGCAATGCAGTTAGTTAGAAATCCCAAACAATTTGATGTGATAGTAACAGATAATCTTTTTGGTGACATGTTATCAGATGAAGCTGCAATGTTGACTGGTTCTCTAGGGCTTTTACCATCTGCGTCCCTTGGAGCCAAAGATAAAAACGGTAATATGAGATCTTTATATGAGCCAGTTCATGGATCAGCACCCGATATAGCAGGTCAAGGTATTGCTAATCCAATAGCAACAATACTGAGTTTTGCAATGGCTTTAAGATATTCTTTAAACCTAGATAAAGAGGCAGATAGTTTAGAAAAAGCTGTTCAAGGTGTGCTTGATGAGGGTCTTAGAACTAAAGATATTATTTCTAAGGGAATGAAAGAAGTATCAACATCAGTGATGGGAGATGCGATAATTTCAAAATTGCAATAATTAAACATTTATTCTAAAGTATATTTATGCCAACTTATAATGCACCAGTAGATGATATGATGTTTCTCTTTGATAAATTGAGGAACAATAAAAAATATAATGAAATTGAAAAATATAAAGAAGTTAACACAGAATTAGTTAAAGATATTTTAGATGAAGCAGCAAAAATTACTCAAAATTTAATCTTACCTCTTGCAAAAAGTGGAGATGAAACGCCAGCTGTTTTAGAAAATGGGGTGGTAAGAACACCTCCAGGATATAAGGAAGCTTATCAAAAATTTATAGAAGATGGATGGATTTCTTTATCTTGTGATCCGAAATATGGTGGTCAAGGAATGCCTAAAACAGTAAGTACTTTCTTTGATGAAATGTTATCATCTGCAAGTTTATCTTTTAAACTTTACAGTGAATTGACTATTGGAGCATATAACTGTTTGTTAAGGCACGCTGATGATGAAATAAAAAATACTTATTTACCTAAAATGGTCGAGGGTAAATGGAGCGGAACAATGTGTTTAACTGAACCAGTATGTGGAACAGACTTAGGTCTTCTAAAAACTAAAGCAGTTGATCAAAACGATGGAACTTACAAAATCAGTGGTCAAAAAATTTTTATTACTTCTGGTGATCAAGATTTAACAGAAAATATTATTCATTTAGTATTAGCTCGATCAACAGACTCACCAGCAGGAACAAAAGGTATCAGTTTATTTTTAGTTCCAAAATTTGTTTTGAATAAAGATGGATCAGTTGGGCCAAGAAACGGAGTTTCAACAGGTTCAATAGAAAACAAAATGGGCATTAAAGGATCTGCAACATGCGTGTTAAATTTTGATGATGCTGTTGGTTATATGATTGGACCTAAAAACAAAGGCCTTAACTCTATGTTCACAATGATGAATTTAGAGAGAATTATTGTTGGGATTCAAGGTTTAGGCATTTCTGAAATTGCATACCAAAATTCTCTTACTTATGCCAAAGAAAGAAAACAAGGTAAGGCATTTAATTCAAAATCAAATAATGGTGCAGATTTTATTATTGATCACGTTGATATTAGACGGTCACTTCTGAGTATGAAGTCTATGATAGAGGGACAAAGAGCCTTGAGTTTCTGGCTATCTCAACAAATTGAAGTTAGCTTAAATCATTCTGATGAAAAAATAAAACAAGAAGCTTCAGATCTTGTTTCATTAATGACCCCAGTTGTTAAATCGCTTTTCACAGATAATGCGATGGAGATAACAAGTGAGGCAATGCAAATTCATGGAGGATATGGATTTACGAAAGATCAAGGTATTGAACAATTCTATAGAGATAATAGAATTACACCTATTTATGAGGGAACAAATTCAGTTCAGGCTGCCGACTTAGTTTTCAGAAAATTAATCAACAAAAATGGTGATATTATTGAAAACTATCTAAACTTGGTTAAAGACGAGATTAAAATTACTGACAAAAAAGCCGAGCCTTTTGTAAAACAACTTAACTATCATCTTGATATTTTGTCAAAATTTACTGAATGGATGAAGGAAAAAATAAAAAATTCTCCAGAAGATGCAAGCGGAGCATGTAATGACTATTTAAAAGTTCTTGGTTTAGTTGCAACTGGGCATGCTTGGTTAAAAGTTCTAGAAGTTTCCTTCAAAGAATATGAAAGCAATAAAGATTTTTATGAGGATAAAATCCAAACTGCAAACTTTTTCTTTAATAGAGTACTTCCTAGGATAGAAAGTAATTACATTACCGCAACTACTGGAAGTAACTATATTATGAATTACAAATTTAGTTAGAATGAACCCTTATGAAACAAATTTGGATAAAAACGATGCCAATTATGTTCCATTAACCCCTTTATCATTTTTAGAAAGAGCAAAAGATATTTATCCAAACTACGAAGCAGTAGTTTATGAAAGTAGGAAATATACTTGGAGCGAAGTTTACAAAAGATGTATTAAATTTGCTAGCGCATTAGATAAATTAGGAATTAAAATAGGTGATACGGTATCTGTTTTGGCTTTTAACACACCTGAAATATTCGAAGCGCATTATTCAATACCTATGGTTGGAGCAGTTATTAATGCTATTAATACAAGATTGGATTCAAAAACAATTAGTTACATTTTAAATCACAGTGAAGCAAAGGTGCTAATTGTAGATAGACAATTTCATGATGTAGTAAAAAAAGCTCTAGAGGAAGTTAATTCAAAAATTACTATAATTGATATAGATGATAAAGATGCAGGCTTAACCGATTCTAAAAATATTGGATCTTTGGAATATGAGGAGTTTTTAAATTCTGGAGATGAAAATTTTAAATGGAAAATGCCAAAAGATGAGTGGCAAGCTATAGCATTAGGTTATACTTCTGGAACAACTGGTAATCCAAAAGGAGTTGTTTATCATCATAGAGGATCATATTTAATGGCAACAGGAAGTGCAGTTGCATGGAACATGCCTAACCAGTTAAATTTTCTATACACAGTACCAATGTTTCATTGTAATGGCTGGTGCTATCCTTGGACAATGTCAATGATTCACGGTCGAGTAATTTGTCTGAGAAATATTGATGTAAAAAAGATATTTGAATTAATTGATAAATATGAAGTTACTCATTTTGGTGGAGCACCAATAGTTTTAAATATGTTAGCTAACGCACCTCAGGATCAGCAAAAAGAGTTAAAAAGAAAAGTGTATGTATTAACAGCAGGAGCTCCTCCTCCTAGTATAATTTTTGAAAAAATGCAAAAATTAGGCTTTGAAGTAATGCATGTATATGGTCTAACGGAAACCTATGGTCATATCTTGCAGTGTGCATGGAATCAAGAATGGAATGAATTAGATCAAAATAATCAAAACGAAATAAGAGCAAGACAAGGTGTTAGGTATCCCAATACAGAAGGCGTTATTGTAATGGACCCTGAAACCATGAAGCCCGTTCCTCATGATGGAAAAACAATGGGTGAAATAATGATTAGAGGAAATGTTGTAATGAAAGGTTATTTTAAAGACAAAAAAGCTACAGAAAAATCTATGGATGGAGGATGGTTTCATTCTGGGGACTTAGCTGTAACTCATCCGAGTGGTTACATAAAAATACAGGATCGATCAAAAGATATTATAATTTCAGGTGGGGAAAATATTTCATCTATTGAGATAGAAAATACGATTTCAAAACATCCAGCCGTATCACTAGCAGCTGTTGTAGCTAAACCAGATGAAAAATGGGGTGAAACACCTTGTGCTTTTGTTGAATTAATTGAAGGAAAATCAAGCTCAGAAGAGGAAATTATTAAATTTTGTCGAGAAACTCTTGCTGGATTTAAACTTCCTAAGAAGGTTGTGTTTGCTCCATTACCAAAGACATCTACAGGAAAGATACAGAAGTTTGAACTGAGAAAACAAGCTAAAGAATTAAACTAATATAGTTTCTTTACAAAAATCAAATAAGATGGCAGTAATGCTCAAAAAAAAATGAAAACTTTTTTAATAGCAAAATCAAGAAGGCTTAGAGGTACACCGTACACCTCTAGAATTGAAAAACAGGGTGTAACTGCTTATACTATATATAATCATATGTTGCTGCCAGCAGCATTTGGTTCTGTAGAAGATGCTTATCATCACTTAAAAGAGCATGTTCAGATTTGGGATGTTGCCGCTGAAAGACAAGTTGAAATTTCTGGTAAAGATTCAGCTAAATTAGTTCAATTGATGACTTGCAGAGATTTATCAAAATCTAAAGACGGAAGATGTTATTATTGCCCTATCATTGATGATAATGCAGGTTTAATTAATGATCCTGTAGTTCTAAGATTAAATGAAAATAGGTGGTGGGTCTCTTTAGCTGACTCAGATGTAATTCTATTTGCCAAAGGATTAGCGATTGGAAATAAATTTGATGTAAAGATTTCTGAACCTGATGTTGATATAATGGCAGTGCAAGGACCAAAATCATTTAAATTAATGGAAAAAGTTTTTGGAGAAAAAATTGTAAATTTAAAATTTTTTGGTTTTGATTATTTTGAATTTGGTGGAGATAAACATCTTATTGCAAAGTCTGGATGGTCTAAACAAGGTGGCTATGAAATTTATATGGAACACAACGATTCAGGTTTAAAACTATATGATCATCTTTTTGAAATTGGTAAGGAATTCAATATTAGACCAGGTGGACCAAACCTTATCGAACGTATTGAGAGTGGTTTACTTTCCCATGGTAATGATATGGACAATGGAGATAATCCATACGAATGTGGTTTTGATAAGTATGTAAATATAGATAGTGATGTTGATTTTTTAGGTAAAGAAAAACTGAAAAAAATTAAAGCTGAAGGAATTAAAAAAAAACTTATGGGAGTAAAAATTGATGTCAAGGAAATAAGTGTTAATGGCTCAATGGATCTAGTAGATGAAGATAATAATGTAATTGGAGAATTGAGATCAGGTTGTTATAATCCAACTTTTAAACAAGTCATTGGGATTGCAATGATTAACAAACCATACTTTGAGACTTCGAAATCCTTTAAAATCAATATAAATGGCTCTGATTTTGATGGAAAAGTTTGTGATTTACCTTTCATTTAGTATAAAACTTTAAAATATCATGAATATAGCAATAGTAGGAGCGACAGGAAACGTAGGTCGAAAATTAATAGAAGTTTTGGAAAAAAAAAACTTTCCAATAACAGAGGCTTACTTAGTTGCGTCTTCAAATAGCGAAGGAAAAAAAATTAATTTTTTAGGAAAAGAGCATACTGTTAGTAATTTAGAACAATTTGACTTCTCAAAAGTAAAAATTGCTTTTTTTGCAGCTGGTTCTTCAATTGCTGAAAAATGGGCACCGATCGCAGCAGAAAAAACAATTGTAATAGATAATTCAAAATTCTTTAGAAAAGATCCAGAAATTCCTTTAATTGTTCCAGAGGTAAATTCCAAAGAATTACCTAAATTTAAAAATAAGAATATTATTGCAAATGCTAATTGTTCAGTAATACCAATAGTTGTAGCTCTCAAACCATTACATGATTTGTATAATGTAAAAAGAATAGTTGCATCAACTTATCAATCAGTGTCTGGTGCAGGCAAAGCTGGAATGGATGAACTTATATCCCAAACTAAAGAAGTCTTGGAAAATAAAGATGTTGAATCAAAAAATTTTACTAAGCAGATAGCCTTTAATGCTATACCACATATTGATAGTTTTCTTGAAAATGGAAGCACAAAAGAAGAGCAAAAAAATCATGATGAGGTAAAAAAAATTTTAGATAGTAAAATTAATATAACATCTACTTGTGTAAGAATCCCTGTTCTTGTTTCTCACTCCATAAGTGTGAATGTTGAATTTAACAAAAAACATGACTTAGAAGAAATAAGAAATGTCTTATCATCATCACCAGGTTGCAAGGTAGTTGATGAGCAAAAAGATGGAGGATACATTACCCCTGTTGAAGCTGAAGATAAATTTGAAACATTTATATCTAGAATTCGTGAGGATTCTTCTCAACCAAATTCAATTAATTTGTGGGTTGTGTCTGATAACTTATTAAAAGGTGCTGCACTTAATGCAGTTGAAATTGCTGAGGCTTTAGTAGAAAAAGATTTTTATGGAAAATAAAAATCCAATATCGCCACATATACAAATTTATGACTGGCACATCTCTTCGTTAGTTTCGATATCACACAGAGTAACTGGTATAATAAACTTTATTACAGTAACTCTGATAGGTATTTGGATAGCGTCTTTATTATTAGGAGAGGAAAACTATGTATTTACTAATTTTTTCTTGTCATCTTTAGTTGGTAAATTTGTTTGTTTGGGAATTATTTGGTCTTTTACATTTCAAATGCTCAGCGAAATAAGGCATTTGATCATGGATTTAGGTTACGGATTTGAGCAAAAAACTACAAAAGTAACTGGATTAATAGTTCTGATTGGATCATTTCCTCTTACTGTTATAATTTTTCTCATAGGAAGGCACTTAATTTAATGGGATCTGTAACCAAGAAATGGCTTTTTCTAAAAGTAAGTTCTGCAATTTTACTACCATTAATGCTGTGGTTTTCTATAAATTTGGCTTCTGTTTATGACAAAGGTTATAATGAATTACTTTTATTCATAACATCTCAACCATCTAAGTTCTTATTTAGTCTTTTTTTGATTTTTGCATATTTTTTCTCAGCTTTAAGCATTAGTGAGGTTTTTGAAGATTATATTGAGGACGAAAAAATCAAAAATGCCGCAAATAAATCATTAAATATCTTTGCTATAGTATTTCCATTAATAATAATTATCTTAGTATTTAATATATAGTTATGAGTGCGTACAAAATTATTGATCATGAATATGATGTAGTTGTTTTAGGTGCAGGTGGATCTGGACTAAGAGCAGCTGTTGGTCTAAGTGAGGCCGGTCTAAAAACGGCATGTGTATCAAAAGTATTCCCAACAAGAAGTCATACATCTGCAGCCCAAGGTGGTATTTCTGCAGCACTTGGAAATATGGGAGAAGATGACTGGAGATGGCACATGTATGACACAGTCAAAGGTGCTGATTGGTTAGGAGATCAGGATTCTATCGAATATTTATGTAAAGAAGCACCAGCTGCTGTTCTTGAATTAGAAAAGTATGGTGTTCCATTTAGTCGAACTGAGGAAGGAAAAATTTATCAAAGACCTTTTGGGGGTATGACAAAAAACTATGGAAATGAAACAGTTCAAAGAACATGTGCAGCAGCAGATAGAACTGGACATGCAATACTTCACACATTGTATGGACAAGCTTTAAAGCACAATACCGAATTTTTCATTGAATACTTTGCGCTAGATCTAATAATGAAAGATGGAGCATGCAAAGGTATAATTGCTTGGAACCTCAATGATGGAACAATTCACAGATTTAAATCCCACACAACTATTATAGCAACAGGGGGTTATGGAAAAGTGTATTACTCAGCTACTTCAGCTCATACTTGCACTGGAGATGGTAATGCTATGGCCCTAAGAGCTGGATTACCTTTACAAGATATGGAATTTGTACAATTTCATCCAACGGGAATATATGGTCATGGAACATTAATTTCCGAAGGTGTAAGAGGAGAAGGTGGTTATCTAGTAAATTCAAAAGGAGAAAGATTTATGGAGCGTTATGCTCCTAAAGCAAAAGATCTAGCATCTAGAGATGTTGTAAGTAGATCAATTGCAGTAGAAATTAATGAGGGTAGAGGTATTGGAAAAGAACAAGATCATGTTCATCTTCACATTGATCATTTGGATCCAAAAGTTATAGATGAGAGACTTCCAGGAATATCAGAGGCTTCAAAATTATTTGCAAATGTTGATGTAACTAAGGAACCTATACCAGTAGTACCTACAGTGCATTATAATATGGGTGGAATACCAACAAATTATAAAGCAGAGGTCCTTACATTAAATGGATCTGAGAAAACAGTACCTGGGTTAATGGCTATCGGAGAAGCAGCATGTGTTTCTGTCCATGGCGCAAATAGATTAGGTTCAAACTCACTAATAGATTTAGTAGTTTTTGGAAGAGCTGCAGCGAAAAGAGCAGCAGAGTTAGTAAAACCTGGAATGAAGCATGATGAAATTGATAAAAATGAAACGGATAGATGTTTAGATAGATTTGACAAATTAAGAAACTCAGAGGGTTCAAATCCAACATCTGAACTGAGACTTTCAATGCAAAAAACAATGCAATCAAAGTGCGCTGTATTTAGAACTGAGAAAACATTAAAGGAAGGAGTTGATGAAATTAGAAAACCTTATGATGGGATGGACTCTCTTTCTGTAAAAGATAAGTCATTAATCTTTAATACTGATTTAGTTGAAACACTAGAATTTGACAACTTAATAAGACAAGCAATAACTACAATGGACTCTGCGTATCATAGAAAAGAAAGCAGAGGAGCTCATGCAAGAGAAGATTTTCCAAAGAGAGATGATGAGAATTATATGCAACACACTCTGTCTTGGTGTAATGGTTCAAAAACTAAAATTAATTACAGACCTGTTCATAGATCAACACTTACAAATGATGTACAATATTTCCCTCCACAGGAAAGAGTATATTAATGGTTCAATTAAATTTACCTGCAAACTCAAAGGTAGAAAAAGGTCAATATTATAAAGATAAAACAGGTTCAAAAAACATTAGAAAAATAAATATTTATAGATGGGATCCATCTAAAAATGAAAATCCAAGACTTGATACCTATGAAGTTGATATGGATAATTGTTCATCTAAAGTCCTTGATGTTTTAAACAAAATAAAAAATGAAATAGATCCTTCTATAGCTTACAGAAGATCTTGTGCCCATGGAGTTTGTGGATCTTGTGCGATGAATATGAATGGAAAAAACGGTTTAGCATGCACTAAGTCCCATTCTGAACTGGATGGAGATATTGATATTTATCCTTTACCACATCTAAAAGTTTTAAAAGATTTAATCGGTGATTTAAGCACATTATATAAACAATATGAGTCTGTTGAACCTTGGTTAAAAACCTCAAAAGTAAATGATAAAGAGAATATCCAATCTAAAAATGACAGAGCAAAATTAGATGGATTATATGAATGTATTATGTGTGCATGTTGTTCAACGTCTTGCCCAAGTTATTGGTGGAACGGTGAAAAATATTTAGGTCCAGCTGTATTACTTCAGGCTTATAGGTGGATAATTGATAGTAGAGATGAAGATAGAAAAGAAAGACTTAAAAAAGTAGCTGATGAACTTAAGCTTTATAGATGCCATACTATCTTGAATTGTACAAATGCTTGCCCAAAGGGCTTGAATCCTGCAAAAGCTATTGCAGAGATAAAGAAAATGCTTGCAACGGCCTAATTACTTAATTAAACAATTTCACTCATGAATATAATCAAACATTTCGTTGGTGGAAAAGTAATAGATGGTACTTCACAAAGAAAAGGACAAGTTTTTAACCCTGCTACTGGAGATCAAGAATCGGAAGTTATTTTAGCTACTAAATCAGATTTAGATAAAACAGTTGAAATTGCCAAGAAAGCCTTTGAGACATGGTCACTAAAGCCTGCACTTCAAAGAGCTAGGATAATGTTTAAGTTTAAAGAACTTATAGAAAAAAATTTTGATGAATTAACAAAGTTAATTGTCTCTGAACATGGAAAAGTTTATGAGGATGCAAAAGGATCATTAATAAGAGGATTGGAAGTTGTCGAGTTTGCATGTGGAATTCCTCATGTGCTTAAAGGTGAATTTTCTGAGAATGTTGGGACAAATGTCGATAGTTATTCGATGCGACAGCCTTTAGGTGTAGCTGCTGGAATAACACCTTTTAATTTTCCTGCAATGGTGCCAATGTGGATGTTTCCATTAGCTATTGCATGTGGAAATACTTTTATTCTCAAACCATCTGAAAAAGATCCGTCTTGCCCAATGAGATTAGCAGAATTACTTCATGAAGCTGGTCTACCTGATGGAGTTTTTAATGTAGTCAATGGAGATAAAGAAGTTGTAGACGCTATACTGACAAATAATGATATTAAAGCCGTAAGTTTCGTTGGATCAACACCTATAGCTAAATATATTTATGAGAATGCTGCCAAAAATGAAAAAAGAGTTCAAGCGTTAGGGGGAGCTAAAAATCATTTAGTGGTGATGCCTGATTGCGATTTAGATGGAGCTGTAAATGGTCTAATGGGTGCTGCATATGGATCTGCAGGTGAAAGATGTATGGCCCAGTCCGTTGCTGTAGCAGTTGGTGATATTGGTGATGAGTTAGTATCTAGGTTAGTAAAAAAAGCTGAAGCATTAAAAATTGGTCCTGGTATGGATAAATCCTCAGAGATGGGTCCTCTTGTTACAAAACAACATTTAGAAAAAGTAAAAGGATATGTTGATTTAGGAGTTAAAGAGGGAGCTAAATTAGCTCTTGATGGTAGAGATTTAAAACTTCAAGGGTATGAAAATGGTTTTTATATAGGTGGATGTTTGTTTGATCATGTGACTACTGATATGAGAATTTATAAAGAAGAGATTTTTGGTCCTGTTCTATCAGTGGTAAGAGTAAAAACTTTTGAAGAAGCAACCAAAATGATAAATGAGCATGAGTATGGAAACGGTGTAAGTATTTATACTAGAGATGGTGATGCAGGAAGAACTTTTGCAAGTAAAATCCAAGTTGGAATGGTTGGAATAAATGTTCCAATACCAGTTCCTATGGCATTTCATAGTTTTGGTGGATGGAAAAGATCATTGTTTGGAGATAGCGGAATGCATGGCATGGAAGGAATTAAATTTTATACAAAATTGAAAACCATTACCTCTAGATGGCCTTCAAGCATAAGGTCAAATCCTGAATTTATTATGCCAACTATGGAATAAAATATGTCAAAAATTTCTTTAATAGGTGCTGGTCAAATAGGTGGGACTTTAGCTCATTTGATTGGCCTAAAAGAGCTTGTAAATGAGGTTGTTCTGTTTGATGTTGCTAGTGGAATTGCTAAAGGAAAAGCCTTAGATATTGCACAATCTTCGTCAGTTGATGGTTTTAACGTTAAATTTTCAGGAACAGATAATTATGAAGATATTAAAGATTCTGATGTAATTATCATAACTGCAGGAGTACCAAGAAAGCCAGGTATGAGTAGAGATGATTTACTTGGAATTAATTTAAAAATTATTAAGCAGGTTGCAGAAGGAATAAAAGTAAATGCACCTAACTCTTTCGTTATATGTATTACAAATCCATTAGATGTAATGGTAATGGCATTTCAAAAATATTCAAGACTTCCAGCAAATAAAGTAGTTGGGATGGCTGGTATTTTAGATAGTTCACGTTTTAAACTTTTTTTATCTGAGGAATTAAATGTGCCTGTAAGAGAAATTGATGCAATGGTTATGGGTGGGCATGGAGATACAATGGTACCCCTTCCAAGATTTACCAAGGTCTCTGGAAAACCTTTAATGGATTTATTAAAAGATGGAAAAATTTCTGAAGAAAAATTAGAGAGTATTAATCAACGAACAAGAGATGGTGGTGCTGAGATTGTTAAATATCTGGAAAAGGGATCTGCATTTTATGCACCAGCGGCTTCCGGAGTAGAGATGGCAGAAGCATTTTTAAAAGATCAAAAAAAACTTTTACCATGTGCAGCACATCTACATGGAGAATATGGGATTAATAATGTTTATGCTGGTGTTCCTGTTATCATCGGAAAAGAAGGTGTTGAAAGGATTGATGAAATTGATCTTAATGAGAATGAAAAAACAGAATTTAATAATTCTGTGGAAGCAGTCATCAAATTGTGGGATGCAGCATCAAAAATAGATCCTGATTTGAATAAAGACTAAATGAATATTCACGAGCACCAAGCAAAACAAATTCTAAAAAAGTATGGAGCGAATGTGCCCGAGGGAGTATTTGCATTTAATGTATCCGATCTTTTGCAAAAAACTAAAGAATTGAAAACTGATAAGTATGTTCTTAAAGCTCAAATTCATGCTGGTGGAAGAGGTAAGGCTGGCGGAGTAAAAATTGTTGATAATTTAGAAAATTTAGAAAAAGAAGCAAATATTTTGCTTGGCAAAAACCTAATTACTCATCAAACAGGACCGTTAGGTAGAGAAGTAAAAAGACTATATGTTGAGGAGGTATCTAATATTAGTAAAGAATTTTATCTTTCTTGCCTAGTTGATAGAGTAAGTTCAAAAATTGCATTTATTTCAAGTGATCAAGGAGGAATGAACATTGAAGAAGTTGCCCAAAATACACCTGAAAAAATTTTAACAACTAAAGTCGATTTTAACCAAGAAATTTCCGAGATTGATTGTAAGAAAATTATTAAGGTTTTTGAATTAGACGATAATTCTGGTTCAGAAGCTATAAGCTTAATAAAAGCAATTTATAAATTGTTCATAGAAAATGATGCAAATTTAGTAGAAATTAACCCACTTATTTTAACGAAAGAAAATAAAGTAGTTTGTCTTGATGCAAAAATGATATTTGATGAAAATGCATTATTTAAACATCCTGAGATACAAGAATTAAGAGACTATAATGAGGAAGAAGCCACAGAAATTGAAGCAAGCAAACATGACTTGGCATATATAAAATTAGATGGAAGTATAGGATGTATGGTAAACGGTGCAGGATTAGCAATGGCTACAATGGATATCATAAAGCTTTATGGTGAAGAGCCTGCAAATTTTTTAGATGTAGGAGGTGGAGCATCAAAAGAAAAAGTTTCTGCTGCATTCAAAATTATTTTATCAGATAAAAATGTTAAAGGAATATTGATAAATATTTTTGGTGGAATTATGAGATGTGATGTACTTGCGCAAGGTGTTGTAGATGCAGCAAAAGAAATTAAAATTAAAGTTCCGTTAGTAGTGAGATTAGCAGGAACAAACTTTGAAGAAGGAAAAAAGATATTAGAGAATTCTGGTTTAAAAATTATATCTGCAAATGACTTATCAGATGCTGCAAAAAAAGTTGTAGAGGCAATAAAATAATGTCAGTATTAATTGATAAAAATACAAAAGTAATTTGCCAAGGTTTTACAGGATCCCATGGTACTTTTCACTCTGAACAATCTATTAAATATGGAACAAACTTAGTTGGGGGCGTAACACCAAAAAAAGGTGGACAAATTCACTTAGAAAGACCGGTGTTTAACACAGTTAAAGAAGCAAAAGATGCTACTGGAGCGGATGCAACAATGATATATGTACCTGCAAAGTTTGCTTCATCAGCCATCATAGAAGCTATAGATGCATCTATTGAATTAATTGTTTGTATAAGCGAAGGAATACCAATTCTAGATATGTTAAAAGTAAAAAAAAAATTACAAAATTCTAAATCCAGATTAATTGGTCCAAACTGTCCAGGAATAATTACACCTAATGAATGTAAAATTGGAATAATGCCAGGCAATATTCATAAAAAAGGTTCAGTTGGAATTGTATCAAGATCAGGAACATTAACCTATGAGGCAGTTGCTCAAACAACCGAGAACAATCTTGGTCAATCAACATGTATAGGAATTGGTGGTGATCCAATTAATGGAACTAATTTCATTGATTGCCTTGATTTATTTTTAAATGACGATCAAACCGAGTCTATTTTAATGATTGGAGAAATAGGTGGAACTGCTGAAGAAGAAGCAGCAGAATTTGTAAAAAATCACAAAATAAAAAAACCAATTGTTGGATTTATAGCTGGAGTAACTGCTCCACCAGGAAGAAGAATGGGACATGCTGGTGCTATTATTTCAGGCGGCAAAGGAAATGCTGAAGAAAAGATAAAAAAAATGCAAGATTGCGGTATTACTGTTGCTAATTCTCCCTCTGATATTGGAAAAACGCTACTAAATAAATTGTCTAATTGATAACATTTTATTTGTATAATATTTAAAGAATTAATATGTCAGTTTCCAAAAATCTTGAGTACAAAAAAACTTCATTTTTAAATAAATCAAACAATGCATTTATTGAGCAAATGTATGTAAAGTTTATAAATAAAGATCCTAGTTTGCCAGAAGGTTGGAAAGAGTATTTTCTTGGTATAAGCGAAGATTTAGACTCTGTTGTTAGAGAAATAAAGGGTCCCTCATGGAATCCAAAAAAAGTAAAAATAAAAGAAAATATAGAATTTAAAAAAGAAGATTCCACTCTAAAAGTTAATCAAGCTGATGTAATAGATGGTAATAGCAATTCAATAAGAGCTGTTTCACTTATTAGATCTTATAGACAAAGAGGCCATCTACTCTCTAAACTAGATCCATTAGAAATAAGAGAAAGTGAATATTTAGATGAATTACATCCAGAAAATTACGGTTTTGATAAAGAGGATTATGATAAGCAAATATATTTAGATGGTGTTTTAAATAAAGAGTATTCAAATATAAGAGAAATTTTATCTATACTTAGAAAAATTTATTGTGGATCAATTGGTTATGAATATATGCACATATCAAATCCAACAGAGAGAAAATGGTTTAGGGACAGGGTAGAAAAAGACGAAAATGCATTAAAATTTACGGAAAACGGTAAAAGTGCAATTTTAAATAAATTAATACAAGCTGAGGGATTTGAGAAATTTTTACATACAAAATATGTTGGTTCTAAAAGGTTTGGTTTAGATGGAGGTGAAAGTTTAATTCCAGGTCTTGAACAAATTATAAAAATTGGGGGCCAATCCAAGATTAAAGAGGTTAAAATTGGAATGTCTCACAGAGGAAGACTAAATGTTTTAGCTAACGTTTTACAAAAATCATACAAAAGAATATTTAATGAATTTGCAGGTGAAATAAATAATACAGAAGAAGATAGTGCCGGGGATGTGAAATATCATTTGGGAGCTTCATCAGACAGAGAATTTGATGGAAATTCTGTTCATGTAAGTTTAACAGACAATCCCTCACACCTGGAAGCAGTTAATCCAGTTGTGTTGGGTCAGACTAGAGCAAAACAATTTTTTCACAAAGATGCTGAGAGAAATAAAGTAATTCCAATTTTAATACATGGCGACGCTGCTTTTGCTGGACAAGGTATTGTTGCCGAATGTTTTGCAATGTCGGGTTTACCAGGACACAACACAGGTGGAACAATTCACATAATAGTAAATAATCAAATAGGATTTACGACAAGTCCGAGGTTTGCAAGATCTTCCCCTCACCCATCAGATATTGCTAAAATGGTTGATGCACCTATTATCCATGTCAATGGAGATGACCCAGAAGCTGTTGTTTATGGTTCAAGAATTGCAACTGAATTTAGATTAAAGTTTAATCGAGATGTAGTAATTGACTTAGTTTGTTATAGACGATTTGGACATAATGAGGGTGATGAGCCATCATTCACTCAACCATTGATGTATAAAAAAATTAGATCGCATCAATCAACAGCAAATATATATGGATCTAAGCTTATAAACGAAAGATTAATATCTAAAGAGGGTTTAGATGATCAAATAAAAAAATTTAAAGATCTTTTAGATGATCAATTTAAGACAGCTAAAGATTATAATCCTAAAATTGAATGGTTTGAAGGGGCATGGTCTAGCTATAAACCTAAAAAAGGAAAAGATAAAAGAGGCATTACTGGAGCAGATAAAAAAATACTCAAAAATATTTCAGATAAAATAAACGTCGTTCCAACAGAAATAAATATTCACAAAACTATTAATAAAATTTTACAAAATAGAAAAAAATCTGTTGATGATGGCATAAATATTGACTGGTCTACTGCTGAATCATTAGCTTTTGGTTCTTTATTAGATGAGGGTTTTCCAGTTCGATTTGTAGGGCAGGACTCTGGCAGGGGGACTTTTAGCCAGAGACATTCAGTTTTAAGAGATCAGATGGATAACTCTAGATATATTCCTTTAAACAACATATCAAAAAACCAAAAAAAATTTGAAATAGTAGACAGTTTTTTGTCTGAACTTGCAGTTTTAGGATTTGAATATGGATATAGTTTAGTTGAACCAAACACTCTTACACTTTGGGAAGCTCAATTTGGTGATTTTGCTAATGGTGCACAAGTTATAATTGATCAATTTATTGCTTCTGGTGAAAGAAAATGGCAAAGAGCATCAGGTTTAGTAATGTTATTGCCACATGGTTATGAAGGTCAAGGACCAGAACATTCATCAGCTAGACTTGAAAGATTTTTACAACTGTGTGCAAATGATAATCTTCAAGTTATGAATTGTACAACACCAGCAAATTATTTTCATGCTTTACGTAGACAAATACATCGTGATTTTAGGAAACCACTTATAATCATGACACCTAAATCTTTGTTAAGAAATAAATTTTGTGTATCAACCATTGATGATTTTAGTAAGCAAACATCATTTCACCGAATAATGTGGGATCATGCGTTAAGTGATCAATCTAAAAATTTTATTAAATTAAAAAAATCTAGTGAAATAAAAAAAGTTATAATTTGTTCAGGAAAAGTATACTTTGATCTTTTGAATGCTAGAGAAAAGTTAAAAAGAGACGATGTGGTAATGTTAAGAATTGAACAACTTTATCCTTTTCCAGCGAAGAGTTTAGTAAAAGAACTTAAACCATACGCTAAAAATGCTAATTTTTATTGGTGTCAGGAAGAGCCAAAAAATATGGGTGCATGGTTTTCAGTGAGAGATTATATCCAATGGACATTGGATACCATTAAAGCTAAAAATAATAAAGTTTGTTATATTGGAAGAAGTCCTGATGCATCGCCAGCTACAGGATATGCTAAAAGGCATCAACTTGAACAACAAGAAATTATAAATGAAGTATTTAATTAATGAGTGAAAAAATTTTAGTCCCTACGTTAGGCGAAAGTATAACAGAGGCAACAGTTTCTAAATGGTTGAAAAAAGAAGGTGAAACAGTTGAGGCCGATGAGGCAATAGTTGAACTGGAAACTGATAAAGTAAATTTAGAAGTTCCTTCCCCAGTAAGTGGAATATTATCTGAAATTAGTTTTAAAGATGGAGATACAGTTGAAGTTGGAGCTGTATTAGGCTCAATTTCTGAAGGGAATGTTGATATTAAAAATGTACCCGAAAGCAAAAAACAACTTGAGGATAATGAAGAGAAAGAATTTAAAGATCAGAAAAGCAATGTAATTAATTTAGATATAGAAAAAAAACCTCAAACTAAGTTAGAAGAACCATTAGTATTAACTGAAGATCGTTCAATGGAGCTATTAGAAGAAGAGCCTTTACTTTTAACTGAGGAAGTAGAAACAGAGGAAACCCCACAACAACCAATTATTCTTTCACCTGCAGTTAGAAAAATGGTTGCAGAAAAAAATATCAACTTAGATAATGTAAAGGGAACAGGCAAAGCAGGAAGAATTTTAAAAGGTGATCTAATTACAATGATGGGAGCCAACCCACAACCCAACCAGAGAAGAATTCAATACGGTGAAGAAGAAAGAATTAAAATGACTCGTTTAAGGCAAACGATTGCAAAAAGATTAAAACAAGCTCAAGACAATGCAGCAATGTTAACTACTTTTAACGAGGTAGATATGTCTGGGATTATGGCAATGAGAAAAGATAACCAAGAAGATTTCAAAAGCAGATACGGAATAAAGCTAGGTCTAATGTCATTTTTTGTTAAAGCTTGTGTCGTTGGACTAAAATTATTTCCAGCAATTAACGCTGAGGTTGAAGATCAAGACATAATTTATAAGAATTATTATAATATTAGTTTCGCTGTTGGAACTGAAAAAGGTTTAGTAGTTCCAGTGATTAGAAATGCAGATGAGATGTCATTTGCTGAAATAGAAAAAGAAATAAAAAAATTATCTGAAAAAGCAAACACAGGTAGTTTAACAATTGAGGACTTACAAGGAGGCACGTTTACAATTAGCAATGGAGGTGTATATGGTTCCATGCTTTCAACACCAATATTAAACCCTCCTCAATCAGGTGTATTAGGTATGCATAATATTGTTGAAAGACCTGTAAATGATAATGGTGAGATAAAAATAAAACCAATAATGTACTTGGCCTTGTCATATGATCATAGAATTATTGATGGAAAGGAATCCGTGTCGTTCTTAAAAACTGTTAAAGAAAATTTAGAAGACCCTAGAAGATTATTTTTAAATATCTAATGGCTGAAAAATTTGATGTTACTGTAATTGGAGGAGGACCTGCAGGATATGTATGTGCAATTAGATTATCACAATTAGGCTTAAAAACTGCATGTATAGAGTCTAGAGGATCTTTGGGAGGCACTTGCCTTAATATAGGGTGTATTCCTTCTAAAAGTCTTTTAAATATGTCAGAAAGTTTTCATAGAGCTAAAAACTTCTCAAATATTGGTATTGAAACTGGAGAAATTAAGCTAAATCTGCAAAAAATGATGAGTAATAAAGATAGCTCAGTTGCAACACTTACAAAAGGAGTGGAGTTCTTATTTAAAAAAAATAAAGTCACTTACATTAAAGGGGTTGGATCTTTTAATGAAAAAAACGAAATTTTAGTCAAAAATGATAAATCAGAGATAAAAATTAAAACTGATAAAACCATTATAAGTACTGGATCAGAACCCCTATCACTTCCAGGAATAGATTTTGACGAAAAAAAAATTCTTTCATCAACAGGAGCTCTTAGTATTTCAAAACTTCCAAAAAAAATGGTTGTTGTTGGGGGTGGATATATTGGCTTAGAGATGGGTTCTGTATGGTCAAGACTAGGAACTGAGGTTCATGTTATAGAATATTTAGACCACATAACTCCAGGGCTTGATAAAGAAATTTCAAATGAATTTATGAAAATATTAAAAAAACAGAACATTAAATTTGAGTTAAATACTAAAGTTGAAAAAATTTCTAAAAATGACCAAGGAGTAATAATAGAAACCTCTAATAAAGACGCAAAAAATAAAATTGAAGCTGATGTAGTTTTAATTTCTGTTGGAAGAAAACCTTACACTGATAAATTAAATTTAAAAAAAATTGGAGTAAATCTCGATAAAAAAGGAAAAATTACAGTTAATAAAAATTTTGAGACTAATGTTAAAAATGTTTATGCAATAGGAGATGTCATAAATGGACCAATGTTAGCTCATAAAGCTGAGGAGGAAGGAATAGCAGTAGCAGAGTTAATTGCTGGACAGTCTGGTCATGTAAATTATGATATTATACCTGGAGTAATATATACTTCACCCGAGGTAGCCTATGTTGGTAAAAATGAGGAAGAATTAAAAGAAAAAAAAGTAAACTACAAAATAGGTAAATTTCCATTTATGGCAAACTCAAGAGCTAAAGCAATAAATGAGCCAGAGGGATTCGTTAAAATATTAGCTGAAAGTACAACAGATAGAGTATTGGGAGTACATATAATCGGACCTCATGCTGGAGAAATGATTGCAGAAATGTCCGTAGCAATGGAATTTGGCGCTAGTTCCGAAGATATTGCAAGAACATGTCATGCTCATCCTACTTTTTCAGAAGCGATAAAAGAAGCTGCTTTATCTGTAGATAAAAGACAAATTCACTCTTAATATATTTCATAATTTATTTATGAAATATCCTGTCCTAATACCTAATATATTTAATTTCCCTTTTACATATGAAAGTGACTTGGATCTTAAAGTTGGAGATTATGTTTATGTTCCCTTTGGAAAATCGAAAATAACAGGTGTTGTATGGAATGAATTTGAAAAAAAAAATAAAAAAAATTTCCAGATAAAAAAAATTCTTAAAAAAATAGAAATTGAACCACTTAAAAAAGAAATTATTACTTTTTTGAATTGGTTTTCGGAATACAACTTAGTGCCAAAAGGAATGTGTTTAAAATTACATTTACTTAGTGGAGAAGCAATCACTAATTATGAAGATGAAAATTATCTACCCTATAATAAACAAAAGATTGTAAATAAGTTTACCCTGTCTTCAGATCAAAGAGAAATATTTGAGGAAATATCAAAAAAAAATAATAAATTTAGAGTCCATCTTTTACAAGGGACTACAGGTTCAGGAAAAACAATTGTTTATTTTAAGCATATAAAACAATTGTTAGAAAAAGGGCATCAAGCAATGATTCTACTACCTGAAATTGGCTTAACTGCAGAATTTGAAAATAAATTTGAAGAATTTTTTGGTTTCAGTGCTGCAGTATGGCACTCTGGAATAACACCTAAAAAAAAAAAAATAATTTGGAGTGGAGTATCATCAGGAAAAATTAATGTAATTATTGGTGCTCGTTCCTCATTATTTTTACCATTTAAAAATCTTGGAATTATAATTGTAGATGAAGAACACGATCAATCATTCAAACAAGACGAAGGTGTAATTTACAATGCAAGAGATATGGCAATAGCTAGAGCTAATTTTGAAAATATACCTATTAATCTTGTTACTGCTGTACCCTCGATAGAAACATATGCAAATATTAAGAAAAAAAAGTATTCTGTATCACGTCTAACTAAAAGATATAAAAATGCAAATTTACCTTCATATGAAATAATAGACTTAAATAAAAATAAATTAGATAAACAATCGTGGATTGCTGGTGAAACCTTAGAAAAAGTAAATAATCATTTAAAAAAAAATGACCAAGTATTATTTTTTATTAATAGACGGGGTTTCGCTCCCTACGCTCTTTGTAAAAAATGTTTAAATGTTTATTCCTGTCCAAATTGTTCTATAAACTTAGTATATCATAAACATAAAAATAGATTACTTTGTCATTATTGTGGTTTTCAATCTCTATTAAATAGAAATTGCAAGAAAGGTGAGACATGTGATTTTGTTTTTAGTGGGCCTGGTGTTGAGAGAATTTCAGAAGAGGTTAAGCTTAAATTTCCAAATAAAAAAATATCGATTTTTTCAAGTGATACTATGAATAAAAAATCTTCTAAAAATAAATTAGAAGATATAGTTAAAGGAAAAATTGATATACTTATTGGAACCCAATTAATTTCTAAAGGTTTTCATTTTCCTAAATTAAACTGTATTATTATTTTAGATATCGATCTTAATTCAAATGGACATGATTTAAGAACCGCAGAAAAAAACTTACAACTTTATCACCAATTATCTGGAAGGGCAGGTAGAGCTGGCAAACCTGCCATAGTATATTTTCAAACGTATAGCTCAAACCAAACTATTATTAATCAAATAACAAATCCTGATCCTTTTATTTTTTTAGAAAATGAGTTGAAATTAAGAGAAAAAAACAATTTACCACCTTATGAAAGATTCATCTCATTAATACTCACTTCCTCAAATGAAAAAAATTTAGAAAAAGAAACCATGAATTTTAAAAAAATGTTATCCCAGTCCTTAAATGATAAAATTTTGGGACCTGTTAATGCACCTATATATCGAATAAGGCGAAAATATAGACAGAGACTTTTGATAAGGTCTAAAAAGGGCTCTAACATTCAAAAAAGACTTAGTGAAATCTTGATTACATATAATTTACCTAAAGAAATAAAACTAACAGTTGATGTTGACCCAATAACCTTCAATTAATTGACAAATTTTATGATAATTAGTCAATCTGATACTTGAAGACACTAAACTCATATGCTACTAAAATCAAAAAATCTTCTAAAATAAAGAGTCAAAATTGAGCAATAATAATAGTTTTTCAGTAACTACAGCGGGCAGATACTCTCTGGCACTATACGAATTAGCAAAAGAAAGCAATTCAATAGATGTAGTTGAAGAACAATCAATGTCTTTACTGAAATTAATAGATGAGAGCAAAGATTTTAGTTCATTAATTAAAGATCCAACTAATTCTGTAGATGAACTTCAGGATGTCATAAGTAAAATTGCTGATGACTATAAATTAAACTCTTTATTATCAAAATTTCTTGGTTTTCTAATATCCAAAAGAAGATTCTTTTATGTAAAATCAATTCTTCAAGATTTTATTGACACTTGTTCAAAAAAAAGAGGAGAAGTGAAAGCTGAACTAATCTCTTCTAAAGAATTATCAGGAGAACAAGTAAGTAAAATAAAAGATGAATTATCTCAAAATTTTAATGCGAAAATAAAATTAGACTATAAATACGATAAAAGTTTAATTGGAGGTTTAGTAATACAAGTTGGAAGTATTATGGTGGATACCTCTATTAAAAATAAATTACAACAAATCGAAAATACAATGATAGAGGCTTAAATGGAAATAAATCCTTCAGAAGTTACAAAAATATTAAAAGAACAAATTAAAAAGTTTGGAGATAAAGCTGAGGTTACAGAGGTTGGTCAAGTTTTATCAGTAGGAGATGGTATCGCAAGAATTTATGGTTTAGACAATGTTCAAGCTGGAGAAATGGTAGAATTCTCTGACGGCTCAAAAGGAATGGCATTAAACCTAGAGAGTGAAAATGTAGGTGTTGTAATTTTTGGTAATGATAGAGCAGTTAAAGAAGGTGATACTGTAAAAAGAACTGGTGCAATAGTTGATACACCCGTTGGAAAAGAATTACTTGGTAGAGTAGTTGATGGTTTAGGAAACCCAATTGATGGAAAAGGTACACTAGATAAAAGTTTAAAAAGAAGTAGGGTTGAAGTCAAAGCGCCTGGCATAATTCCACGTAAATCTGTTAGTGAACCAATGCAGACTGGTCTCAAATCAATTGATAGTCTAGTTCCAATTGGAAGAGGACAAAGAGAATTAATTATTGGTGATAGACAAACTGGCAAAACAGCAGTCGCTATTGATGCTATCATTAACCAAAAAAAAATTAATGAGTCTGGGGATGAAAAGAAAAAATTATATTGTATTTATGTAGCTGTAGGCCAAAAGAGATCCACTGTTAGACAGATTGAAAAAACATTAGAAGAAGCTGGCGCTATGGATTATACAACAATAGTAGCTGCAACAGCATCAGATGCAGCGCCTCTGCAATTTTTAGCTCCTTATACTGGATGCACTATGGGTGAGTATTTTAGAGATAATGGGATGCATGCCTTGATTATTTATGATGATTTATCAAAACAAGCTGTTGCATATAGACAAATGTCACTTCTTTTAAGAAGACCTCCTGGAAGAGAAGCGTATCCTGGAGATGTATTTTATTTACACAGTAGATTACTAGAAAGAGCTGCAAAACTAAGTGATGAGCATGGTGGGGGATCACTAACAGCTCTTCCAATTATAGAAACTCAAGGAGGAGATGTTTCTGCATTCATACCAACAAATGTTATTTCAATTACTGATGGTCAAATATTTCTTGAAACAGAACTTTTTAACCAAGGTATAAGACCTGCCATAAATGTTGGATTATCTGTGTCAAGAGTTGGATCATCTGCTCAAACTAAAGCGATGAAGAAAGTTTCAGGTTCCATGAAATTAGAGCTTGCACAATATCGAGAAATGGCTGCGTTTGCACAATTTGGCTCAGACCTCGATGCATCTACTCAGAAATTACTTAACAGAGGATCAAAATTAACTGAACTTTTAAAGCAAAACCAATATTCTCCTATGACAGTTGCAGAACAAGTCATTTCTGTATTTTGTGGAGTTAGAGGGCATCTTGATGATATTGAGCAAAAAGATATTTCAAGTTTTGAGAATAAAATTATAGAAAAATGTAAAGCTGAAAAGCCAGAGATCATTGATTCGATCACAGCTTCAGGAAAACTTGAAGATGATAAAGAAAAAGAATTAAATGAAATTATTCTACAACTTAAGAAAGATTTTAACTCATAAAAAATAATGGCTAGTTTAGACGATCTAAAAAAAAGAATATCAAGCGTTAAGTCTACCCAAAAGATTACTAAGGCAATGAAAATGGTAGCTGCTGCAAAGCTACGAAGAGCCCAGGAGAGTGCTGAGAAAGGCAGACCTTATTCCGATAAAATGAATAATATTATTTTAAACTTATCAAATGGTATTTCAGACATTGAAAATGCCCCAAAACTTTTATCTGGTTCTGGTGAAGACAAAGTACATTTGTGTGTTGTCATGACATCAGACAGAGGTCTTTGTGGAGGTTTTAATACAAATATTATTAAGAAAGCTAAACTATATTTTCAAAAAATTTTAGATGAAGATAAAAAACTAAAAATTATTACAGTTGGAACTAAAGGTTATGACCAATTAAAACGTCTTTATGGTGATAATATTATTGAAAAAATATCTTTTAAAGATTCAAAAAATGTAAATTATTTTGATGCAGATAAAGTAGGTAAGATACTAATAGAAAAATTTGAAAAAAAAGAATTTGATGTATGTGCAATTTTTTATAACCAATTTAAGAATGTAATTACTCAAATACCACAAGAACAACAAATTATTCCTTTAAAAGCATCTGAAAATGAGGAAAATTCATCAGAAGATAACTATGAATTTGAGCCTGAAGAAGACGAAATATTGAACAACTTGTTACCTAAAAATATTTCAACTCAGATTTTTAAAGCGATGTTAGAGAATTCAGCTAGCGAGCAAGGTTCAAGAATGAGTGCAATGGATAATGCAACCAGAAACGCAGGTGAAATGGTTGACAAACTTACTATTGAGTATAATAGAAGTCGTCAGGCAGCAATTACTAAAGAGTTAATAGAAATAATTTCAGGAGCAGAAAGTTTATAATTATGAGAAAAGGACAAATAACACAGATTATTGGGGCGGTAGTAGACGTAAAATTTGATGGAGAACTACCAGAAATTTTAACTGCACTAGAGTGTGATAACGGTGGAAATAGATTAGTATTAGAAGTTGCACAACATTTGGGGGAATCAAGTGTTAGAACAATTGCAATGGATGCAACAGAAGGTCTTAAAAGAGGAGACGAGGTAACAGATACATCTGCTCCAATTAAAGTCCCAGTAGGACCAGAGACACTTGGAAGAATAATAAATGTAATAGGTGAGCCTATTGATGAACGAGGAGAAGTTAAAAGCTCAGATAACTGGCCAATTCATAGAGCCGCACCTGAATTTAATGATCAATCAACAGAAACTGAAATACTTGTAACAGGAATAAAAGTTATTGATCTTTTAGCTCCCTATGCAAAAGGTGGTAAAATCGGTTTATTTGGTGGAGCCGGAGTTGGTAAAACTGTTTTAATTATGGAATTGATTAACAACGTTGCAAAAGCTCATGGTGGATTTTCAGTTTTTGCGGGAGTGGGAGAAAGAACTAGAGAGGGAAATGATCTTTACCATGAAATGATAGACTCTGGTGTTATTAAAACTGATGGTGAAGGTTCTAAAGCAGCATTAGTTTATGGACAAATGAATGAGCCCCCAGGAGCGAGAGCTCGAGTAGCCTTAACTGGATTAACTGTCGCTGAGTATTTTAGAGATCAAGAAGGTCAAGACGTACTATTCTTTGTTGATAACATATTTAGATTTACACAAGCGGGATCTGAGGTTTCAGCATTATTAGGCCGAATACCTTCGGCTGTCGGATATCAACCAACATTAGCAACAGATATGGGTAACCTACAGGAAAGAATTACTACAACGAACAAAGGTTCAATTACATCTGTTCAGGCAATTTATGTACCTGCAGACGACTTGACTGATCCTGCACCTGCAACTTCATTTGCACACTTAGATGCAACAACTGTACTTTCTAGACAAATTGCTGAAATAGGAATTTATCCAGCCGTTGACCCTTTAGACTCAACTTCAAGAATTCTGGATCCTAGAATAGTTGGAGATGAACATTATAGAGTAGCGAGAGAAGTGCAAAAAGTTCTACAAACTTACAAATCTTTACAAGACATAATCGCGATTTTGGGAATGGATGAGTTATCTGAGGAAGACAAGTTAGTTGTTGCTAGAGCTAGAAAAATACAAAGATTTCTTTCTCAACCTTTCTTTGTTGCCGAAGTATTTACTGGTTCGCCAGGGAAACTTGTTGACTTAGAGTCAACGATCAAAGGCTTCGATGCTATTTGTAAAGGTGAATATGACCATTTACCAGAAGCTGCATTTTATATGGTCGGTACTATTGAAGAAGCTATCCAAAAAGCTGAGAGTTTAGCTAACGAAGCAGCAGCATAATGAGTGAAGAATATTCTGTAGAAATAGTAAATCCTGAAAAATCATTTCTGTCAAAAGATGATGTGACTGAAGTAGTTGTTCCCGCATTCGAAGGTGAAATAGGAATTTTAAGAGACCACATCTCTATTATTTCTTTTTTAAAACCAGGAATAATTAAAATATTCTCAAAGTCTGGTGAAGAAAGCTTTTACGTAAACGATGGAATAATTGAATTTAAAAATAATAATCTTTCTATACTTACAAGTCTTATTTTAAATTTAAAAGACATTGATAAAGAAAAAATCTCGGAAATTCAAAAATTTGCTGAAGAAGAACTGAATAAATCTGAAATTAATGACCAAGAAAAATATTTGCTAGATCAAAAACTTGAAGTACTTAAATCAATTAATTAAAATTTTTTTAACCTCTTCTTGAATTTTCTCATATACATGGAGTTTAAATTTTACTACAAGTTTAGTAATTTCATCTGGATCCACCCACTTCCATTCTAGAAACTCTGGATGTTTTGTTTTAATATTAATTTCTTTTTCATCACCATCAAATCTCATTACATACCATTGTTGTTTTTGACCTTTAAATTTACCTTTCCAAATAATTCCTAATAATTCATTTGGCAAATAGTAAGTTAGCAAGCCATCAATTTTTTTAATCAAACTTACTGATTTAATGCTAGTTTCCTCTTCTAATTCTCTAATTGCAGCTTCATATAAGTCTTCACCTTTATCA
The DNA here is from genome assembly GCA_902567045.1 of uncultured Pelagibacteraceae bacterium. Taxonomy (GTDB): domain Bacteria; phylum Pseudomonadota; class Alphaproteobacteria; order Pelagibacterales; family Pelagibacteraceae; genus Pelagibacter. The sequence continues at coordinate 143,085 of CACFLJ010000001.1, forward strand.
ACTCCACCTTGAGGCATTTGCCAAAAATTTTTTTTATTATCTATTCTTTTTGCAACAAAAATTTTGTTTTCTTTATTTAAAACGACTATCCCAACACCACTTCTAAGTGGTAAATTTTTGTATTTTTCCCTCATTTTAGCTGTTTAAAAGCTTTAGGGCGAATTGAAGTTGATTATCTGTATCGGTATTAAACCTAAAATCATCAGATCCTTCAGATATCTCAATATCAGGCGAAACACCAATTTCTGAAATAGATTTTCCAGATGGAAGATAATATTTAGATACAGTTAATCTAATTGCACCTTTATTTTTTAGTGGAATAATTGATTGTACGGAACCTTTGCCATAACTATTTTCACCAATTATTATTGCTCTTTTATGGTCTTTAAGAGCGCCTGCTACTATTTCAGATGCTGAAGCTGAACCATAATTTATTAAAACAACAATTGTATCTCCATCCAATATATCACCTTTTCTTGCAAAGAATTTTCTACTTTCATATTTTCTCTTACTTTTAGTTGAAACAATTTCACCACTATCTATAAAAAAATCTGTAATTTTAATTGCTTGAGAAAGTAGCCCCCCAGGATTGTTTCTTAAGTCTAAAATATAATTTTTAACATTTTCATTTTTTCTAAACTCTTTAATTTTATCACTAATTTGACTACTACTATTTTCATTAAATGAAGTAAGTCTTAAATAACCAGTTTGATTATCTAATATTTCAGATTTTACAGACGAAACTTTAATTTTTTCTCTTGTAATATTAAAAACTAGTGCTTTTCGTTCACCTCTTCTTCTAACTGTAATTTCAATATCAGATCCAATAGGACCTCTCATTATATCTACTGCTTCACTTAAAGATTTACCCTGAACTTGCATGTCATTAATTTTTACTATGTAATCTCCAGCCTTAACCCCTGCCTCAGCTGCAGGTGAGTCATCCATAGGTGTAATTACCTTAATGACACCTGCTTCCATACTTACTTCTATTCCCAGTCCACCAAACTCTCCACTCGTTTCTGTTTGCATGCTCTGATACGAATCTGGCGTCATATATGCAGAATAAGGATCCAAGGATTGTAAAACACCATTTATAGCAGCATCCATAGCTTCACTTTGATTTACCTCATCAACAAATTCTTTATTTATTTTATCTAGAACTTCTGAAAAAACATCTATTTTTTTATATATATCGTTCTCTTCTGATGAACTAACAAAGTTTGTTAGAAAAAAAAAAATAAATAATGAAAAAAGAAAAGCTTTAAATTTATTCATCATATAATTACTTTCTCTTTAGGGATTAATTCAGACCATATTTTCTCTAATTCATAAAATTTTCTTTTCTCAGGATTAAAAATATGTATAATAAGATCTATTCCATCTACAAGTTTCCAGTCATTACTTTCCTTACCTTCAATTTTACAATTATTTACACCGTTTTTTTTCAAATATTCGTATACTTGTTCTGATAGGGCTTGGATGTGTCTTGATGAAGTTCCACTAGCGATAATCATTTGATCCGCCATTGATGATTTTCCGTCTAAATCTATTGAAACAATATCCAACGCTTTATTCGAATCTAAAAGATTGACCACATCTTTATGAAGGGAAGAGATTTTGTCCATTAATTAAAAAAATAATATCAAATTTTTCTTAATTTAGAAGATGAAATATTGACCTTATTAAATTTAACAAATCTTATGCTTTTCTTATTGTATTTTTTAAAGCTTACAGAACTTAATGATTTAGCCTTATATCTGTCTCTATCAAATACAAGTATATTACACATAGATGGAATTAAATCAGAATTTTTCCATTTATGAAAATTGATTAAACTGTCTGCTCCCATTATAAAGTAAATATCAGTATTTTTATTTTTTCTTTTAATATTTTTGATTAAATCAATTGTTCTATTTGATTTAATTTTATTTTCAAAATATTTAACTTTTATAAATAGATTATTTTGAGCAATCTTTTTTGCATACTTTATTCTTTTATCTAAACTTAAACTACTTTTATTTTTAAATGGATTTTTTTTGGTTACAGCCCAAATAATTTTATCAATACCAAATCTTTTTTTTGCCTCTTTAGAGATGCTTAAATGACCTCTATGCGCAGGATCAAAAGTGCCACCAAGAATACCAATTTTTTTTTTATTTTCTTGTTTGTCCAGAGCCATATATCTCATATTTGTAACTAACAAGTTGGTTTAGTCCTACAGGACCTCTTGGTGGAAGTTTATTTGTTGAAATTCCAACTTCTCCACCAAAACCAAATTCACCTCCATCAGCATATTGAGTCGAAGAATTGTGGATAGCAATTGAACTTTTAATGTTCTTTATAAAAAATTTTGCAGAAATTTTATTATTTGTAATTATCGCATCTGTATGCATTGTTCCATACTTATTGATATGATTAACTGCATCAGTAATACTATCAACTAATTTTACAGAAATCTTTGCAGATAGATGTTCCTTAGACCAGGTTTTATTATTCGCTAATTTCGAATTTCCATTAAACAATTTATGAATTTTTTTGTCTGCATAAATAGAACAACCTCTTTTAGTTAGTTCGTTTAGTATTTCGTTTACATTTTTCGATTTACTTTTATGTATTAATAGTGTCTCGGTAGCTCCACAAATACTAGTATTACGCATTTTAGCATTAATTAAAATTTTTTTTGCCATCTTTAGATTTGCATCTTTATCAATATATGTATGACACATTCCTTCAAGGTGACCTATTACGGGTACAGAAGATAAATTTTGTACTTTTTTTACAAGATTTTTTCCACCTCGAGGAATAATAACATCTATATATTTTGACATTTTTGAAAGCATATAGTCGACTAGTTTTCTATTTTTATTTTCAACAAATTGCACGAAATTTTTATTTATTCTATTTTTTTCTAAAGATTTTCTAAAAAGATTAGCCAAGATTTTATTGCTAAAATAAGCCTCAGACCCCCCTCTTAAAATTACACAGTTTCCTGATTTAAAACAAAGTGTAGATACGTCTGAAGTAACATTTGGCCTACTCTCGTAAATTACCCCAATTATGCCAATTGGAATTGATACTTTCTTCATTTTTAAGCCATTTGGTCTTTTCCATGTTTCAAGATCAACATTTATCGGATCTTTGAATTTTGCAATAGTTTTGATTGACTTAACAATTGAACTTATCTTGTCATTATTAAGAGCTAGTCTTTTAATTAAGTTTTCTTTAAGCTTTTTTGATTTAGCAATTTTAACATCTTTTTCATTTTCGATTAATATTTTATTTTGGTTCTTTAAAATAAGATTGATGTAATCATTTAGTACTTGATTTTTTTTTTTATTATTTATTTTATTTTGAAATGCAATTTTTGCATTCTCACCAATTTTTTCTAAAATAATATTCATTTAACTAAAACCATATCATCTTTATGAATAACTTCTGATTTTGAAACATAGCCTAAAATATCATTTATTTTATTTGAGTGCTTACCTTTAATTTTCAAAATTTCTTCAGAAGAGAAACTACTTAATCCTCTAGCAAATTCAGTCATATTATTATTTAGGATTTTTATATGATCACCCTTTCTAAAACTACCATGAACATCTTTTATTCCTGCAGCTAGTAGACTTTTTCCATTATTCAAAGCTGTTAATGCACCTTCATCAATAATTATTTTTCCCTTTGGAGAGACTGAGCTTATTATCCACTTTTTTCTAGCATCCAATTTTGAAATTTTAGGCAAAAACCAAGTACATATGTTTTTAGTTAAAATTTTCTGAATTGGTCTGTTTATTAAGCCATTAGCAATTGCCATATGGCACCCTGAGAATTGACAAATTTTAGCAGCATCAATTTTAGTTTTCATTCCACCAGATCCAAATTCTCCAGTTTTATTTGTTGCTAGCCCTTCTACATTTTGGTCAATATTTTTAATTTCACGAATTAACTTAGCTTTTTTATCTAATTTTGGATCTTTAGAGTAAAGACCATTTACATCAGATAACAAAATTAAACAATCTGCACTTGATATTTGTGCAACCCTAGATGCTAGTCTGTCATTGTCACCATACTTAATTTCAGAAGTAGCTATACTATCATTTTCATTTACTATTGGAATAAAGCCAAGGCTAAACAAATTTTCAAAAGTTCTTTTTGCATTAATAGCTCTTCTTCTTTTTTCAGTATCTTCAAGTGTTAACAAAATTTGTGATAGGTTGATTTTAGACTTCTTAAAAGTATTTTTAAAAAGATTCATTAACTCAATTTGACCAATTGAAGCTACTGCTTGACTTTTATCAAGTTTTAATTTTTTTTTACTTAATTTTAATTTTTTACATCCTAAGGCAATTGCACCCGAACTAACTAAAATTATATTTTTTTTTAATTTTTGCAGATGTTGAATATCCTTTGCAAATTCTGTTAACCATTTTTCTCTAACAATTTTTTTATCATTAATTAATAAAGATGATCCAATTTTAATAACAACTGTCTTTGAGTCTTTAAGATACATAATTAAGCAACTTTGATTTAATATCAGATACAGATTTTTTATCGAGTGTTGATGTTGTAAAAGTAGATTTCTTGATGATTTTTTCAAAATCTTTAATCTTTTCTTTTATTTTATCCTCATCAATTAAGTCTATTTTGTTAAACACTATTATTTCCTGCTTCTTTAATAGCTCAGAGCTATATTTGCCCATCTCATCTCTTACTTGAAGATATGAATTGGTTAAATCATTTTCTGATATATCAATTAGATGCAAAAGTGCTTTACATCTTTCGATATGTTTTAAAAATTTAATTCCTAAACCCGTCCCTTGATGTGCTCCTTCAATTAATCCTGGAATATCTGCTAAAGTTATCTCTTTATCATCGTACATTGCGACACCAAGATTTGGATTTAAAGTGGTAAATTTATAATTTGCTATTTTAGGAGTTGCGCTTGTTAAAGATGCTAATAAACTTGATTTTCCTGCATTAGGTAAACCTATAATTCCAATATCTGCAATTGTCTTAAGCTGTAGATATATCCAGAACTCTTCACCAACTGCACCTTTGGTAAATTTTTTTGGAGCCCTGTTAGTTGATGATTTAAACCTTGTATTACCAAAACCTCCTTTGCCACCAATAGCTGCAACAAATTTTTCATTTTCTTCTTTAAAATCATATATCAGAGTTTTGTTATCTTCTTCAAATACTTGCGTTCCAACTGGTACTTTTAAATGTAAATCTTCTCCTCCTCTTCCTGTTTTATTTTTTCCACTTCCATCTCTACCTCGCTCAGCTTTAAAATGCTGTTGATATCTAAAATCAATCAGTGTGTTTAAATTCCTCTCTGAGACGAGCATAACAGAGCCACCTTTTCCTCCATCACCTCCATCAGGTCCTCCAAATTCAATAAATTTTTCTCTTCTAAAACTAGGAGAACCAGATCCACCGTCTCCAGCTTTTACATATATCTTAACTTGATCGAGAAATTTCATTATTTTACAGAAATAATTAGCTTTTTACTAATTAGGTTTTACTGATACGTAAGTTCTGTCTGATTTGCTTTTTTTAAAAACAACTTTTCCTTTAACTACAGAAAAAATTGAATGGTCTTTACCCATTCCAACATTTTCTCCAGGAAAAATTTTAGTGCCTCTTTGTCTGACAATAATATTTCCAGGTATTACTAATTCACCACCATATTTTTTCACACCCAGTCTACGGCCCGCACTATCTCTTCCGTTCCTTGATGATCCACCTGCTTTTTTTGTTGCCATAAATTACCTATTTATTTCGAAGCCTCAGTTTTTTCTTCTTTGGTCTCTTTAACCACAACTTCACTTTTTTTCATCTTTTCAGCTTCAGATAAAACTTTACCATCTTTTGAAAAAATTTTGTTAATTCTTATAAGCGAAAACTGTTGTCTGTGTCCGTTCTTACGTCTCGAATTTTTTCTTCTTCTTTTTTTGAAAATTAGGACTGTTCTTTCTTTACCATTTTTTAATAATTCAGCTTCCACTTTTGCGCCACTTACAGTTGGCTCACCTAACTCAATACTTTTGTCATCACCGTAAGCTAAAATTTCTTTAAATTCCACTTTAGTTTCTGGATTTGAATCAGCTAATTTTTCTACTTTAAGTATTTCACCAGCTGAGACTTTGTACTGTTTTCCACCTGTTTGTATAACTGCGTATGACATTAATAATTCTAGTTTTTAATAATCAGCAATATAGTCAGGGCCTTATTTTAGTCAAGCTGAATAAGCTAGAAATTATCCTTTAAATCTCTCAATTTTGAAAAGTTTTCAAGGTTTTTTGATCTTAAAAAAATATTGGTTTGTAGTTCTTCTTCAAGTGTGGAGGGTATAGTTGGTCTTCCTTCGGCTATCTGATTTTTTACTGATTCAATTTTAGAAATTAGTCTTCTGTTATTTGAGTCATACTTCAAACAAAAATCTGAATTTTTTAATGTATATTCATGTCCACAATAAATTTCTGTATTTAACGGTAAACTCTTTATTAATTGTAATGAATTAAACATTTCTTCATGAGTGCCCTCAAATACTCTTCCGCAACCCAATGAAAACAATGTATCTCCTGAAAATAACGCATTCTCTTTGAAAAAATAAAAACATACATGACCTAAAGTATGTCCTGGAATATGAAAAACTTTGGCTTCGAATATACCATCTTTCCAGATTTCATCATTTTTTACTAATATATCTATTTCAGGTATTCTATGTTTATCCCGATCAAAACCAATAACTTTGGCATTATATAACTTTTTAAGCTCTTTATTACCCCCTACGTGATCATAATGATGGTGAGTATTCATTATAAATTTTAATTTTAAGTTGAGAGTGTCAAGTTTATTGATAACTGGCTTTGCCTCACTTGGATCTATCACAACCGCGCATCTTTTGATTTCATCAATTAATAAATACGAAAAATTATCTTCTAAACATTTTATAATTTCTATTTTCATTTTATTTCTCCAGTAAAAAAATTCCTAATTCTGATATTAGGTTTTTATATTTTAAATTTGAAGCCGTAATTTTTGAGGTTTTTTGTCCGTTTAAAGAAATTGTTTTAAAAATATTTATTCCTTTATTATTACAAAAATTATAAAAGTCTTGAATTGTACACATATGTAAATTTGGAGTATTGTACCATTCATAAGGCAAATTCTTAGTAATTGGCATTTCTCCTTTAAAAAGTAAATCTACCCTAATTTTCCAATGTCCAAAATTTGGAATGGTTACAATAACTTTTTTTCCTACTCTTAATAAATCTTTAATTACATTCTCCGGACTCATGAAAGCTTGTAGTGTTTGACTTAGAATCACGTAATCAAAAGACAGATCTGGAAATTGTTTTAAGTCATACTCTGCATTACCTTCAACAACAGCCAATCCGTTAGATAAACATTTTTTGACTTTTTCTTTAGAAATTTCAAGTCCTCTAACATCCACTACCTTATTTTTTGATAAATATTCCATCAAAATCCCATCGCCACATCCAACGTCAAGGACTCTTGATCTTTCATCAATTAATTTTGATATAACTTTAAATTCTTCTTTCATTTATATTTAAATAAGTAGTGCTTAAGTAGTTTTTTATAGTGCTTAAAAAATCAGGCACATCTAACAAAAAAGAGTCATGACCTTTGTCAGTTTTAATTTCTACAAAGCCAACATCGGCTCCTATAGCATTTAGTGCAATTACAATATCTTTATTTTCAGAGGTTGGGTATAACCAATCTGAAGTAAATGAAATAATAAAAAATTTTGTCTTACTGTCTTTAAAAGCTTGAGAAAGATTACCACCATGTTGTTTTGTCAAATCAAAGTAGTCCATTGCTCTTGTAATGTATAAGTAGCTATTTGCATCAAATCTATCCACAAAAACAGAGCCTTGATATCTTAAATAACTCTCAATTTGAAAGTCAGCATCAAATCCAAATTTTAAATCTGATCTTTCTTGCAGATTTCTTCCAAATTTTTCTTGTAATCCTTTCTTTGATAAATATGTAATATGTGCAGCCATTCTAGCAACAGCCAAACCTTTGTCTGGATTACTTGTTTTTCCGTCATATAAACCATCCTTCCAATTTGTATCTGACATGATTGCTTGTCTTCCAAGCTCATTGAAAGCAATATTTTGAGCTGAGTGACTAGCTGTACAAGCAATTGGCAAAGCAACCTTAGCCTTGTTTGGAAAATTTGATACAAATTGTAATACTTGCATCCCACCCATAGAACCACCAGCAACTGCAAATAATCTTTCTATTTTGAAATGATCTAAAAGATTGTATTGAGCATTAACCATATCGTTTATTGTAATAACAGGAAAATTTGTTCCTATTGGATTGTTGGTTGTAGGATCAATAGTTCCTGGTCCATATGAACCCATACAGCCACCAATAACATTTGCACAAATTACGAAAAATTTTTCAGTATCAAAAGCCTTACCTGGACCAACTGCATAATTCCACCACCCTTCTTTATTTGTGACTGGGTTTTGACCGGAGGCAAATTGATCTCCTGTTAATGCATGAAAAACAAGTATGGCATTATCTTTTTTTTCATTAAGATTTCCGTAAGTCTCATAAGCTAGTGGAAAATTTGATATTTCTTTTCCACAATCAAGTTTTAGAGGTTGCTTAATAGTTATACTTTTTATTTTATCAAAATTACTCATAATATTTTTGCTGAGATGAATTGTGAGAAAAAAACTTATTTAGCAGGTTTTTTATAGCGCTCGCAATTCAGTTAAATCAGCGCAAAAACGTTTTATAAGATAGCTTTTTGGATGTCAATTTTTTTAGAATTATTGATTGTATTATCTAATTATCTGACTATTTATTAATAAAATTTAACATCATGAATACCCCAATATTTAGAAAAATAACTCTCCAAGCTTACAAACCAGGAAGATCATTTCTAAATAAAAAAAAAAAAATAATTAAATTATCAGCAAATGAATCTGCCTTAGGTATGAGTAAAAATGCTCAAAGAGTAATTAAAAAAGCTAGTGATAACATCTCTAAATATCCAGATGGAAAATTCAAAGATTTAACTTCTATGATTTCAAAAAAATATAATTGTAATCAAAACCAAGTGATTTGTGGATCTGGATCTGATGAAATTATTCAGATGTTATGTCAACTATTTTTAAATAAAGGAGATGAGGTAGTTGTTCCAGAATTTAGTTTTTTGATGTACAGAATTTATGCGCAAATAGTGGGAGCTAAGGTTGTATTTTCCAAAGAAAAAAATTTTAAAGTATCAAATAATGAAATTTTTAAAAAAGTATCAAAGAAGACTAAAATCGTATTTCTAGCAAATCCTAATAACCCTACAGGTACATATATTTCTAAAAATCAATTATTAGATTTAAGAAAGCGTTTAAATAAAAAAATATTACTAGTTGTTGATGACGCTTATTTTGAATACATGTTAAATAAAGATTACAAACCAGGTTTAGAGCTTTTCAAAAATAAAAATAATGTATTTATACTAAGAACTTTCTCTAAAATTTATGGACTTGCATCTTTAAGAGTTGGGTGGGGATACGGGAGTAAAAAAATAGTGGATGCTTTGTATAAAATTAAACCACCATTTAATGTAAATAAGATAGCTCAGGTATGCGCCATAGAGTCTTTAAAAGATAAAAGCTTTATCAAAAAGTCTATAAAACATAATTTGGATTGGGCCAAAAAAATAAAAAATACAATGAATTTATATAATATAAAAACAAATGAAATTGGACCAAATTTTTTCCTTTTAGATTTTAAAAATTGTAAATATTCAGCAAATTTTGTGGAAAAAAAACTTGAAGCTTCTGGAATAATTCTTAGGGAAATGAATTCGTATGGAATTAAAAATTGTTTGAGACTTACTATAGGAAATAATTACGAGAATAACTTGTTGCTTAATAAATTAAAAAATATCTTTAAAAATGTTTAAAAAAATTTTAATAATTGGTTGTGGACTTATAGGGTCTTCAATATTAAGAGGTTCGATAACTAAAAAAATCTCTAAACATTATTTTGTTTATGAAAAATCACATAAAAATATTCAAAAGATAAAAAAAATTAGTAATAAAATAAGAATTCTTAAAATTCTGGATAATAAACTATCTGATGTCGATCTTGTAGTCCTATCAACGCCGATGAGCGAATATGAGAAAATTATTCCTAATTTAAATAGGTATTTGAATAAAAATTGCTTAATTACTGATGTAGGCTCTACTAAAGAAAATATATTAAAATTGAAAAATAAAAGACTATCAAAGTCTCTTGATTGGATTACTAGTCACCCAATTTCAGGTTCAGAGGTGAGTGGACCCGAGTACGGAACCAAAAATCTTTTTGTAAATAAATGGTGCGTCGTAGTAAATGACAAAAATAAAACAAAACAAAATAAATTATTAAAATTTTGGAAAAAATTAGGTTCAAAAGTTATTATTATGGATGCAAAAACTCATGATAAAATTTTTTCTATTACTAGCCATTTACCTCATTTAATTGCTTATAACTTGATAAAAACTGCACAAGATTTTCAAAAAAAACAAAAAAAAGATGTCATAAAGTTTAGCGCTGGAGGATTAAGAGATTTTTCAAGGATAGCTGCATCTAATGAAATAATGTGGAGAGATATTTTTTTTAATAATAAAAAAAATATAGTTAGTGCGATAAACTTATTTATTAATAATTTAAATTCATTTAAGAAAAATATAGAAAATTTAGATGATAGAACTTTGAGAAAAAAATTAACTAATTCTAAAAAGGTAAGACAGCATATTTTAAGTTTGAAGCAAGATGTAGCAAAACCAGATTTTGGAAGAGAACAAGATTAAATTGATATAATCTTTAATATTTTTAAATTTGCAGTTTTCTCAATTAATTTAATAGTCTTCCTAATTGGCATTATTAATACTTTTTTTCTTGGTCCATATGCATGAATTAAATCATTTGAATTCAAACAAATTGCAACATGTCCTTTCCAAAAAATAATATCTCCTTTTTTGAAAAACTTTTTGTTGATAAAACCCTTTTTAATTTTAACTTGATCAATCGTATCTCTTGGAAAAAATTTACTATTAAATTTATAAAACATTTGCAATAAAGCTGAACAGTCAATACCATCAAAACTTTTACCACCCCATTTATATTTACAACCTAAAAAAAGTTTTAATATTTTTGTAAAATCAATATTTCTTTTTTTTATAATTTCTAATTCGTTCAAGCTAACCCATTTATTCTTTTCAAACATAACAAAACCATTTTTTTTTTCTAAAATTTCAATTTCTGATGAAAAGGGAAGGAATTTTTTAGTATCAAATCTACTTAAAGGTTTTGAATAAATTTTAGATTTTAAGACACTAACTTTATGTGTCTGTTTCATTTTTTTGTTAAACTTTCCAACTTTTATAAAACCAACATACTTGTCATAAATTGTTCTAACTTTTAAAAAATTCTTTTTTTTTTGTATTACTTGAAATTTCTCACCATATAAAATTTGTGAGCTAAGGTTAGATTTTGTTGTAGCTGTCTCATAAACATTTAAATATGGGCTATGGCAAAAGTAGCTATTTTTCACCAATTTTTACCTTATTTCTTATTAACCAAAGACATATTAATGATGGAATAACCATTATTGTAGTTATAATAAAAAATGTTCCCCAGTCCCCATTTAACCAATCTACAAATGCCCCAGATGAAGAGGCGAGCGTAGTTCTGCCGGCAGTTCCTATTGATGCCAACAATGCATATTGAGTTGCTGTATAAGTTCTATCTACTAATAATGATATGAATGCTACAAATGCAACGGTCGCAAATGCAGCAGTTATGTCGTCGGCAATTACAGCTATTGCAAATAAAAGTTCAGACTTGCCTACCCACGCCAACAGTGCAAAAATAAGATTTGTCAAAGCCATCAGCCCACCAGCAAAGAACATTGTTTTTATAGTGCCAGCCCGCATTGCCATTACACCTCCAAGTAGAGTAAAAACTACAGTTGTAATCCAACCTAATCCTTTAGAATAAATAGCTATTTGTCCTTTAGAAAAACCAATTTCTTTATAAAAGACTATCGACATTCGTCCTAAAAATGCCTCTCCAATTTTAAATAAAAATACAAAACCTAAAATCCCTAATGCAATAGCAAGACCATTTTTTTTGAAAAAACTTATTATTGGTCCTCCAATAGTACCTGTAATAAAGGCAATAATGTTTGTTATAATATTATTTGATCCAAGCTTATCTTTAATTATTTGATCAGTTGCTCTTTGCTTTTTTTGTCTATCATTTTCAACTGGTTCATGAACAAACATTAAACCTATATTCATCAATATAACTAGGATGCCAAGAATTAAAAAAGTAGCTTGCCAATAATTGGTTACTCCAAGATTTTCAAAAAATTCGGCTGTAAATAATGCGACTACACCACCTAATTTATAACCGGTCCACCAACCGACAACTGCCATCGCTGCACCTGCAGCCATAGCTTTACCTTCATCTGAATTAATTTGCTCTATTCGTAATGCATCAACAGTAATATCTTGAGTGGCAGAGGCTACTGCAATTATTAACCCAACAGAAATTAAAAGAGCAAGGTTTTGCGTAGGATTTATAAAGCTCCAAACTACCAAACTCAATAAAATAACAAATTGCATTAAAACAATCCATCCTCGTCTATGTCCTAATCTTTTAGACAAAACTGGTATTTGTATTCTATCAATTATTGGAGCCCATAAATAATTAAATGCATATACCCCAAATATTAATCCAGCCCATCCAATTGTTGATCTACTTAATCCTTCTTCTTTTAACCAAAGACTTAAGCTACTAGCAATTAATACCCAGGGAAAACCACTTATTGCTCCAAGTAGCAAAATTCTCAACATCCTCACATCTTTGTAAACTAGCAAAGAGTCTTTCCAACTTTGTTGTCTTGTAGACATTAATATTTTCTCCAAAATGACGGAATAAATAATACTAGTACAGCAAATAACTCTAATCTACCCAATATCATTGCTAAACTTAAAATCCATTTTGAAAAATCAGATAAATTTGAAAAATTACCATTTGGACCAATAATATCACCTAAACCAGGTCCCACATTTGATATTGATGTTGCAGCAGCAGATATTGATGTTGTCAAATCCAAACCACTAGTGGATAGAAGAGCCGTTATAATAAAAAAAATTACAATATATAGAAATATAAACGAAATAATTGATGCTAAAAATTTTTCATCAATATTATTATTTTCATATTTTATTTTGAATATACCTCTTGGATAAATTATTTTTTTTAGTTGAATACTAATAAACTGGAATAAAATTTGGACTCTAAATATCTTAATTCCACAAGCCGTAGAGCCTGCACAACCTCCGATAAACATTAGAATAAGAAAATAAATTAATGGGAATTGACCCCAGTCACTGAAGTTTTGAGTTACATAACCGGTACCAGTTAAAATTGATATTACATTAAATGCAACAGACCTAATATTGGTATCTAAAAAACTTTGATTTTTTACTAAAAGATATAAATACATTAAAAGAATTGAAAAAAAGACAATTTTTATAAAAGTTTTAATTTGTGTATCTTTAAAGAATATCTTTTTATCTCCATTTAAATATTTAATATAGGCAATAAATGGTATACTTCCTAAAATTATAAATATAATTGATGTAAATTCAATAAGTGAACTATCGAAATAGCCAATAGACTCGTTATAATTTGAGAATCCTCCTGTTGCAATTGTTGTCATTGAGTGAACAACACTGTCAAAAAAGTTCATACCAAATATTTTATAAAATAATGCACATATAAAAGTTAATCCGGAGTATACTAAGATTAATCTCAATGCTATCTCTTTTGATCTAGGTAAAATTTTTTCTGGGGTATCACTCGTTGATATAATGAATAACTGCATTCCACCAATATTCATAAGTGGCATTAACGTAATTGCCATTACAATGATACCAATTCCACCCAACCATTGAAGCATTCCTCTCCAAAGTAAGATGCTTTTGGGAGTTTCATTTAAATTGGTTATTATAGTTGATCCAGTTGTAGTGATACCTGACATGCTCTCAAAAAAAGCGTCTGTAGCACTTAAATTTATCTCAGAAAATATAAATGGAAGTGAACCAAAAACAGCAATACTCAACCAAGATAACGCAGTTAAAAGAAAAGCTTGAGGTAAGCTAATTTTTTTATCATGATCTAAATTTGATAATAAAAAGAGAATTCCAAATATAATAGTTACAATTCCAGAACCTATAAAACTAGAATCAAGTTCATCATAAAAAAATTGCGTTAAAATTGGCGCAATCATCGATAAACCTAAAATAATTTGTAAAATTCCTAGGGTAAAAAAAACTGTTTTATAATTGGACATTTTGATTGGACATTATTTTATGGTAAATAAATTTCAACTCTATAAGAATTATTAAAAACGTTATTTTATAGGCTGTTTAATAAAAGTGATAGATAAAACTAACATAGATAAAACAAACGCTTGGCCCTTTGTCGAAGCTAAAAAGCTTCTTAAAGAGAGAAAAAAAAATATTGAAAACAAGGGAAAGATTATTCTTCAAACCGGATATGGTCCTAGCGGCTTACCTCACATCGGTACTTTTGGTGAAGTTGCAAGAACCTCAATGATTGTTAATGCATTAAATCATTTATCTGATCTCCCCAAAGAAATAATTACTTTTTCTGACGATATGGATGGACTTAGAAAAGTTCCTGAAAATATTCCTAATCCTAAAAAACTTGAGGAAAATCTTCATAAACCTTTAACTCAAGTTCCAGACCCTTTCGGAAAATTTAACAGCTTTGGTGAACATAATAATGAAATGTTAAAAAATTTCTTAGATAAATTTAATTTTAAATACAGTTTTAAAAGCTCATCGGCTTTATATAAATCTGGCTTTTTTAACGATACATTAAAATTAATTTTAGAAAATTATGAAGGAATAATGAATATAATTATTCCTACTCTTGGTAAAGAAAGACAAAAAACATATTCTCCATTTTTACCAATATGTCCAGATACAGGGGTTGTATTAGAAATACCAGTCTCAGAAATAGATACTAAAAATTCAAAAATAATTTTTGAAAATAATGGTAAAAAATTAGAACAAAGTATTTTAGATGGCAATTGCAAATTACAATGGAAAGTAGATTGGGCTATGAGATGGTTTGCCCTAGATATAGACTTTGAAATGTATGGGAAAGATTTGATTGAGAGTGCAATTTTATCAACGAAAATCATAAAATTATTAGGTAAGTCAAATCCATCTGGCTTTGCATACGAGTTATTTTTAGATGAAAAAGGTGAAAAAATATCTAAGTCAAAAGGAAATGGTATTACAATCGATCAATGGTTAGAGTATGCATCACCCGAAAGCCTCTCCCTATACATGTACCAGAATCCAAAAAGAGCAAAAAAACTTTATAGAGAAGTAGTACCAAAGGCTGTCGACGAATATCTTGATTTTATTGAAAAAAGTAAAACTCAAAACGAACTTCAAAAACTAATGAACCCTGTTTGGCATGTTCATAATGCTAAAATTCCAGAGGAAAATTCAATAATGTCTTTCTCAATGTTATTAAACTTAGTTGAAACAAGTAACGCAGACTCAAAAGATTTACTTTGGAAATTTGTAAAAAAATATAAGAAAGATATTGATGAGTCTAATCAACCAATTTTTGATAACCTAATATCTTATGCGATTAAATATTTTAATGACGCTATAAAATCTAAAAAAATTTATAAAAAACCAAATGAAAGTGAAAAGATTGCCTTAGATGCATTAGTAAATTCTTTAGATAATTGTAATGATTCAATGAAGCCAGAGGATATACAAACTACAATTTATACAGTTGGTAAAGAGAATGGTTACAAAGAAAATTTACGAGATTGGTTCAAGTTAATTTATGAAGTAGTTTTTGGAGTGGAAAATGGACCTCGATTTGGATTTTTTATTAGTTTTTTTGGGGTTCAAGAAACTAAAGAATTGATTAAAAGTAAATTAAAAAATGTTTAATATTATAAGACCAATAATTTTTAAATTTAGTCCTGAAGTAGCACATTCACTGGCAATAAAAGCATTAAAATTAAATAACATTTCTTACACTAAACCTAAAGGAAGCCAAATTTTAGAAACAACTTTTTGTGAAAAAAAATTACCATCACCAATTGGGGTTGCAGCCGGATTTGATAAAAATGCTGAAGTATACAATCCTTTGTTCAATCTTGGATTTGGTTTTGTTGAGGTTGGGACAATTACACCCAAACCTCAATTTGGTAACCCCAAACCAAGAGTTTTTAGACTAGAAGAAGATGAGGCCCTTATAAATAGGTTAGGTTTCAATAATTCTGGTTCAGAAGAAATTAGTAGAAGGATTAGGGAAAACGATAAAAAAGGTCTCTTAGGAATAAATATTGGACCAAACAAAGACTCAATGAATAGAGTTGAGGATTATCTAATTTGTTTTCGTAAATTTTATAATTTAGCTGATTATATCGCGATAAATATTTCCTCACCAAATACTGAAAATTTAAGGGACTTTCATAATCAGAACGAACTAAATTTATTGATTGATAAAATAAAAAAAGAAAAAAAAGAATTAAAATCCGAAGTTCCAATTGCGATAAAAGTCTCACCAGATCTTAAGGATGATCAAATTAATGAAGTGTCCAAGATTATAATGGAACAAGAAATAGAAATCATTATTGTTTCCAATACCACAGATAGGAATAGAGAAAATTTAAAAAATATAAATAAATTAGAAAAAGGTGGTCTGTCAGGTAAACCAATCAAAAATATTTCAAATGAGGCAATATCTAAATTTTATAAAATTTTAAAAAATAAAACAAAAATAATAGGAGTAGGTGGTGTTAGCAATGGACACGATGTTTTTGAAAAAATCACCTCTGGTGCAACTCTTGTTCAATTATATACTGGAATGGTTTATAGAGGTCCTCGTATAGCTTCAAAAATAAGTAACGAATTAATCGATTTATTAAAAAATAAGGGTTTTAAAAATGTTTCAGAAGCTATTGGAACTAAAAATTAATCTTGACGTAATAAGATTCAGATCTTATACAAGCTCATTATTTATGTCTAAAAAATGTGAACTTACTGGAAAAATCCCACTTAAGGGTCATAACGTTAGTCATGCAAATAACAAGACAAAAAGAAGATTTCTTCCAAATTTAAAAAAAGTCAAATTTAAAAGCGAACTACTTAAGAAAAGCTTAAGATTAATCGTCTCAAATGCTGGCGTTAGGTCGGTAGATAAAAAAGGAAGTTTTGACCAATTTCTTATTTCAGCTAAGTCTAGAGATTTATCATTAAGACTAAAAAAATTAAAAAAATCCTTAGTTAGTAAATCAGCATAATGAATAAAGTATTTTTAACACTCTCATTTTTAATGGGACTGGTTGTCTTAGCATCTAATTATTTAGTCCAATTTCCAATTCAATATTATGGCCTTCAAGAAATTCTTACCTATGGAGCATTCAGTTATCCAATAGCTTTTTTAATAACTGATCTAGCAAATCGATCTTTTGGTAAATTAGTTGCTAGAAAAATTGTTTATATAGGATTTACAATAGGTATTTTGTTTACACTAATTTTCTCTACAAATTTCGCAGATTTAATCTCAGTAAGAATAGCAATTGGTTCAGGAACAGCATTTATTATTGCTCAATTGCTGGATGTACAAATATTTGATCAATTAAGACAAAGAAAATGGTTTATTGCGCCACTTGCTTCCTCATTAATTGGCTCTACCGTTGATACATTTTTATTCTTTTCGATTTCATTTTATGGAACAGGAATACCTTGGGTGACACTTTCTTTAGGAGACTTAGCAGTAAAGATATTTGTGGCTTTAGTAATGTTGATACCTTTTAGATTATTATTAGGTACTTTAAAAGCTGCTTAATTCAAATTTTTGGCTCTTGTTGTGTCATACAATGAATAGCCCCAAAACCCCAAATTAAATCACTACAATCAATAGCAACAACCTTTCTATTTGTAAAAAATTTTCTAAAAATTTTTAAAACCTTTTGGTCTTCTTTCACATTAAATACTGGAACCAAGACTGTTTTATTACTAATAAAAAAATTTAAATAACTTGCTGGAACACGAGTTTTTTCTATGACAACTGGGCTTGGCATAGGAATCTTTATAATTTTAAATTTTTTTCCATTTTCATCATAACTATTACTTAATATTTTTAAATTTTCTTTAAGAGCTTTATAATTTTTATCCGATCTATTATTTTCTATAGCTATCATAATTGTATTTTTTGAGACAAATCTTGCAATATCATCGATATGACCGTGCGTGTCATCTCCAACAATTCCTTTATTAAGCCAAATAAAATTTTTTGTATTTAAATATTCTGAAAACAGATTTTCATAGTCAATTTTTTTGAATCCTTTATTTCTCTCTTGTTTACTACTTAATAAGCACTCCCTTGTTAACAATATGGAGCCTGATCCATTATTATCAAACGCACCTCCCTCCATTACTACTCTTTCAAATTTATTTGAATTTACTTTTTTAGGTAAAATACTTTCAATATTTAAATAACTACTAATATGTTTATTGATTTTGTTATCACTTCTGAAATTTTTATATTTTGACCAGGCATTAAATTTAAAATCAAGCATGATCTTTTTTCTATTTTTTTTGTTGACTAAAAATATAGGCCCAGAATCTCTTAACCAAAGTCTGTCTGTCTTAAGTTTATGAAATTTAATGTTAGATATATTACAACCTATTTTTTTTAAATATATTCTTGTGTTATTTATATTTTTAGTATTATTGACTAATAAATCTATTCTTTGATGTTCCGTTAAACATTTTATTATTTTTCCAACTACATTTGGAATTTTTTCAAATAGTCCAGGCCAATCATTTTTATTATGGGGCCACGACATCCAAACTGATTTTTGAGGCTCCCATTCTGCTGGCATTCTAAATGCATTTATTTTTTTACTCATCTTCAGGATTTTTGAGAATATCTCTATAAAATTCTGTTCTTCTGTCTCTTAAAAAAGGCCAGTGTTGTCTAGCAGTATCTATTTTTTTATAATCTATTTCACAAACTAAAATATCTTCTTTTTTATTTCCTGCTTTTGCAATTACTTTACCACTAGGATCTATAACCATTGAATTACCCCAAAATTCAATTTTTTTTTTCCCTTTTGTTTCTATTCCAACTCTATTTATGGCAGCCACATAAGTCCCATTAGCAATGGCATGAGATTTTTGCATTGTAATCCATGAGTCTAATTGAGATTTTCCAAATTTCCTTTTTTCTTTTGGATGCCATCCAATAGCAGTAGGATAAAAAATAATTTGAGCTCCTTTTAAAGCTGTTAATCTTGCTGCTTCGGGGAACCATTGATCCCAACATATAAGAGGACCTATCTTTCCAAATTTCGTCTTAACACTTTTAAATCCAAGGTCTCCAGGACTGAAATAAAATTTTTCATAATACCCTGGGTCATCAGGTATGTGCATCTTACGATATTTAGATAAAATATTACCATTTTCATTAATAATGATACTGGTATTATGATAAAACCCAGATGTTTTTTTTTCGAACATCGTAATATTCAATACAACATCAAGTTTTTTTGCTAAATCACAAAATATGTCAGATGTCTTTCCTGGAATTTTTTCTGCTAATTTAAAATTTGAATGACTTTCTGTTTGGCAAAAGTAATTAGTTAAAAATAGTTCCGGTAGACATATTATCTTTGCTTTTTTTTTCGCAGCTTTTTTTATATTTTTTATAGCTAAATCAATATTAGATTGAATTGTCCCTAAAGATTTACTTTGTATTAAGCCAATTTTGATTTTTTTGATCATTAATCAAAATATCTTGGAAAAATTTTTTCTTTCTCTATTTTTCCATTCACCTTTATGATAGGCGTCACTAGCTATTAAGGGTAATACACTTGTTGCTTCTGCAAAAACCATTTGCTCTTTTGTAATATCTACTTTGCCCCATGAGCTTGCCTCTTTTAATGTTGAACTACTGCATGCTCCATCCCTAGAATCAGCAACTGTTATTTGAATTGCGTATTTATGCATATCTACATTTTTACCTAAAAGTTCAGCACATATGACAGTGTCTTGAATGAAATTTTTTGGTACACCTCCTCCAATCATAAAAAGACCTGATCCTTTAGATTTAATTTTAATTTCAGTTAATTCTCTAAACTCTCGGATTGAGTCGATTGTGATATGATTTTTTGGATTCCTTTCTTGATGCATTACAAGTCCAAATCCAGCACTTGAGTCAGTAAAAGCTGGACAGAAAATTGGAACGTCGTTGTCATAGGCAACCTCTATCAATGAGTCTTTCTTCTTTGCGTTTGTTTTAAGATATTTGCCAATCTCTTTTATAAATTCTCTTGATGTATAACTTTTGGGCTCTAATTGATCTGCAATTTCTCCAATAGTTTTATCGCACATCTGAAGCTCTTCTTCATCAATGTAAGTATCATATATTCTATCAACGTAGTTATTTCTCAACTCTGTATCATCTTGATATTGTGATCCTTGATAATGTTTGAAACCAAGTGCTTCAAAGAAATCCATATCAATAATTGAAGCCCCAGTTGCTACTATTGCATCTACCATATTATATTTAACTAAATCTCTATAGATATGCATACATCCTGCAGCAGATGTTGATCCTGCGAGTGTTAAAAATATTGTACAATCTTTATCTTTTATCATCTCATTGTAAATATTTGCAGCATTTGCAGTCTCTCTTGAAACGAAAGACATTTTTTCCATTGAAGAAACTATTTTTCTAGCATCAAAAGAAGTTATATCAATATGCTCTACTTCTTTACTCAGTAAATCACTTTTTCTATTACTTGATTGGTTTTTATTATCTGACATTAAGCAACAAGAAACTCTTTATTTGCTTCTTTGTCATATATCGTCATGATTGGACTATCTTCAACTTCATAAATTTCATTAGAGTAAAATCCATTAAAATTAGTTCTAAAAGTTAATCCATATGCTCCAAGCTGTCCTAATTCTATATAATCATTTTCTTTTATATTATTTGGTAAAATAAAAGGGCCTTTCATATAATCCATGCTATCACAAGTTGGGCCATAGAAATCAAAAGATGTTAATTTCTTGGAGATTACTCTTCCATCAGTTATCATTTTTGATGGATAAACTATATTAGGAACTCCAGCATCAAACAAAGTTCCATACGTTCCATCATTTATATAAAGTTTCTGTTTTTTTCTTAAATCAACTCTTACAATTGTTGAACCACTTTCTGCAACAATCGCTCTTCCAGGTTCGCATATAATTTCTGGAAGCTTATTCAATTTTAAATTACTTAAACCTTTTCTTATTTCATTAAAGTAAGCATCTAAAGATTGAGGAATAAGATCAGGGTAAACAGTAGGAAAGCCTCCTCCTACATTAATTATATCAGGTATAATTTTAGTTTTTTTAATTATATTACTGATTTCAAATATTCCTTTCGAATAAGATATCGGGTGCATACATTGTGACCCAACATGAAAACTAAGTCCAATTTTTTTAGAATACTGTTTTGTTAACCTCAGTAGGCCAGCTGCTTCATTAGTAATAGCTCCAAATTTTTTTGATAAATCAATCTCTGCATGTTCATTAGACACAGAAACTCTAACAAATAATTCTAAGTCTTTTGCGTAATTTGTACTTTCTAAAATTTTTATCAATTCATCCTTAGTATCCAAAGAAAAGGCCTTAACATTATATTTAAAATATGCCTCTTTAATGCTTTCTCTACTTTTAACTGTATGCATATAAGAACAATTTGCATTTGGACTTATTTTCCTTATAGCCTCTATTTCTTTTATAGATGCTACATCAAAATGATTAATCCCACTTTCAACAATAGTTTTAAGAACTACTGGGTGAGGGTTAGTTTTTAATGCGTAAAGGATATTTCCAGGGAAATTTTTTTGAAAGTATTTAGAAGCCAATTTAATTGACTCATTTCTAATACAATAAACAGGTCCTGTCGGTCTCAGTTGTTTAACTAATTCTTCAACTGACTTAAATTTTTGCATATCTACACCTCAAAAAAAATTTACAAAAAAAACCTGCATATCACCTATGCAGATTTCATAAATGCAGCATTTAGGGGAAATATTTAATAATGTAAAGTAAATAATGCTATTGAAATATTAAAATTTACTTCCATATAAGGGCTATGATTAGCCAACCAACACTTCAAAAATTAAGTGATTTTGAGGATAAATCGCTTTTGATCGTAGACGATGACAATCCATTTAGACAAAGATTGGCTAGAGCTATGGAAAAAAAAGGTTTTACAGTCACACAAGCTGAGAGTGTAAAAATTGGTATTGAGACCGTAAAATCACAAAGTCCAGCATTTGCTGTTGTGGATCTTAGATTAAATGATGGTAATGGACTAGAGGTAGTTAAAGAAATTCAAAAGGGAAATCTAAAAAGTAGAATTATAATGTTAACTGGATATGGTAATATTCCAACAGCAGTTGCTGCAATTAAAGAGGGAGCAATTGATTATATTGCTAAGCCTGCAGATGCAGATGATGTTGAAAAAGCACTTTTAGCTGATCCAAATCAAAAACCTGCTCCTCCTGAAAACCCAATGTCTGCGGATAGAGTAAAATGGGAGCACATACACAGAGTTTTTGAGTTATGTAACAGAAATGTCTCCGAAACTGCAAGAAGACTAAAAATGCATAGAAGAACACTTCAGAGAATACTATCTAAAAGATCTCCTAGATAATCTAATTTTTTGTAAGTCTTAAAAATACATCTTCAAGATCTCCATCATCAGTTGAAATATCTTGTATCTTTATATCTTGTTTTTTAATTTCTGAAATTATTGAGTCTATGCTTAGTTTACTCTTCTCATATGATAAAACTAACTTGTTTTCGTCATTTGATATAATTTTTAAAGACTCAAAAGTGTTATCTTGAATATTAGTTTTTTTATCTGTGGTGACATATACTATTTTTGTTTGGATTCTTTCTAAGAGATTTTTTGTCGTATCCAAAGCTACTAACTTTCCTCCACTTAGAATACCAATTCTATCACACATTTTTTCTGCCTCTTCAAGATAATGAGTTGTTAGTATTGTTGTTACCCCTTGTTTGTTCAAAGATTTCACATTTTCCCACAATGTATTTCTAAGCTCCACGTCAACTCCTGCAGTAGGCTCGTCCAAAATTATAATTGGAGGTTGATGCACCATCGCTTTTGCTACAAGTAATCTCCTCTTCATACCACCAGATAAGGCTCTAGCATAACTGTCAGCTTGTTCCTCTAATGATACCAAATTCAATATAGTATCTGTAATTCTGTCTTTTTCTCTAATTCCATATAGACCTGCTTGAAGCTCTAAAAGTTTTCTGGGACTAAAAAATGGATCAAAGTTTACTTCTTGTGGAACAATCCCAATAGAGGCTCTAACTTGTCTAGGGTTTTTATCTAAGTTAAATCCCCAAACATTTACTTCACCACCAGTTTTTACAACTGATCCACCTAATATGTTTATAAATGTACTCT
The DNA here is from genome assembly GCA_902567045.1 of uncultured Pelagibacteraceae bacterium. Taxonomy (GTDB): domain Bacteria; phylum Pseudomonadota; class Alphaproteobacteria; order Pelagibacterales; family Pelagibacteraceae; genus Pelagibacter. The sequence goes on from CACFLJ010000001.1 coordinate 166,698, forward strand.
TTCCAGCCCCATTTGGTCCTAATAGACCAAAAATTTCACCTTCTTTCACCTCTAAGTTTAAATTATTAAGTGCATGGGTTTGTTTCGAACCATTTTTTGAATAAACTTTATTCAAGTTTTTAACAGTTAAAACGTTTTTTTTATTCATATGAAGGCATACATTTATTACATTTATAAAAATTAAGATATCATTACATTATGGAGAAAATTAAAAAAAGTGACCATTTTTACTTAATAGATGGTTCGGGATACATTTTTAGAGCATATTATGCTCTTCCTCCTTTAACTAGAAAAAGTGATGGATTACCAGTTGGTGCTGTCAGCGGTTTTTGCAACATGCTTTTTAAATTATTAGAGGATTCTAAATCGGATGATAATTTAGAAAAACCAACACACTTTGCTGTAATATTTGATTCAGCAAGAAAAAATTTTAGAAATGAAATATATTCAGAGTATAAAGGAAATAGATCTGAAGCACCTGACGATCTAATTCCCCAATTTGAATACATCAGACAATCTGTAAAAGCCTTTAATTTACCTTCAATTGAATTAATTAATTATGAAGCAGATGATTTAATTGCAACTTATGTAGAGAAAATTTTAGACTTAGGTGCAAAGGTAACAATTGTTTCTTCGGACAAAGATTTAATGCAGCTTTATAAAAAGGGAGTAAGAATTTATGATCCAATGAAGAACAAATTTATAAATCAAGATGATGTTCATAATAAATTTGGAGTTACTCCAGAAAAAGTAATAGATGTCCAATCTTTAGCTGGTGATAGCACAGATAACGTACCTGGTGTACCTGGAATAGGAGTTAAAACTGCTGCTGAATTGATAAATCAATATGGAACTTTAGAAAATTTATTAAAAAATGCATCAAAAATAAAACAAAATAAAAGAAGAGAAACTTTAATAAATAACAAGGACGAAGCAATCATTAGTAAAAAACTCGTTACATTAAAAAAAGATGTACCTGTAAAAAATAAAATTGAAGAATTCAAATTGAAAAGTGTTGATCAAGAAAAGCTTTATACTTTTCTAAGAGAAATGGAATTTAATAGACTATTAAGTTCTGCCATCTCAAAGTATGGGGGCACAAATAATCCTGGAACCAAAGATATTGATAAAAATTTAGAAAAAACAGCAGAAATTAAGAAAAAAAATTATGAATTAATAAAAAATGAGAAGGAGATTGAAGATTGGATGAAAGAATCTGAGGAAATAGGTGAATTTGCTATAGATACTGAAACAACATCATTAGACCCTCACACAGCAAAGTTAGTAGGCATTTCAATCTCTAACAGAATTGGAAATGCATGTTATATCCCATTAAATCACGTCAGTGGAAATAATCTTAATGAAAAAAAAGTTTTAAGCGTTTTAAAAAATTATTTAGAGGATGAGAGTATTAAAAAAGTAGGACAAAATATTAAGTTTGATTTCATTGTCTTTTATCACCGAGGAATAACCTTAAATTCCATGGAAGATACTATGCTTATGTCTTATACACTAGATGCTGGTAAAAATAGGCATAATATGGATACTCTTTCAGAGATCCATCTAGGTCATAAAACTATAAAATTTAAAGATTTAGTTGGGACGGGAAAAAAACAACTTAATTTTTCTGAAGTGGATATATCTGAAGCTAAAGATTACGCAGCTGAAGATGCAGATATTACATTTAGATTGTACAAAATTTTTTCAAAATCATTAAAAGCAGAAAAATTATTAAATATTTATGAGTTATTTGAAAAACCACTAATAAAAATACTAGCAGAGATGGAGATAAAAGGTATTAAGCTTGATAAATCTTCACTAAATAAACTGTCTTCAAAATTTTCAACTAAAATCCAAAAATTAGAAAAATCTATTTTTAAGATTTCAAAAAAAATATTTAATATTGGATCAACTAAGCAACTTGGTGAAATAATGTATAATGATTTAAAAATTGCGGCTTTAAAAAAAACTAAAAAAGGAAGTTTTGCCACCAGTGCTTCAGTTTTAGAAGATTTAGCTTTTAAGGGTTATGAATTTCCAAAACTCATCTTAGAATGGAGACAAATCAGTAAACTTAAAAATACATACTCTGATGCATTGCCAGAATATATTAATCATAATACTAAAAGAATACACACATCTTTTCTGTTAGCAGCTACTACAACTGGCAGGCTTGCATCTAGTGACCCAAATTTACAAAATATTCCAATTAAATCAGATGACGGTAAGGATATAAGAAAAGCCTTTGTTTCTGAGAAAAACAACAAATTGATTTCAGCAGACTACAATCAAGTTGAAATGAGAATTTTGGCCGATCTAGCAGATGTAAAACAACTAAAAAAGGCATTTTTAAATAATGAGGATATACATACTTTAACTGCGAGCCAGGTTTTTGGAAAAGAAATTAATAAAATTGATTCAGAAACAAGAAGAAAAGCAAAAGCAATAAACTTTGGAATAATTTATGGTATTTCACAATATGGTTTAGCTAAACAAATCAATGTTTCAAACAATGAAGCAGAAGAATTTTTAAATTCTTATTTTAAAAAATTTCCAGAAATCAAAGATTATATGAAAACAACTGTGAATTTCTGTAGAAAAAGTGGCTATGTAAGCAATATATTTGGAAGAAAAACACATCTCACTGGAATTAATGATAAGAATTTTAATGTAAGAAATTTTCAGGAAAGGGCAGCGATAAATGCTCCAATTCAAGGGTCAGCATCAGAGATAATGAGATTAGCAATGATCAGGATAAATAAAGAAATCTCTAACAATAAAAATAATAGTCTAAAAATGTTGTTACAAATACATGATGAGTTAATTTTTGAGGAAAGCTCAAAAGAAACCAAAAAAAGCACTAAATTAATTAAGGATTTGATGTTGAGTGTGAAAGATAGTGAACTTCACTCATTTTCAATACCTCTTTTAGTAGATGTGAATATTGGAGAAAATTGGGGTGAACTTAATTGAAAACAAATAATTGCCCTAATATGAACAATTTAGTATTTTTATCCTAATTTATGTCACAAACAATTGCGTTAGTAGACGATGATCGAAATTTATTAACATCTGTCCAGATGGCTTTGGAAAAAGAAGGTTTTAAAGTTCAAACATATATTGATGGTGAAAATGCTCTTGTTGGATTATCAAGAACCCCACCTGATCTTGCTGTTATCGATATCAAAATGCCAAGAATGGATGGTGAAGAACTTTTAAGAAAACTTAGAAAAAAAACTTCTATGCCTGTTATATTTTTAACTTCTAAAGATGAAGTAACAGATGAGGTTAGTGGTTTAAAACTCGGTGCAGATGACTTCGTTGGTAAAACTGGTGGATTCTCAACCAAAGTTTTAGTTGAAAGAATTAAGGTTCAGTTAAGAAAAAAAGATAAGGATATCAACATTGAAGAAAATAAAAATGTAATTTCTCATGGTAAGTTAAAACTAGATCCTTCTCAACTCGAATGTGAATGGGATGGCAAACAACTGCCCGATAAACTGACTACCACAGAATTTAAAATTGTTGAGGAGCTAGCAAAAAGACCAGGCATGATCAAAGAAAGAGCTTTGCTGATGGATGTAGCTTATCGAGAAGATACAGATATAGAAGATAGGACTATTGATAGTCATGTTAAAAGAATAAGAAAAAAATTCAAAAAGGTAGATAGTGATTTTTCAGCAATTGAAACAAGATATGGAAGTGGATATAGATGGAATGTTAAATAATAATTATGGGAAAAATACTAAAAAATCTGTCTATATTACAGAAATTCTTATTTATTAATCTAGTAGTCTTCATATTTATAATAATAATAACTTTCTTTTACTTAGGTGCTATTAAAAAAAATTTGATTAATGAGAAACAAAAAAATCACACAAATATAATAACTCAAACAATATTAAATCTTGAAAAATCAAATATAAAATTAAATGAGTATGGAATAAGCGAATTTTTATTTTCCAAAAAATATCGATTTCCATACTTTGAAAAACTAGATAGAGTAATATTTTTTGACGATAAATTAAATTGGATAGGCGATACAAGATCTATTCCATCCTCAACGTTATTAATTGAAGAATTAAGTAAAGAATCAAATGAGAAAAATTTTAATAATCAAGAAAATAAAAATGAAACTATTTTTGATACCGATCTTAATAAATATTATTTATCAGGATCTGAAAAATCTTTAACCAATTTAAAACAAATCCAAGGACAGTTTTTTGTTTTTAGTATTAAGAGTATTAATAATTTAAATAATCAGGGTTATATTCTTATATCTGAAAATGCTGATAATATAATTGCTCAAATTGAAGAGAGAGAGAACTTTATTATTAGAACAGCTCTTGTTGTACTTTTGGTTATCATTATTTTTTCATATGTCTTAAATAGATATTTTTTAAAACCCATTAAAAATTTAGTTACTTATACAAAAATCATAAAAAACAAAAGTAACGAAAAAACAGATATAGAAAGGGTTAAGACAAGAAACGATGAATTGGGAATATTATCAAAATCTCTTGATGAAATGACTAGTGAATTAAATAAAAGAATTGCAACTGCTGAAAATTATTCAACAGACCTTCTTCATGAAATTAGAAATCCCCTTGCTTCATTGAAAAGTGCGTCTGAGATAATTTCAGAAACAGAAGATAAAACTAAAAGAGAAAAATTAATTAATATCGTCTCTCATGATGTTGAAAGAATAGAAAGATTAATTACTGATTATTCTCAAATGCTGAAAGATGAGGCAGTAATTTCAACAGAAACAATGCAAAAAATTGACATTAAGGATATTGCAAAATCTGTAGTTGACGATTTTAATAATATTTATAATTCCAAGAGAAAAATACAAATAAGATTAAAATCTAATGGATCTGAAAATTATTTTATACTTGGTATTAATAATAGAATAGAACAAATTATTGCAAATCTGCTTGAAAATTCAATTTCTTTTAGTGATGAGAATCAAGAAATCATAGTAGAGGTTAGCAAAGACAAAGATGGTAAGCCAAGACTTGTCGTAATTGACGAGGGGACCGGTTTTAACGAGAAGGATACTGCTAAAATTTTCAATAGATTTTATAGCAATAGACCTGAGAATTTTGGAGAACACTCTGGTTTAGGGCTAAATATAGTGAAAAACTTGGTTGAATTACATAATGGACAAATTAAAGCTGAAAATAATAAACAGAGAGGTGCTAAAGTTGAAATTATTTTTCCGGCGACCCAATGAAAAGTTGATTAATACAAATAAAGTTGCTACAAGCCCTAGCTTATGACTGATTATAAAGTAAAAGATATTAACGAAGCAGAATTTGGAAGAAAAGAAATCTCCTTAGCAGAGACTGAAATGCCAGGATTAATGGCAGTAAGAGCCGAGTACAAGGGCAAAAACCCTCTTAAAGGTGCAAGAATTTTGGGTTGTCTTCATATGACAATTCAAACGGCAGTTTTAATTGAAACTTTGGTAGACTTGGGCGCAGAATGTAGATGGTCCTCATGCAATATATTTTCAACACAAGATCATGCAGCAGCAGCAATTGCAAAAGCTGGTATACCAGTATTTGCATGGAAGGGTGAAACAGAGGAAGAATATTGGTGGTGTGTTAAACAAACTATAGAGGGTAAAAAAGATTGGATCCCTAACATGATTTTAGATGATGGTGGAGATCTTACTGCTCTTATGCATAAAGATTATAAAGATTTATTAAAAGGCATAAAAGGTTTGAGTGAAGAAACAACAACAGGTGTTTTAGCACTTAAAAAAATGGAAGAACAAGGTCAATTGTTAGTACCAGCAATTAATGTAAACGACTCGGTCACGAAATCAAAATTTGATAATCTATATGGATGTAGAGAAAGTTTAGTTGATGGAATCAAAAGAGCTACAGATGTAATGATGTCAGGGAAAGTTGCAATTGTTGCAGGCTTTGGTGATGTTGGAAAAGGTAGTGCAGCATCTTTACGACAGAGTGGAGCAAGAGTTTTAGTAACCGAAACTGATCCTATTTGTGCATTACAAGCTGCTATGGAGGGTTACGAAGTAGTTTTAATGGATGAAATGATAGGTCAAGCAGATATCGTTGTAACTGCAACTGGAAATAAAGATGTAGTAACGGCAGATCATATGAGAGCTATGAAAGATAGATCTATTCTATGTAATATTGGACACTTCGATAACGAAATTCAAGTCGAGGCTTTGAAAAATTATAAATGGGATGAAGTAAAACCTCAAGTTCATGAAATCACATTCCCAGACGACAAAAGATTAATTTTGTTAGCTGAAGGAAGACTTGTAAATTTAGGTTGTGGAACTGGTCACCCAAGTTTTGTTATGAGTGCATCATTTACTAATCAGGTTATTGCTCAAATTGAACTTTGGAATAATTCAGATAACTATGAAAATAAAGTTTATGTGCTTCCTAAACACTTGGATGAAAAGGTGGCAAGGCTTCACTTAGATAAAGTCGGCGCAAAATTAACGCCACTATCAAAAGAGCAAGCTGACTATATAAGTGTAACACCAGAGGGACCATACAAGCCTCATGCTTATCGCTACTAGAAGTGGCAAAATAAATATTTCTAAAGAAAAAGATACTAGACTTGTAGCTGAAAGACTTTCTAAGCTTATTAATTTAGGAGATTTCATACTTTTAACTGGCAATCTAGGTGTAGGAAAAACTACCTTCACTAAATATATTATTAATTCTCTTCAAAGAATTAATAGACAGGCAATATCAGAAGTTCCTAGTCCTACTTTTAATATTACTAATGAGTATCAGATAAAAAAAATTTTAATAAAACACTACGATCTATATAGAATTAAAAATGAAAAGGAGCTTAATAATTTAGGTATCCAAGAAAATTTAAAAAAACAAATAACCCTAGTTGAGTGGCCTGAAATGGTAAAAAAATTGAAAATTAAAAATATTATTAGTTTAATATTTAAATATAATAAAAACTATACTGAGCGTTATCTGACAATAATTTCTAAAAACAAAAAATTAATTAATGAATTTAAGTAAATTAAAAAAACTCACTGGAGATGCATCGTTTAGAAATTTTTATAGAGGAAAAAATAATATTCTTGTTCATTGTGTAAAAAATAAAAAAAGTAACTTATTAGAATATGATGCTGTTAATAAAATACTAATTAAAAAAAATATTTTAGCCCCTAGATTAATATCTCAGAATTATAAAAGTAATTATATTGAGATTGAAGATTTTGGTGATCTAACAGTTTTAAAAAAATTTCAAAAAAAATCAATAAATAAAAAAATTTACTATAAAAAAATTTTAAATTTATTGATTAACATCAAAAATATAAAAACCAAGCGTCAAAAAACATTTTTGAAAACCAATTATAAAGTTCCAGATTATTCAATTAAAAAATTATTAGATGAATCTAATTTGTTCTTAGACTGGTATTTACCAAAATATATTAAAAGCGGAAAAAATAGAATTTTAAAAATTAAGTTTAAAAAGATATTTAGAAAATTATTAAATAATATCTATTATAAAAATAAAGTGTTTGTACATCGAGATTTTCATATATCTAATATAATGATAACTAAAAAAGGTTTAGGGGTAATTGATAGTCAAGATGCTGTCTATGGAAATATTGCATATGATTTAGCCTCTCTTATCGATGATGTTAGGTTTAAGACAGACGTAAAGACTAAAAAATATATTTTTGATGAATTCATTAAAAAAAATAAAGAATTAAATTTTAAAAAATTCAAAAATGACTTTGAAATTTTATCCGTTTTGAGGAATTTAAAAATAATTGGCATATTTACTAGATTATCTGTGAGAGATAAAAAAAATAAATATCTTAAACTTATACCTCATGCATGGGAGTTAATCGATTACAGAACTTTGAATAATCCAATATTTAAAGACTTAAATTACCTTTTAAGTAAAAACTTTGATAGAAAAATTAGAAAATCTTATGAAAATTAAAACTGCTCTAATACTCTGTGCTGGATTTGGTAAGAGGGTACAACCGATAACAGATTATTTGCCCAAGCCATTAATAGTTTATAAAAATGAAACTTTATTAGAAAACACAATTAATTTTCTTATTAAGATAAAGATTGAAAAAATTAAAATTAATGTTTTTTATTTAAAAGAAAAAATTATTGATTTCATTAATAGTAAAAACTTTCCAATAAATATTGAAATTGTAGATGATGGTGAGACAATATTAGGAACAGGGGGTGGCACACTTAGTCTTATAAATAAATCTAATGAGGATGATGTTCTAATAATTAATCCAGATACAATTTGGGATAACAGTTATATCAAATCAATTGACGCAATGGAGAGAATTTACTTTAAAAGAAAAATGAAAAATATTTTATTAATTGTAAATAACTCGACATGCTTTGATAAAAGATTTAATGGAGATTTCGAGATAAAAAATAATATTCTTATAAAAGAAAAAATAAATAATTTTAAATACACTGGATGTCAAATATTTAATAAGAAATTAATATTGCATAAACAATTAAATTATTTTCCTGTATCTGAAATATGGGATACACTTTTAAGAGAAAACAAACTTTATGGTTATGAGCATAAAGGTGTATTTAAGCATTTAACCGACTTTGAAATATACGAAAAATTATTTATTTAGAAAACCAAAAGATCTTTTGCTCTATCTTTATCTAAATATCTTACATTCTTAACCTTTCCATTTTCAGTTTCAATCAATAAAGGATTACCAGTTGGTATTTCTAAGCTTGAAATCTTTTCGTTATCTAAATTAAATAAATATTTACATAATGATCTAATTGAATTTCCATGAGCTGATACAATAATATTTTTGTCTAATTTAGGTTCAATATTTTTTTTATAAAAAGGTATTACTCTTTCATAAGTATTTTTTAATGACTCTGTATCTGGTATTTTATCTTTGGGAACATTTTTATATATATCAATATTCAATGGATGATATGGGCTTGTTTTTTTTAAAGGCTCTGGTGGGTTATCCCACGATCTTCTAAAAATATGAATTTTTTCTTCTCCATAGAGTTTTTTCATTTCATCTTTATTTAAACCTGTTAACGCTCCATAGTGCCTTTCGTTTAGTTCCCAAGCATTAATAACATTTTGATCTTTAATTCTCATCGTGTTGAGTATTAAACTTAATGTTTCAATCGATCTTGTCTGTAAAGATGTATAAAAATAAGATAATTCAAGGTTTAATTCCTTAATTAGTTCTCCAGCTTTACATGCTTCAAGTTTACCCTTGGCAGCTAAACCTACATCCACCCAGCCAGTAAAACGGTTTTCTAGGTTCCATTCACTTTGTCCATGTCTAACAAGTATTAAATTATTCATAAATTTAACACAAATATAAATTAAATTAGATTGACATAAAGCTAAATCTTTTTAATTTGTTAAAATGAGTTCATTTGAAGATAGAAAAAAAAGTTTTGAAAAGAAATTTGCTCACGATCAAGAGCTTCAATTCAAAGTTAGCGCTAGAAGGAATAAATATTTAGGAGAATGGGTATCCCAGATGCTAAATTTTAATCCTGATCAAGAAAAAGAATACATTCAATCAGTTATAAAAGCAGATTTTGCTGAAGCAGGTGATCAAGACGTATTTAGAAAAATCAAAGAGGATTTGAAAGAAAAAAACGTTTCGGATGAAGAACTACGAAAAAAAATGGATGAACTAAATGAAAAAGCAAAAACTGATTTTAATTAGTTTTTTTTTTCTCTTATTAAATATTAATCCCTCATTATCTAAAGACTTAAGTTATTCATTAATTATAGGTAAGCCCCAGGTTACTGATGGTGATACAATCAAGATTAACAATAAAAAAATTCGTTTTAGTGGAATTGATGCTCCAGAAAGTTTTTTTTTTGGAAAAAAACAACTATGTATTTTAAATAATATTGAAATTCTATGTGGAAAGCTATCCAAAGAAAAGCTCATTGAAAAAATTGGAAATCAGGTCGTTAACTGTAAAATAGAAAAAAATAAAGATCAATACAGTAGGTTAATAGGTGAATGTTTTATACAAAATGAAAGCCTCTCAGTTTTTATGGTTAAGAATGGTTATGCATTTGATTATCCTAAATATTCAAACGGAAAATTTAGAGAACATCAGATTTATGCAAAAAAACTTTCCTTGGGTTTATGGCAAATGCAATTCGAATATCCTTGGATATGGAGAAAAAAAAATAGATAATAATAAAAATGATTCGAAACAAAAATATTTATTTAATTTTAATTCTTATTTTAGTTTCTGCTTGCTCTTCAATTCCTAAAAATACTGCTGATGGCTGTTCAATTTTTTCAGAAAGATATCTTTGGTATAAGCATGCCAAAAAAACTGAACAAAAATGGGGTACTCCTATTAATTTACAACTTGCTATAATTAAAATGGAGTCAGATTTTGATTGGTTGGCAAAACCACCTAGACAAAAATTATTTAAAGTTATCCCATATAAAAGACAATCAAGTTCTTTTGGTTATTCTCAAGCAATTAGAGGAACCTGGAAGCAATACAAAGAGGAAACAGGAAACAAGTATGCTACTAGGACAAGATTTAAAGATAGTGTAGATTTTATTGGTTGGTATACAAACAAAACAGAAAAGATCCTAAAAATACCAAAAAATGATGCTTTTAAACAATATGTTGCTTATCATGAGGGCTGGGGAAATTACAAAAATTATAAAAAGAATCAAAAAATTATTCTTCTAGCAAAAAAAGTTGAAAATCAATCTAAGAAATACAAAGCACAACTTAATAATTGTCGAAAATCACTTACTACTAAAAAATATATTATATTTTAGTTTAATTGTTTTTTAAGCTCTATATCAACTGCATCAATTCTCTTCGTATTTTTCGCCAAAGTTAAATACATCGTTGGAGTTACATATAAAGTGAAGAAAGTAGAAATTATCATGCCACCAAGTATAGTTGCACCTACAGCAAGTCGGGAACCTTCTCCAGCACCTGGTCCAATATTTCCAATAACCAAAGGCAACATCGCAATCATTGTGCTAAGGGATGTCATTATAATTGGTCTAAATCTTAAACTGCAGGCTTCTTTTACAGCCTTTTCAATTTCTTTACCTTTAGTTCTCAATTGATTTGCGTAATCAACGATAAGAATACTATTTTTTGTTGAAATACCAATAAGTATTACTAAGGCTATTTGTGAAAATATATTTATTGATGAATTCAAGAATAGAATAAATATTAATCCTCCAAATACTGCAAGTGGAACAGTTAAAATAATTATAAATGGGTGTATAAACGAATTAAAAGTAGCTGACATAACAAGATAAGCAGTCAGCAATGCTAAAGCAAATATGATATAAAGTTCATTACTTGTTTCTTTTAATTCTTCAGATTTTCCTTTCCAAGTAATTTGTTTTTCTGGAGCAACATTAGTCATTGTTTCTTCTAAATATTTAATTGCTTCAGCTAAAGTATAACCTTCACTTATATTAGCCGATATTGTTACGGCACGTTGTCTGTTATATCTTGATAACTTACTTGCCGTTCCTTTTTCATTAAATTCAACAAGATTAGAGAGGGAAACTAAATTACCTGTTTTTTCTGATCGAACGAATATTTTACTTAAACTTTCCTTATTTTTCCTATCTTCTAAATATTGTTGTAAAATAATTGGATATTCTTTTCCAAGTTTATTAAATTTTGTGACCGTCTTACCCCCATACAAAGTTTCTAAAGTTTGACCAATTGCTTCAGTTGATATTCCTAAGTCTTTTGCTTTATTTTTGTTAATTTTTATATTTACTTCAGGTTTATTTCTCGTGTAGTCAGATTCAAGTCTTGATAAATTTCTGTTCTTTCTTAACATTCTAATAACCTGAGACTGTATTTGTTCTAACTCTTCGTATGTATTTCCATAAATAACCATTTGAACCGGCTTATTGTAACTTGAAACTCTTATTGACTGAGGAGAAATTGGAAATGCTAGTGTTTGAGGTACTGTAACTATTTTTCCAATTGCTTGTCTCATTATTGTTTGAGAATTTTGTTTTCTATTTTTCCAATTGTCCAAAAGTGAGATTATTAAGAAGCTATTTTCAGAGCCAAAACCTGGAACTATCATTAAAAATCTATTGTATGGACTATTATCGCCATCAAGTAGTGGAATTAGTCTTTTTTCAACATCCTCCGCCCTTTTTTGAGTATATTGGAATGAACTTCCCTCATCAGTAAATCCTATAACTAAGTAAACTCCACGATCTTCTAATGGTAACAATTCTTTTTTTGTATAGTTATACAAAGCCCCAGAGGCAACTATGATAAAAATTATGAATGTTATTATTGTTTTCTTCTTGTTCATCCAAAATCCTAATGTCTCAGTGTAAAATTTTAAAAAGCCTTGAAAAAATTTATCAAATCCTTTTGTCAAGAAATTCGACTTTTTCTTTTTATCAAGAAATTTACTACCTAGCATTGGCGAAAGCGTTAGAGCAACAAATGATGACACTACTATTGCAAATGATAGTGCTATTGCAGTCTCTTTAAATAAAGTTCCAGCAATACCTTCAATGAAAATTAAAGGCAAAAATACTGCAACCAAAATAAGAGTTGTTGCAATAATTGCAAATGTAATTTGTTTTGAGCCTTTATATGCTGCTACCAGTGGTGTCTCACCATTTTCAATTCTTCTATATATTGCATCAGTCATAATGACTGAATCATCAGTAATAATTCCAATTGCTAATATAAAACTTAGTAAGACAAATATATTAATAGATAAATCAAATATATATAAACCTAAGAATGTAGCAATTAGACTTACAGGTAAAGCTATTGCAGGAACAATAACTGCTTTTAAATTTCCTAAAAATAAATAAATTATTATTACAACAAGTATAAAGGCTATAGCTAAAGTTTTATAAACTTCATTTATTGCTTCGCCAATATAAGTAGCTCTATTAAAAGCTATTTCCAAATTTAAGTCGCCAGGTAAAGTTTTTCTAATTTCATTGATTTTCTTTTCAACATCTTTTGATAATTCAACAGTTGAAGCTCCACTTCTTGCATAAATTCCTATACCCATGGTTTTTAAATTTAATGCTCCTTTACTTTGAGCTCTGAATAAAACTTTCTCTGTGACAGGACCTAATTCTAAATTTGCAATATCAGATAATCTTACTATATTATCTTTAGCTTTCTTAATTGGCAGTTCCTTAAGTTTTTCTAAATCATTATATGATTTATCGATATTGATCGTTAAATCTATATTTTCAGCCTCAAGTGTACCCGCTGGTAATCGAACATTTTCGTTTCTTAAAGATCTTTCTACTTCTTGAATAGTTAAATTATTTGCAGCTAATTTGATTGGATCTATCCATACTCTAATACTCTGCTCCCTAAGGCCACCCGTTCTTATTCGACCAACATTTTTAATGCTAGAAAATTGATCAACTAAATATCGTTCAGCATAGTCTCCGAGCTCAAGATCACTCCAAGTTTCTGAAGATAAGGCAAGCCACATTGTAGTTGTAAAACCTGCAGATTGCTTAAGTATTCTTGGGGCCTCAGACTCGGCTGGCAGCCTTCCAACAATTCTTGCAACTCTCTCTCTTACATCGTTTGCGGCATCATCAAGGTCTATATCTGTATCAAATTCGATATTTATAGTACTTTTCCCATTCTCTGATTTAGCGTCTATGTTTTTTATTCCCTCTGCTCCACCTATAACTTCTTCAATTACCTGTGTCACTTCTTCATCAACAATTGGAGCTGACGCTGATGCATATTCTACCTGGACTTGAACCACAGGTGGTTGTAAACCAGTTGGTAGTTCTCTAACTGGTAATTTTGAAAAAACAAAAGTTCCAAAGACTACTAATATTAAGGATAATACCCATGACAATGCTGGTCTTCTTATACTAACATCAGTTAAATACATTTAATTATTTACTTTTATTTTCTTTTTTACCCCAACTAGACTCACTTTTTTTTTCACCATCTTTAATGGGTTTAATTTTTCCATTGGGTCTTACTTTTTTCAATCCTTCAGCAACAACTATATCGCCCTCATTTAAACCTGACTCCACTTCTAGATATCCTTTGTTTCTGTTACCAACTTTAACTTCAACTCTTTTTGTTATATTCTCTTTATCTACTTTATAAATATAAACTTTGTTACCTTCTAAGATTACACTTGTATCTGGAATTCCTAAAGAAACTCTTTCATCATATTTTATTGTGACTTCCATTAAAGCACCAGGCAAAATCTCTGAATTTGAATTTTGCATTTTAACTCTAAGTCTTAAAGATCTATTGCTAACATCAATTTTGCTAGCCAAAGAGTCTACTATTCCGTTATAAGTTTTATCCTTATTGCCAGAAAATTTTACATCAACTCCAAGTCCTTTCTTTACAAACGGTGCGAATACCTCTGGAACATCAACATCAATAAATAAAGAAGATGCGTCCTCGATATCAATTACAACAGAACTTTCCGAAACATTAATATCGTCAGAAAAGTTTCTTTTACCAATTACTCCATCGAAGGGTGCTACTATAGTTCTATTTTTTAATTTTGCGATAACATCACCAGACTTCACCTTGGTATTATATTTGATTTCTTCTACAATTTCGTATTTTTCAATATTGTATGACTGTGTTTTAATTGGAACCGCCGTTCCAAAGGTTTCAATAATATTTTGAAACTTTCTTTCCTCTACTGTTTTGACAATGATACCTGGTGGCGGTCTTTTACTAAATTTTTTTTTAAAATGGTTCCCAATCATTGTTCGAGCAATGATCACTCCTGTAATAATTAGAAAAAAAATTACTATTATTGATGTTATTTTAGTAGATCTCTTCATTTCTATATTCTTCCATATTCAGCCCATGAACCATCATAAACTGTAGGAGAATATGTATTATTTACTAGGGAATATGCAAGACCTAAAACACATGCTGTTATACCAGATCCACATGAAAAAACAGTTTTATCGTCATTTAAATCAATAATTTCGCTGAACTTTTTTGAGATTTCACTTACACCTTTAAAAGTGTTGTCTGAACTATTTATAATTTCTTTAAATGGAAGACATACAGAGTTTGGAATAGATCCACTTTTCACATTCTTCCTGGGATCTGGAACACTTCCATTAAATCTTTCCTTACTTCTAGCGTCGATTATTGTAAAATTATTTTGTTCAATGTTTTCATTTATTTCAAGAATACTTTTTACCAGATTTTTATTTTCTGTTGCTCTGTAGGTTGAGTTGTTTAAAATTGTCCTTTCACTTGTTGTTTTCCTATTTTCAATCATCCATTTTTTTAAACCACCATCTAAAACACTTACTAGGTGTTTATCATGACCAAAATAAATAAAATTGTACCAACCTCTACATGAACTTAAAACATCAGAGTTATCATAAATTACAATTCTATCGGTATTTGATATGCCCATTGAAGATACTATCTCTTCCCATTTTTCTTTTGTAGGAAGCATGTGAGGTAAATCTGTATCTTGATCTGAATTCTTGTCTAAGTCAAAAAAAATTGCACCAGGAATATGATTTTTAGAGTACTCCTCTTTAGGATTTCTATCAATTCCTGGCATATGCCATGAGCAGTCAATTATTTTGATGTCACTTAAATTATTTTCTAACCAATCTGATGTAACAAGTGACATTCTATCTTTTTTCTAAATACTTCTGATGATACTCTTCAGCAGTGCAGTAATTTTTCAACTCAGATAGCTTAGTTACAACTTTTCCAGATAACTTCAAATTTTCTTCGTCTATTACTTTTTGAGCAATATTTTTTTGTTCTTCATTAAGGTAGAATATCTCACTTCTGTATTGTGTTCCAAAATCAGGACCTTGAGAGTTTAGTGTAGTTGGATCATGAAATTCAAAAAATCTCTTAATTATTTGTTCGTATGTAATAACTTTAGGATCAAATTCTAATTTTACAGCTTCTGCATGATTAGTTGTTCCTGTACAAACTTCTCTATAATTTGTATTAGGACTGTTTCCTCCACAATATCCAACTTCTGTTCTGTAGATGCCATCTAATTGTGCATATTTTTTTTCTGGACCCCAGAAACATCCCAAAGCTAAAACTGCTATTTCCATAGATTAATGTTATAATATTAATATAATCTAATCCATGTTATCTAGAAATCAATTAGGCTTTTTGTACATGTTTCTGTCAGTGTGTGCATTTTCAATGATGGATGTGCTTGTTAAGTGGTCTGAAAATTATCCTGTTGGTGAAGTTCTTTTTTTTAGAGGAATTTGCGGATTAATACCTATTTTTTTTTTAATACCAAAAGAAAACTACACAAATTTTTATAAAACAGATCGACCTAAATTACATTTCTTTAGGTGTACAGCAGGATTAATGGCAATAGTATCAGTATTTATTGCACTAAGAAATTTACCTTTGGCAACGGTAGTGGGAATCTCATTTGCAGCACCAATTTTTGCAACAATTTTATCCATTTATTTTTTGTCAGAAAAAATTGGTAAATACCGCTGGTTAGCAGTTTTGATCGGTTTTATAGGTGTAATAATTATTACACAACCAGGTATTTCCACTTTAAATTTTTATTATATTTACCCAATAATTTTTTGTTTAGGAATGTCATATGTTGCAATTGCTATCAGACAGTTATCTACATCCGAACCAGTTTGGCTTATTTCTTTTTATTTTTCAGTAGCGATATCTATTTTAGGTTTGTTTACAATTCCTTTTGGATGGGTAATGCCTACATTAATAGATTTTATTTTTTTGTGTATGATTGGTTTGCTTGGAGGTATTGCTAATTTACTACTTGGACAATCTTACAAACTTTCAGAAGTTTCTTTAGTTACTCCACTTAAGTATTTAAGTTTAGTATTTGCAATTATATTTGGTTATTTTATTTGGAATGAAATACCATCTTATAAAACTTTATTGGGTTCATTACTTGTAGTGTTTTCTTCATTAATTATATTTAGAAGAGAAATCTATTTGAAAAAACCAAACTTAATTTTTAAAAATGAGTAAACCTCCGATTTATTGGTCAAAGGCAGTAAAGTTCCTTTCTAAAGACAAGATAATGAAAAAACTTATTTCTAAATATAAAGACAAAACCTTAACTACAAGAAAAGATATTTTTTTGTCTCTATGTAAAAGTATAATAGGACAACAGATAAGTGTTGCTGCAGCAAATTCTGTATTTTTAAAGTTTAAAAAAGAATGTAGAGGAAAGATAAATCCAAAAGTAGTTAATGCTATTACCTCGGCTCGTTTGAAAAAATGTGGATTAAGCAGACAAAAAGTTAGAGGAATTAAAGAGTTGGCAAAAAAATTTGTAAATAAAGCATTTAATCCAAGAATTATAAAAAAAATGGGAGACGAGGAGGCAATTCTTTATTTATCTGAGTTAAGACAAATAGGTAGATGGTCTGCTGAGATGATATTGCTATTTACTTACAACAGATCAAACATATGGCCTGTGCAAGATATTGGTTTACTTAGAGCTATTTCAAACAATTATAAGAAAAGCTATTTACCACCCATGAGCTATGTAAATCGATTGAAAAAGAGGTTTTCTCCATATTGTTCCGTAGCTACTTGGTATTTATGGCGCTCCATAGACGATGAGCCTATACAATATTAAGTGCCTTCAACTATCTGATGATGTCTTACAGCATGACCTTTAATAACGTCTAGTGCTTCCTGATATTCTGGGGAGTCATAAAATTCTATTGCAGTGTTGTAATCTGGAAATTCAACTACAGTTGTTCTAGGAGATTTTATTCCCTCATTTGTTCTATTTTTTCCACCTCTAATTATAAATACCCCTGAGTATTTATCTGCAGCAATCTTAGCTTTTAGTGCATATTCCTTTAATTTTTCCTCACTATTAATTTTTTCCCACACGCAAACTACGTAACCTTTCATAATTTTCCTATATTTGTCATTATATAATCAATTTTTACTTTATCAAATTAGTTCTTGTTCTACTCCTTCAACAATAAACATTATTCTCTTAGTTGTATTTTCTGCATGAGTCCAAGCAGATTTATATTCAGTTGACTCATGGCATGACATAGCATCATTGTAAGTCGGAAACTCCCATATTACAGTACGCACAACGTTTGGGCCACTAAATGACTTTAATTTTCCACCTCTAACTACTGGTTTCCCCCCATAACTTTTAATTATAGGAATAGCTTTTTCTCCATATTTTTTTAAGTTATCCTGGCTTGAGATTTCTAAGTATAGACTTATCCAATAAGTTTTCATATTTATCCTTTTTTAATATTTTTATTTATGATACCAAATTTTAATGGCTGATAAATTAATAATTACTTATGAAGAATATAAAAAGGTAGTCGAAAAACTTGCTTTAGAAATTGAAAAAAAATATAAGCCAACAGTTTTAGTTGGTATCATGAGAGGAGCAGCTCCAATTATAGATATATTATCTAGAATTTTTAAGTTACCTACTGCTTATGTTGTAATTCAAAGTTACTCTGGTGATACGGTACAAGATAAACAAGGGGAGCTAATATTTGCAAGAGATATAAGTGCAATTGCAACAAACGAAGATTTTAAAAATGTATTGTTAGTAGATGACCTATCAGACACAGGATTAACTTTAAATAAAAGTATAGAGTGGCTTAAAGAATATGAACCTGTTAAGGACCACATAAGTGAAATTAAAACAGCGTGTCTTTGGAAAAAAAAATCTTCCACTTTTACTCCTGATTTCTGTCCAATTTTATTAGATAATGATCCATGGATTGTTCAACCATCAGAGTATTATGATGAAATCGATATTGACGGTTTGAAAAAAAAGTTTTCTAAATAAAAAAGGCCAGACTAAGCTGGCCTTTAATTTTAATTTTTTAATTGAGTTTTATTGAGGAATATCTCCTTCTACTCCTTTAACGTAAACATTCATTCCTGCTAACATACCATCGTCTGCTACTGCACCTTCAGCAACAAGAATGTTTCCTTTTTGATCATAAATTGGACCTGTAAAAGAGTGAGCTTTACCAGAAGCCAAGTCTTTTTGAAGTTGTTCAACTTCTTTAATTAAATCACTTCCCATTGCAGAATTATAAGGAGCCATAGCTACCATTCCTTCTTTTAATCCATGCCAAGTATCTTGTTGTTTCCAAGTACCATCTCTTGCTGCAATTGATCTTTCAACATAGTAAGGTGCCCAATCATCAATAATTGACGTTAATATTGATTTTGGAGCAAATCTTTGCATATCACTTGCTTGACCAAAAGACCAAACTCCTGCTTTTTCAGCAACTTGTACAGGAGCAGTACTGTCAGTGTGTTGCATAATTATATCTGCACCTTGGTCAATTAAAGCCTGAGCTGCTTCAGATTCTTTTCCTGGATCATACCAAGTAAAAACCCAAACAATTTTTGTCTTAATATCAGGATTTACTTTTTGAGCGGCTAATGTCATTGCATTAATTCCTCTTATAACCTCAGGAATTGGAAAAGAAGCAATGTATCCAATAGTATTTGTCTTTGTCATCTTTCCAGCCATATGTCCTAATAAAGTTCTACCTTCATAAAACCTTGCTGAATATGTTGAGACATTTGAATGCTCTCTTTTGTAACCTGTTGCATGTTCAAATTTTACATTTGGAAAATCTTTAGCTACCTTGTTTGTTGGATCCATATATCCAAAACTAGTCGTAAAGATTAGGTCGTGACCAGATTGTGCTAATTGTCTTATAACTCTCTCTGCATCTGCACCTTCAGGTACGCTTTCTACGTAAGTAGTTTTTATTCCCAAAGCCTCAACCGCATTTCTTCCTTCATGATGTTGGTATGTCCATCCATGGTCTCCAGTTGGTCCAACATAAACAAAGCCAACTTTAAATTCTGCGTTTGCATTTATGCTGAAGCCAAGCAAAAATAATACAGAAATTAAACATCTTAAAAATAGTTTATACATTTTATTCCCCTTTAAATTTTATTTGTGATACTACAAACTAATCATTATACTAATAAAAAAAAATATTTATTTTGGAATAGCTAACATCACTTTTCCTTATAGAAGATTTGTCCCAGTGAAGTTGGTGTATTTAGTTTTATTTTTCTACTATCACGAGAAATTACAACTAAAACTATTATTGTCATAATATATGGCAATGCACTTAATAATTGAACTGGAATTCTTAAACCCACTGCCTGCATATGTAATTGTAAAATTGTAATTCCGCCAAATATTAATGCACCTATAAGAACTTTAATCGGACTCCATGTTGCAAAAACTACTAAAGCTAGTGCAATCCATCCTCTACCCCCTGTCATATTCTCAATCCATTGGGGAGTATATATTAATGACAGGTATGCACCTGCCAATCCACACATTGCACCTCCATAAAGAATGCAACTGTATCTTACTAATGTAACATTAATTCCTTGATTAGAGGCTGAAGTTGGCGAATCCCCAACGGCTCTGATAATTAAACCAGTTTTAGTCTTCTTCAAAAAATAATTTGTTAAAAAAGGTAATCCAAATGCAAAATATAATATAATTGAATGACCAAAGAATATGGGACCCAAAAAAGGAATACTTTCCTTTAAATTAAGGAATAATAACGGAAATTCCTTTCCTGGAATTCCAACAAAATTCTTTCCTATCATTGCTGACATTCCAATACCAAAGATAGTTAGCGCAAGACCTGTAGCCACGTGATTTGTAAGGAGTGATTGAGTAAGTAATCCAAAAATAAGAGATAAAATTAAACCTGACAGCATAGAGCCTACTACTGCAAAAAATAAATTATCAGTCACTACCATTAAAGCAAATCCAGAAATTGCTCCAATTATCATCATTCCTTCTACCCCAAGATTTAAAACACCAGATCTTTCTGTTATTAATTCCCCAGATGCAGCAAGTATTAAAGGAACCGATGATGCCATGATGGCACCAATTAAAATACCTATAAAATTTAAATCAAAGCTCATTTTTTTTTAAACCTAAAAATTTTATTTTAAAAAATAATAAATAATCAGACCCAAGAAGGAAAAATAAAATCATTCCTTGAAAAACTTGACCTGTATATTTTGGTACTTGTAAAAATATCTGAGCTGTTTCTGCTCCTAAATAAGTTAGCGCAACAATTAAAGATGCAAATATAATTCCAACTGGATTTAGTCTTCCTAAAAAAGCAACAATTATTGCAGTGAAGCCATAATCAGGAGAAATGTTTCTATGTAATTGTCCTATTGGTCCTGTTATCTCACCTACACCTGCAAGACCGGCACATGCTCCACTTATCATAAAAACAATAATAATCATTGTCTTACCTTTGTACCCTGCATATTTCGCAGTTTTTAAACTTAAGCCTGAAACTTTTATTTGAAAACCTAAATAAGTTTTGTACAATATAAGCCAGCTTAAGAATACAGTGATGAGAGTAATAAATATTCCAGCATGAATCCTTAAACCGTCAAATAAAATTGGCATTCTTGCAGACTCACTAAATTGTCTTGTTTCTGGAAAATTAAAACCTTCAGGATTGCTCCAAGGACCAACCACTAAATAATCTAACAATAATTTTGCAACATAAACCAGCATTAAGCTGACCAAAATTTCATTAGTGTTAAAATAGGTTTTCAAAATTGCTGGTATCATTGCAAATAACATCCCACCAATTGCACCAGATAATATAATTATTGGTAAAACATAAAATCCATCGTGATTATAAAATAACAAAGCAACTCCACCGCCGACTATTCCACCAAAAATAAGTTGACCTTCTGCACCAATATTCCAATTATTACTTTTAAAACAAAAAGATAAACCTATCGCTATTAAACAAAGTGGTGTAGCTTTTACCAAAAGTTCACTTAATCCGTATAAATCTGAAATGGGGGTAATAAAAAAAAATTTTAAAGCCTCAATAGGATTAAAACCCAAAATATAAAAAATAATCCCACCGCCAAATAATGTTAGAAAAATGGCTAAAATCGGTGTTAAAAAGTAAATTGATTGGGATACATCGTTACGCTTTTCAATTTTAATCAATTGAGCCTCCTCCCATCAAAATTCCTAATTTTTCAGCAGTAACAGTATCTGCATTCATTATTTTAGATAGTTTACCTTTATAAATTACACAAATACGGTCGCTTAATTTTAATAGTTCATCGTTATCAGTAGAAATTAATATTGATGATTTTCCTTGTTCATTAATTTGAATTAATGTTTCATGAATGTAGTTGATTGCGCCAACATCAAGACCCCATGTGGGGTTAAAACATACCAATAATTCAGGAGAAGTAATTAATTCTCTTCCAATAATTAATTTTTGAAGATTTCCGCCAGACAAAAATTGACTTTTTAGTTCAACATTGTCTGTATTAACAGAAAAATTAGAAAGTATCTTCTTGGAGTGTTCTTTTATTTTCTTTTCATTCACTAAACCTTTTTCAAAAAAGTTTGATGATTTAAAATTGTTTAATGCAACATTTTCATATATCTTTAATTCAGGTACTGCAGCTTGCGAGATACGATCTTCTGGTGAAAAAGCCATAAGGTATTCTCTTCTTTCTCTAGGGTTTAACTTTCCAATTTCTTTATTTCTGAACATTATAGACGTACCTTCGGTAATTATTTCACCACTTAGTATTTGAAATAGTTCATTTTGACCGTTTCCTGAAATACCAGCTATACCTAAACACTCTCCTTTTTTTAAAGAAAGGTTTAAATCTTTTAAGTTTGTTTCATATGGATCGTCACTTTTAAAATTTAAATTTGAGACTTTTAAAATTTCTTCACTGTCCTTAAAATTATTAATTTTCTTCTTAATTGTATTTAGATTTTCACCTACCATTTTATTGGCTAAACTTTCAATTTTTTCATTTATTGTATTGCTAACGGAAACTACTTTGCCTTTTCTCATTACGGCCACCTCATCACAAAGTGATAAAACTTCTTTCAATTTATGTGTAATATAAATAATTAAAATTCCATCTTTAGAAAATTGTTTTAATGAAATGAATAAATCATCGGTTTCTTGTTCAGTTAAAACTGATGTAGGTTCATCCATAATCAATACTTTTGGATTTCTAATTAAACATCTTATTATTTCTACTTTTTGTTTTTGACCTGCAGATAAATTTAGAACAGGAATATCTAGATCGATTTTAAAATTATATTTTTTTAATATATCGTTTACTAAAACTCTTAGATCTTCATCTTTATTGTCACTATCGATGCTTAAATTTTCAAATACTGATAAAGTCTCAAAGAGATTAAAATGTTGAAAAACCATTCCAATATTATTTTTTTTGGCATCTAAGGGAGAATTTAGTTTAATACTTTCGTTATTTAAAAAAACCTCCCCTGAATCAGGCTTTACAACTCCTGACAGGATTTTAACTAGTGTAGACTTGCCAGCACCATTTTCTCCCAATAAAGCGTATATTTTTCCACTTCCAAATTCTAATGATACTTTATCGTTTGCAATGCATCCTGGATAAATTTTTGAAATTTCGGATACTTTGAGTTTTGTATTCATAAGAATCGATTTGATAGTAGTAAAAATAAAGAATTAAGTAATATAAATACAATATATTTAACTAATTTTGATAGAAAACTTATTTTTTTTTCAACTTTTAAGTTAATCTTTCGTCACATTTCAGTATTATAAGTTAATTATGAAAATTAAATTCGCAATCACATTAATCTCAATACTTATTTTAACTGCAGGCTGTCAAACTATTCAGAATAAAACGGACGAGGTTGTAGAAAAAGAAAATAAAAAATACGGTTTATTCGTTGGAGGAGATGTTAATAAAATGAGGTTAGAACTAGGCGCTCCTAGTGAGGACATCATTAATAGTATAGGCAATGAAGTTTTAATTTACAAAACCAAAAAGTACGGGGTACCGTGTGAAAGAAGATTTGAAGTAAACGCTAGTGGAACTATTATAGCTTTCAGTTCTAGTGGATGCTTTTAAACTTGTGGGGCTAACCCCACAAGTAAGGTTAAAATTTATTTACTTAATATCAATAAGTCTTTTTTTCTTGTGATCTGGTAAAATTCTTTCACAAGCAATTGTTAAAAGACCATCCTTAAGTTCAGCATCATTTACTTTTACATCGTCTGCAATAGTAAAAGATCTTGCAAATTGTCTTTGTGATATTCCTTTATGAATAATTTCACCGTCTTCATTTTGCTCATCAGACTTATTAAGCTGTTTAGTTCTAACAGTTAATATATTATCTTCGAACTCAACCTCGACATCTTTTTTATTAAAACCAGCCAATGCAACTTCAATTGAATAGTTGTCTTTACCAGTTTTTCTTATGTTGTATGGCGGATAATTCGATTGCATAGTCATACCACCATTACCAAGCATACTTTCAAATTGGTCGAACATATCATCGAAACCAATAGAAAACGGTCTTAGTGAGTTAAAGATAGATAGATCCTTACTTGTCATATTTACTCCTTTTGTTAAGCAAGTTTATTTATGTAAGTCCCATTAGGCAACTTACAATACTGATATGGTGACTAATTATAAAATTTCAATACAAGATTATTTAAATTTTTTCTGCAATTTTTAAGGCAAAAGAGTAATCAAGGGCTATTTCTTCAATTGCGCCATCCCTACCAGATTTCCCTCCATGACCAGCGTTCATCTCTGTTTTTAATAATAATAAATTATTATCTGTCTTATATTCTCTTAGTTTGGCAGTAAATTTTGCTGGTTCATCAAATAGAACTCTATTGTCACTAAGACTTGTAGTAATTAAAATATTTGGGTAATCCATTTTTTTAATATTGTTATATGGAGCATAAGAATAAATATAATCAAAATGATCTTTGTTATCTTTAGCATTTCCAAATTCATCAAATTCTCCAACTGTTAAAGGTAGTGAATGATCAAGGTTAGTTGTTAAGGAGTCTACAAATGGTACAGCCATTATTAACCCTAAAAATAGCTCAGGAGCTGCATTTACAACTGCTCCCATCAACAACCCTCCTGCTGAACCACCCATACCTATAATTTTACCTTTAGAAGTATATTTTTTTTCAATTAAGAATTTTGCAACAGCAATATAATCTTCAAATGTATTTTTTTTGTTTAAAAGTTTTCCTTCTTTCCACCATTTCATTCCTCTTTCCATTCCTCCTCTTATATGTGCTGTAACCCAGATTATGTTTCTATTTATAAGGCTCAGTCGTGTAGATGAAAAACCAGGAGACATCGAATTTCCATAAGAACCATAGCCATATAGTAAAAGGTTTGAAGATCCATCCAGAATCGTATCCTTATGTCTTGTTATAGTTATTGGCACCATTCTTCCATCATGAGATGGACATTCAATACGCTCAACCACATAATCATTTGAGTTATGTCCAGATGGAATTTCTTGTTCTTTAACAAGTTTTTTTTCTTTTGATTTTAAATTATATAAAAAAGTCCTTCCTGGTGTTTTAGGAGAAGAATATGATAAATACACATTGTCTGTGTTTTTATCTTTTTGAAGCAATGATATGCTCGGAACAATTACTTTTTCGTCACAAAAAATTATCTCTTCTTCTTTGTCTGTCTTTGGATCACGTAAAATTATTTTTCCAAGTGCATTAGATGTTTCAGATCTAATTATCCAATTACTTAAAAATACCAAACCTCCAATTAATACTTCATCTTTTGCAGCAACAAATGTCTCCCATTTTGGTTTAACTAAATTAGCACACCTATCAATTTTAAAGTCCTCAGCATTCTCGTTGGTATGTTTATAAAAATAGTTATCCCAAGAATTTACCGAGTAAATTATACCTCTTTCCCTCTTTTGGATTAATTTAGGTTTTGGATTATTTTCATCAACATTAAAATAATATTGTTCAGAGGTGTTATGATCAGAACTTGTAATCATAAAATATTTTTCATCTGAACTTAGGCCAATACCAACAGTAAATGCCTCACTTTTTTCTTCAAAGATCAATAAATCATCTTTTGTTGCTGTTCCAATTTCATGTCTATAAATAGTTCTGGGCCTATGATGTTCGTCTAATTTAGAATAAAATATATATTTGTCATCTAAACTAAATTCGATACTTCCACTCGTCTCTTCAATTTTTTCAGTGACTAAATTTCCAGACTTTATATTTCTTATATAAATTGTGTAGTATTCAGATCCTCTTAAATCTAAAGAATATCCAAGATATTCATCGTTAAAGCTTACTTCTAAGTCGCCTAAACCAAAATACTCTGTTTTAAGTTTCTCCTTCTCTTTATCGCCATTCCATATTTCCTCAACTTTTTCCTCACCAATTTTTCTTCTTAGTTTTATAGAATAATTACCTTTTGCTGTAGTTTTAGTCCAATACTCATAGTTTTTATCCTTGTAAGGAAGTGACTCATCGTCCAGTTTAATTCTTGCTTTAATCTCATCAAATAGTTTTTTTTGAATATCTTGAGTATCTTTCATTTGGTCAGAAAAAAAATCATTTTCATCTTCTAAATATTTTCTTACTTCAGGCAAAAGTTTTGAACTATCCTTTAAAACCTCTAGGATATTTGGTTGATGTATCCAACTATAGTCATCAGTCCAAGTCGTATTGTGACAAGATTTTATTTCAGGTTTCTTTTCAAGCTGTGGTAATTTCATTTTGAATTGAATTAATATATGAATATTTTTTTTATAACACTTATTATTTTTATAGTTGTATATGTTCTTCTGACTTGGTTTGCCAGGAGTTCTGCTAAAAAAATTTCAAGATTTATAAGAATATTAATTATTATTTCTGCAATAGTATTAGCCCTTGTTATGGCGTATGCAGGAAGATATATATTTTCACTACCTTTTGTTTTGGCAATCTTACCCTTGATAAAAACTAAAGCTGGGATATCTTTATTTCAACTTCTAAGATTATGGGGACTTTTTAGAGTTTTAAGAAATTCGGGGCGATTTAACTTTAATAATTTTAATCAATCAGCAAACAAACAAAATATATCCTTAGATGAGGCGTATAAAATATTAAATTTAAAATCTGATATTAAATACACTAAAGAACAAGTAATGCAGTCTTATAAATCTATAATGAAAAAAATTCATCCAGATGTAAGTCCAGAGCTAACTAGGCTAGCCTCAATAGTGAATGAAGCGAAAGAAATTGTGATAAAAAATATTAGCTAATAATTGATTTAAATTTTTCATAAATTTTTTCTGGATTAATTTTTTCTTTCCCTCTCGAATTGTGTGAGACATCATTCATACCATCTGGGATTATTGGATACATATTTGGACTGTAGCTACCGTATAATAATGGGGTATCAGACATTAAAACTATTGTAGGAACATTTAAAGCAGCAGAGAGATGGCTGAAACTAGAGTCGTTACATATTGAGATTTTACAATTCTTGATGATTGGCAATATTTCTGAAATTAAATTATTATCTAAAGAGACACAAATTTCTTTATAAGATGATATTATACTTTTAAGTATTAATTGTTCTTCTTCATTTTTTCCTGTTGCTAAGTAAAAAACGCAGTCATAATCCTTAATCACAAAATCTATAAATTTTTTAAATTTGTCTGCAGGTATTCTTTTAGTGGGACCAGATCCCCCAATTCCTAATAAAATATTTACTTTATTTTTTGAAATTGAAAGTCTTTGTGCAGCTAATTTTATCGAACTTTCACTAATTTCAATTTGTGGGTTACTTTCTACTTCTAAATTAATTTTTTTTAATAATTTTTGAGCAGCCTCAATTACATGCTGTCCCTTTTTTTCAAATAGTGGATACTGATATATGTTTTTAATACCCGCAACTGTACAAATCAGTCTATATCTTAGCGATGAATTAAATATAAATACTTTGTCAAATAATCTTTCTTTAATTTCATTTTTAAGTTTAAAAAAGCCAAAAAGTCCATTGTGTTCATTATTTTTATTATCTCTTTTTAAATAAATTATTTCTTTAATGTATTTTAAATTATCTACGTATTGATTTGCTTTTGTACTTTCTTTTATTAAAAGAGTAACAGGTGAATTGTATTTTTTTGAAATAGCTTCTACAAACGGCAAAAAAATTACCATATCTCCAATTCCCATGCGGTTTTGTATAACAAGTATATTCATATGTTTTTATAACCTTTACTAATTTGAATTTTTATATAAATTTTAGATATGGAACAAATTAAAGGCATATACGCTGCAGGACTATCAGTTTTAGATAAAAATCTTGCTTTAGATGTTAAAAATACCATTAAACATGCCGAAAATGTTATTGATTTAGGTTGCCATGGGGTTGTTTTCTTTGGCAGCACAGGCCAGTCCCAACTGATATCCTTAAGTGAAAAAATTCAATTAATTAATGAGCTACCCAATAGCAGACATAAAAATAAATTTATAATCGGCACTGGTCTTAATTCTTTAATTGACACTATTAATTTAATGAAAATTTCTAAATCTATGGGTTTCAATAATTTTTTAATTATGCCCCCTGCTTATTATAAGTATGGTGATGATGAGGTAATTAATTTTTATTCTAGAATTATCAGTGAGATTAATGACTGTAAGATTATCTTATATAATTTTGAAAAGCTTTGTGGATATAAGTTTAGTATTCAATGTGTTGAAAATTTGGTCAAGAAATTTCCTGATCAAATTGTTGGCGTGAAGGATAGTAGTTATAATTTATTTGAAACTCTAAAAATAAAAAATTTTTCTATTTTTCCAGGTTCTGAAGCAAAATTATTAAAAGGTTTAGAACTTGGATGTGATGGGGTAATTACAGCGACAACGAATGTTACAGGTCACCTAGCTAGAGAAATTTATGATAATTTTAATAATAAGTTATCATTAAAGTCTAATCAAAATTTATGTGACATAAGAATGTCATTTGATGAATATAATTTAATTTCTGGACTTCATACTCTAATGGCACAAAAAAATTCAATTTATGAGAATCTTTTACCTCCCTTAAAATTACTAGATGAAACAGAAAAAAATAATCTTCTTTCAAATCTAAAGAAACTTAATTTTAATATGGAGATATTAAAAGCAGCATAAGATGAAGTTAGTAAGTTTTTTAAATAGTTTGTTTAAACATGATGGTTTCGAACTTATTGATTCAAATTCAAAAAAATATGTAATTGGAAAACCTTCCAGGGAAAAACCAATATCGCTTAAATTGCTTGATCAAAAATTAATGCAAAAATTGCTTTTATATCCTGACTTATATTTTGGTGAAGCTTATATGGATGGATCGCTAGTTATTGAAAATGGAAATATAACAGAATTTTTAGATTTGGCTTTTAAAAATATTGGTAGAGGAAATATAAATTCTTATGGAGCTGTGATAAAAAAATTGAGAGGTACATATAGGTATCTTACAAGTTTTAACAAAATTGCAAAATCTAAAGAAAATGTAGCTCATCATTATGACATATCTGAAAAACTTTATGATTTATTTTTAGATGAGAATAGACAATACTCTTGTGCTTACTTTAAAAATGAAAATGATACTTTGGAACAAGCTCAAAATAATAAAATTCACCATATAATAAAAAAATTAAATATACAGCCTAATCAGAAAGTTTTAGATATAGGTTCAGGTTGGGGAACTTTAGCTTTAGCAATAGCAAAAGAGACACAAGCTAGTGTTACAGGAATTACATTGTCAGAAAATCAATTTAAATATAGCAAGAATAAAGCAAAAGAGATGAACCTTTCTAACAAAGTAGATTTCAAACTTATTGATTATAGGCAGCTAAACGAAAAATTTGATAGAGTAGTGAGTGTTGGGATGTTTGAGCATGTAGGGAGAAAATTTTATAGAACATATTTTAATAAAGTTTTTAAACTTTTGAACGAAAGAGGAATAGCATTAATTCACACTATTGGCTCATCGATGCCTCCAAGAGATCCACAACCGTGGATCCAGAAGTATATTTTTCCAGGAGGTTACACGCCTAGTTTAAGTGAAGTTGCAAATCCTATTGAAAACTCAGGTCTGATCGTATCAGATATTGAAGTTCTAAGAATGCACTATGCACATACCTTAAGGAATTGGAAAGAAAGATTTTTATCAAAAAAAGACATGGTTTTAGACATGTTTGACGAAAAATTTTTTAGGATGTGGGAATTTTACTTGGCTAGTTGTGAAATGGCATTCAAATGGGGAGACCAGGTTGTATTTCAGTTTCAGCTATCAAAAGACAATAGCTCAGTTCCTAATACTCGGGACTATATTTATTAAAATATTACTGATAAATAATTAGACAGTAATAATGAAAAAAAATAAAAAAAAAAAGTTAAAAAGAAAAAGAAAGCTAGAAAGATTCTTACAAAAATAAAAAAAAAAGTAAAGAAGAAGAAAATTCTAGGGGTTAAAAGAAAAAAAAATATTCAAAAAAAATCAGTTCTTAAAAAAAAAATTAAAAATAATTTTATTACAAAATCAGTAAGAGTAGAGGAAAATTTAAAATCAAAACTAAATGTCAAAGTCAAATTTGATATTTTTGCAATTGATAGAGGTATATCTAAATTCTTCAATTCTATTGATGGAAAAATAAATGAATTTAAATCCCAAAGAAAAGATGAAAAAAGAAGATTAAAATTAATAGAAATAGAAAAAAAAGATAAAGAAAAAGAAAAAATAAAAAAACAAAAAATCTTACAAGAGGAGAAACAATTAAGATTAAAAGAGCAGCAACTAAAGGATGAAGAAAGAATAGAAAAATTAAGAGCCAAAGACTTAAAATTATTTTTGAGAAAAGAGCAAGCACTCTTGAGAAAAGAGCAATCTGAGAGACAAAAGAAATTTTTACAAGAATTAAGAATTCAAAAACAGATTGAAAGATTTA
The DNA here is from genome assembly GCA_902567045.1 of uncultured Pelagibacteraceae bacterium. GTDB lineage: Bacteria > Pseudomonadota > Alphaproteobacteria > Pelagibacterales > Pelagibacteraceae > Pelagibacter. The sequence goes on from CACFLJ010000001.1 coordinate 197,532, forward strand.
GAATAAGAGAAGTAAAAGAATTAGAAAAACTTGAGAAAATTTCTTTAAGAGAAAAAAGAGAGGATTATGGAAAATTACAACAAAGAATAGAAAATTTAAAAAATAAATACAGACTTATAAGAGACCAAAAAATTAGAGAAAGAGTAGAAGCTCTTGGTGTTAAGACAGACGAAGCTGATGACAGATCGATACTTCTTCAAAAGGAAAGAGAATATAATTTAGCAAGACAAAAAATTGAGTTTGCTTTAGAAAGTTTTTATAGGAGTGCTAATAGTTTAGTTTTCCAATTAAACAAAAGATATATTACCAGGCACATGTCTATTTTTAGATGTATTGATAAAAGGTTTGAGACAGGAGAAATATTTATTAAATGGGACGAGTCTGCTGATGATGAATGGTTAATTTTAATATATATAAAGGATAATTCACCCGATAAAGGAATAATAATAGAAGATAAGACAAATGAAGAAAAAAATATGTCTCATGAATTTAAAACTAATGAGATATTTAAAGCCTCAGACCTGATGGTAGACTCTCTTACACAACTAATTTCAAAGAAAAGACAAAAACAGCAATAAATTTTTATTTACTCATTTACGTAAACCGAAACTCCTCTTGAATTTATATCTACGTCAAATTTTTTATGGAGAGGCGGAAAAGCCCTTTGAGAACAATCAAGTCTGTCACATGTTCTACATGATACACCAATAGGTAATTCTGATTTTTTATCACTAAGATCTAAATTTTCAGTATATACAAATTCTTTTGCATATTTTGCTTCACAACCAAGACCTATAGATAACATACTTTTTTTTTGTCCATATCTTCCAACACCTTTTTCAACAGTTTTCGCAATGCAAACATATTTTTCTCCATTAGTCATCTTACTAACTGCTGCTTGAATAACTCCTGGTCTTGAAAATGCTGAGTAGACATTCCATCTCGGACAAGCTCCTCCATATCTTGGTATCTCTATACCTGATAATGAGAATCTTTTTGAAATATTTCCAGCAACATCTACTCTTAAAAAATGAAAAGGTATTCCTGGAAGTTTTGGATCTTGTAAGCATGTTACTCTATGAGCTACCTGTTCAAAAGAAGTTGCAAATGTATTTTGTAAAAGTTCCAAATCATATTTTAGTTCTTTGCATTCTTTATGAAAAAGAGAGTAGGGCATTAATATTGCAGCTCCACAATAATTTAAAAGTGCAACCCTCGTTAATTTTTTAGACTCCTCTGTTGGAAAATTAAATGTTGCAAGATATTCATCAATTTCTTTTGATGCACCTTCTTGTGAAATTTGTGCTGCAGCAAAAAGTTTTTTTGTTTCAAGTGAAAGATAATCAGATAATAATAATTCTTTATCTTTTACTTTATATATTTTTGAGAATGGCTTTCCCTCTTTAGGTATTACATCTTTTACAGTTATACCATACTCATCTTTTAAAAATTCACATAGCGCAATATATCTTGTTCTATTATTTTGTTTTACTTTATCAAAAATTCCATTAGCAAATTCTTCCAACTTTGGAAAAAAATTTTTATTTTCTTGTAAAAAATCTGAAATTACCTCTCCAGGAAAAGCATTTTTTCTTCCATCAATAATTTTACCTGAAATATTTTCTAATTTATTTACAATGTCATGATCTTTTTGTTTAAAGTTGTCACCAAGTTTTATTAAAGCTTTGGCTATTTTTGGATTTGTATTGACTAGATCTTTCACTTCAGGCCCTAGGATATCTAGATCTTCAAAAATCTCATCGCCCAGTAATTCAGATATGTTATTTTCAAGATTTATATCTGTTTTACTTGTTAGATCTGAAAGCTCTATTTTAAGTTTATCACAGACCCTTAATAGCAAGTCTCCATCTATTTTCCTTTTTCCACTTTCAATAAGATTCAAATAGCTGGGAGAAATGGACATCTCCTCTGCAAGTTTATTAGCTTGCATACCTAGTTGCCTTCTAAAAGCTTTGATTTTTGGACCAATTTTTGTATCAATTTGACTCATTTTATATTTTGTAAATTTTGTAAATTTAAATTTACACGAAATTATTCAATTTTACAAGTAAAATGTAATTAATTGTAGCTTTTGTAAATATTGTAAATTATAAAGTTTACATGGAAAAAAATAAAATTAACAATATAGAAAATAACTACCAAATTACTAATAATGAAGAGCATTCTGAGCACAAGTCAAAAGGTATTTACATTAGAGACGATCATTGCGACTGGGGATCTAGCGGAATGAACGAATTTACAGAAGAATACAGCTCAAAATAGTCATTAGTCATTTCTAGTAATTTAATCAAAAGAGAGGGGTTTAAGTGTCAGCTGAGAATATTTCATACGATTTACAAAGATTTGCAGGAATTAAAAGAGATTATACACCTGAAGAAGTTGAAAGATTAAGAGGTTCAATCAAAATTGAGTATTCTATGTGTAAAATGCAGTCTCAAAAGCTTTGGAAACTGCTTAATTCAGAGGCATATGTTAACACCCTTGGATCGCTTTCAGGAAATCATGCAGTACAACATGCTAAAGCAGGTTTAAAAGCAATATATTTAAGCGGATGGCAGGTAGCAGCGGATGCTAATAGTGCTGGAGAAATGTATCCTGACCAATCTTTATATCCATACGATAGTGCCCCAAAATTAGTTGAAACAATGAACAATTCATTAACTAGAGCAGATCAAATTCAACATATGGAAATGATTGATGGAGATATGGATAAAAGTAAAAGAACTGATTATATGTTGCCAATTATAGCTGACGGAGAAGCTGGATTTGGTGGACCATTAAACGTTTTCGAATTAACAAAAAAATTTATAAGGGCAGGTGCTGCAGGAGTTCACTTTGAAGATCAACTTGCTAGTGAAAAAAAATGTGGCCACATGGGTGGAAAAGTTTTAGTTCCAACTGGAACAATGGTACGAAACCTGAAAGCCGCAAGGTTGGCAGCTGATATAGCAGATGTGCCATTAATAATTTTAGCAAGAACAGATGCAAATGCTGCAAAACTAATCACAAATGATTTTGATGATAATGATAAACCATTTTTAACAGGTGAAAGATCACCAGAAGGTTTCTTTTATGTTAAAGATGGAATTGAGCAAGCAATTTCAAGAGGTCTTGCGTATGCACCATACGCAGATTTAATTTGGTGTGAAACTGCTACTCCAAATTTAGAAGAAGCAAAGAAATTCGCTGATGCTATACATGAAAAATTTCCTGGAAAAATGTTAGCTTACAACTGTTCTCCATCATTTAATTGGAAGAAACATTTATCTGATGAAGAAATTGGATCATTTCAAAGAAAGATTGGAGAAATGGGATATAAATTTCAATTCATTACATTGGCAGGTTTTCACACTCAAAACATTGCAATATTTGAATTGGCAGAAAAATATAAATCAGAGGGTATGACTGCTTACTCAAAAATTCAACAGCATGAATTTGCTAGAGAAAAAGATGGATACACAAGTGTGAAACATCAAAGAGAAGTAGGTACATCTTATTTTGATGCAGTTTCAAATACAATAAGCTCAGGTAAAAGCTCAACTACCGCAATGGAAGGATCAACTGAGTCAGAACAGTTTTAAATGATTGGTTAATGTTTACTAGTGGTCTTCTCTTAACATTAAGCTACCTGTTATTTAAATATACAGTTCAATGGATTCAATATTATAATCAGACAGATTCAAGAATGCCTAATTCTATATGGCGTTATACTTGTGATTATAAAGTTATTGGTATCAGAGATATTTGTGATCTTGATGATAAGCCATTTGTAAGACAAAGAAGAAAAAGAGATAAAATTGTTACTTTTATGTATTTTATAGTAATCTTAGCCTTTATATTTTCTATGTATTTTATGGCTAGTTTATTAGGATTAATTCTTTAGTTTTTGAACTTGATCCCACGCAGAATTTACAGCTCTCATTTTAGCTTTGCTTTCATCTATTACTTCTTGAGGAACACCTTTGCTTAATAGTAAATCTGGATGGTGCTCTTTGCTAAGCTTAATATAACGTTTTCTAATTACTTCGAGTGAGTCATCTGGTTTACTTTCCAAAACAATATAAGGATTAAGTTTATCTGATGATTTTCTACTTTCTTTAATTCCATTTATTTGAGTCTGATTTAATCCAAAAATTCTTGCTATGTGTTCTATCATAATTAATTCATTATTACTTACGTGTCCGTCAGCTTCAGCAATATAGAAAAGAGTGTTAATTACTTCCTCTAATACATTCATATTTCCTCTATAAACTTCCGCAATTTGTTTTGCATATGGTTCATACCCAGTACTTTCCTCTTTAGCTTTATTGAAAATTTTACCGACCTGATCTAGCTCACTTTCAGGAATTTTTAATTTATCTTTAACCGCAATTAACTCTTCACGACTAACCTGACCGTCTGTTTTACTTAGTTTTGCCGATAAAACAATTAGAGAGAGTGCAAAAATCTGTTGTGGCTGTGCAAAAGATCTAAATCCACCACCTGTTCTGGCTCTCGACATTTTTCCGCCAATTAAGGATCCTAAAAGCATACCAAAAGGCCCACCAATTGAAAAACCTAGCATACCACCAATTATGCTTCCCCATATTGCCATTACTCAAAACTCCTTAATCTATATTCCCAATTACCCATTTTATTATAAGTCACTTTTAATATTAAATTATTTTCTGGATTATACCAAACATCAAATTCAAATTTTTTTTCATCAGAAAGATTTTCATCATTTGATTTAATATTAAAGTGTTTAGTTAAATATTCTTTACCATTAATATCAATATTTTCATTTCCCATTAAACTTACAGTCTGTTTTTTTATACTTCCAGATAAAGGACTAATATGTTTTTCTGTTTTAAAAATTTTATGATTCCACCAATTACCAATTGTACAATCTAAACTAGCTTCACCTTTATATGATGATCCATCTATAACGAATTTATTTATAGATTTATCATAATTTAAATTTACATATTTCTCTTTATCATTTTGAAAAGTATTTGATTTAAAAAAAATTAATTTATCGTCTTTGTATTTTTCTATTGTTTCACTTAATATTGAAAAAACTGCTAAACCAAATAGTTCTACTTTAAAATTTGTATAATTTTTTACGACAAATAAATCTTGATCGTATTTAAAGTAATAGTTGGTGCTACCGATAACTTCATTATTTCTAAGGACATCCATCTCAATTTTTTTAAGTCCCTCATAATGACTGCTATGTGCCATCACTTTAGAGGCAAACATGATAATTATTGATATGAGTATAAAATGTTTCATTTTCATAGATTTTAGTTAAAGAAAGTATAAATAATAGTTAATTATATGTTCCTTACTATCAAAAAAATTCCCAAAGTTTCATGGAGTTCACAAGAGACTTTTAATTTAAAGCCAAAATTGTCTACCTTATTCTTCCTTTGTTTTGGCCTAATATTATTCGGTTTTGGCGAAGCCCTAGTTGTTATTTCATTTATTGGCAATTCCCCATGGACTGTAATGGCACAAGGTATTTCAATTAATTCAGGATTATCTATTGGTATTGTCACTTTTATAGTAAGTGTCGTTGTTTTATCTTCATGGTTTTTTTTAAAACAAAAACCAGGTCTTGGCACCATATTCAACATCATAATAATTGCTGCAATGTTAGATATAACAATTGCATTAATACCAACGCCCGAAACTTATGTTATGAAATTATTAATGGCCACAGTAGGTGTAATGATAGTTGGAGTAGGGAGTGGTATCTATTTGATTGCCAATCTAGGTCCAGGACCTAGAGATGGTTTAATGACTGGCTTGCAAAAAAAAACTAATCTACCAATTGCTGCTGTCAGATCTTTTATAGAAATTTCTGTAGCTTCTGTCGGTTGGTATTTGGGTGGAACAATTGGAGTTGGAACATTGATGTTTGCTTTTGGAATTGGTCCTTGCATTGCCTTAAGTTTGTATATTATTGATAAAATAATGAATTAAGTAGCAGTATTTTGTTTTTCGCTCTTTTTTCTTTCGTGAGGGTCCAGAATTGCTTTTCTAAGTCTGCAAGACTTAGGAGTAATTTCTAATGCTTCATCAGTATTAAGCATACTTAATTGTTCAGCAATTGACATTTGTCTTACAGGTGTAAGAACAATATTTTCATCAGTACCCTGAGTTCTCATATTCGTAAGTTTTTTTCCTTTCATAACATTAATTATCATATCGCCAGGTTTAGGAGCTAATCCAACAATCATTCCTGTATAAACTGGATCATTATGTGTGACAAACATTTCTCCTCTAGCCTGCAAATTAAAAATTGAAAATGCAACAGCCTTACCCTGGTCCATAGAAATTAAAGCACCATTTCTTCTTCCCTCCATGTCTCCCTCAAAATCTCCATAAGAGTGAAAAATTCTGTTAATAACACCCGTTCCTTTTGTTAAAGTTAAAAATCTACTTGTGTATCCCATTAAGCCTCTTGTTGGCGCGTGAAAAATAAGTCTTTTTTTATTTTTTCCAGTATCTTTTAACTCAATCAATTTACCCTTTCTCCTGTTCATAGAGTCTATAATTCTTGATGAATATTCCTCATCTAAATCCATAGTTATTTCTTCAATGGGTTCTAACCTTTTTGAATTTTCGTCAGTTTTAAATAAAACTTTAGGAGGGCTTACGGTCATTTCAAAGCCTTCACGTCTCATTTGTGTTAACAATATTTCGAGCATTAATTCTCCTCTCCCACTTATCTCAAATGCATCTTTATTTGCGTTTTCTGAGAAAGAAATTCCAACATTGTTTTGAGCTTCTAAAATTAGACGATCTCTAATTTGAGTACTTGTTAATTTTTTACCCTCAGTTCCTGCTAGTGGTGAGCTATTTACTGTTATTTTTATCGACATTGTCGGTGGATCGATAGGTGTTGCCTCAATGGGTTCATTTACATCTAAATCACAAATAGTATCAGCTACATTTGCTTTTTCTAACCCAGCTATAACTACGATATCTCCAGGTTCTCCAACTTCAATTGGAACTTTTTTCGTACCTTCGTATCTAAAGATTTTTGTAAGTCTACCCTCATCAACTTTTTCACCTTTTAGATTGATTGCCTTAATTTGTTGATTTGCTTTTGCCGTTCCTTGGGAAATTCTTCCAACTAAACTTCTACCCAAAAAGTTATCAGAATAAAGTAGTGTCGATAACATCGCAAATGGTTTTGATCTATCAAATTGAGAGGGCTTTACGTGATCTAAAACTAAATCTAATAGTGGATTAAGATTTTCTCTTGGTCCGTCAATATCTTTAGATGCCCAACCTGATCTTCCACTTGCGTATAATACAGGAAAATCTAATTGTTCCTCATTCGCGTCTAAACTAACAAATAAGTCAAAAGTCTCATTTAAAACATCATCTGCTCTTTGATCGCTTTTATCTAACTTATTTATAACAACAATTGGCTTCAATCCTTGTTTTAATGCTTTGCTTAGAACAAATTTTGTTTGAGGCATGACGCCTTCTGCAGAGTCTACTAAAAGTAAGGCACCATCTGCTAAACTTAAAACTCTTTCAACCTCTGCTGCAAAATCTCTATGGCCAGGAGTATCAATAATATTTATTCTAGTATCCTTCCAATATATCGAAGTAGGCTTAGCAAGAATTGTAATTCCTCTCTCTTTTTCTAGTTCTCCAGAGTCCATTAATCTTTCATCTACAACTTCGTTATCTCTGAAAGAACCACTTTGTTTCATCAAATTATCGATCAATGTAGTTTTTCCATGATCAACGTGAGCAATGATAGTGATATTTCGAATATTGTTACTCATAATTGACTTTCTTATACATCTAAACCTTTATTTGAAAACAAAAAAAAAGGGCAGAAGAATCTGCCCTTTTAAATTCTTTAGTTAGACTTTTTGGGTTACATTCCCATTCCCAAATACCATCACCCTTGATTTATAACACTTTTTATAAAAGTCTTCCTCACTTTTCCTCACAATTCGACTCAGATTAGGAAGCAATTGAGAAATAGTAGATACTAAATTAACCAAGGTTTATTTTTATTCTTAAAACTAAATTTTCCTTTATCTCTATAGTTTGCATAAAATTTATAATTAAAAATATAGAATAAAGAAAACAACCAAAATCCACCAACAGCACAAAAGATAAAATAAGCGTACTGTAGATAGTATGGAATATAATAAAGAGATTTAATATAACTGCCCAAATGCCCTGCACCTAAGAAAAGAGATAATACAAACACCCAATTAACTGTTAAAATACCTAGTGATATAATTGTAGATATAAAAAAATTTCTTTTTTTATCCAAACAATCTTTAATTCTTATTGATCCTGCAATTAGAATTAAAATCCCAATTATTATAAGTCCCCACGAATTGGTAGATTTAATACCAAAAAAAAGATTATCTAAAAATTCCATTAAAACTTATATTTTTTCTCTGATTTCTCACATTCAAATTCAGTTGTAATAGGTGGCACTTCATATCCAGCAACTTTTTTATTTGGTCTATTCAATAAATATTCAACAATTGTTTGTGCAAAAGATTTATTTCTAGCAGAATCCAAACTTTTATTTTCCAAATCACCAATCTCTTTTAATAAAATATCCTCTAATTGCTTATCTGATATTAAATCCAATTCTTCCTCAGTTAATATATATCCTGCAATTTCTCCAACACCTGTTTTTCTTGAAAGTATCCAAAGTGTATGGGTTATATCCATTTTGCTTTGAGGTTTGACAGTTCCAATTATATCTTCGTTATATGTCATATAAGTTGACGATCCGTCTTCATTCAACCATTTGGAATTTTCAAAGTCTAATCCTGCATAGAATTTTCTATCTCCTAACTTACAATTTAAATCAACAACTTCTGCAAAAGAAGCATGAGTCCAAAATACAAATAATGAAATTAAGACAAATTTTTTCATTTAAAATAGTTTATCTTGTTTTTTACATTGGTATTCAGATTGTGAACTGTACTCTATATTTCTGATCCAATTACCTTTAGAATCTTTCTGATAGTGTCCGTCTTCTATAATTCTTTTAAATGATTTACGATCTATAATTAATTTACCATTGAATCTATCTAAACTAGCAATAGTCATCATGTCATAAGGACCTACAACAGTATTGTCGGACATCCACGTAATAAAATCATCTTTCCAAAAAACTTTGCTTCCATAACCAGTCCCAGGTCCATCCGTCACTGTCTCTAAAGCAAGGTCCAATTTTATTTCATATTCTTTTCTTGGGTCGTTAAGTTTTTCAACCTTTTGGGGTTTCTTATTTTTATACCGTTGTAGTTTACCGTCTTTATACTCACATTTTAAAAGGACAGTTTCTGCATTAACAACACTAGTAAAAATAAATATCAGTAAAGTTAAAATAATTTTTTTCATTAAAAGATATTGTAAAGTGGAGAATTGCCTCTAATTAACCCTATTATTATTGCAATCAGAAAAGCGATAGCAAGATATCTAAAAAAAGGAATTATCCAAATGATTGCAAGACCATATAACAATTTTTCGTAAAGTCTTTTCATAATGAAATTTAACAAAAGATGTAAATTTTAACTACAACTCTTTTAATTATTATTTTATTACCTTGAGTCTATTTTTACCTCGTCTATTGGCAAGATTGACTAATGCAACATCTGTATGTCCAAGATAAACATTCATTACCATTCTTGGACTTGTATTCATTAGAACAGCAATGTCTTCGATTGTAGTTCCATTTGAATATTGATCTGTAGCATATGTGTGTCTGATCGAATAAAGGGGTCTGGTTCCTCCTTTATGATGAAATAAATTTAAGTCTTTTGACATTTTTACAAAGGTCTTATGAAGTTTGTTTTTTAAATGTTTTCTATCTTTATGTGTTGGGAATAAAAGATAATCATCATCTTTTGCATTTTGATTTCTTTTCCAAATCTCTGACCAAATATGCTTAGTAAACCAATCGTTTGCAATTGGTCTGTGAATTGGTTTTGTTTTAGTTCCCCAAACTGTGAATATTAATTTTGGTAATTCGTTTGCCTCTTGGACCATTCTACAATCTTTTCTTTTCAAATTAAGTGGTTCTAATCCTGGTCTAAATCCAGCGCTTCTTAACAAGTTGTAATAATCTTTTGCTTGGATGTGATAAGAGTCATTTACTTCTCTACATCTTTCATTGATTAAATTTAATTCTTGGTTTTCATATGGAAGTCTTGGAGTATCAATTACTTGTTGAGTAGGGATGTCTGGTATGAAGTTCACAATCCCTCTTGCTTGTGCTCGTTTAAACATTTGTGTGATTATTGAAAAGTATTTGTTTATTGTATTACCTGACTTACCATCATCTTTTAACTTAGATAATAATTCATCATTGATAATATTTTCTATTAATTCGATATCTGAATAATCAACATTTTCAAAGAATGGTTTTAGATAATTATTCCATTTTGTTTTATCTCTTTCACCTTGTTCATTATTTTTTAAATGTGTTTTGTGTTTATATTTTCTTACTTTGAAAGTGATAAATGGTTGTGCAATATCTAAATCGAAATCTTTTTCTTTTCTTGTTGTTTCGGTATTCTTTTCAAACCAAGTTTTATAATGTGCCTTTGCTAGATTGATTGCATCCTTAATATTTGCTGTGTTTAAACACTTTTCAAATCTTTTTGATTTAATATGTTTATGTCCACTTCCAACATAAAATTTACAATAGTAATTCTTACCATTCCCTACTTTGTAAACTTGAATATTAGTTCTTGCTAATGTGTGTAATGTGTCTTTATTAATCTTCGGCATTTGTATCCTTATTGCTATCGGGTTCTTTTTCTTTTCTCAATTTCATTTTAGCAAAGAATGATGTAGGTTTACTGTGGATGTAATGAGCAGTTTATGAAGACTTCAAAAAATATTAGATACGATAAGGAAAGCAAACTTTGGATAACACATCGAAAGCGTATCTATGTCTATTGGTATAAATTTTTACAAATTGCTATCCAAGAAAACAGAAAAATAAATCGCCAGTTTTATGGGGGGTGGGGTAATACAAATTTGAGATTTGATGATTGGTGGAAAAAGAATTGGAAAAGATTATTTGCTAAAAATCCAAAACCATTAGTGAATACTTCTACTCAAAAAGTTAAGGCAGATGCTTATAAACATCGTTTAAAAGTTTATGTTTTAAGAAAGCAAGGATTGTCCCATAAAGAAATCAGGTCCAAAGTTAATAAAATCAAAGGTTATATGATTAATGATGAGGAACATTGTAGAAAATATTTGATGGGCGCTGGAAGGCATTTAACAAATGTTTGCAAAGGTATTTTTCCGTAATCTTAAATTGCATTTATAGATTAATCTAATTTTCTAGCAATAAAAGGGGGGTGTCTAAAACATGTGTTTGAATCCCTAGTTATTAGGATAGACAAAACCGTTTCAAATTAACCATTTTGAATACCAAGAATGCAATAGGTTATAGATCCCCCCATTCCAAGTAGGCGTTTCAGTTCTACTTAGAAATTGTTTAAGGACTCTCGTCTTCTTCTTTGTTTGGATATTTTATCCATCATGCTATCTCTGAATAATCTAATACTTTCATTGATAGATGTATTAATTGAAGATGTGTTCCCCATAGTTTTTTTAATTTTCTTTAAATCGTTCCAAAGATTATTATCAATCCTTGCTACAAATCTATGTTTAGTACTCATTATCTTTTCCTCTTAATTGCTCTGTTTCCTCTGTCAGTTAGTACGGCAGATGTGACTCCGATGAAATTCCCTCGTTGAATCATTTCATTCATATCCATTAGCGCCGAAATTAAGGGGGTTAGCACAGGTTTAAGTTCATTAAATGAGGATTTGTCTGATATCAATCTGATACCTTGCTCAGCACTCGCTAAATTCGATTTAGCATTCTTATAGTTTTGAGTACTTCTCAAATATGATGTGCCTGTTAATCCAATCCTTGCAAACTTGCCCAACATCTCAGTTTGCATTTCTATATCGCTTGAATTGTTTATGTTTTTAGTAATGATCTCGACTTCTTCATCTAATCGATTTCTTTGTCTATCAACTAATTTTATTTTTGTAGTATTTCCAACTCCTAGTGTTTCTTTAATTCCCATTATCTCCACCTCTTATTCCACCAATGACTATTCAATCCATCCTTGATTGTTCTTTTATCTTTTCTAATTGAAGGCATTACTTTTTTTGTTATTTTATCCATAAAGGCATTTGCCAAAGTATCCTTATCTAATTTGGGATCTGAAAACTTTGAATATAAAGTCTCTAATTCTTTTTTATTATTCTTTTGTAACTTCCCTTTGTGTATGAAGTTTAATGTTGTCTTATGGTCCATTTGTTTTCCTCTTGCTAAACAATCTTTAATCACAATGACCTAATATTTTTTTAAGCATTCTTGTTAATTAAAAACCCTTGATATCTAATTGATATTTATAATCCTAAATATTCTAATTCATGAGGGACGAATGAATTAGAATACTAAATCATCCGCCACAAAGTGATTATACAGGTATTATTTCTAATGTATGTGGATGTAATGAGTGTTTTTGTAATAATTCAATTATCTTTAAGTACAATTCATTAAGAATTATTCCCTCTAATTGTCGGAAGATGTCTTCCATTATGCAACTTTTTTAAGATATGTTCGGATAGTATTTGGGGATGCCTTAAATAACTTTGCAAGTTTCTTAATTCCCGTACCTTTTTTGTGAAGATGTAAAATAACCTTTTTATTGTGTTCGTTTAAATTAGTCTTTCTACCTAGTATTTTCCCTCTTTTCTTTGCATTTTCTAGTCCACTTATAACTCTTTCACGGATTAAATCTCTTTCAAAATTTGCAAAAGCGGAAGCAACTGTAAAAAACAATTTACCTGTTGGGGAAGATGTATCGATTTGTTGGTTGTGAATATACAGATCTATTTTTTTGTCAGATAACTTCTCAACAGTTTCCAATAAGTGTTTAGTGTTTCTACCAATTCTTGATAGTTCCATGCACATAACAGTTTCAAATTCTCTAGCAAAAGCATCTTTCATCATTAAATCAAAATTTGGTCTTGATGTTTTTGCCCCTGAACACACATCAATATAAGTTTTAACAACTTCCCAATTATGATTTTGTGCAATTTGATTTAACTGTTCTACTTGTCTGTCAGTAGATTGTTTCTCTGTTGAAACTCTTGCGTAAATACAAACTCTCTTCATGCATTGACGCTATTGGGTTAGCAAAAAAACCACAAGGGTTCTTCCTCACTCTTTCCTCACTTTTTCCTCACTAATGATTTTTATTCAGACAAAAAAAAAGGGCAGTAAAAACTGCCCTTTTTGAATTTTTCGATGACCGAAATGAGTCTTACATGCCCATGCCGCCCATGCCGCCCATGCCGCCCATTCCTCCTGGAGGCATTCCACCTGCTGCAGCATCCTTCTCCTCTGGTTTATCAGCAACCATTGCTTCAGTTGTTACTAGCAACCCTGAAATTGAAGCTGCATCTTGTAGAGCTGTTCTAACAACTTTAACTGGATCAATAATTCCTTCTTTAAACATATCAACATATTGTTCTGTTTGAGCGTCATAACCTTGAGAAGATTTATTAGCTTCTAAAAGTTTTCCAACTATAACTGAACCATCGACGCCGGCATTTGTTGTAATTTGTCTTATTGGAGCTTGCAAAGCACTTTTAACAATTTCAACTCCTGCTTTTTGATCAGCCCCTTTTACTTTTACTTTATCCAAGTCTTGAGAAGCATAAAGAAGAGCACATCCACCACCAACAACTATTCCTTCTTCAACAGCTGCTCTTGTAGCGTTTAGAGCATCTTCAACTCTATCTTTTTTCTCTTTGACTTCTACCTCTGTTGCACCACCAACTTTAATTACTGCAACACCACCAGCTAATTTAGCAAGTCTTTCTTGAAGTTTTTCTCTATCATAATCTGATGAAGTTTCCTCAACTTGTTGTTTAATTTGATCACATCTAGCTTCAATGTCTGACTTTTTTCCAGTACCACTTACGATAGTGCTATTTTCTTTGTCAACTTTCACTCTTTTAGCTGAACCAAGATCATTAATTTTAACATTTTCTAATTTAATTCCAAGATCTTCAGATATAACCTGTCCGCCAGTTAAAATTGCAATGTCTTCAAGCATAGCTTTTCTTCTATCACCAAAACCAGGAGCTTTAACTGCAACAACTTTTAGACCACCTCTAAGTTTGTTCACAACTAAAGTTGCTAAAGCTTCACCTTCTACATCTTCTGATATAATCATTAAAGGACGACCTGCTTGAACAACTGCTTCAAGTAACGGAACCATAGGCTGAAGATTAGTTAATTTCTTTTCATGTAAAAGAATTAACGGGTTTTCAAGTTCTGTTGTCATTTTTTCAGCATTAGTAACAAAGTACGGTGATAAATATCCTCTATCAAACTGCATACCTTCAACTACATCAAGTTCTGTCTCAATACTTTTCGCTTCTTCAACAGTAATAACACCTTCGTTACCAACTTTTTGCATAGCTTTTGCAATCATGTTTCCTATTTCTTTATCTCCATTAGAAGAAATAGTTCCAACTTGAGCAATTTCATCACTATCTTTAACTTTTTTAGCTGAAGATATAAGAGTGTTTTTAACGTGCTCTACTGCAGAATCAATTCCTCTTTTAACGTCCATAGGGTTCATACCAGCTGTAACATACTTACAACCTTCTTTTACAATAGCTTGAGCTAAAATAGTTGCAGTTGTAGTACCGTCACCTGCTTCATCATTTGTTTTGCTCGCAACTTCTTTAACCATTTGAGCACCCATGTTTTCAAATTTATCATCTAGATCTATTTCTTTAGCAACTGATACACCATCTTTAGTTGTTCTTGGTGCACCATATGCTTTGTCTATAACAACGTTTCTACCTTTGGGGCCAAGAGTAACCTTAACTGTATTTGCAAGGATATCTACTCCCTTCAGCATTGCTGATCTAGCATCTGAATCGAATTTTACTATTTTTGCCATTATTAAACTCTCCTTTTATTATTTTTATTTTGAAGTTCCTTTTATTATTTTTATTTTGAAGTAGAGATACCCATAATGTCTGACTCTTTCATTATGCTGTATTCTTTACCATCAATTTTTACTTCAGTTCCTGACCATTTTCCAAAAAGAACTTTGTCACCAACTTTAACATCCATTGGTATAATTTTTCCATCCTCAGTTTTTGATCCACCACCAACAGCAACAACTTTGCCTTCTTGTGGTTTCTCTTGTGCAGAATCAGGGATGATAATTCCACCAGCAGTTTTTTCACTACTGTCTAAAACTTCGATT
>CACFLJ010000002.1 GCA_902567045.1 uncultured Pelagibacteraceae bacterium
ACTCTAAAAAATGGTGTACTAGATCCACAAGGTAAAGCAATACAGCAAACTTTGAATGGGATGGCTTTTGATAATGTTTCAGAAGTTAGACAAGGAAAATATTTTGATATTGAAGTAAACGAAGCCGATGAAAGTAAAGCTAAATCTCAAGTAGAAGAAATGTGTAAAAAGCTTTTAGCAAATCTAGTTATTGAGGATTATAAAATCTTGTAACTACTGAATGAAATCATCTGTAATTATATTCCCTGGTTCAAATTGCGACAGAGACATGGATGTGGCTTTGAAGAAATTTGGTTTTGAAAATCAAATGATTTGGCATAATGATGCTAAAATACCTAAAAGTGATTTAATTGTACTTCCTGGAGGTTTTTCTTACGGCGATTACCTTAGATGTGGGAGTATTGCTGGAAAATCAAGAATAATTAAATCTGTGATTGATTTTGCAAATTCAGGAGGATTAGTTCTTGGAATATGTAATGGTTTTCAAATACTAACTGAGACAGGTTTGTTGCCTGGGATACTTCAACAAAATAAATACTTAAACTTTATTTGCAAAAATGTTTTCGTAAAAATTAAAAATAAAGAAAATAAATATTTTAAAAAAATTAAAAAAGAAGTTTTAGAACTCCATATTGCTCATAACGAGGGAAATTATTTTTGTTCAAACGATGAATTAAAATCAATTGAAGATAATGGTCAAATCGCTGTTACGTATTGTGACCATAAAGGAAATGATGATGAAAAAAATAATCCAAACGGTGCTTTAAAGAACATTGCAGGAATATTTAATAAAGATAAAAATATTTTAGGTATGATGCCTCATCCAGAAAGAATGATTGATCCATTTCTTTCAGGTGAAGATGGATCACTATTTTTTGAAAACTTAATTGAAAGCTTATAATGGTTGAAGTTAATGAAAAAATAGCAATAGAACATGGCTTAAAAAGTGACGAGTATAAGAAAATCTGTAATCTTTTAAAGAGAACGCCAAATATTACTGAATTAGGAGTTTTTTCAGCAATGTGGAATGAGCACTGCTCTTACAAGTCATCCAGAAGACATTTAAAAAAATTACACACTAAAGGTGACCAGGTTATTCAAGGTCCGGGAGAAAATGCCGGAGTTGTTGACATTGAAGATGATGATGCAATTGTATTTAAAATAGAAAGTCATAACCATCCTTCATTTATTGAGCCCTATCAAGGAGCGGCAACGGGTGTTGGTGGAATTATGAGAGACGTTTTCACAATGGGTGCAAGACCTATTGCTAACTTAAATTCTATTCATTTTGGTTCTCCAGACCATGAAAAAACAAGAAATTTATTAAGAGGAGTAGTTAAAGGTATTGGTGGATATGGCAATTGTATTGGTGTTCCAACAATTGCTGGTCAAACGTGTTTTGACGAGTCTTATAATGGTAATATTTTAGTTAATGCTATGACATTGGGTTTAGTTAATAAAAATAAAATATTTTATTCAAAAGCTGCAGGAATTAACAAACCAGTAATTTATGTTGGCTCAAAAACAGGAAGAGATGGAATACATGGTGCAAGTATGGCATCAGCTATTTTTGATGACAAAATAGAAGAAAAAAAACCCACTGTTCAAGTTGGTGATCCATTTACAGAAAAACTTTTACTTGAAGCTTGTCTTGAACTTATGGCTGGTAAATCAATTATATCAATTCAGGATATGGGTGCTGCGGGTTTAACATCCTCTAGCATTGAAATGGCATCTAAAGGTGATTTAGGTATTGAAATTGATTTAACAAAAGTTCCTTGTAGGGAAGAAAATATGACACCTTATGAGATAATGCTCTCAGAAAGCCAAGAGAGAATGCTTATTGTTTTAGAGGAAGGAAAAGAAAATGAAGCAAAAAAAATATTTGATAAGTGGAACTTAGATTTTGCAGTAATTGGAAAAACAACAAATAGTAAAAATATTGAATTGTTTTTCAAAAATGAAAAAGTTGCTGAAATTCCAATTGATTTTTTAGCGGAGAATGCTCCTATGTATGATCGAAAATGGATAAAAGCTAAACTTCCAAAAGAAAATAATTTTTCAAAAGAACAATTTAAGTCTTTAAAACTTGGTCATTGTTTAAAAAAAATTTTAATTGATCCAAACATTGCAGATAAAGAATGGATCTGGGACCAGTATGATCATACAGTTATGGGAGACACTATACAAAAACCTGGAGGGAATGCTGGTGTTGTTAGAGTTCATGGCACAAATAAAGCTGTTGCCGCATCTGTAGACTCGTCTGCAACTTATTGTCATGCTCATCCATTAACTGGTGGTAAACAAGTAGTTTGTGAAAGCTGGAGAAACATGATTGCTGTTGGTGCAAAACCAATAGCAATTACAAACTGCCTAAATTTTGGCAATCCAGAAAAGGAAAAAAATATGGGTGAATTTGTTGAGTGTGTAGAGGGGATTACAGAAGCTTCAAAATATTTAAATTACCCAGTAGTTTCCGGAAACGTCTCTTTTTATAATGAAACAAAAGATAAAGGAATTAAACCCACACCCTCAATTGGAGGTATAGGACTATTATCTGACTACAAAAAGATGATGACAATGGAATTAAAGAATGAAGGTAATTATCTTCTAGTAATTGGTAAAACTGAAGGACATTTAGATCAATCAGTATTTGCAAGAAATATATTATCAGAATTTAATGGTCCTCCACCAGAAGTTAACTTATTCAACGAAAAACAAAATGGAATGAGTGTTTTAAATTTAAAAAATAAAAATTTAATTGAGACTTGTCACGACGTATCTTTAGGAGGGATTTTAACTGCTATATCTAAAATGAGTATTAAGAGTGGTAAGGGCGTTAAATTATTTCCTTTAGAGGGCTTAGTAAATAAATTTGAGTATTTTTTTGGTGAAGATCAAGGAAGATATGTAATAGAAATTAAACCAGAAAATTTAGAAAAAGTTGAAAATATTCTTAAAAAGGACTCCATTCATTTCGATAAATTAGGTTTAGTGGAAGGTGATAAAATTGCATTAGAAAATGATATAAAATTATCAATTGACGATATCAAAGAAGGCTATAAAAAATGGCTAAAAGAATATATGGTTAACTAATGGCAATGGATTTAAAAGAAATTGAAAGCTTAATAAAAGAGGCATTGCCAGATGCTAAGATAGAAATTCAGGATCTTGCAGGAGATGGTAATCATTATTCTGCCACAGTAATTTCGTCGCAATTTGCAGGAAAGAGTAAAATTCAACAACACAAAATGGTATATAATTCACTTAAAGGAAAAATGGGCAATGAATTACATGCCCTAGCAGTTAAAACTAAGGAGAAATAAATGGATAATCAAACAAATGAATTAATTAATAATGAAATTAAAAGTAACGAAGTTTGCTTGTTTATGAAAGGAACACCAGACGCTCCTCAGTGTGGATTTTCTATGGCAGTTACAAATATTTTAAAAATGCTTGAAGTGAATTTTAAAGGTGTAAATGTTTTAGCTGATCAAAATCTTAGAGAGGGAATTAAAGTTTTTAGTGACTGGCCCACAATCCCACAACTATATGTTAAAAACGAATTCATCGGTGGATGTGATATTGTAAAAGAAATGTACGAAAGTGGAGAATTAGCAAAACTGCTTGAAGATAACGGAATAGAATTTAAAAAGAAAAGCTAAGGTTACTTTCAGTCTTATAGATTAATTATCTAGAATAATATTCAATTACAAGGTTAGGTTCCATCACAACAGGGTAAGGAACTTCCTCAAATTTTGGAATTCTTACAAATTTAACTTTTTTATTTTTTTCATCTAGTTGTAAATACTCAGGAACTTCTCTTTCTTTGTTAGCAAGAGCTATATCTATTAAAGCTAATTGTTTTGATTTGTCTCTTATTTCAATACTGTCTTCTTCTTTTACTTGGTAGCTAGCGATATTAACTTTTTTACCATTAACTCTAACGTGTCCATGGTTTATTAATTGTCTTGATGAAAAAATAGTATTTGATAATTTTGATCTATAAATTACTGCATCTAACCTTCTCTCAAGTAAACCAATTAAATTTTCTGCAGTATCACCTTTTTTCATAATAGCTCTCTTATACATATTTCGAAATTGTCTTTCATTCATGTTGCCATAGTAACATTTAAGTTTTTGTTTGGCCTGAAGTTGAATACCGTAATCTGATGGTTTAGATGACTTGGTTTGTCCGTGTTGTCCTGGAGGGTAAGCTCTAGTGTTAAAAGGACTTTTAGGTCTACCCCATAAATTAACTTTAAGTCTTCTATCTACTTTATGCTTTGAGTTTAATCGTTTTGTCATATTGTGATAATGGGGTTTATAGACATCAAAATATTTTTGTCAATCAAGGTTTTTTTGTTAGACCAGCAAATACACTTGATAAAATGCGTGTTTCTTTTTTAGATAGTTCCATTTTATAAAAAATACTTCGTAAATTTTCAATCATAATAGGTTTTTTAGCCTTTTGTTTAAAAAAATTTTGGTTTTCTAGGGTAGATAGACAGAAATTCAGCATACTAGTTATTTCTTTCTTAGTAGCTGTTTGTATTTTTTTTGACTTTTGAAAATCAACTTTATTTGTTGAAATCAAATATGAAACTGTTTGAGCTACAATTACTAGACTGTGCGATAAATTGAGTGATCTAAATTTACTATTACTTGGAATTTGTAGAGTATAATCAGCATAACTGACTTCATCATTTGTTAAACCAGAGGCTTCTGAACCAAACAAAAAGCTAACCCTTTTTGTAAAGTTTATTTTTTTTAATTGATCTAATGAAATATGTTTAATATTTTTATTTCTAAACCTTGCTGAAGTCGCAATTAAAATATCAGTTTTGTCTATTGATTTTTCTAGGTTTGAATAAACTTTAGTTTTTTTGATTATATCTTTGGCTCCAACAGAAGTTGCTATAATTTTATCATTTGGGAATATTGGTTTTGGTTCAATTACTGATAAATTATTAAAACCAAAATTTTTCATAGCTCTTGCACATAAACCAATGTTTTCAGATAGCTGAGGCTTGTGAAGAATAAATGAAATATTGTTAAAATTCATTAAGCACTTGCTGGTGCATTATCTTTAAATAACTTATAATCAAGACTATCTATTAATGCTTTAAATGAAGCATCAATAATATTTGGTGATACGCCTATTGTAAACCAATTCTTGCCCTTGGCATCTGTGCTTTCAATTGAAACTCTAGTTACAGCCTCTGTTCCTGTATTTAATATTCTTACTTTATAATCAACTAATCTTAAATCTTTAAGATAATCAGAATATTTAGAAATCTTTTTTATGTTATTTCTGATTGCGTTATCTAAAGCATTTACTGGGCCATTGCCCTCACCTTCACATACAATAGTTTCGCCATCTACTTCAAGTTCTGCTTTTGCTGATGAAACAATTTTTCCAGATGAGTTTTTCTTAACAGAAACATCGTAAGCCTTAATTAATAAATATCTTGGAATTTCACCCACTATTCTTCTAGCCAATAATTCAAACGAAGCATCTGCACCATCATAACTATACCCAATAAATTCTCTTCCTTTAACTTCTTCTAAGAGTTGTTTAATTTTTGGATCATTTTTTTTTATATCAATTCCTATAGTTTCTAATCTAGACAAAATATTAGACTGCCCTGCTTGATCTGAAACTACAATATTTCTTGTATTCCCAACATCTCTGGGATCAATGTGCTCATAGGTTTTTGGGTCCTTTTGTACTGCAGAAACATGCATTCCACCTTTGTGCGAAAATGCTGCAGCACCGACATAAGGCATATGTTTATTTGGTTTTCTATTTAAAATTTCATCTAATAGTCTAGAGCATTGCGTTAAATGTTTAATACTCTCCTCACTTATATTTATTTCATAATTATTAGAAAATTCGTGCTTTAAATATAAAGAAGGTATTAGTGACATTAAATTAGCATTACCACATCTTTCTCCCAAACCATTAATAGTTCCCTGCACTTGTCTAACACCAGCTTGAATTGCAACTAATGAATTAGCAACTGCATTTTCTGTATCGTTATGTGCGTGGATTCCAAGGTTTTTGCCAGGGATATGTTTTACAACATCTGTAACTATTTTGGATACTTCATGAGGTAATGTTCCACCATTGGTATCACATAGAACAATCCATCTGGCTCCTTGCTCATAAGCAGATTTAATACAATTTAAAGCATATTCTTTATTGGATTTATAACCATCAAAAAAATGTTCAGCATCAAACATAAACTCTTTTCCAGAATTAATGATGTGTTTTGCGCTTTCACTAATATTTTTTAAATTTTGTTCTTTTGAAATACCTAAAGCAACGTCAACGTGAAAATCCCAAGATTTTCCAAACAAGCAAATTGAATTTGCCTTAGAATTTATTAATGATGAAATCATTGGATCATTTTCAGCACTATGATCAGACTTCTTGGTCATCCCAAAAGCTGTTAATATGGAATTTTTAAAAGAATGTTTTTTATTAAAAAATTCAGTATCTGTTGGATTTGCTCCTGGCCAACCTCCTTCAATATAGTCTACTCCTAGATTATCTAATGCTAATGAGATTTTTTCTTTATCATCTAAGGAAAAATCAACGCCTTGTGTCTGAGCACCATCACGTAAAGTAGTATCAAAAATGTATATTTTGTCTGACATTATTTAAATTTCCACGAGGTTTTACCATCTTTATCCTCTATTTGAACTCCTTTTTCTAAAAGCTCATTACGAATTTTGTCAGCTAATTCGTAATTTTTGTCGTCTCTAGCCTTATTTCGTTCTTTAATTTTTATTTCAATTAACTCATTGCTTAAAGTGGATTTATTTTTTTTAAAATTATTCCATTCTTCTTTAGTTTCAGTTAATAGTCCTACAAAATTACATGCTGATACAAATACTTTTTTATCTTCTAAATTTCCTGATTGTGATATTTCGTATAGCTTATGAAGGTTAGCTATATACTTTGGTGTATTTAAATCATCATACAAAGGATAAAGATCATCATCAGAGATTAATTTAGGTTTATCTAATTCAATATAGCTGTTGTACCATTTATCAATTGTTTTCTGACTTTCCTCTAAAAGTTTATCATTCCAATCTAATGGTTGTCTGTAATGAGCACTGATAAGAGCCAACCTTAAAACCTGACCGTTAACATTCTCTTTAAAATCACTTATTTTTAATATATTGCCTTGTGATTTAGACATTTTTTCATTTGATTGAGTAATAAATCCATTGTGAACCCAATAATTGGAGAAAGTTTCAGTTCCATTAGCACAACATGATTGTGCAATTTCATTTTCATGGTGTGGAAATAATAAATCTCTACCACCACCATGAATATCAAATTTATCGCCAAGATATTTTTTTGACATTGCTGAACATTCTAAATGCCAGCCTGGTCTGCCCTTTCCCCAGGGTGATGTCCAGCTAGGCTCATCTTCGTTTGAAGGTTTCCACAATACAAAATCCTCAGCATTTTTCTTATTACTTGATACTTCTACCCTAGATCCTGATATTAAATCATCTATTTTTTTATTAGATAATTTTCCATAATCCTTAAATTTATTAACTTCAAAATAGACATGGTTCACGCTTTCGTATGCAAAACCTTTTTTAACTAAAATACTGATCATCTCTATCATCTCTTTAATATTTTCTGTGGCCTTAGGTTGAAAACTAGGTTTTTCACAAATAAGATAATTACAATCTTCTTGAAAATTGTTATTAATTTCAGTGGTTAGATCTTTAATTGAGATTTTTTTTTCATTTGCAGATTGAATTATTTTATCATCAATATCTGTAATGTTTCTTACATATGTAACTTTACCATTGCCATATTTGCACTTTAGAACTTTATAAAGTAAATCAAATACAACCAATGGTCTTGCATTACCTATATGTGGATCATCATAAACTGTTGGGCCACAAACATACATTTTGATATTATTTTCATCAATTGGTTGGAATTTTTCTTTTTTTCCACCATAGCTATTTGTTAAAAAAATATCTTTATTCATTATTCTAGGAATATACTTTAATTATAGATTTGTGAATCTATTTGATTAGCTAGGAATCTTGCAAACTGGAATAGGATCCATTTTATGCAAATTTGCGTTTCTTATTTGGATGTATTTTTCTCTATTTTTTGAATTTTCATTTTCCATTGCTTCTTCTAGTTCTTTATAACTTAAACCCAATTGACCTTCATCAGTTCTCCCATCGTCCCATAGACCATCTGTTGGGGGAGCATCTATGATCTCTTGTAAAAT
The DNA here is from genome assembly GCA_902567045.1 of uncultured Pelagibacteraceae bacterium. GTDB lineage: Bacteria > Pseudomonadota > Alphaproteobacteria > Pelagibacterales > Pelagibacteraceae > Pelagibacter. Next base: position 8,277 of record CACFLJ010000002.1, read on the forward strand.
TTTTAACTCTTTTCCTAATTGCCAAACTTCTGTTTTATTGCAATCAGCTATTGGTGATATATCAACTCCACCATCACCATACTTTGTATAAAAGCCAACTCCAAAGTCCTCAACTTTGTTTCCTGTACCAACTACTATTCCATTGTTTGCTGCAGCAACTTGATAAAGTGTTGTCATTCTTAATCTAGCTCTAGAGTTTGCCATACCATGTAAACTATCAAAATTTTTTAAAGTATTTTCAAATGTAGAAAAAAGGCTATCTAGCTCTACTGTAACACCTTCAACATTTTTAAAATTTTGCTTAAGCCACTCTTGATGCTTTAAACTTAAATCATGCTGAGCACTTTTTTGCTTTATGGGCATTGATAAAACAATAGTTTTGAGTCCCGTCATTGCACTTAACGTGCTTGATACAGACGAGTCTATTCCACCTGAAATTCCAATTACCAGAGACTCGGCTTTTTTGGGCATTGAATTAACATAATTCGATATCCAATTTTTAATAAATGTAACTTTTTGGCTCGGTTCCATATTCAAAATATAATAATTAATTTAAAAAATTAAATGATTAAGATGCCGCTCTAATGCCATTTTTAGCATACAAGGTATTCTTTTTAATCTCGTCTGATATTAAAAAAGCTAACTCTAAGGCTTGATTAGCATTAAGTCTTGGGTCACATTGTGTGTGATATCTGCTTGATAAATCTGTGTCTGATATTTTTTGCGCTCCACCAGTACATTCTGTCACATTTTGACCAGTCATTTCAATATGGAGACCTCCAGCATATGAACCTTCACTTTGATGAACGGCGAATACATTTTTAACTTCATTTAAAACATTATTAAAAGGTCTTGTTTTAAATCCAGTAGTTGATTTAATTGTATTTCCATGCATTGGGTCACAAGACCAAACAACATTTAGCCCCTCTTTTTTGATTCCTCTAATAAGTTTTGGTAAATATTTTTCTACTTGATCATGACCGAATCTAGAAATTAATGTAATTTTTCCTTTTTCATTTTTAGGGTTAATCAATTCACAAATTTTAGCTATCTCCTCAGGTTTAGAAGTTGGGCCACATTTAATTCCAATTGGATTTTCTATTCCCCTACAAAATTCTACATGACCACCATCTATTTGTCTTGTTCTGTCACCTATCCATACAAAATGAGCAGATGTATCGTGATATTCACCTGTTGTAGAGTCTACTCTTGTCATTGTCTCCTCAAACGGTAAATGCAAAGCTTCGTGTGAAGTCCAAAAATTAACAGTATATAATCTTCTATTAAAGTCAGATGTGATGCCACAAGCTTCCATAAAAGCTAAAGCATCAGCAATTTTGTCTTCTAATTCTTTAAACTTTTTAGCTTGCGCAGCAGATTTAATGTATCCTAAGTTCCATAAATGAACCTTTTTCAAATCAGCGAAACCTCCATTAGAAAAAGCTCTTATTAAATTTATTGTAGAGGCAGATTGAGAGTAAGCTCTAAATAATCTCTTTGGATCTGGAGCTCTTGCGGCCTCTGTAAATTCCATACCATTAATGTTATCTCCTAAATAACTTGGAAGTTCTATATCTCCTTTTTTTTCTGTAGGAGCGCTTCTGGGTTTTGAAAACTGGCCGGCAATTCTACCAAGTTTAACAACAGGTAAAGATGCTGAATAAGTTAACACTAGAGACATCTGTAACATTAGTTTAAAATAGTCTCTTATATTGTCTGGATGAAATTCTGCAAAACTCTCAGCACAGTCTCCACCTTGCAACAAAAATGCTTTTCCATCAACAACGTTAGCAAGTTGATCTTTAAGATGTCTTGTTTCACCTGCAAATACTAGAGGTGGAAAATTTTTTAACTTACTCAAAACAATATTTAACTCATCCTCATTTTTGTACTCAGGGATGTGTTTAACTGGATAATTTCTCCAGCTGTTTGTTTTCCATTTTTTCATAATTCAATCTAGAAGTGTATATATAGAATTTAATTAAAAAAAAGTAAATAATTTTGATTAAAAAAAGTTTGATTTACCTGACTTAATTTACTTACTTTATATCTTGATTAATTAATAAATTAAATAATTTTAAAATAATTTATCAGAAAGTATTTCTAAGATTTGATTTTCTGAAAAATTTTTTTTTCTATAAGGATCTGACTCTTTAATCTCATCTAAATTAAATTTTTTTGAAATATTAATATTTGAATTAATTCCAATTACATTTAGAGCATTGATTAATACCTCTGAAGATTTAATGAGATCTTCATAAAAAATAATCTGCACTCTTGATGGATTTTGTTCATAGATTTTTTGCCAAAAATCATAATAAGCAATATAATCATTATAAATAACATGAATATTATTTTTTAACTCTTTTTTATCTTGGAGCAATTTAAAATTATAAAAGTAATTTGCAATAGATGTTACTCCTGAAATAGTTTTTTTTCTTATTATAATATGATTGGTACTCGGAAAATATTTACATAATTTATTTACATCACTTATATTATTTGCAGTAAGATCGTTTATAAGTGATTTTTTTAGATTTGGAATTAATGACTTGTCAGTGTACCATCTGAAATGTTTATGAGTTGGATGATTTTCTGCAGGATCAAATTGATTAATAAGATTTATTTTCAATATAATTAAAATTGCTCTTAAATAATTGGTACCACTTCTTTCAATGCCATGATGTGCTATCCAATCATTTTTTACAAATAATTTTTTTATTGTTAATTTTTTTTTTGCAATGCTCCTAAAATATTTGTTTTTGTAAAAATTTTTTTGAACCATGCAGAATATTATTAAATATTAATTAACTATTCTACAGTAACAGATTTTGCCAAATTTCTTGGTTTATCAATGTCATATCCTTTTTTTAAAGCTGAGTAAAAAGCTAGTTTTTGTAAAGGTATTGTCATTAAAAAAGGCATTAAGTCTTCATCAAGACTATCAACTTCAATTTTTTCCCAAATATTCTCTGATGTTATTTCATCTTTATTTTTATTTGTAATCAACAAAACCTTAGCACCTCTTGCTATAACCTCCTGCATATTGGAGATTGTTTTTTTATAATGTTTATCTCTTGGGGCTAAGACAACAACGGGCATCCCCTCCTCAATTAATGCTAAAGGGCCATGTTTCATTTCTCCAGCTGGATATCCTTCGGCATGAACATAAGCCAACTCTTTAAGTTTTAATGCCCCCTCTAGTGCGATGGGAAATGAATAACCTCTACCTAAAAACATTGATCCTTTGGCATCTGCAAAAACCTTAGCGATATTTAAGATCTTTTGGTCTACTTTAAGAGTTTTTTTAGCAGAATTAGATAATTTTAGTAAATTTTTAAGCTTATATTTATATTCTTCTTTTGTAATAAAATTTTGGTCATGAGAAATTTTTAAAGATAGAATATACAAGACTAACATTTGACCCATAAATGCTTTTGTAGATGCAACCCCTATTTCTTGACCACAATGAATTGGCAAAACTAAATCTGTATCTCTCGCTATTGAACTCTCTACGACATTCACAACAGCACAAGTTTTCATTTTATTTTGTTTGCATAAATCCAAAGCTGCGTAGGTATCAGCTGTTTCACCTGACTGTGAAACAAAAATATAAAGACAATCTTTTTTAAATCTAACTTTTCGGTATCTAAATTCAGAAGCTATATCAACACTTACATCTAAGTTTGTACTTTGTTCCATCCAATACTTCGCAATTAAACATGAGTGAAATGCTGTCCCACAACCAATGAGCATTACAGATTTTATAGAACTAGTTTTCCAAGGAAAGTTAAAAATATTAACTTGGTTATTATACTTATCAATATACTCATTTATACAATCGCTAATGGTTGATGGTTGTTCATCAATTTCCTTTTCCATAAAATATTTATAATCACCTTTATTATAATCAATTTCATTTTTGGATAAATTCATCACTTTTTTATTTATATGAGATCCATCAATATCAAAAAATTCTATCTGATCTTTTTTTACAATACAAAATTCTCCATCCTCTAAATAAGAAATTTTATTAGTCATTGATTTTAAAGCATACGAGTCTGAACCGATATAATTCTCATTTGGACCATAGCCTACTGCAAGTGGAGAGCCTCTTTTTGCACCAACCATTAAATCATTTTGATCTTTAAAAATAATTCCTAGAGCAAAACTTCCATGAAGTTTTTTTAGAACTTTAATTATAGTATTTTTTATTGAGTTTTTTTTTAAATAGTCTGTTACTAAGTGAGCGATTACCTCAGTATCTGTTTGTGATTTGAATACGTAACCTTTTTTTTCTAAAATCTTTTTTAATATTGTTGAATTTTCAATAATTCCATTATGTACTACAGATACTTGTTCAGATGAATGTGGATGTGCATTAATTTTGCTGGGCTTACCATGTGTAGCCCATCTAACATGACCAATGCCAATGTCTCCTTTAAGATTAAATTTAGAAATATCTTTTTCTAAAACATCAACTCTGCCTTCACATTTAACTTCATTTATATTTCCATTAACAAGTGTAGCTATGCCAGCGGAATCGTATCCTCTGTATTCAAGTTTCTTTAACGAGTTTACTATTCTACTTGAAACTTCTTTTGAACTTATTATTCCTATAATTCCACACATTTACTTTTTTCTTTTATAATTTTTTTTTTCTATTTGATCGGCTCTAGTAAGTGCTAACGAGTTTTTTGAAACTTTTTTAGTTATAACCGATCCAGCTCCAATTATACTTTTTTTTTCAAGTTTAATTGGGGCAACTAGTGACGAATTAGAGCCTATAAAAACACCATCATCAATTATTGTATTATTTTTCTTAATGCCATCGTAATTACATGTAATTGTTCCTGCTCCAATATTAACTTTTTTTCCAATTTTAGTATCACCCACATATGATAGATGATTTATTTTTGAACTATTTCCAACAATGCTTTTTTTTATTTCTACAAAATTTCCAATTTTTGATCCTGACTTAAGCACTGTTCCAGGCCTTAATCTCGCATATGGTCCAACATTTACATTATTTTCAATTTTTACACCTTCTAAATGTGAGAAAGATAAAATTTTAACATTATCTCCTACTGATACGTTATCAGCAATTACCACATAAGGTTCTATCGTTACATTTTTTCCAATTTTTGTGTTTTTAGAAAAAAAAACTGTATCAGGTGCAATCATTTTGACACCTTTTTTAAGAAATTTATTTCTTAACTTCAATTGAATATTTATTAATTTTTTTTGTTTCATTTGATATTTTTATATATATGGGTATTAGTTTAATTAATTCACAATATATTTCTTAATAATACTTTTAAATGACACAAAAATTTACCATTCTTTTTGATCTAGATGGAACTTTGATTGATACAGCTCCAGATTTAATTCGTGCTCATAATCATGTTATGAAAAAATTTGGATATCCAACAAAAACTTTAGGTGAATTGAAAAATGCTGTTGGTAGAGGTGCAAAAGCAATGATGGCAAAAGCTAATGGTCAATGGAAATGGTTTGATGAAAAAATTCAAAACGAGATGACAAATGAATTTTTATCTTACTATGGAGAAAATATATTTTATGAAAGTAAGTTAATAAATGGAGTAAAGGAATTTTTAAATTGGTGTAAAAGAGAAAATATTTCTATGGCAGTATGCACTAATAAGACTGAACATTTAGCAGTTGATCTTTTAAAAAAAATTGGAATTTATGATTATTTTGAATATGTTGCTGGATACAATACTTTTGAATATTGTAAACCAGATCCAAGACATTTGACTACTATTATTAAAATTTTGGATGGTGACATAAATAAATCACTTATGATTGGGGATAGTGAAACAGATGCAAACGCAGCTAAAGCCGCAGAAATTCCAATAATTTTGCTAAAATATGGATATACTGAAAAGAAATCTAGTGAAATATATCATAATCACTTAGTTAAAGATTTCGTGGGTATTGAGAAAATTATAACTGAATATCTTTAATATTGATTAATTTATTTTAACTATTAAAACAAATTCATAAGTTAGGAGACATTTTGTTGTTAAACAATATTAAAGTATACCCATCGAAAATAAATCTTCCAAAGAAGAAACAGCTTGCATGGAAAATTGCAGAAATTGCAAGTGATAATTCAAAGTTAAATAAAGATGCAATAGATATGGTTATCAATAGAATAATTGATAATGCGTCGGTTGCTATTGCCTCGTTAAACAGAAAACCGGTTATATCTGCAAGAGAAATGGCTAAAGGTCATTTAAGAAAGTCAGGATCAACAGTTTTTGGAATTAATTCTAAAGTGAAATTTGATCCTGAATGGGCAGCCTGGGCAAATGGAACGGCAGTTAGAGAATTAGACTTTCATGATACTTTTCTGGCAGCTGACTATAGTCATCCAGGTGACAATATTCCTCCAATCTTAGCCGTTGGGGAAAAACTTAAAAAAAGTGGATTGGATCTTTTAAGAGGAATTATTACTGCTTATGAAGTTCAAGTAAACTTAGTAAAAGGAATTTGTCTTCATAAACATAAAATTGATCACATTGCACATTTAGGACCAAGCGTTGCAGCAGGAATAGGTTCAATGCTAAAACTACATACTGAAACTATTTATCAAGCAGTTCAACAAGCTCTTCATGTTTCAATTTCAACACGTCAATCAAGAAAGGGTGAAATTTCAAGTTGGAAAGCATACGCGCCTGCTCATGCTGGTAAATTAGCGATAGAAGCAGTTGATAGAGCAATGAGAGGCGAAGGTGCTCCTAGTCCTATATATGAAGGCGAAGACAGTGTTATTGCAAGAATTTTAGACGGAAAGAACGCAAAATATTATGTTCCTTTGCCAAAAAAAAATGAGCCTAAAAAAGCTATTTTAGAAACATACACAAAAGAATACTCAGCAGAATATCAAGCGCAAGCACTCATTGATATTGGTAAAAAATTAAATAAAAAAATTTCAAATTTAAATAATATTAAAAAAATTGATATTTTTACTAGCCATCATACACATTTTGTAATTGGTACTGGGGCAAATGATCCACAAAAGATGGATCCAAATGCTTCTAGAGAAACATTAGATCACTCAATAATGTATATTTTTGCTGTAGCTTTAGAAGATGCTGATTGGCATCATATAAAGTCTTATACAAAATCAAGAGCCAATAGAAAAAGTACTATTAAAATATGGAAATCAATAACAACCCATGAAGATAAGAAATGGACAAAAAAATATCATCATCCTGATCCAAAAAAGAAATCATTTGGTGCAAAAGTTGTTATCACTTTAAATAATGGTAAAAAAGTATCTGAAGAACTAGAAAGAGCTGATGCACATCCGTATGGAGCTAGACCTTTTGAAAGAAAAAATTACATTAAAAAATTTCTAACTTTAACTAATAATATTATTTCAAAAAAAGAAAGTAATAGATTTTTAAAAACTGTGCAAAAATTAAAAAAATTGAAAAAAGGTAATCTTAATAAATTAAATATTGAAGTGAGTAGAAAATATTTAAAAAATAATTATCGAAGAGGTATTTTTTAAATGCATTTTGTTGAAAAAGATTTGGCTCAAAAAAGAATTGACTTAGATACTAAACTTAAATCTAACAAAATTCTAAGGGTGCCTGGTGCTTACAATCCATTAACTGCAAAATTAATTGAAGAAATTGGTTATGATGCGGTCTATGTATCAGGTGGGGTTATGGCAAATGATTTGGGATTTCCAGATATTGGTTTAACAACTCTGCAAGATGTAAGCACAAGATCTTATTTAATTTCTAGAGTAACAAATCTTCCAACAATTGTTGATATTGATACTGGATTTAAATCATGCAAAGAGACAATTGGGACATTTGAAGAATTTGGAGTTGCTGCTGTTCATTTGGAAGATCAAATTGAACAGAAAAGATGTGGCCATTTGGATAACAAAGAACTTATCTCAAAAGAGAAAATGGTTGATAAGATAAAAGAATGTGTGAGCGCTAGAAAAGATAAAAATTTTAAGATTATAGCAAGATCCGATGCAAATAGTGTGGAAGGAATAGATAGCATGTTAGACAGATGCAAAGCATATGTTGATGCTGGGGCTGAAGTAATATTCCCAGAAGCTTTAAAAGATGAAAAAGAATTTGAATTAGTGAGAAAGTCTCTAGATTGTTATCTCTTAGCTAATATGACTGAATTTGGTAAATCCAAATTACTTGATTATAAACAACTTCAAGACTTAGGATATAATATAGTCATTTATCCAGTTTCCACTCAAAGATTGGCAATGAAAAATGTGGAAGATGGTTTGCGTGCCATTTTTGCTGATGGACATCAAAACAATATTATTGATAAAATGCAGACGCGGAAAAGGTTATATGATCTTGTAGAATATGAGAAATACAATTCTTTAGACGAAAAAATTTATAATTTTAAGACAGACGGACACGAATAATGAGTGATGAAATCAAAAAAGGGCTACTAGGGATTGTCGTTGACGAAACAGAAGTTTCCAAAGTTATGCCTGAAATCAACTCTTTAACTTATAGAGGTTATGCTGCTCAAGATCTATGTGCAAAATGTAAATTCGAAGAAGTGGCTTATCTCATTTTAAATGGTGAGCTTCCAAGTAAAAAACAATTAAAAAAATTTGAAAAAGAAGAGAGAAAAGAAAGAAAATTATCTAAAACATTATTAGATGATATCAAAAAATTTCCTAAAAAAGCTCACCCGATGGATGTTGCTAGAACAGCAGTAAGTATTATGGGATTAGAGGATAAAGAAACAAAAGATAATTCACCAGCAGCTAATATGAGAAAAGTAATGAGAATTTTCGCAAAAACACCAGTTGCTTTAGCTGCATTTTATAGAGCTAGAAAAGGAAAAAAAATTATTGCACCAAAAAAAAACCTTTCATTTTCTGAAAACTTTTTTTATATGTGTTTTGGCAAAGTACCAAACAAAGATATAGTTAAGGCCTTTGATGTATCTTTAATCTTATATGCAGAACATAGTTTTAATGTTTCAACTTTTACAGCCAGAACCATAACAAGTAGTTTGTCTGACATTCATGGAGCAATTACTGGTGCTATAGCAAGCTTGAAAGGCCCTCTTCACGGAGGAGCGAATGAAGAAGTCATGCATATGATGAATAAAATCAAAAAACCAGAGAATGCACTTAAATGGATAAATAAAGCTATAGATAATAAAAATGTTGTTATGGGATTTGGCCATAGAGTTTATAAAAGTGGAGATTCAAGAGTTCCTACAATGAGAGAATATTTTGGAAAAGTTGCTAAAATCAAAAAAGATAAAAAATTTGAAAGAATTTACGACATTGTTGAAAAAGTGATGATAGACAGGAAAAATATTCATCCAAATGTAGACTATCCTACTGGGCCTACTTATCACTTAATGGGATTTGATACTGATTTCTTCACACCAATTTTTGTAATTTCAAGAATTACAGGTTGGTCAGCTCATATAATCGAACAACATGCTGCAAATAAATTAATCAGACCTTTAGCAAGCTATAAAGGTAGCAATCATCGTAAAGTTCTTCAATTAAATCAAAGATAATCTTAAGAAAAAGCTTCTGTCCAAGATCCTCTTGTAGATGCTTTAGAATATTCAGTGGCTCTACCTTCAAAGAAGTTCATATGCTCTACTGCATTTAACATAGTATCAAGCCATGTTAATGGATTTTTTTGAACATCATAAATAGGTTCTAAACCTAGTTGGTCCAGCCTTCTATTTGCAATGAATCTTATATATTCTTTAACTTCTTTAGCAGTTAATCCTTCCATTGGTCCCATTTCAAATGCTAGATCAATAAATGAATCTTCATGCTCAACGATTGTTCTGCACGCTTCATAAAGTTCTTTTTTAAGTTTTGGTGTCCAAATTTCTGGATTTTCTTTAATAAATTCCTTAAAAATTCTAATCATTGAGTTACAATGAAGTGTTTCATCTCTTACTGACCAAGTAACAATTTGGCCCATTCCCTTCATTTTATTGTGTCTTGGAAAATTTAGTAAGATAGCAAAACTTGCAAATAACTGCAAACCTTCAGTAAATGCACTAAATACTGCAACAGTTTTTGCAATATCTTCTTTTGAATTTACATTGAAGTTTTGCATGTAATCATATTTGTCTTTCATCTCTTTATACTTCATGAAAGCTGAGTATTCAGACTCGGGCATTCCAATTGTATCTAAAAGATGTGAATACGCTGCAACATGAACAGTTTCCATTGAAGCGAATGCAGTCATCATCATTAAAACCTCAGTTGGTTTAAATACAGTTGTGTAATGTCTCAAGTAACAGTTATTAACTTCAACATCTGCTTGTGTAAAAAATCTAAAAATCTGAGTTAATAAATTTTTTTCAGGTTGAGATAAATTTTTTTGCCAATCTCTCACATCGTCACCCAACGGAACTTCCTCAGGTAACCAATGAATTCTTTGTTGAGTTAACCATGCATCATAACACCATGGATATCTAAAAGGTTTGTATACTGGATTCTCAACTAATAGGCCCATTTTTTTTGGTTGAATTATTTCTTTATTAATTTTTTCTGCTACTGACACGATAAACACTCCTCATAATCTTGTTGGTTATTACTTTCTTCTTTTGATTTATAAACGTTAGCTGCAATGTCAGTTGAATTTGCATCATTAACATTTTCAGCACGCTGTATTGATTTAGACCTACAGTAGTAAAGACTCTTCAATCCTTTCTTCCATGCTTGGAAATGGATTTGATGTAAATCTTTTTTATGTACATCTGCAGGTAAAAATAAGTTAATAGATTGCGCTTGTGAGATATGTGGAGTTCTATCTGCACTTAAATCTACAAGCCATCTTTGATCTAACTCAAAAGCTGTTTTGAAAACATCTTTTTCTTCTTGAGTTAAAAAATCTAAATGTGAAACAGATCCTTGATTTGTTGTAATGCTTGACCATACTTCATCTGTATCTTTTCCGTGTTTTTCTAATAATTGTCTTAAATATTTATTTCGAACATTAAATGAACCAGACAATGTTTTGTGAGTAAAGCTATTAGCTGCAATTGGCTCAACACCTGGAGATGTTCCACCACATATAATTGAGATAGAGGCTGTAGGTGCTATTGCAGTTTTATTTGAAAATCTTTCCATGACACCATAATCAGATGCATCAGGACATGGTCCTCTTTCCTCAGCTAAATCTTTTGATGCCTTGTCTACGTGCTTTTGAATATGTTCAAACATTTTTTTATTCCAAACTTTGCTCATAACGGACTCGATTGGGATCATTTTCTTCTGATAATATGAATGAAGACCCATAACACCTAAACCGACACTTCTTTCTCTCATTGCCGAATAAGTAGCATCACTAAATTGCTCTGGTGCGTTTTCAATGAAATCTGTCATTACATTGTCTAAAAATCTCATCACATCACCTATGAAATTTTCATCATCTTTCCAGTCATCATATTTTTCAATATTCAAAGATGATAAACAACATACTGCTGTTCTATCTCTACCATCTTTATCAATTCCAGTAGGCAGAGTTATTTCACTACAAAGGTTTGAAGTTTTAACTGTAAGACCTGCTAATTTATGATGTTGAGGAATTTGTCTATTAACTGTATCGATGAATATAATATACGGCTCACCTGTTTCAATTCTTGCTGTTAATAATCTTATCCATAGATTTCTTGCAGAAACAGTTGCTTGAACAGCTCCATCTTTTGGACTTTTTAGTCCCCATTGCTCGTCCAATTCGACAGCTCTCATGAACGCGTCTGAAACTAAGACACCATGATGTAAATTTAATGATTTTCTATTAGGATCTCCTCCAGTTGGTCTTCTCATCTCAATAAACTCTTCTATTTCTGGATGATCTATTGGTATATAACAGGCCGCAGAACCTCTCCTTAGTGAACCTTGGCTAATTGCCATTGTTAAAGAGTCCATCACTTTAATAAATGGAATTATGCCTGAAGTTTTACCAACTCTTCCAATTTTCTCACCTATTGATCTAAGATTTCCCCAGTAGCTTCCGATACCTCCACCACGTGCTGCGAGCCAAACGTTCTCACTCCATAGATCAAGAATACCGTTAAGACTATCGCTAGCTTCATTTAGAAAACAAGAAATTGGTAATCCTCTCGTTGTTCCGCCATTTGATAAAACTGGCGTTGCTGGCATGAACCAAAGATTACTAATGTAATTATATAATCTTTGAGCGTGCAAGTTGTCATCAGCATAATGGCTTGCAACTCTAGCAAACAAATCTTGAAAAGATTCGTTAGCACCCAAATATCTATCTTTAAGAGTAGCTTTACCAAAGTCAGTTAAATTATCATCTCTGCTTCTATCAATTTTAATTGTTATGCCTTTTGAATTTTGAAATAGTTCTGTTTCGCTATTGAGAGAAAATAAATCTAATCTTTTATCTTTAGGATCTTGGTTCACATTTGGTGTATAATCAGAGACAGCTTTCCTAATAGCTTGTGATAAAATCTTGTTCATTTAGCTCCTTTTTTGTACTATACTTAATTAAGTAAAACAACTAGATGTTGTATGATGGTTTGGTAAATATACTATATGACCAACAAATCAATAGAACATTTATAGAACTTAAGAAAAAAATTATCAATAAAAAAATAAACAAAATATAAAAATATTAACATGAAAAATTCAATAAAAATTGATCCTTTTGGCTTTAGAGAGTACGACGCGCGATGGTTGTACCCTGATAATATAAATTTAGAAGGTGTGACAAATTTGGGAAAAGGTTTAGGAACGCAGATTATTAATCATACAAATAAAAGTAATCCAAGAATCATTGTTGGTCATGATTACAGATCTTATAGTGAAGAAATAAAATCAGCTTTAAAAAAAGGACTTATCTCAACAGGTTGTTATGTTGAAGATGTGGGATTAGCATTATCGCCGATGGTTTATTTTGCACAATTCAATTTAGAAAGTGATGCTGTTGCAATGGTGACAGCTAGTCATAATGAAAATGGTTGGACAGGTGTAAAGATGGGAATAAAGAAAGGATTAACCCATGCACCGGAAGAGATGAAAGAATTAAAAGATATAACCTTAAATAATAAATTTATTGAAGGTCAAGGAAATGAAAAAGAAATTAGTGATTTTCAAAGTGTTTATAAAGATGATCTTATAAATAAAAATAAAATTAAGAAAAAAATTAAAGCTGTAGTTGCCTGTGGTAATGGAACAGCAGGAATATTTGCACCTGACATTTTAAGAGGAATAGGATGTGATGTAATAGAGCTAGATTGCAATTTGGACTATACTTTTCCAAAGTACAATCCTAATCCTGAAGATCTTGAAATGTTACATGCAATAAGTAAATCTGTAAAAGATAATAATGCTGATATCGGATTTGGATTTGATGGAGATGGTGATCGTCTAGGTGTAATAGATAACGATGGTAATGAAATTTTTTCAGATAAAATTGGATTATTGATTGCAAGGAACTTATCTTCAAACCACAAAGGATCTAAATTTATTGTAGATGTTAAATCAACTGGGCTGTATTCAACAGATGAAGTTTTGAAAAATAACTCGTGTGAAACATTGTATTGGAAAACTGGACATTCCCATATTAAAAGAAAAGTAAATAATGAAAAAGCACTTGCAGGCTTTGAAAAAAGTGGTCATTTCTTTTTTAACAAACCTTTAGGTTTCGGATATGATGATGGTATAAATTCAGCTATTCAAGTTTGCCATTTACTAAATAATAATCATAAAAAAATGAGTGAGATCATAAGTGAATTACCTAATACCTATCAATCGCCTACCATGGCTCCTTTTTGTGAAGACAATGAAAAATATCAAGTTGTTGATAAAATAATTAAACAAATTGAGGATTTAAAATCAAATAATGTTCAAATTGATGGCCAAGAAATTGCTGATATCCTTACTGTAAATGGTATTAGATTTTCATTTAAAGATGGTTCTTGGGGTTTAATAAGGGCCTCATCAAATAAACCTTCTTTAGTTGTCGTTACTGAAAGTCCAACATCTGATGAAAGAAAGAAAAAAATCTTTGATTTTATTGACGATTTGCTTCAAAAAACTGGTAAAATAGGTGAATACGATCAAAAGATTTAATTAAAGATCTAAGAACCTAATCAAAAAAAGAGTACCTATTACATATAAAAATACCCCAAACATTCTTTGAGTTTTATTTTTATCTGTGGTGTGAACCATATTTGCTCCAACTCTAGCCATAAAAGATGTAATTGGAATAAATATTAAAAAAGCAGGAATATTAACAAAACCTAAGCTTAAAGGTAGATTTGCATTTAGTAAAAAACCAGATGTCAAAAAACCAATTGAACCAATAGATGCTATTACAAATCCTATTGCAGCTGAACTTCCAATTGCTCTACTTATAGGATATCCAAAATATCTTAGGATTGGAACATTCATCATAGCCCCTGTAATACCCATAGGTGCAGATATAAAACCAGAAATGAAACCAAACGTTGCTCTAGGCAGAAACTTAAACTTTTTAATTTTTTTTAATTCCTGTTTTACTAGTAATAAATATCCACCAAAAAAATATACAACTACAGCAAAAAATAAAACTAAAGATTTTGTATTTAACAATGCTGCCATGTACGTACCAAGCAAAACTCCAAAGATAACAAATAGACCATAAGTTTTTAAAATATTTGTATCTACAGCTTTATGTTTTCTATGAGTCATAACTGAAACAAAAGCAGTAAAAATTGTAATAGAAAAAGCTGTTCCCACTGAAAGATGCATCAAATAAGATTTATCGACATCTGCTGTTTCAAAAATAAAAAAGAGCACAGGTACAGAAATTAGGCCTCCACCTATCCCAAAATAACCTGCAAAAAATCCTACAGGAAAAGCAGTTATTATCATTAATAAAATTAAAAGATAATACTGATTAGAAAGAATAGTATTAATCAATTCGACCTGCCGAATGTAATTTAGGAGAAAGTCTAACTTTATCCATAATATGATCGATTTTTTTTACATCCGCATCTCTTACACACATATTTTCACTCAAATATCTTTTCCAGTGGCTTGAACCTGTTTGTCCATGGAATAAACCTAATGTATGTCTCATAACTTGATTTACTCTTGTACCCATTTGTACTTGAGCCTTAACATAATCAATTAACTCCTCAACAATTTCTTCTCGCTCTTTGATATCGCTATTATTAAAAATCTCTTTTTCAATATCAGCTAAAAGATATGGAGAATGATAAACAGATCTTCCAATCATTGCTCCATCCACTTTATCTAAATGATCTTTTACTTCTTCAACTGAAGTGACACCGCCATTAATAATTATTTCAAGGTCTTTTAAATCTTGCTTTAGTTTATACACATAATCATATTTTAAAGGAGGTATATTAAGATTTTGCTTAGGCGTAAATTTACCTAGCATGGCTTTTCTTGCATGAATTATAAAAGTTTTAACCCCAGTCTCCTTTAAAGTTTTTATGAAATTAAAAAAATGTTCGTAATCCTCAACATCGTCATATCCAATTCTAGTCTTAACTGTAACTGGCAAAGATGTTGAGTTAATCATTTCTAATAAACAATCTGCCACTAAATTTGGTTCCTTAATTAAACATGCACCAAATCTATTTTTTTGGACTTTTTTACTTGGGCAGCCTAAGTTTAAATTAATTTCATCATAACCAAAATCTTCACCAATTTTTGCAGCATTTGCTAGTAATTTTGGCGTGGAGCCACCTAATTGTAAAGCAACTGGTTTTTCTCTTAGATCAAAAGATAATAATTTGTCTTTATCCCCTCTATCAATTGCTTCGGAAACCACCATTTCTGTATAAAGAAGCACATGTTTACTTATCAATCTTAAAAAGTATCTTTCGTGTCTATCAGTGCAATCCATCATAGGAGCAACTGATACCAATCTATTAATCTTAGACATGTTTTTTAACTTTGTTGGATATATTAACTTTCTTCTCGTTTACATATTCTTGGTGATTTTTTTCAATTTTTGCTAATTCATATCTATAATTAACCATTACACCAAAAGATCTTTTAAAGCCTACCTCTGAAACATTTGCATTTACTGCTATATCATCAATATCTGCTCCATTTTTTAAATGAAATCTACAAACATCATTTATTGGAAAACCAAAATCATTTTTCTGTTTTGCTAAATAATTTACCGCTAGCTTACAAATCAAAGCTTTATTATCAGCAATTCTTTTATCTCCAATTTTTAAATCAGAAGACTTTAAAAAATCTAAACTATTTTTGTTTGCCTCTCCTAATATTCCAGCAGCTTGAGCACTGTCCATTTTTTTAAACCAATCAGCAAATCCCACCATTGGCGATAAGGTTCCAAAATATTTAACATCTGGAAGTTCTTCTTGAAGCTCATAAACAACTCTTTTAATTAAAAAATTTCCTAAAGTTACTCTTGATAAACCATCTTGACAGTTGCTTATTGAATAGAAAGTTGCTGTATCATAATTCTTTATTTTTTCGTCTGAAGGTCTTGTTAATTCTTGTATCGATTGACTTAATCCTTTAGTTAAAGCTATTTCAACAAATATAATAGGCTCATCCTCTAAAGCAGGATGAAAATAAGCAAAAAATCTTCTATCTTTTCCAAGTCTTCTTTTTAATTCATTCATGTCTTTCATTGAATGAACTTTTTCGTATTTCAATAATTTTTCTAAAATTGCAGCTTTAGTATCCCAAGTTATTTTTCTTAATTTTAAAAATCCTGGGTTGAACCAATTTTTAAATATATCAATTAAATCATAGTCTAAGCTCTTTAACTCAGGTTTATCCTTCATTAATTTTAATAAATCTTCTCTTAAAGACACAATCTCTGAAGTTCCGTTAGGTGCCATGTTTAATCTAACAAATAGTTCTTTTCGAATACCGGAAGTTACTTTTGATAGATTTAAAATTGAATAATCATCTTGTTTGTCACTATATTTCTTAATAGCTTCATCAATTTTTGATGGATCTGGTTTGTATTTTTCATTAACTTCAATTAAAAATTTGTTTTTATCCTCAACAGATAAGTTTTGATATCTGAATAATATATCTCTTGCGAGGGTAATTCCAAAAGCTGCGCCTTTTGTAGACAATAGGTCATCACAAAGATCTAATAGATCTCTTTTTTTTGCAATACTTTTAAAAGATTTTTTTTCTAAAATCTTTTGTCCAGCATCAGCAATAGTCTCAAAAATTCTTTTTATATTTAACATTGTGTTTTTTATATATTAAAAACCTAAACTTTTGCCCATTATTTTATCAGGAAGCCAAGTAACAATTTCAGGAAAAATACACAAAATTAATATAGCTAAAGCCATAATTATCATAAAAGGTATAGATCCTTTTAATATTTCAGACAAACTAACGTCTGGAGTAATTCCTTTTATTATGTAAAGATTTAATCCAACTGGCGGAGTAATAAGACCAATTTCCATATTAATTGTAAATACAATTGCAAACCAATATGGATCAAATCCTAAAGTAGTTATAACTGGCAACAATATTGCTGAAGTCATAACTATAACAGCAACTGGTGGTAAAAAGAAACCAGCTATAAGTAAAAATATATTAATTAAAATAAATACGACCCATTTATTAGAACTTAATTCTACCATACTCTGGGCTAATGATTGAGTTACGTAAAGTTGTGATAATGTAAATGCAAAAAGATAAGATGCTGCGATGATGAACATTATCATCACACTTTCTTTCATTGAAACTTTAACAATATTCCATATTTTTTTTGGTTGATAAATTTTATAAACTACAGCTATCAACACAAAAACCAAAAATGCTCCAACACCTGATGCTTCTGAAGGTGTCGCAACTCCACCATATAACACATATAGGACTCCAGCTATGATTGCTAAAAAAGGAAGAATTCTTGGTAGCACCTCAATTTTCTCTTTAAATGTAGGAGGTGTTCTATTTTTTAAAGCCCTTGCAGAGTCTTTATCAATAAAATAACTATGTATAAGAGCCCATATTGCAAACATACCAGCCAACATAAACCCAGGTACCAAACCACATAAAAATAATCTTCCTATTGATGTTCCTGTTGCAATTCCATAAACAATTAAAACAATACTAGGTGGAATTAAAACTCCTAGAGTACCACCAGCTGCTATTGTCCCTGTTGCTATTTGATCTGAGTACCCTCTTTTTCTCATTTCAGGTATTCCCATGGTTCCGATTGCTGCACAAGTTGCTGGACTTGATCCACTGAGGGCAGCGAAAACTGAACAAGCTCCAATATTAGATATTACTAGTCCACCTGGAACCCTCCAAAGCCATCTATCTAATCCTGTATATAAATCTTTTCCTGCAGGAGAGTTAGCAACAGCCATTCCCATTAAAATAAACATTGGTATTGAAAGCAAAACAAAAGAATTTAATCCTGCATAAAAAGTTTCTGCAAACACATCTAACATTTGAAAACCCTCAAATGTAACTAAAAGAGCAATTGAGACAAAACTCAAACCAAATGCAATTGGTATTCCAGAAAATAAAACTATCAACGTGAAAACTGCAACTATTACTGCTATTAATAAAGGATCCATTAATTGCTACCTTCCTCATCAACAAGCTTAATAATTTCTGCTATGTATTGAAGTATCATTAATACAGCTCCAATCATCATTGATGAATAAGGTATCCACAATGGTGGGTCCCAAACTGTTCCTGTTGAATAATTTTTAGTAAAAGCTTCCTCAACCATTAAATATCCAAAATAGAATAAAATTATAAAAAATAATAAGCTAATTAATGAGGTAAATATTTTAAGTCTTAGAATATTTTTTTTTGATAAAAAATCGTATATCCATTCCATACTAACATGCGCTTTTTCACTTAAAACATAAGCACTACCAATAAATGTTGAAGCAACTAGAAGCATCGTAACTAGCTCTGTTTGCCATGTGATTGCTCTTTGGAAAAAGTATCTTTCAAAAACCAATTCAACGATTACCAAAATTGATACTATTAAGGCTAGTACTGCAAAAGCACCACAAGCTTTCGAAGAATAACTACAAAATTTTAAATATTGTTCTTTCATAAAAAAAACCCCCACTTAAGTATTTTAAGTAGGGGTTCTTTATATATTGTTTTACTTAACTGCTAAAGCCATTTCCATAAGTTTGTCTCCGCCTGGTACTTTTTTAGCGAATTCTTTATGAGAAGTTTGTTTTGCAATTTCAATCCATGCAGCATGGTCTTCTGCTGTCATGTAAGCTAATTTAACACCTGCAGCTTTATAGGCATCTTCAAATTTTTTATCTAAATTTGCTACTTGTGCTGTCATGTATTTTTCTGCAACTTTTCCTGCTTTCATTAAAGCATCTTGTTGTTTTGCATTAAGTTTATCGAAACTCATTTTTGACATCAAAATTGGTTCATACATAAACCATAGACCATATTCTCCTGGAGGAGTTGCGCAAGTCACTTGTTCGTAAATTTTGTAACTTACAAAACTTCCTGAACTTGTATTTGCTCCTGTTAATACACCAGTTTGTAGACCAGTATAAATCTCAGAGGATGGCATACTTTGTATTCCAGCACCTGCACCAGCTAACATTTGGTTAAATGCTTTACCAGCAGCTCTCATAACCTGACCTTTAACATCTGATGGATTTGTAATACATTTAGTTTTAGATGCAAATCCTCCACCTAACCAGGCATCAGATAATACAACTACACCAGCATTATTGATAATTTTTTTAATTTCTACCATCATTGGAGAATTGTTAAATCTTAATGCATGATCGTGATTTTTCACTGTGCCAGGCATTAGAGTAGCATCAAATTCTGGATGAAATTTTGCAGCGTATCCTAATGGAAACGCAGAAATATCTAACTGACCAGTAGTCATTGGTTTCCATTGCTCTTTTGGTTTGTAAAGTGATTTTGCCGGATAAATTCTAATATCCAAATCAACTCCAGCTTTTTTAACTTCATCAGCAATTATTTGTACCATCTCATGTCTTGGATCATATGAACCATCTGCTCTTGGTGTTCCTGGCCATTGGTGACTTGCTTTTAATGTCACAGCATATGCTGATCCAATTAATGAGAAAGCTAAAAATAATGTTGTGAAATAAAAACTAATTTTTTTAAACATATTATTCCCCTCTTTAGATTAATTTAATAAGCTATATTAAATTGAACTTAAGACTAAGAGTCAATATAAGTATTTGTCATATAATTGAAATTATGGATGGACCATTAAAAAATTTATTAGTTGTTGATTTAACAAGGGTTTTAGTTGGACCTTATTGTACGATGATACTCTCAGATTTAGGTGCGAGAGTTATAAAAATTGAAGCACCAGAAACTGGTGATGATTCTAGAAAATTTGGACCTTTTGTTAAAGATTATTCTGCATACTTTATGTCACTAAATAGAGGTAAGGAAAGCATTGCTTTAAATTTAAAAAATGAAAATGACAAAAAAATATTTAAAAAAATATTGTCTAAAGCAGATATTTTAGTAGAAAATTTTAAACCTGGCACTTTAGAAAAGTGGGGTTTTGGTTGGCAGGATGTAAGTAAAAAATATCCTAAATTAATTTATGCATCAGCATCGGGCTTTGGTCAAACTGGACCTTTAAAAGAACTTCCAGCATATGATATGGTGGTTCAAGGTATGGGGGGCTTGATGAGTGTAACCGGTCATCCTAATTCTGAACCAACAAGAGTTGGAACATCTATTGGGGACATTACTGCTGGTCTATTTACTGCTATTGGAATTAACGCAGCCTTATATGATAGACAAAAGACTGGAAAAGGAGCTTTTATAGATGTCTCAATGTTAGATTGTCAAATAGCAATTTTAGAAAATGCAATTGCAAGGTATCTCTCCAAAAATGAAATTCCAGGACCAATGGGTTCTAGACACCCATCTATTGCTCCGTTTGAAGCATTTAAAACAAAAGATAGCTACATAATTATTGCTGCAGGAAATGATAAACTTTTTGCAAAACTTTGTGATGTATTAAAAATTCCTGAAGCTTCAAATGATGAAAGATTTAATTCTAACTCATTAAGATGTGAAAACATGGATCAATTAAAAGAAATTTTTGAAAAACAATTAAATTCAAAAACTACTAATGAATGGGTAAAAGAAATGGAAGCATTGAAAATTCCATGTGGACCAATTTTTAATATAAAGCAAGCTGTAGAAAATCCTCAAGTTCAAGAAAGAAATATGATTGTAAAATCATATCATAAAATTATTGGTGAATTTAAATCCGCAGGAAATCCCATCAAAATGTCTACATATAAAGATGAAAATACAAGAGGTGATGTTCCTGATTTAGATGAGCACAGGGAAAAAATAATAAAAGAATTTAGTTGATTTATTCTTGGTTTTCTGTTTCGTCAGTTACAGTATCTTCTTGATCTTTCATTTCATCTAAAGATACATCAGCTTCTTCATCTTGTGCTTCTTCTATAGGATCAGAAGTAGGTTGTTCAATTGTGTTTTGTAGCTCAGACAAATCATCTTTTGAAACTTGAATTTTTTCTGGAATTTTTCTAGCTCTTTTAGATGGAAGGATTGGCACTCCACTCTTTGAAATTTCTCCTTTATAAAGATTTTCAAAATCATCACCAATATCATCTTCATCTTCTGAAGCGTCATCTATTTGCTCAACATGTTTTCTTAATTTGTAAACTGCAGCTTCTGTTAAATCTGGAACTTTAATTGTTTCTTCAGCAATTTCTCTTAATGCTATAACTGTATTTTTATCGTTATCTCTATCTAGTGTTGGTTCTAATCCTGAATTAAGTTGTGTTGCTCTTTCTTTTGCAACCAACACTAATTCATAAGGACTGTCTACTTTATCTATACAATCTTCAACTGTTACTCTTGCCATGGACGGTTTGATACACCTCGATTATAAAAAAATCAAGCAGTATTAGAGATAAACTGGATTTAATTTTTTTCGTATAGTGAAAAGTAAGGCTATAGAACATGCTATAGCAATAGCTGCAATAAATGCGATTTTTTCAATTGAAAATCCAGCATCTATAAAAAAACCAAACAATGCTGTACCAAAAGCAGTTGCAAATACCATTAAAGCTGTAGTCAAAGCTTTAATAGATCCAATATATTTTACACCGTAAATTTCTGCCCATGTTGATGATCCTAATAAATTAGCTAGACCGTTTGATATTCCTACCAATCCAAGAAATAAAAAAGCAGTTTGTGGAGCATCAAAATATATGATCACTAAAGTTCCTAAGAATAATGGAATATTCATATAGATAAGTAATTTTCTACTTGTAAACTTATCAATTAAATATCCAGCAACAATTAAAGTAATTACAGAAAAAATTGAGTAAGACATAAAAGATTGTGCAATTGTATATTCACCCCACCCTTTTGAATTAGTGACGAATGATTGATAGACAAATACTCCTGTTGCTATCCAGGGCATTGCCAACATATTTAATGAGACAATGTAAAATCTATAATCTCCAAGAACCTCTATTCTTTTCCAGTTTTTAATATTGTTCTCTTTTAATTTTTCATTTTGAGTGTTCTCTCTGGTATCTAATTTGACATCTTTAACTAAAATATAGGATGCCAACGGTAGGCAAATTAAAACTATTAAAGAAAATATTACCCATAAATCCTGCCAAACAATTAGAGTTAAAAGATAAACAATTAATACAGGCATTATGAACTCTGCAGAGGATAAACCAAACCATATAATGCTTAATGCTTTTCCTCTCGATTTTGTAAAATATCTTGAAATAGTGGTTGAAGCTGTGTGAGACATTAACCCTTGTCCAGAAAATCTCATTAAAAAAATTGCAACAAATAAAAAAGCTACTGAAGATGTTTTGGAAAAGAAAAAAGAGGAAAAAGATAAAAGTATCGTAACAAAGATTGCAAATTTTATCACATTTACATCATCAATTTTTTTTCCAATCCAAATAAGAAGCAAACTACTAAATAGGGTTGCGGATGCATAAATCGTGCCAAATTGTCCATGTGTTATAGAAAGAGTTTCTCTTATACTAGAATTAAACAGTCCTATAAAAAAACTCTGTCCAAAACACGAAAAAAATGTAAAAATAAAACCAAAAATAATTACTTTTAAACTTAAACTTTTAAACATATAAATAATTTATGACTTGTAATGTTGCTTTCATAGGTCTCGGGGTAATGGGTTATCCGATGGCTGGTTATATATCAAAAGCTGGGCATAATGTAAGTGTTTTTAATAGAACAACTGCCAAAGCTGAAAAATGGATTTCTGAATATAAAGGTAAAATGGCTTCAACACCAAAAGAAGCTGCAGAAGGTGCTGATTTTATTTTTACTTGTGTAGGTAACGATGAGGATTTGAGACAAGTTACTTTAGGTGAAAATGGATTATTTCATAGTGCTAAAGAAGGTTCGATATATGTAGATAATTCAACTGTGTCTGCGGAAGTATCTAGAGAACTTTATAATAAAGCAAAAGAAAAAGGATTTGCTTTTTTAGATGCACCAATTTCTGGAGGTCAATCTGGAGCTGAAGGTGGAATTTTAACAGTAATGGTTGGTGGTGATGAAGAAGCCTTTAAAAAAGCAGAACCAGTAATTGATTGCTATAGCAAAAAAGTAAAATTAATTGGTCAATCAGGAAGTGGTCAACTTACAAAAATGATGAATCAAATGTGTATTGCAGGAGTTGTTCAAGGTTTATCAGAGGCTATTAATTTTGGAATAAATGCTGGATTAGATATTGATAAAGTAATGGAAACTATATCAAAAGGTGCAGCACAATCTTGGCAAATGGAAAATAGATATAAAACTATGGTTGAGGATAAATTTGATTATGGTTTTGCAGTTGATTGGATGAGAAAAGATTTAAAAATCGTAATTGAAGAAGCAAAAAGAAATGGTTCACCTGTTCCAATTACTGAAATAGTTGATGAATATTATGCAGATGTTCAAAAAATGGGTGGAAATCGTTGGGATAGTTCTAGTTTGATCGCTAGGCTTAAAAAAAAGAAATAAACCAATGACAAATACTGTCCCATACTATGAGGACTTCTCCGAAATAAAAAAAAAAATTTGGTTAATGCTTGATGATGCTGTAACGAATAGATCGTCACCATTTAGAATTCCAGTTTTTGTTTGTGGTGATCAGTCAGACTTTGATGGAAGAATTGTTGTTCTTAGAAAATCAGACCAATCTAGTAATATACTTCAATTCCATAGCGACATTAGATCAGACAAAATTCCAAAATTAAAAAAAAATAAAAATGCTGCACTAATCTTTTACGATAAAGAAGAAAAAATTCAGCTTCGAGTTAAAGTTAATTGCATAGTCAATCATGAAAATGAAATAACTGAGCAATCATGGTCAAAAACAGCACACGTGAGTCGAAAATGTTATTTAGTAAACAATGGACCAGGAACAGAAACTAATGAACCAAGCTCAGGTTTAAGTGAAGACATTGAAAAATCTGGCTTTACTATGGAACAAAGTGAAGAAGGTTATAAAAACTTTACTGTAATTCAATGTAATATTGAAAGTATTGAGTGGCTTTATCTTGCAGCAAAAGGTCATAGAAGAGCAAGATTTGATTTTTCAAATAATAAACAAAACTGGCTAGTTCCATAAAAATGCTAAGTGGATTTATTATTGCTGTAGCACTTGTTTTAGGGGGATTGGCAGTAATGAGGTTTGGCATTTTTCAAATCAGAAAATTTAAAAAAGGAGAAACTAAAGTCACAAAAAAAGTAAGTGAGCAACTAGCTTTTATAATATTTTTTGTAATTATTTTAGGATTAATAATTTATTCTGTTAATGATTTGTTGTTTTAAAAAACTGATTTAGAATATTTTTTCCAATTTTCTTGATACCTTATTGCATTTTGCTTTACCGCCTCAATTTCGTCTTCGGTTAATTGACGAATTATTTTTCCTGGCGAGCCCATTACTAAAGAATTGTCTGGAATTTCTTTATTTTCTGTAATTAATGATTTAGCTCCGATTATGCAATTTTTTCCAATTTTTGCTTTATTGAGAACTACAGCTCCAATGCCAATTAAAGAATTGTCATCAATTGTGCAACCATGAAGCATTACTAAATGACCTATGGTTACATTCTTTCCAATTATTAATGGGTAACCTGGGTCAGTATGCAAAACACTTCCGTCTTGAACATTTGACCCTTCTCCTAAATGAATATTTTCTATATCACCTCTTAATGTTGCATTAAACCAGACACTAGAGTTTTTCTCTAATGTTACATCACCAATTATTACAGCGTTGGGAGCTACCCAATTTTCGCCAAGGTTTTTTGGTTTTTTATCTTTTAAATCGTAAAACATAAATTATATAGTCTTTTAACATGGCATTAACTAAAACACCAATTTGTGACTTCGGTAAAAAAGCTGATAACTTTGAACTTAAATCTATAGATAATAAAATAATTTCACTAAATGATGCAAAGGGTGAAAATGGAACACTAATAATGTTTATCTGTAATCACTGTCCATATGTTTTGGCGGTTATAAATAATGTTGTCGAAGATTGTAAAGAATTAGAAAATGAAGGAATTAAATCTATAGCAATAATGTCTAATGACCCAAGTAGATATGAAGAAGATTCATTTGATAACATGATTAAATTTTCAAAAAATAATGATTTTAATTTTCCATATTTAATCGACGAAACGCAAGAAGTGGCTAAAAGTTATGGTGCTGTCTGTACTCCAGATTTTTTTGGTTATAATAAAAATCTTGAACTTCAATACAGAGGTAGAATTAGAGAATTAAAAAATTTAAAACCAATAGAAAATGGAGATAGCGAACTTAAAAATGCTATGAAAATGATTGCAAAAACTAACAATGGTCCAAATGAACAATTTCCTAGTATGGGCTGTAGTATTAAATGGTTTTAATAATTAATGTATTTAGTAATAACTAGAACTTTTCCTCCTGAATTAGGAGGTATGCAAAATCTCATGTGGGGATTAACAAGGTCTCTTTCAAAACTTAATCTTATAAAAGTTTTCGCAGACTATCATGAAAATCATGAGGAGTTTGATAAGTCGGTTTCATTTTCAATTGAAAGAGTAAGTGGAATGAAGCTTATTAGAAAATACAGAAAATCTTACATGATAAACGATTATCTTGAACAAAATAACAATGTAGAGTGTATTATTGCTGATCATTGGAAAAGTTTGGAGCTTATAAAAACAAAAAAAAAGAAGATCTGCCTAATACATTCAAAAGAAATTAACCATCCCAAAGGCTCAAGTTTAAATAAAAAAGTATTGTCAGTTCTAAATAATGTTGATCATATTGTTGCTAATTCGAGCTACACAAAAAATTTAGCTATTGACTTAGGTGTAGAAGAGAAAAAAATAATTATTATTAATCCTGGAATTGATCCAGTAGTTGAAGTTCCCAAAAAATATTTAGATGAGGCAGAGGATATTCTCAAAGGTAAAAAAAATAGACTAATAACAGTATCAAGATTTGATAAGAGAAAAAATCATGAAAAAGTAATAATGGCTGTTAGAAACTTAAAAGAAATCTACCCTGATATTATTTACACTTGTATCGGCTATGGAGATGAGGAGGAAAAATTAAAAAAATTAGTAATTGAACTGAAATTAGAAGACCAAGTAACTTTCTTAAAAGATATTCCTTTAGATTTAAAAAACGCTCTTATTTCTAAGTCAGATATTTTTGTAATGCCTTCAATAATTTATAAAAAATCTGTTGAAGGTTTTGGTATTGCTTATGTAGAAGCTGCACAATATGGAGTTCCATCTGTAGGAGGTAAGGATGGAGGAGCATCAGACGCGATAATCCACGAAAAAACTGGCTTGATATGTGATGGAAATAAATTGGAAGATGTATATTCAAGCATAGATAATATTTTTAAGAATAATAAATATTTAGAATACGGAAAAGAAGCAAAAATTAATGCTGAAAACTTCCTGTGGGATAGAATAATTGAAAATTATAAAAGAATCTTATAAAGTCTAAGGATGATAGCCAAATTTAATAATATTTTTTATTTAATTATTTATGTGGTTCACTTTGGAATGCTAGCATTCTACGCTGCTCAATTACTAGTTGGTACAAAAAAATTCATGGATAAATTTGCTATTGATCACACAGCCGCTTTCATGATTAGATTTTTAGGAGCCTTCTTTCTAGCTTGGATATTAATGGCATTATACATAATGTTCGTAAGACCAAATGGCGTAGAAGGTACTTGGGCATTTTTTAATCTTATATTTATTACTCATTTGATTGTCACTATAACCAACTATTATTCTAAAAATATTAGCAAACTTGGAAATACAGATAAATTTACAAACGAAGGTATTATTGTTCCATTTGTTTTATTGATAATGAGTGCAATTCTTTGTTACGGTCTATCAGATAAGATTTATATTACTTAGGCGTTACTTTTTTTAAACATAGTTTTATATATATGCCAAACTACAATTAATATTGTGGTTAACAAAATACATGCAGTAAGAGTTCTATCCCATAAAAATTCCCAAGATCCATTACTTAACAATAAAGATCTTCTTAAATTCTCCTCCATTAAACCACCAAGAACAAATGCGAGTATTAATGGCGGCATTGGAAAATCATAAAGCCGCATAAAAGTTGCAACAATTGCAATTCCAATCATTAAATAAATATCAAAGTTATTAAATGACATTACATAAATTCCAGTAATAGAAAAAAATAGGATTAATGGGATTAGATAATTTTTTGGAACAGCAAGAATTCTTGCAATATATGGAATCAAAGGAAGATTTAAAATTAATAATATTACCATCCCTATATACATTGACATGATAATTGACCAAAATATTTCTGGGTTAGTCATATATAGTCTTGGACCAGGCTGAACTCCAAAACCTAATAAAGCTCCTAACATTACAGCAGTTGTTCCACTACCAGGTATTCCCAATGTAAGCATAGGCACAAATGACCCTGAACAGGCTGCATTATTTGCTGTTTCTGGAGCTGATAAACCATTAACACTTCCCTTGCCAAATTTTTCTTTTTCTTCATCGTTAACAATATTTCTTTCCATTCCGTAGGCTAAAAAAGAAGCAATAGTAGCCCCTGCTCCTGGCAAAACACCAATTAAAAAACCAATTACTGATGACCTAGGTATTGTCTTGTACATTTTGGTTCTTTCTTCTTTATTAATTTTAATTGAACCAAGTTCTGTTAATGACACTTGCTTAGCGGCACTTGTGGGATCATTTCTTTTCAAGATTATGGTTAAAGCCTCGCTCATCGCAAAAGTTGCCATAACAACAAGAACAAAACTAATTCCATCTGTTAAATTCATATTATTAAATGTAAATCTTGTAATATCAGATAAGCTATCTTGACCAACAGATGCCAACATTAAACCAAGTACTACCATCATCATAGCTTTTAAAAACTGACCCTTAGAAGAAAATGCTGCAATAGCAGTTAGACCTAAAATCATTAACGCAAAATAATCAGGAGATCTAAAAGATAAGCTTACTTTCGATAAACTTGGAGCCATAAATAATAAATATATTGCTGACAACGTTCCACCAGCAAATGAACTCCAAGCAGCTATAGCCAATGCTTTTCCTGCTTTACCTTGTTGGGCCATTGGATAGCCATCAAATGAGGTTGCGACCGTACCTGGAACACCAGGTGCGTTTAATAGTATTGATGATGTAGAACCTCCAAATACCGCTCCATAATAAACTCCTGCCATTAAAATTAAACCGGTTGCTGGATCAAAACCATAAGTAATTGGTATCATTAAAGCTATCGCTGTCATTGGTCCAAGTCCTGGCAACATTCCAATAATTGTTCCAAAAAAACAGCCAAGCATTACCATTAAAATATTTTGAAGAGTAAGGGCTGTTGTTAAACCAATTAGAATCCCCTCAATCATCCCATAACTCCAATTGATTGTAAGAATGGATCTCTTAAATAAATATCAAGAACGCCATGAAGCAAATACATAAAAGCTGCTACAAAAGGAAAAGACAATAAGAACATTAAGACCCATCTTCTCTCTCCTAAAAAATAATATGAAGAGAACAAAAATAGCGAAGTAGTTAAAAAATAACCAACTTTTAAAATTGTAGCACCATAAATTATCGCAATAACAATGAGTATTACTGTTTTTTTATATTCTAAAGTTTTATGTTGAACTTTTATTGTATTAGGATCTGGTAAAATTAGTTTTAATCCTGAAAAAAAAAGGCCTGCATAACCTAGATAAATTGGGAATGTTCTTGCATTAAAAGGTGCATTTTCATCGAATGCAAAAACTTGAATTTGATAAGCTGTATATAAATAAAATGCGGAAAATATAAAAAAGAGCAGTGATATAACTTTTGTAGTATTTATATTCACTGCTCTAATATTTAATAATCGTTAAGATTATATAACTCCTAATTTCTTCATAAGAGCCGTCATTTCTTCAGTTTGTTTTTCTAAGAAAGAGACAAACTTACCTTCTGGATTGTAA
This sequence comes from uncultured Pelagibacteraceae bacterium, assembly GCA_902567045.1. Classification (GTDB taxonomy): domain Bacteria; phylum Pseudomonadota; class Alphaproteobacteria; order Pelagibacterales; family Pelagibacteraceae; genus Pelagibacter. The sequence continues at coordinate 37,810 of CACFLJ010000002.1, forward strand.
ATATTAACCCATGCATTTCTTGCTCGAACTGTTTCCCATTCGGAAGTCTTTTGTACATCGCCTAACATTTTAGCAATTTTAGATTTATCTGCATTGCTCATTCCTGGAGGTCCAAAGAAACCTCTCCAGTTAACAAATTGTACATCATAACCCTGTTCTTTAAGAGTTGGTGCATCTGGAGCATCAGAAACTCTTGAAGGAGCTGTAATACCAATAATTCTTACTTGGTCTCTTGCACCCATAAGCTCACCTAAACCAGTGGAAATAATTTGTGTTTCTCCAGATAAAAGTCCGGCTAAAGCTTTTCCACCAGCATCATAAGGAATATAAGCAACATCATTTGGATTAGCGCCAGCTGCTTGGAAAGCTAAAGCGCCAATTAAATGGTCCATACTTCCTCTTACTGATCCACCAGCCATTTTAATAGAGCTTGCATCTTTTTTATATGCATCAACTACATCTTTAAAATTTTTATAAGGTGAATTTTTAGCAACTGCTATTGCACCATAATCACCGATAACACCTGCAATTGGCACAACATCCTTATAGGATAAAGTTCCACTTCCACTTACATAACCTTTGTGTCTTGTAATTGATCTTAAAACTAATGGTGTTGATTGAACTAAGACTGTATTAGCAGGCTTATTATTAATCATATAAGCTAATGCTTTTCCACCACCACCACCTGACATATTTTCAAATGATGCACTTTTTAACATTCCAGCTTTTGTTAAAGCTTCTCCAGTACCTCTAGCAGTTCCATCCCAACCACCACCAGCGCCACCACCAATTACAAAATGCAATTTATCAATTGCTATTGAACTAGTTGTTGTTGCTGAAAATATAAGAATTGCTGAGAATAAAACTGAAATTATTGATTTAATTGGTTTCATTATTTTCTCTCCTATTATAATTATAATTAGTTATTAAACATAAATTAAAATTCAGTGTCAATGAGGATTTATCACTTACATGTTAAACTTGATTCCATTTAAACGATTATTAAATGAGCTTAACATGAGTTATAAAGCATTAATCATAGGAGTAATTGGGGGCTATATTGGAACTCTAATTGGTCTTCCTTTGCCTTGGTTACTAGGTGCTTTAGGTTTAAATCTTTGCATTGCTTTCACTAATTTTAAAATTGAATTCTCAACAAAATTACTCAATCCAGTTTTTCTGATGGTTGGTATTATTTTGGGTGGAACGTTGAATGTATCTTTATTGTATAAAATTCATTTATGGATTTTCTCGTCTATGGCAATGGTTGTTTGCACTATAGTGAGTACTATTTTGGCAGGATATTATTTTGTTAAAGTTTGCAAATTTGATAAGTTTATTGCAACACTTGCTGCTCTACCAGGTGCATTTGTACCTATAGCTGCAGCACTTTTAGAGTATGGAAAAAAAGAAAATCATAAACAAGTTTTAATTCCTCAAGCCACAAGAGTTATATTTATTGTAAGTTTTGTACCTATATTGTTTATTAGTAAGTTAGGTTTTTCTGAAATTGCAGGATACAATTACGAAAACATTTACGATGTAAGATATTTTTTAGAAATTACTTTTTTAATAGTTATTTGTTATTTATTTTCTAAACTACTCAAAAAATTTAATATCCCTTCACCTATACTTGTTGGTGCTATGGCTTTATCAGGTTTATTTTATACTTTTGAGATTGTTAATTCTAGATTCCCAGATACTGTAATAAATTTAGCTTTCATTTTTTTGGGTACTGCTCTTGGAAGTAGACTAAATGGATTAAAACTAAAAGAATTATTCTTTTACATTTTTCACGGTATAATTGTTTGTTCTATTTTAGTTATTGTTGCGATGATTACTGCTTACCTTCTCCAGTATTTAGGTTTTGATTTTATTCCAACATTTTTAAGTTTTGCACCAGGAGGAATCCATGAAATGGTTGTTATTAGCGTTGCCTATAATATTGACCCAATTTTTGTAAGCTATCATCATTTCTTAAGGATAATAATAATTGTAGCTTTTCTGCCATTTTTGCTAAAAAAATTTGGTAATAATTCGATTAAAAAAGATTGGAATTAAATAAAATCGAATATTAACTTTGTGCTACTCACAAGAATTAATCCATAGATAATATTATAAAATAAATTTTCCTCTATAATTTTAAGCAATTGATAACCAATAAATATTCCAATTAAAGCCAATGGAAACAGCGAGACAGATTGAAATAAAGTATCAAAGTTCATCATCGATAGATAAATATACAAAGGTAGCTTTATTAAGTTAACACAACTAAAAAAGATAATTCTCGTTCCAACATATATTTCTTTTTTTAACCTTAATGGAAGTAAATAAAGACTTGTGGGTGTTCCACCAGCATGAACACAAAAACTAGAAAATCCAGCAATAGATGAACAGATTGCACCCTTCAAAAAATTTTGCTTGGCTGGAACTGTTTTTTCTTTTTTAAACAGAAAGTAGTGCCCAGCAAATATAAATCCCATTATTCCAACTATTAATTTAAGTAAATCTTCGGAAAAATGATTGAATGTTAAGGAACCAATTACAATCCCTATTGCAGCAAACGGTACAATTACTTTCAATATACTAAAATTAAACTCTCTTCTAAATCTGTAAACAGCAATCATGTCTGAAAAAATTAAAATTGGTAGAATAATTGCTAATGCCTGCTGTAATGGCATTACAACTGTCATTAATGGGACTGATATTAATGATATAGAACCACCTAAACCTGATTTTGCAATACCATACAAAATAATTGCTGGAACTACACTTATGAAAAAAAGGAAATTAATTTCCATTAATTTAAAGATTTTATAAAATATTCAAATACTTTTTCAGGAGATAATTTATTTAAGTCTGTTACTTGAATTGCTTTAAAATTTTCTCTCTCTATACTTACTTTGTATGCAGTGGTATGAGAACCGAATAAAGCTAAACCTTTAGCTCCCAAATGTGCAGCCATGTGTGCGGGACCGGTATCATTTGCGACAACAAAAGAACTATCTTTTATAAGTGCAGCAAGCTCAGAGATATCTAAAGATTTGTTTTCTTTTAAGATTGAAATAGCGTTAATTTCATTTGTCTTATCAATTTCATTAGGACCTGGGGCTACTATGATTTTATATTCATCTTTAAATTTAATCTTAATTAAATTTATAAGTTTGTTGTAATTAGGCCATTTTTTTATTTGTAAATGTGGTGAGCAAAAAGGGAATAAAATTATGTATTTATTTAAACCAAATTTTTTTTTTATACTATCTATATTAGAGCAAGCCCATTTAAAATCAGGCAACATTGTTTTATTTGTTATAAGTCCTGAAGTATCTAATTGATGTTTAAATCGATCTAATACTGGTTTTTTATCAAATTCCACTTTTGACTGATCCTTTGGTAGAGTGGTTTCCGATGATGACCAAATTGTGCTATCTGCACTTGGAAATAGTATTCTTTTGTAAAAGCTTGATCTTGAGGAATTTTGTAAATCAAAAACTTTTTGAAATTTATATTTTTTTAATTCACGCATCAGGCTAAACAGATAAATTAGATTAAACCTTGATAACCTTTTATCTAAAATAGTGTCCTTTAAATGTGGATTTTTTTTAAAAAGATTAAAGTAAGGTTTAGTTGTTAATAAATAGATGTTATCACCTTTGTGAAAATCAAAAATATCTTGAATTGCACCACTAGCCTGAGCTATATCTCCTAATGAACCATGTTTAATTATAAGAATATTAGACATATTTTAAACAACTTAACACACTATGTTTATATATGAATAAAATTTTAGTTGAAGTATCTGTGGGTGAACTTTTAGATAAAATTTCAATTTTAGAAATCAAAAAAGAAAAAATTAAAGATTCAGATAAATTAATATTTATTAATGATGAATATCTGGTTTTAGCAAAACAATTAGATGAAAACATAACTTTAAATGATGAATTAAAAAAACTTTATGAAGAATTAAAGGCAATAAATGCAAAACTTTGGGACATTGAAGATAATAAAAGAATGTGTGAAAAAAATAGTGATTTTGGTGAAAATTTTATAAAATTATCTAGAGATGTTCATTTTCTAAATGATGATAGAGCAAAAATAAAATTAGCGATAAACAATCAAACTGGTTCAAAGATAAAAGAAATTAAGCAATACACAAACTATTAAAGCATACTAGGAATAACTTTTCTTAAATCCATAGCTATTTTTGGAATTATATTTGAATATATAATTCCTTTACCAACTTTCTTAAGAGCCATTATTTTACCATCTGGTGAAATAATAACTGTATGCCCAAACGTTTCTCTTTTAATCGTATTTTTTCCTGTTTGATTAGGTGCAAAAATATAACAAAAGTTTTCAATTGCTCTTGCTTTTAATAAAGTTAACCAATGTCTTTGACCAGTTGTTTTAGTAAATGCAGATGGAACTGTGATAAAACTTAAATTTCTTTTTGATAAGTTTCTATAAAGTTCTGGAAATCTTAAATCATAACAAATTGAAAGACCTATATTTCCCCAGGGTAATTTAGCTGATACTAATTTTTTACCTGCCTTAAATACTTTACTTTCTTTATGTTGTTCTTTTTTTGAAACTTTAACATCGAACATATTTATTTTATCATAATAAGTATTTATTTTACCCTTAGGTCCAATAAGAATAGATCTATTTCTTAATTTGCTTTTTTCTTTAATGCACATTGAGCCAAGAAGTATCCATTTCTTCTTTGTTTTAGCTATAATTTTTACTTTTTTAATTATTGGATCATGTTTCATTTCATATGAATATTTAAATAAATTATTTTTGTCAGCAGACATCAATGAAGAAGTTTCTGGAGTAATTATTAAGTCTGCTTTATTTACAATTGCTTGATTAATATATTTTACAATATCTTTAAAATTTTTATTATAATCTTCCCCACTAGATAATTGAATACAAGCTACTTTCATGTTTGAAATCCGTATTTTTTTTCTAAATACTTTATAATATTGTGAATTATAAATGTAATAAATAAATAAATTATTCCTGCTGTAATAAAAGCCTCAAAAGGTTTAAAAGTTAAAACATTTACTTTTCTAGCTTCACCCATTAAATCCATAATTGTTATAACGCTTGCAAGAGAGGTGCCTTTAAGCATTAATATTATTTCATTCCCATATGCTGGAAGTGATTGTTTTATCGCTATAGGTAATTGAATTCTGTAAAAAGTTATTTTTTTTGTTACACCTAAGCTTTGAGCGGCTTCAATGTAACCTTTTTTAATTGTCTGAAATGCTGATCTTAGTATCTCGGACGTATAAGCTCCTGTATTTAAAGAAAATGCTATTATTGCACACCAATATGGCTCCTTTATTATTACCCAAAAAAATGAATTTCTTAAAAACTCTATATTAGCTAATCCATAATAAATTAAATATAATTGAACTAGTAATGGTGTTCCTCTAAAAAAATAAGAATAACCATAAGCAAACTTATTAATTATTGGATTTTTATTAATTCTTAAAATTGCAAAAATTAAACCTATTATTAATCCTAAAAACATTGAAGATACTAAGAGTTGAAGAGTGATAACTGCACCACTTAATAAGCTCGGAAAAATACTAATCATTAATTTTATATCCATCAGTATCCTTTGCTATATTTTATTTCTAATTTATTAATTAATTTCATACTTAGGAAAGTAAGCATTAAGTATAATACAGCTGCTACTGAATAAAAAAATAAAGGATCTCTAGTTGAACCAGCAGCAATATAAGATTGCCTCATTATTTCTACTAATCCTGTAACAGAGATTAAAGATGTATCTTTTAAAGTTATTTGCCAAACGTTACTGAGGTTTGGAATTGATAACCTCAACATTTGCGGTAAAATAATTTTGTAAAATTGAATATATTTTTTTATACCCAAAACTTTTGAAGCCTCAAATTGACCTTTATCGATTGATAAAATGGCACCCCTAAAAACTTCAGTAGAATACGCTCCAGAAATAATCCCAATTGCAAGAGCACCAGTTATAAATGCATTTATTTCAATATAACCATCATACCCAAAAATTGAAGCCGCATACATAGCGGCTCCTGTTCCACCAAAAAATAACAAGTATATTACTAGTAATTCTGGAACACCTCTAATTATAGTAGTGTAACAATTTCCAATTACATTTAGTGTTTTATTTTTAGATAATTTTAAAGGAGTAAATATTAAAGCAAATATAAATCCAATCGCCATTGCAGCAATAGATACAGCAATTGTCATTAGGGTTGCGAAAAACAGTTCGTCTCCCCAACCAGTATCTCCAAATGATAGAAGTTCCATATAGATTGGCGACTATATATTATAGTCGCCATATCTAAAATTAATTACATAGAAGCGTCGAAGCCGAACCATTTGATGGCAATTCTACTAATGTGGCCATCTTTTCTTGCTTTATCGATAGCTTTGTTAAAAGCTTTTAAGAGTTTAGTATCGTCTTTTCTAATACCTACTCCTACACCATTACCAAATGCACCACCTGAAAAAGTTGGTCCCACAAGTACAACAGCTTCACCAGATTTTTCAGCATAGTCCGTAAACGCAACTGCTGCTGCTAAAGCAACATCACATCTACCATTAGTCAAATCAAGATTTACTTCATCTTGTGTTTTATAAGTTTTCAAATTTATTTTTCCAACGTCACCCGACTCCAAGAAATTTTGGTGAATTGTTCCAATTTGTGTACAGACTGTTTTTCCAGATAAAGCTGAAGTTAATGTTTTCATTGCTTTATTAACAGCTGATCCACCAAGGTTTAAATTTACTGCTTCTGGAGTATCCATACCTTCTAGGTCAGAACCTTTCATAACAGCCAAAGATGCTACTTCGTCAGCATATCCTTGTGAAAAATTAATTGTTTTCATTCTCTCATCAGTAATTGACATTCCAGCCATTATTGCATCGAATTTTTTTGATGTTAAAGCTGGTATCATGCCATCCCAGTCTTGCTCAACGATTTCACACTGCTGGCCGATATATCTGCAAAGTGTCCATGCAAGCTCTACTTCAAATCCAATAAGTTTACCTGAAGCATCTTTTGAATTCCAAGGTGGGTAAGCTCCTTCAGTTCCAATCTTAATTTTATCAGCATTAGAATTACTAATTAAAAATAAAGATAATAAAACAGTTAAAAATATATTTTTTATTACATTCATTATTTCCTCCGTTAAAAGAATAATTATTTCATAATTTTTGAGATTTAAAAAGAAGTTTCTAATGATTTATAGATGAAGAAAAATTCCAGGAACAATCAAAACTTGGTATATAAATTCTAGATAATTTAGTGTTGCCAAAATTTTCATTAAATATGTTTAACCAATTCTCTACTTGTTTTGGTTTTTTATCCTGGCTACCAACCTGAGCTGTAATAACTCCTTTTGGCTTTAAAATTCTTACAAGTGAATTCATATTTTTAGAGGCCAAATCTATACAGTATTGATCATCATTTAAATCAACATATATCTGATCATATGTATTATCTTTGACTGATTTGATGCTCTCAAATGCGTCACCCCAAACACATTTTACTGAATTCTTTTCAGTTGCTTTATCACCAATTTTTCTAAGATGTTTATCACATACATCTACCACTTCAGGATCTAATTCATACCAATCAATAAATCCAAAATTTTTAGATATACACTCTCTAGCCACACCTCCATCACCCCCACCGATTATTGCAGCTTTTTCCTTATTAGAGTTCAAATCTAAACCAGCTTTAACAAAAGTAGAGCTATAAAGATGTTCATCTTTTTCAGCTACTTGAATTTCGTTGTCTATAAATAATGCTTTTCCAAATTGTTCTAGTTCTAATATCTCAATATTTTGCCCAACATTTGATTTAAAATTTTCTAATACTTTATTAACTACGTATGACTTTTTTAAACCTGGTGAGCTATAAATGTCATGATAAAGATCTACTGTATCTCTATTAAATTCCTTCTTAACTATTCTACTGTGTTCGATTTCCTCTTTAATAACATTTATTGCTACTGAAGGTGAAATTTTTGCACATGTAAAGAAGTCAAAACTGATAATACCTTTTTCAGGAAAGGTGTGGAAACTGATGTGGCTTTCTGCGAGAAGTGCAACTAGAGTAAATCCCTGTGGTTCAAATTTATATTTAGATATTTCCAATACTGTTACTTTTGCAATTTTTGCAATCTTGTAAACTAATTTTTCAAAAAAAACAGGATCATACTCTTTTTTAGTACCTATAATATCAAGTGTAATATGTTCACCAACTTTTGTAGTCATACTAACCTCTTTTATACGTTTTACTTTTAGATAAAACTTTTTTCATTTCACTTAAACTTAAAAGCTTTGGTCGTCCTATAACGAGAGCTTTGATATATTGTTTGGCAAGATTGTCAACTTCTTCGGCAAGTTCAAATGCTTCAGAGAGACTCTGTCCAAATGTAATTTGTCCATGATTTGCTATTAAACATGCCGATCTATTTTTTAAAGCTTTAAGAATATTTTTTGACAATTCTCGAGTTCCATAAGTTGCATACTTTGCACACTTTATATCTATACCTCCCGCTAAAGCGACCATGTAATGAAATGAAGGTATTTTCTTATTATGAGTTGATAGAGCGGTAGCGTTTGTAGAATGTGAATGAACTATTGCTTTTGCATTTTTTTTTGAATTATATATATCTTGATGAAATCTCCACTCAGATGATGGTTTTTGATTTTTATTATATTCACCATCAAGATTTATATAAACAATATCTTTTTCCTTTAACGATGAATACTTTTGTCCTGAAGGCGTTATTAAAAAACCATTTTTGTATCTTAATGAAATATTGCCAGATCTTAATGCTGATAGTTTTTTATCGTTAAGCATTTTGGCAAATTTAACGACTTCTTTTTTTGATGAATTCATTTTATTTAAGTATACTAATTTTTTAATTTTTATTAGATTGAATTTATGGCTTTTTTTCAACCAGATAAATTACCTAAATTAATGGTAGCTCCAAATGGAGCAAGAAAAGTCAAGAAAGATCACCCAGAAGTTCCATTAACAATTAAGGAAACAGTTGAGGTTGCTAAAAATTGTTTTGAAGCAGGAGCAGGCGCTATTCACCTGCATGTAAGAAATAATAAAGGAGAACATGTTTTGGATGCTGGATTGTATAAAGAGGCATTAAATGAATTAGAACACCAGGTTCCTAAAATGCATATTCAGGTCACTACTGAAGCAGTTGGAAAGTATTCTCCTGAAGAAATGAGGAAGCTTGCATATGATGTTACTCCGCCTGGGACATCAATTGGTACTGCTGAATTAATACCTTCCAGAAACCCAACAGAGGAAGATATCAAGTTATATAAATATTTGACAGAAGCTGGAACTAAAATTCAGCATATTTTGTATAATCCACAGGATGTAGAATTATTAGTAAACCTTTTAAATAAAGCAGAAATTCCAATTGAAGGAGCTTGGTGCTTATTTGTTATTGGTCATTACACAGGTAAAATTAGTTATCCAGAAAAAATTCCAGAATTCTTAAAAGTAATGAAAGATAATAATGCCAATTTAGATTGGTCGATATGCGCTTTTGCAAAAGAAGAAATGAGTTGCTTGGAAAAAGCTATTAACCTAGGTGGCAAAATTAGAGTAGGATTTGAAAATTCCTTATATATGCCTAATGGAGAAATTGCTCCAAACAATCATTCAAAAATATTAGCTGTAAATGAGATGTTCAAGTTATCGTAAAATCGAGGAATATTTTTTTAAAAGTAAACTAACATCTTTATTTGATCTTGCTGAAGCTAAAATAAATCTATCTGGTCTTACTAAAATAGCTTTTGAATTAATATTTTTTAAATATTTTGATACATTGCTCAAATTCTTTGCTTTCAATAAGGAGTAATTTTTTAAGTTTTTGTGCTTTATTTCTGAAGATAAAATTATAATTCCTTTTTTTGAAAAATGATCATCTAGGGTTTTATTATTTTTAAGTTTAAATTGAGGAAAAGTTTTTCCTCTATTTTTATCCTTTAGGTTACCTAAGCCTTTTCCTAGTTTAGGTTTAATTGACTGCATGCTTTTAATACCTTTATTATCAGATTTTATATTGTCTGTTATTTGAATAGTTTCAACAGCATTTACAAATTCTCCCATCCTCATAGTGGTTTCAATATATTCTTTTACATTGAGAGACCTTTCTGACTGATATGTGTTTAAAAGTTTTTCATCAAATTTATTTCTTATGCAATTGGCAATTTTCCATGCTAAATTTGATGCATCCCTAATTCCAGCACACATTCCCTGACCCATAAATGGTGGCATTAAGTGAGCAGCATCCCCAGCTATAAAAACTCTACCTTTTCGCCATTTTCTAGCAATGGCAGATTCAAATGTATAAATTGTTTTTCTCTCAATAATTGCTTCGCTTTTATTTAGCCAAGGTTTTAAAAAGTTCCAAATATAATTATCTGATAAAACTTTTTTATCGCTATGATTTTTCTTAATTGCAAATTCCCATCGTCTACGTCTACCAACATTTCTACAATATGTTGCTGGTTGTTTTGGGTTGGAATATTGGATTGTTCTATCTGGTAAATTATTTTTTTTCTTTTTCAATATTAAATCAACTACTGCCCATTTTTGAGTAAAACCTAAATTTTCCATTTTTGTTTTCATTTGTTTTCTAGTTATTGAGTTGGCACCATCACAACCAATTACATATTTTGACCTTACGAAATACTCTTTGTGATTATTTGTATTTAAATAAGTTATATCCACATGGTTTTTTGAATTTTTAATTTTTATAACTTCAGAATATTGTTCTATTGAGACTTTTTTATAATTTTTTAATTTTTTTCTAAGTTTTTTTTCTAGATCTGGTTGATGAAATCTATAACTTGGATACCATCCATTATCAGTAATTTTTTTTGGTCTTGGCCAATCTAATATTATTTTATCTTTAGAATTAACGAATTTAGTGCCTTTGTTAATTATAGTGTGTTTCAAAAATTCTTTTGTAATTCCTATTGTTTGAAATACTCTCATTATTTCGTCGTCAAAATGAACTGCTCTAGGCAGTGGATAAAAACTTTTTTCTCTATCGAGAATTAATATTGAAAAGTCATGCATTGCGAGAAGGTTTGCTAAAGTCCCTCCCGCGGGTCCTAAACCTACTATTGTGACATCAAATTCTTTCATTGATATTTTTAAAAATTATTTATTTTTTAAATTTGAATATAACCAAGGACAATCAATTAACAATGGAGCTTGTTTTCCTTGAGAAGCAGTTTCGAGTCTTTTATTTCTAAATTTCATTCTCTCATCATCAGGTAAATAAAGTCTCTCATGCCCCCAAAAACTAGGTCCCTCAAATGTTTCAATTGGCTCCCATGTGTCTGGATTAATAATCCTCCCACCCCATCCATTTTCAATAAAAAATCCTGAAGGTGTAATTGAATAAAATGAAGTCATATAATCATTGGTATGCCGTCCCATTGTATAGGCAATTGCATTATCCTTGTATTGTAATAAGTCATAACCTTGACCTACGTCGTCTAAGTTATTGTATTCAACCATAAAATGATGGAAACCAGTTCCACCTGAACCAAATAAAGCTAAACTATGATGTCTACCATTAACATGGAAAAAGCATAAAGATATTGGAGTATGACTATAATCACTTATCTTGAATCCCATTACATCTCTGTAGAAAGGAATTAAATCATCAATATTTTTTACATGCACAACAGCATGTCCCATCCCTAGTGCCCCAGTCTTAAACCCTGAAATTGGCCTACCTGGTTTGAAAGGATCTGTATCTATCATAGGCTTATAAACAAGTTCAATACGATTTCCTTGTGGGTCGTTAAAATAAATTAAATCCTCAACAAAACGTTTATCAGCAAAAGAAGTTTTTCCATGGTTTACCGCTATTTTATTTTCCTCTAATTTATTTGCAAAAGTTTGAAGATCTTCTTTGCTATCAACTTCCCATCCTAAAAATCCTAATCCATCTCCTGTATCACCAGTAATTGTTAACCTTTGTTTTTGGCTATCCATTCTAAAAGACAGAATTTCTTTTCCACGGTCCATCTGTTGCATACCGAGGTATTTTTGAGAGTATTCTGACCAATCCTCAAATTTATCTGAATTAACTCCAATATAACTTAAAGCTTTTACTGCCATGATATTATTATACTTAATTTTGAAAGAGCCCGCTATGAAATTAGCGGGCTCGAATTTGACTATTAACCGTCTATTTTAGAAATTACTTCTCTTGCTCTTTTTAATACAGCATCTCCATCAAGACCTTTGCCTTTCATTTCTGCTAACCAGTCTGATTCAATTGGAGCTAATATTTTTTTGTATTCAGCTAACACTGAGTCAGATGCAACAGTTATCTCGTGCCCTGGGGTATTTTCTACTTGAACTCTCATCTTGGCATTCTGAGTATCAATTAAATTAGATGCCCAATCGCCAAACCATTGACCTGAATGTTTATCAACACATCCTTTTGCTGCTGAAGAAAGACCATTATATTTCCCTTCATTCATTATTAACCCAAATGTAGCATTAGTAATGTTAACCTCTGTATGATATTTTGTAACATCAAATAATCTAAATGAACCAATTGCTGTATATGGGAAAGGTGTACCATCTATAACACCTTTATTTAAGGCTTCTGAAGTTCCTGGTGCTGGTACTTTAACTCCAGTTGCTCCTAAAGTTTTAAGAATTGTTCCGGCTATTTTGCTTGGAACTCTCATTTTTTTTCCTTTAAAGTCTGCAGGCTTAACAACTTTTGTATCCTTCATATGGATTTGGTATCCTGGATTCGAATGGAGTCCTATCAGTTTAATTCCTGCCATTTCTTTATCTAGATAACCTTCTTCAAAAAGAGTATTTAAAGCTCTAGATCCAGCTTTTGAAGTTTTAGTTAAGAATGGTAGTTCTACAACTGAACTTAAAGGAAATTGACCGCCAATATATCCAAGAACTGTCCAAGATATATCTGCAACTCCTGAAGTTACTATATCGTATTGTTTGGGAGGACTTCCTAATACTCCTCCTGCATACATTTTTACGTTTAAAGCACCATTTGAACATTTGTTAACTTTATCTGCCCAAGCAGCTAAAATCTTACTTGCTATAAATGCTTTTGGTGGTTCAAAAGTTGCTAACTTTAATTCTGTAGCTGATGCCGTACTAATAATGCTTAAGGAAAAAATTCCTATAACAAAACCAATTATTTTTTTTTTCATTTTAATCCCCTCTTATTATTAAATAATTATGAGAAAGTTTAACTTGAAAATTAGATTATTTCATCCTTAATTGTGTTAGATAAAGTGCCAATTTCTGTGATTTCTATTTCAACATTATCTCCAGGTTTCATAAATATTGGAGGATTTCTTTTAAACCCTACCCCTCCAGGCGTACCAGTGACTAGTACATCACCGGCTCTCCAAGCCATTGCTTTGGAAACATACGAAATTAAAATTGGAATATCAAAAATAAGTTGACTTAATTTTGCGTTTTGCATGACTTCACCATTTAATCTAGTTTCAATTGTTAGATTTTTATAATCATTAATGTCTTCGGCTAAAACCATATGTGGCCCAAAACTCCCTGTTTTTTCAAAGTTTTTACCCATTCCAAATTGTCTAGTATGTCTCTGCCACTCTCTTACAGTACTTTCATTATAACATGAATAACCAATTATATGCTTTAAAGCATCCTCCGGTTTTATGTGTTTGCCACCTTCACCCATAATTACTGCCATCTCACCTTCAAAATCTAAACTTTGTGAGACAACGGGTCTTTGAATTGGTTGCATATGTGCAGTTTGACTTTCTGGAAATCGATGAAAAATTACTGGATTCTCTTCAACTGTTCTGTTGGTTTCTTTAACATGTTCACTATAATTTAAACCTACACAAATAATTTTTCCAGGATTTGGAATTAATGGTAAATATTCAATATCTGATTCATTAATGTTGCCTGGATTATTTGTTGCATATGATTTCGCTTCATCAATTCCTTGATTTGAAATTAAATCTTTAAGTGTATTTGAATTTGATACTTTTCCAGTTAGATCTGTAATTTTATTATTATTTATAGTACCAAACTTATTTTGATCATTATGTTTAAAAGAAATAAATTTCATGATTAATACTTTCTATTTTTGAAACTACTTATATGTTAATGTTTAAATAATTTGAAGCAACATTTTTATGATTTCTAAAGTCAGTAAAGTTTTTGATTATTCGGCGATAGCTTCAGGTATTGTTTTATTTTTATTAGCTGTATTAACTTTTTGTGACGTATTTGGAAGACGATTTTTAAATTCACCAGTTACAGGTACAATAGAGTTAGTAGAAATAGGAATGGCATTAGTAGCTTTCCTTGCAATGCCAAGAGCATTTTATTTAAATGCTAATGTTTCAGCAGATTTTATAAATAATTTAAATTTAGGTATATTTAAAACTTACTTGGTAATTTTAAAATTTGTTTTAATGATATCGATTATGTCTTTAATGGCATATTCAACTACTTTGACTTCTTATAAATTTATGAATAATCAAAGAGTAACGCTTGACTTAGAACTATATTTTTATCCATTTTATTTCATTTGTTCTATCGGGATGTGGTTAAGTGTTTTTGCAATAATAATATGGTTTATTAAAACTATTAAAAAAAATTACTCAAAAGTAGAGGAATTATAATGGGTTTAGAAGCTGTAATTAACGGAGGGTTATCTTTCGCTGCTGTATTAATTTTGATGGTATTAAATGTACCAATAGGAATTGCAATGTTGGTAGTTGGTTTTACTGGGTTTGCAATGATATCAGGATTTGACCCTGCGATATTTGTTTTAGGTACTGCTCCATTTGACGCTGTCTCAAAATATACATTATCGGTTTTACCGCTATTTGTTTTAATGGGAAACCTTGCCAATAGTTCAAATTTATCTAGAAATTTATACGATGCAGCCTATGCAATAGTTGGTCATTACAAAGGCGGTTTAGCGATGTCTACAGTTGGTGCATGTGCAGGATTTGGAATGATTTGCGGATCTTCAATTGCAACAGCTGCAACGATGTCTCAAATGGCAGGTCCTGAAATGAGAAGACACGGTTATAGCGATGCTCTTATAAGTGGCTCTATTGCTTCTGGAGGAACGCTTGGAATAATAATTCCACCAAGTGTTATTTTAGTAATATATGCATATTTAACTGAACAATCAGTTCAAGAACTTTTTTTTGCAGCACTAGTACCAGGAATAATAGCTGTAGTGCTCTATATGATTGCAATTAGAATTTATCTTTTGATTTATCCATCTCAAGGTGGTTATGGAACAAAAATGCCCTTTAAGGAGAGAGTTTCAGCTATCTCAAAAGTTTTTCCAATTTTTTTAATATTTGCAATTATGATGGGTGGACTTTATTTAGGTTTCTTCACCGCAACTGAGAGTGCGGCAGTAGGAGTAATATTAGTTTTAGTTTTTATTTTTTTTAGAGGACAATTAAAATTAAGTCTATTGAAAGATGCGGTATGGACAACGATTAAAACTGTTGGTTCATTATATTTAATTGTAATTGGAGCAAGTATATTTAATTACCTCATAACTGTTACACAGCTACCTTTTGCTGTAGTTGATTTTATAAATTATTTAGAACTTACTCCGTTAGGAATAATTTTAGTAATTTGTGCAATATATTTAGTACTTGGAACTGTGATGGACTCATTAGCAATGTTATTTTTAACTATTCCAGTATTTTATCCTGTAATTGTTGATGCTGGGATTGATCCAGTATGGTTTGGAATATTTGCGGTAATAGTAGTCGAATTTGGATTAATTTCACCTCCTGTTGGTATGAATTTATTTGTTATTAAAGGCGTTATGCAAAATACTCCTCTTCAAACCATATGGTTTGGAACTCTTCCTTTCTTACTGACAGATGTAATTAGACTTGCTTTAATTATAGGTTTTCCAGCAATATGTTTGTATTTGCCTAGTCTGATGACTCCATAGTCTGATTAAAATTTTTAAAATAATTAAAATAAATTAATCCAAAAATAGCACCAACAAGGATTAAAATATATTGATAGAATTTTAAAAGAACAAATACCACTGGAAGCTCTTTGCCAGGATTTTGAGCAATAAAATTTTCAGTTCCGTCTTTATATAAATCTATCGGCCCAAAAGTTGCGTACAAACCATAAATAAAAATATAAATGCATGGAATTATTGCAATTAATAATAAAATTTTATTTTTTCTTATTAATTTTATTAGATTTGCGGAAACTCCAACTGTTACTAAACCAATTAAGGATAATATTAATGGATTCATTACCATACTCCTATCATAATACCGTCGTCTTTAGTATAGTCTCTTTCTTTCAAAACAAATTCATCTGTTGCTGCAACTCTATTTTTTCTATTAGTAATTCTTTTAAGTAGAATATCTTTCATTTCCTCAATAATTTTTGAATGATCAGGAGATTGTCCCAAATCTTTAAATTCGTCTGGATCTTTTTTTATGTCAAATAATTGTGGTGGAAAACCTTTATAATAAATATACTTCCAATCATTATTTCTAATCATATAAGCTCTTGCATCTGATGCTCCAATATTGAGAATTTTTCTTGCTTCATTAAAAGAGTAATCTATTTCACTAAATACACTATCTTTCCAATTAGAAACTTCATTTCCTCTAATAATTGGTAATAAGGATTGTCCCTCAAGACGATGTTTGCTTACATTGCTATCTACAGAGTCTAAAAAAGTAGGTAATAAATCTATAGCCTCTACAAATCTTTTTTCTCGTACTCCCCTATTATTGTCTGACAAATTACTTGGATCATAAATTATCATTGGAACCTTAACAATTTGTTCATGAAATAATTCTTTTTCTCCTAGCCAATGATCGCCCTGATAATCACCATGATCTGATGTAAAAACTATCATTGTATTTTTCATATAATTTTTTTCTTCAAGAAAATTAAAAAGTCTTCCAAGATTATCATCAATTTGTTTTATCAATCCCATGTATCCTGAAAGAACTGTGTTTCTTACTTCTTCTTTTGAAAAAGTCTTTGAAATATTATTTTCTATAAAAGCTTTGTATACTGGATGATCTATTTCTTTTTCAGTATCGCGTCTATGAACTGGATAAAATTGGTTTGCTGAATACATATTATGGTAAGGTGCAGGTGCAATATAAGGCCAATGAGGTTTTATATATGACAAATGAAGAAACCAAGGCCTCTCGCCACTTTCTTGGATGAACTCCATAGATCGATTAGTCATAAAAGCAGTTTCAGAGTGCTCCTCTTTAACTCTTGCAGGTTTATTAGAATTTCTTAACCTCCATCCACTTAAAATATTTCCATTTTCGTCTTCTGAAGAATTCGCCCAACTATCCCAAGGGTTTTGGCCATCATATCCGAGTTTATTTAACCATTCATTGTAAGATAGTTTTTTATTTGAATTTTTAATATGGTTATTTGGGTGAAGTCCATCATCTCTTTCATAAGGTTCAAAACCTGGCTCACTAATTGTTAAACCTATTTCTGTATCTTTTGAAATTCCGAGACGGCTCATTCCATCTAAATCTGGTCTCATATGAGTTTTGCCAACAACACCCGTTCTTATCCCAGATTGTCTTAAATAATCTCCAATTGTTAATTCCCCAATTGGCAAAGGTATTTGATTCCATGTTGATCCATGGCTAAACACTGTTCTTCCAGTATAATATGATGCCCTCGAGGGACCACAAACAGGTGCCTGAACGTAAGCTGACTCGAATAATACTCCTTTTTTTGCTAAACCATCTAAATTAGGAGTTTTTAAGTGCGGGTGACCATAACAAGAAAGATAATCAAATCTTAGTTGGTCTGCCATTATAAATAATATATTTTTTACTTTATTCATTATCTATTAAACATTTGCTTCAAACCATTAGTAGATGCTTCACATACACCTTTTTCAGTAATTAAACCTGTTACATATTTTGCTGGAGTTATATCAAATGCTAAATTCATTGACTTACTTTTTTCAGGATAAATTAAAACTTTCTTAATAATATTTTTATCATCTTTTCCCTCTATATGTGACAATTCATCAGAATTTCTTTCTTCTATAGGAATTTTTTTATAATCTTTTGTTTCCCAATCAATTGTAGAGCTTGGTAAAGCTACATAGAAAGGTACGTTATTATCATATGCTGCTAATGCTTTTAAATAAGTGCCGATTTTATTACAAACATCTCCTGTTGATAAAGTCCTGTCAGTTCCAACAATGCACATATCAACCTCTCCTCTTTGCATTAAAATACCGCCAGCATTATCTGTAATAATTGTATTTGGTATGCCCTCTTCATTTAATTCAAATGAAGTTAGATTTGCACCTTGGTTTCTTGGTCTTGTTTCATCAACCCATATATGCACTGGAATACCATTTTTATGTGCATGATAGATTGGAGATGTTGCGGTACCCCAGTTAATTGTTGCTAACCACCCTGCATTACAATGAGTAAGTATATTGACTGTATTTTTCTTTTGCTTATAAATTTTCTCAATAATTTTAAGTCCCTCTAAACCTATATTTTCACAAAAATTTATATCTTCATTACATATTTCTTCAGCTTCTTTTAATGCAATATCTAATAATTCTTCAGATTTTATAAATGATAATTTATTATTCATCCTATGTACTGCCCATTGTAAGTTAATTGCAGTTGGTCTTGCATTAACTAATTTTTCTGAGCTTTTTTTAATAAATTTTAAATCATTATTTTCCTTGATCGCCAAAGCTATACCGAAAGCAGCTGTAGCTCCTATTAGTGGGGCGCCCCTGACTTCCATTGATTTAATTGCATTAACAGCATGATCTATTGTTTCAAGATCCTTAATTATAAAATTATGAGGAAGTTTTGTTTGATCAATTATTTTAATAACATCATCTTCGTACCAGATAGTTCTATATTCTTTACCTGCTATTTTCATTTATTTAATACTCTGCCAGCTATTGTTTTCAATTTATCTTTTGTTTTCTGAGACCTCTTTTCTGGTGCAGTTATAATAGCTACATCTAGACAATTATTTGTAGGATCGTTTACATCAATATAATTTTCAAAGACATGAATTAGATTTTTGATCATGTTTTTTGCTTTTGATGCATTGTCTAATAATACTTTAATAACTTTTTGAACATCAACATTTTCGTGATCTGGATGCCAACAATCATAATCAGTAACCATTGATACAGAAGCATATCTAATTTCAGCTTCTCTCGCTAACTTCGCTTCTGGCATATTGGTCATTCCAATAACATCTGCACTCCAAGATCTGTAAAGATTAGACTCGGCTAAAGTTGAAAATTGTGGACCCTCCATTACAACATAGGTCCCACCTTTTTTATAATTTATTTCTGCTTTCTTTATAGCTTCTTCACATGCATCCATTAATCCGCTTGATGTCGGATGTGCCATTGATACATGAGCAACAATTTCATCGTCAAAAAAAGTTTTATTTCTTGTAAATGTTCTATCTATAAATTGATCGATAATAACAAATTTACCAGGAGGCAAATCTTCTTTTAAAGAGCCAACCGCAGATACAGATACAATATCTGTTACACCTAGTTGTTTTAATGCATCAATATTTGCTCTAAAATTAATATTTGATGGTGAAATAAAATGGCCTTTGCCATGCCTTGGAAGAAAATAAACTTCCTTACTATTGTAATTAGTTTTTAAAATCTGATCTGAAGGCTTTCCCCAAGGTGTATCTAAATCTAATAATTCCCTATTTTTGAAATCTTCAACGTCGTAAAGACCGCTTCCACCTATTATTGCTAATTTATTATTTGCCATGTAAAAAGTAATTATATTGTATTTATAAATAACTATTATGGATTTGAAAGATTATATTCGTTCAATTAAAGATTATCCAAAAAAAGGTATTTTATTTAGAGATATTACCACCTTGATAAAAGATGAGTTAGCATTTGAGGAAACAATTAATCAGATAGTTGAAAAATCAAAAAAATTTAAGGTGGATAAAATTGCAGCAATTGAGTCACGTGGTTTTGTGTTTGCATCCGCTGTTTCTTACATTTTAAAAAAACCATTCATAATGTTAAGAAAAAAGAACAAACTTCCTGCTGATGTTCACTCAGTAGATTTCCAATTAGAATATGGAACTGCAACAATAGAAGTGCACAAAGATTCTATTTCTGAAAATGACTCGGTATTAATAATTGATGATTTGATAGCAACAGGAGGTACTGCAGAAGCTGCCGCAAAACTTATAGAAATTTCTAAAGGAAAAGTTGCAGCATTTATATTTGTAATTAATCTTTTTGACTTAGGTGGCTGTAAAAACCTCTTAAAAAATGGTTACAAAGTTGAAAATTTAATGGATTTTCCAGGTCATTAGTTTGGTAGCGGGAAGTGGGATCGAACCACTGACCTCGGGCTTATGAGTCCCGCGCTCTAACCAACTGAGCTACCCCGCCATAAAATTATGTGAGTTATAATAGAAATTTTATATAACGCAATCAACTATTAAAAAATTAAGTTTTTTTTACTCCTGTTGGATGTGGAATTCCATCAATAACTAATTTTGGTTCGACACTTACATTGATTAATTTAGGACGATTGTCTAGGTAAGACTTTATACTTTCAATAGACATCATATCTTCTAAAAATTTTTCTAATCTAGGAAATTTTTTTATAATTGATGGATCAAGCATTTTAGATAAATCTAAATGATGAAATGTTACAAAATCACATGCTCTAGGCTCATCTAAAATAAAAAATTTTTTATCATTTTCTTTAATAACTTTTTCAAGATCTTCAAATCTTGACATTAAAAATGGCATCAAATCTTCTTTTTTTTTTTCAAACTTCTCACCTTTTGCAAAGTTAACTATTGGATTAAGTGGCATAAAAAGTTCTTGTGCGCTTTGCATGATTGCGTTTGCTTTTGCATTTAATATTGGGTCAGTAATGTTAATACCTGCCAAATTTTCAACAAATGTCATAATTGCCATGCTTTGACAAATATAATGTTTTTTATCAACTACCAACATTGGAAGTTGTTTAAAAGGAATATTTGGTTTCACCTCTGACCACTCTTTATCATAGTAATCCCATGACATTAGATCCTCATATTCAATATTGGTGTAATGAAATAATAAACGAGGAGCTTCTGCTAAAGCTCTCATTTTAAAATATATTAATTCTAATTTATGTTTCACTTAAATTTATGAGTCTATAAACTTTATTAAGTAATAAAGTATACCAGTAATTATTGTTGCATAAACAAAGCCTACAACAAACAATTTGATAATTATTTTGTTATCATCATATTTTGATTTTAAATATACATAAATGAGAGTGTAAATTCCCACTATTGCAATACTTAATAATATATCTGTTGGATTCATATATTTTTTTATTATTCTAATTTAATACAATAATATTACTTATTCAATTTATAATAGAATAATTTTAGATTGTCTTATCTTTCTCAAATAATAAACTGTTATTATTAAAAATATAGAGAGAGGAAAAAATGATTAAATTTAAATCGATTAGCAAAACCTTTATGAGTTTTGTGTTAGTTATTTCATTTTTAGTATCTTCAACAGCAGCATTTGCAGAAATAGTGGGTAGACTTTCAGTTCATTGGAGTCCTAAACACCATAGTGCAAAACACGCTCAAATTTTTGCTGATGAAGTTAATAAAAGAGCAAATGGAAAATTAAAAATTGAAGTTTATCCATCTAAGCAACTTTTTGGAATTAGAGAAGTCATGGGCGCTGTAACTTCAGGTGCAGTTGAATTAGGTGGAATTGTTGGTGTTGTAAGTTTTCCACCAATAAATAAAAACTTTAATGTTGCATCTTTCCCAGGCCTATTTAATTCTTGGGAACAACAAAGAGGTTTTTTCCAAAATTCATCTAAAGGAAAAGAGATTTGGGGAGAATTAACCAAAAAAACTAATTCAACTTTAGTGATGTACAATCCAGTTGGACCGGTGATGTCAATTTCAAGTGCTAGAGAGTTAACTGGTATTGACGCTATGAAAGGTTTAAAAGCGAGAAGATTACTTAAAAGTGAAGAGCCTATGTGGGATGCTCTTGGTGCAAATCGTGTATCTTTAAAAACAGGTGAAGTATACAATGCTTTACAGTCTGGAATGATTGATACAATAAATAGCCCTCCAGGAAGTATAAAAGCTTATAGCTGGTGGGAATTTTTAAAATACGCTCAAAAACCATACCAATATTATGCTGATGCATACATAATGGCTAACTCTACTTGGTTTAATAGTTTACCAGCAGACTTACAAAAAATAATTATGGATGTTGGTAAAGAAGTTGGAACACTTTCAACAGACAGAATTATGGATCATGGTGAAACTGTTCTTAAAGAATTCCAAGACAGAGGTGGTGTTGTAACTACTCTTTCAGGAGCTGAGAAAGCAAAATTTGATAAGCTCATGAAGGATAAGGTTATGCCTGCAATGGCTAAAATGATCGACTCTGATGCTTTAAAAGCAGCACAAGAGTACGCAAAAAGTAATTAGAATAAGTTAATTGCTTAATCTAATAAAATGAAAGCGTTGCGAGCAGTTAATAATTTTTTAGCTTCGGCTTCATTAGCTCTCGCAATGTTAATCATTTTTATTATGGTTGCTGCACTATTTTTAAGTGCAGCTACAAGATTCATTACAGGAACCGGATTTGCTTGGTTTATAGAACTACCACCTGTTTTAGTTAGTTGGTTAGTATTTCCATTATTAGGACCTCTTTTAAAAAAAGGACAACACATAAAAGTTGATTTTTTAACTCCTTTATTGTCAAAAAAAAATAAGGAAATTTTGTTTTTAATTGTAAATATAGTTGCCCTTTTGTCGGCATGTGTTTTTTTTAAGGCTGGTCTAGATGCAACAATGATGTATTTCAATTTAGGTCAAGTCATGGAAATTGAAATTAGTATCCCTATATGGTGGATGTTTTTAGCATTCCCTGTTGGTTTTTTAATATTAGCTCTTACTTCATTAGAGTTATTACTCGATAACATTAAAAATTTAATAAGAAATTAAATGTTTGCATTAGCATCTATATTGTCCTTAGTAGCTTTAATAATTTCTGTTCCAATTTTTTTAGTATTTGGTTTTGGCAGTTCTATAGCTGCTATTGGTGGATTAAATCTGCCTTGGTCTGTTTTAATTCAAGTGTCTTTCGGGGCTTTAACAAAACATGTCCTTATAGCTGTGCCATTGTTTATTTTTAGTGGAATGGCGATGCTTAAAGGTGGAGCAGCACTTAGACTTGTAAAATTTGCAACAACTTTAGTTGGACATTGGCCAGGAGGGTTGGGTGTGGCAATGGTTATTGCGATGGGATTCTTTGCAGCATTCTGTGGATCTATATTAGCTGCAATTACGGCTGTAGGAACAATCATGATGCCTAAAATGATTGAGCAGGGCTACCCTACTCCATTTGTTGTGGTACTAGCTGCTTCAGCTGCTTTACTTGAAGCTTTAATTCCTCCATCAAATGCTGCTATTTTGTTTAGTGCACTTACATATGTTCCTGTCTCTAAAACATTTGCAGCCGGTGTAATACCAGGAATTATACTTTTAATTTTAATGGTCTTATTAGTTTTATTTAAATGCAGACACATAAGAGCTGATAAAAAAGCAACTCTTAAAGAGAGATTAAGTTCTTTTGTTGCAGCACTTCCAGCTTTAATAACTCCAATTATTATATTAGGTGGAATATATGCAGGTTTTTTAACACCATCAGAGTCTGCAGCAATTGCTGGGGTTTATGCTGTTGCAATAGGATTTTTAATTTATAGGGAATTAACTTTTTCATCTCTTTTAAGTTGTTTGAAAGATACAGCTATCATTACCGCTGTTATATTTTCAATTATTGCGACCGCAACTTTTTTAAGTGTTGTGCTTACTTATACTCAAGCCCCTCAAAAGATTATAACTTATTTTACAGATATGGGAGTAAGTGTAAATTTATTCTGGATAATGTTAGGAACAATATGTTTAATTTTAGGAACGTTTATAGAAATAGTTCCAGTATTTTACTTAACTGTTCCAATATTTGCAGCTCTAACATTATCTTTTGATCAAAGCTTACTTCATTTATATGTAGTATTTGTTGCTTTTGCTGGGATAGGAATGATTACTCCACCGGTTTGTGTGGGAATTTATACCGCTGCCGGAGTTATAAAAGAAAATCCTGCAAATGCGTTTAAAGAGGTACCATTATTTACGATTGTTGGAATTATTTATGGAATATTGATGATATTATTTCCCATATTTTCTACTTGGTTACCAAGTTTTCTCTAAAAATTAATTTTAATAATTTCATCATCAATTTTTAATTTCTTTCTCGCAAATTATTCTAGCTTCCGCAGGTTTAAGTTCTTTTTTCAGTTTACTTTTTGCTATTACACATGCTGAGATTGATTTTTTAAGACTAAATTCCTCATATTTATCTACACTCATATAAAGAAATATTATAGCCGCTCCTAAAAATAACAACAATTTGTAATTTTTATACATTAAGAGGGTTGTTGCTCAGGTAAAGAGATATCTAAATGATAGTTTGGTTCATCTCTTTGTTTTTTAATAGCTGGAATTATTTCTTTATAGGTTTCAAATAATCCACTTTTAATTTCGGGTAACTGATCTTTTAAATGGTAATGTAATTTTTCTAAATTATATGCTGGAACAGTCGGAAAAATATGATGCACACAATGGTACTCCATCTTCCAATAAAGAAAGCTTAGTATTGGGTTTAATTTCATATCCCTTGCTGACAATCTGTGATCTTTTACATCTCTAGCTAAACCAGCATGTTGTGTAAATGCAACAAATTTATGCAAACCTTTTCCATAATAGTGAGGCAACAAAAGATATAATGCTGGTAGCCAAGATGATATCAAAAGAGACCAGATAATTATAGAGATCCAAATTAAAACATAAATTCTTGATATTAAAATAGCTCTTGGTCTTGCTTTTTCAGGAATACTATCAGTCATTACTTTAGTTTTTACTCCAAAAGCATGTTTTATAACTTCATTAGCAATGCTTTTTTTGAAAAATAACAATTCACCAAAAGGGATTAAATTCATTATTAGTTTTTTAGGAGTATCTTTTAAATTATTGTCATATTCAATTTCATGATCATAAGGATCTTTTGTCGAATAAGTATTTCCATGGTGAACAAAGTGGGTATATCTCCATCTAGTGGGTTCAAAGTATGCCATGTAACTTGAGATATAATAAAATATTTCATTTAAAAATTTAGTCTTGAATGCTGTTTTATGACCTGTCTCGTGCCAAATTGGATTACAAAAACAAAAAATGTTTCCATAAATGTAAAACCAAAATACTGACCACCAGGTACCCCAAGTTAAATATGCTAAATATCCAACAATACTTAATAAGCTAAAGTAAACGCCCACATGTACCAATCCTTTGATATCAGATTTTTTTGTTAGTTCTCTTAGTACTTCTTTATCAATATTAGGTCTAAACCACTTATCTAGTTTTACTTCCATAAATTAGAGTATGAATTTACATCATACACATATTTATTTAACCAACCAATGATTTTTGAGGCTTCATATCACCTTTTTCAATTCCTGCTACTTCAACCGGTTTCTTCATAGCATCTCTTCTAAATGGCTCACCTAATTCTTGGTTCAAAATTACTTCTATAAATGTTGTAATTCCTTTTTTTTGATCCTCACATGATTGTTTGATTGCTGCAGTTGTTTCTTCCATAGTTTTAACGGCAACTCCCTTTAAACCACATGCATTAGCAACTTTGGCGTAGCTTAGTTCAGGATCTAATTCTGTTCCAATAAAATTATCATCAAACCATAAAATAGAATTTCTCTTTTCTGCTCCCCATTGGTAATTTCTAAATATTACCATTGTAATTGCAGGCCATTCTTCCCTTGCACAAGAACTCATTTCATTCATACTTATTCCAAATGCACCATCGCCTGCAAAACCAATTACAGGTGTATCTGGACATCCTATTTTTGCTCCAAGTATTGATGGAAAACCATAACCACATGGACCAAACAAACCTGGTGCTAAATATTTTCTTGGCTTTTCAAAAGTTGGATATGCGTTACCTATTGCACAATTATTTCCTATATCGCTTGAAATGATTACATCATTTGGCATTCCAGCTTGTATTGCTCTCCAAGCTTGTCTTGGGGACATTCTATCTGAATCTCTTTCTCTAGCTTCTTTATTCCAAACTGTCCCTGGATCATCATCTTCATGATCTAAACTTGTAAGAGTTTGTAACCAAGCTGATTTTGTTTGATGAATTAAATTTTTTCTATCATCTCTACCATTATCGCCAGCTGTTGATGAAAGTTTTTCTAAAATCTGTTGTGAAACCATCTTCGCATCTCCACAAATACCAACTGTTACTTTTTTTGTAAGCCCAATTCTATCGGGATTCATGTCGACTTGAATTATAGTTGCATCTTTTGGCCAATAATCAATTCCGTATCCTGGTAAAGTCGAAAATGGATTTAACCTTGTTCCTAAAGCTAAAACAACATCTGCTTTTGAAATTAACTCCATTCCGGCTTTAGATCCATTATATCCTAATGGGCCTACTGCTAAAGGATGACTCCCTGGAAAACTATCATTATGTTGATAACCATTACATACCGGGGCATCTAGCTTTTCAGCTAACTTTTTACATTCATCAATTGCATTGCCTATTACTACACCCGCTCCAGATAATATAACTGGAAATTTAGCATCTGATAATAGTTTTGCAGCTTTTTCGATTGCTTCTTTTCCTCCACCTTGTCTTTCAAATCTTACGATTGGTGGTAACTCAATATCTATAACTTGTGTCCAATAATCTCTCGGTACATTTATTTGTGCTGGAGCTGATCCTCTGAATGCTTTTTCTATTACTCTATTTAAAACCTCTGCCATTCTTGATGGATCTCTTACTTCCTCTTGATAGCAAACCATATCTTTGAATAAATTCATTTGTTCTACTTCTTGAAAACCACCTTGACCCATAGTTTTATTTGCTGCTTGAGGAGTAACTAGTAATAAAGGTGTATGGTTCCAATAAGCAGTTTTGATAGGTGTAACTAGTCCTGTTATTCCTGGCCCATTTTGAGCAATAACCATTGACATTTTTCCGGTCGCTCTTGTGTATCCATCTGCTATTAAACCACCGTTAGTTTCATGTGCCACATCCCAAAATGTAATTCCTGCTTTAGGAAATAAATCAGATATTGCCATAAAAGCTGATCCTATTATTCCAAACGAGTGTTCAATTCCGTGCATTTGAAGAACTTTAATAAATGCTTCTTCAGTTGTCATTTTAGTCATGGTTCAACCTTTCTTAATTCTTTTTTTATTTGTCAAAGTGCCTGATTAATATATAAGATTTAGCGAATTTCAAATAAAGAAATCGTCACAATGTCTAATACTGATATAATAATACACGATGAAAAAGATAATGTTGGTGTAGTTGTTATTGAAAAAATAACCCCGGATCAGGACTGTAGTTGTTGGATTATGGAAAATGATAAATCAGTTTCAATACAATCAAAAGACGAAATACCTTTAGGTCATAAAATTGCAATGATAGATCTAAATGAGGGAGATACTATTTTAAAATATGGTCATGATATTGGAAAAGTAGTTAAAAATATTAAAAAAGGTGAACACGTACATGTTCATAACGTAAAAACAAAAAAGTGGTAATAAATGGAAATTCCAAAGAGTTTTTTAGGATATAAAAGAGAAAATGGTCGTGCTGGTACACGTAATCACGTTATTATACTTCCTGTAGATGATATTTCAAACGCATGTGCAGAGGCAGTAGCAAATAATATAAAAGGTACAATAGCTCTACCTCACTCTTATGGACGATTACAATTTGGTGCAGACTTAGAACTTCATTTTAGAACAATGATTGGTACAGGAAAAAATCCTAACGTTGCAGCTGTTATAGTTGTTGGTATTGAGCCAAAATGGACAAAAAGAATTGTAGATGCAATTGCAACAACGGGTAAACCAGTTGAAGGTTTTAGTATAGAAGGTGTTGGGGATATAGATACTATTGCAAAAGTTTCAAAAAAAGCACAAGAGTTTTCAATGTGGGCGTCAGAAAAACAAAGAGAAGAATGTCCAATGAGTGATTTATGGATTTCGGTAAAATGTGGAGAGTCTGATACAACGTCCGGATTAGCATCTAATCCAACTGTAGGAAATCTTATGGATAAATTAGAACCGCTTGGTGTTCATTTGTGTTTTGGTGAAACCTCTGAACTTACAGGAGCTGAAACAGTTTGTGAAAAAAGAGGTAAAACGCCAGAAGCTCAAGCCAAATTTAAAAAAACATGGAATGATTACAATGATTTCATTCTTAAAGAAGCAACAGATGATTTATCGGAAAGTCAACCAACCGCAGGCAACATCGCTGGTGGATTAACTACTATTGAAGAAAAAGCATTTGGTAATTTTCAGAAAATTGGAGGATGTCAATTTATTGATGTTTTAGAGCCAGCTGAGGAACCAACAAAAGGTGCGGGATTGTACTTCATGGATACTTCTTCAGCTGCTGCAGAATGTGTCACTTTACAAGCTGCAGGGGGTTTTAATATTCACTTATTCCCAACAGGACAAGGGAATATTATAGGAAATCCTATAGAACCTGTAATAAAATTGACAGCAAATCCTCTTACAGCAAAAACTATGAGTGAACATATTGATGTGGATGTTTCTAAAATTTTATCTAGAGAAATGAATTTGAGTCAAGCGGGAGATGAGTTAATCAAATCAACTTTAAGGGTTGCTAATGGAAGATTAACTTGTGCTGAAGCTCTTGGTCATAAAGAGTTTGTTATGACTAAATTATATAGAAGCGCCTAATTATTTTTTTAATTTTGCTAATCTTTTGTCATCCCAATTAGAATAAACTCTTCTAATCATTGCAGCACCAACACCCAGAACAACAGCAAGAAGCACAGACGTTAGACCATAAAATACTGGTAAATCTCTTGAAAAATTTAATATAAATTCACTTAATGGTCCTAAATTATCTTTAGCATTAACAATTGAACTTGTTGTTTTTTCATCTTTGATAAAAGTATCATAAGCAATTGCTATACCAACTAATAATAATAATATTGCTAAAATAGTTTTAAATTCTGAGCTATCAATTTTTTCTCCAATCTTTTGTCCGAACTGTACACCTATTATTGAACCTAAAATTAAAACAGTAACTAATATTAAATCTATGGTTCCATAATTCAAAGCATGCAAAATTGTTACGATTGCACTGACAAATATTGTTACAAAAAGTGAAGTTCCTGGAATTAATCTTGTCGGCATACCAATAATATAAATCATTGCTGGTACTAAAATAAAAGCACCACCTATTCCCATAATTGCAGCGATGAAACCAACTATCAGACCTATTATTATTGGTGTAAACGCACTTTCATAAAGTTGTGACTTTTTAAAACGCATTCTTAAAGGAAGACCATGTATCCAATAATGTTTATGTAACTTTTTTCTTTCAGTAATTTTTTTTCTTGCTTTGTCAATTTCTGATACACCTTGAATAAGCATAAAGGTTCCTAAAATTGCAAGAATGTACATATAAGCTAAAGAGATAACTACATTGATTTTTCCAATGTCTTTGAAATATGAAAAAGTTATAATTCCAAGTATTGTTCCTACAGTTCCTCCAATTACAATCAAGAAACCCATTTTATAATCAAGTGTTCCTTTAAGATAATGAGTTGTAGATCCAGAGACGGAAGTTCCTAAAATATTACTAGCCTCATTGGGAACTGCATAAATAGGAGGGACACCTAAAAAAATTAAAAAAGGTGTCATCAAAAAACCACCACCTACCCCAAACAAGCCAGATAAAATTCCTACAACTAAACTTAAACCAAATATAAAAAGTAAATTAATTTCGACTTGTGCGATTGGAAGAAAATATTCCATTTAAAGTAATTATTCCTCTAGGAATACAAAGTCAATAAATATGAGTATTTTTAAATAAAATTCTGAGCAGTACTAAGAAGAATTATGCCCCAAGCAAAGAAGATGAATAGATATAAAAATGATTTAATTATTTTACTTAGTTGATTTTCAAAGAATAAAGGAAGTTTTTTTAAATTATTATTTATTGTTTGAAGCATACTCGCGGAATACCACAAGTTGTAATAAATGCAAATATTATTTAAAAATATTTAGAAAATTGTTGCGCCGAAGACTTTTACTTCGTCTCCCTCTTCTCCGAGAACTAATCTTCCCAAAAAGTCTCCAGGGATCTTCGTGCTAGTCTGTTTATATAAGACTGTTATGTAAAGACCTCTTCTAAGACAGCCAATAGCTTTACATCCTTCAGCTAAACTTGAAATCAACTCGTTATTTGCCCATTGCTTTCCAAGTTCGACTTCATTAGCTCCATACATCATTTGAGAGGACAAATCTCGAGTAAATCCTCCATAATCTTTGATGTTTGAGGACTTAACCAAGTTGGCCCACATAGGATCTGCAATTTTAATAATTTCCTCGTCGGATTTATCTAAAAGAGCCATTTCTGATTTGTTTCAATTAAGAAGCTTCTTTTTTCTTCTCGTTCTCATCCACAATATGGTAAACGGGTACCTTTTCCAAAGAAAACTTACCAGTTTTAGGATCACGTCTAGAAACTGTCAGACAGTGCCAGTTATCATCATCAAGCTTCATGTGATCGCCTCTATAATAATAACCTGGCCATCTAGTTTCTTCTCGGAACATAGTGTGTTCTGTTACACACTGTGAAGTTAAAGCTCTATGTTTAAGTTCCCAAGCTCTCATTAACTGATGATAATCCTCTGCTCCAACATTTTCTAAATCCTCTTCAAGCCATTTGAGTAATTCTAGACCTTTTTTTAGCATATTTGCGTTAGTCATGTAGTTTGTTGCAATTCCTCCAACATACTCATCCATAATTCTTTGTAATCTTTGAAGGCCTTGAATTGGAGAGATATAGCTAGGTGAAACAGTTCCACCGGTTATCTCGTTTCTTCCAACAGTATAATTTTCAAGTGGTTTATAAACAGCTGTTTTAAAATCCTCACATTGCTTATCGCTTACTTTAATATCATTAGCTTTTTGATCTTCAATATATTTTACTGCAGCTTTTGCAGCTAAACGACCTTCAGTAAATGATCCTGAAGAAAATTTATGTGCGCTTCCTCCGACAGTATCTCCAGCTCCAAAAAGGCCCTCGATTGTTAACATTCTATTGTAACCCCAGAAATATTCTGGTGGCGATAGATCTTCTGGTCCGCTTACCCATGCCCCTGAACATGTAGCATGTGAACCCATAACATAAGGCTCGGATGTAGTAAGTTCTGGATTTGTATATTTAGGATCAATATTCTGTGATGCCCATACAACTGCTTGGCCAACCGTCATTCCAAGGAAATTTTCCCAGCCGACAGTTTCTAGATGCGGATCTTGGAAAGCTTCCGTAGTAACCATGTGAATTGGGCCTCCGCCTGCCATTGTTTCTTGGATAAATGCGTGGTTTCTTAAGCATGTAGGCGTTGGATGATGATCTATATATTCACCTACTAATTCTTTAGTTTGTTCATACCATTTCTTCTCGTAGTTTTCTCCATTAGCATTTTGAGTGTAAGTTTTTAAGTGAAGGAAATATGCACCAACTGGACCATATCCGTCTTTAAATCTACATAATACGATTCTATTTTCCATTTGAGTCATTTTAGCTCCAGCGGCAATAGGAAGTGCATATGCTGAACCATTACTCCAAGGAGCATACCAGGTTCTTCCCATACCTTCTCCAACAGCTCTTGGTTTAAATATATGAGATGCTCCACCTGCAGCAACAATAACTGTTTTTGCTCTGAAAACGTGGAAGTCTCCAGTTCTCATATTAAACCCAACAGCTCCACCTACTCTATTTTCTTTTTCCTCATCCATTAAAAGATGAGTAACCATTATTCTATTGTAAATTTTATCAGCTGATTTCTTAGCTGCTTCAGCAACTATCGGTTTATAACTTTCACCATGTATCATGATTTGCCATTTACCTTCTCTTAGGTAACGACCAGTTTTTTCGTTTTTCATCATTGGTAAGCCCCACTCATCAAACATGTGAACTGTTGAGTCTACGTGACGAGCCATGTCATAACCTAAATCTTCTCTTACCATTCCCATTAAGTCATTACGTGCGTATCTTACATGATCTTCAGGTTGGTTTTCACCCCATTGCATACCCATATAGCAGTTAATTGCGTACAATCCTTGAGCAACTGCACCACTTCTGTCTATGTTTGCTTTTTCAACACAAACAATTTTTAAATCTCTTCCCCAGTGCCTTGCTTCAAAAGCAGCACCTGTTCCAGCCATTCCACCTCCAACTACTAGAACGTCACAATCTTCGTAATGTGTTTTATGCTTAGCCATTAATAATAAACTCCCTTTTTGAAAGTTTCTTTTGGAACTGATGGAAGTTCTCCATCAATATTTAAACCTTCTGGCTCAGTGTATAATCTTTGAGAATTTATCTCTCCTTGATTTGGTTTATCGCCTTCTGCAAGTTTTGGAATAAACTTTCCCCAAGGTTTAGTTGTGATTGGAGATACAAAATCTTTTGTAGTTCCATTTCTAAATTTTATTTTCCATGAAATAGTTCCTTTTTCTTCCTCACGTCTAACTCTTACGCTGTGTCCCATTGGTGCAAAATCTGCATAGCCTCTCACATCGATAGCATGATTAGGGCATGCTTTCACACATGAATAACACTCCCAACAAAAGTTTGGTTCAATATTCTTTGCTCTTCTAATTGTCTCATCGATATGCATTATATCTGAAGGGCAAATATCTACACAGTGACCACAACCATCACAACGGGTCATATATACAAAAGTTGACATAATTTAAATTTTCTCCTTTTTATTTTTTATCATATTAATAGTGTTTTGGCTCTTCTCTTTTTATACCTAGGCCAAATTGCTCAGGTGCATCTGCTTCTGGTGGTAGATTATCTCTAGAACCATCAGCCTCTGCTAAATTTTTTTGTATTGCTGCTCCCGGTTTATAAAACATATGAGCAAATTTTGACCAATATACTCCACCAAATAAAACTAGATTTGCAACAATAAATAATGCTAAAAAAACCATGTCATCATATCTTCCAACGAGATTTAGTGATTGGAGGTAAGACCATATTAGACCGAATAAGGATGATAATATTAAAGCTAAAACAAATAAGTCAGCTTTTATCACTCTAAACCAAGGTTGTGCCTCAGAATAAACATCAACTCTTAGAAAGAACCAAAACCAAGATCCTCCTAATACAGTTAGTGCTGCTCCAATGTGCCATATCATTGGCCATACAGTTGGAGTAGTAGATCCTGGAGATGTATAGAAGAATATCATTACAACTGAACCTACCCAAAAAAGTATTGTTCCGTACATTCCCATTACATGCGCCACTCTTCTTTTACCTGCACCAAGTTCTGATGTAGTAGCAATATCGCTTGCTATAGTTTTTGAAATTACAGATATTCTCTCACCTGTTGATAAGGTTTTCGTAGCTGATAATTTTGCTTTTTTTGCGTTATTAAAGAAATACTTCACGTTTTTTTTATGAATAATATCCATTACTGTTCCAACTAGAATTAGTAAGCCCATTAATATAACAAAAGATTGCATCAAAAATGGAGGTACTGTCTCCGCTAGTGTTAAGAATGGATTAGTTGATACCATTGTGATTTTGTTCCTTCCGCTTAAGATTTCTAGTACACTTATTTAAATAGATCAACCGCGATATAATGACATTTCAACAGCTTATAAACGTATTTATTATTTGGTTTTACGCACATAATGTTGTTTAGAGGCAATTACGCTTCTAACACCACCTTGGGGATTATCAACGTCTCCTGATCTTCTTGGAATCAGATGAATGTGACAATGATTAATTGATTGTCCTGCAGTTTTGCCAGAATTTGATCCAACATTAAATCCCTCAATTGTATCATCTTTAATTTCAAGCTTTTTTTTAAGTTTTTTCAGAAGAGCGTCACAGGCTAAGACTTCCTCATTATTAAGTTCAAAATAATTTTCAACATGTCTCTTTGGAACAATTAAAGCATGATACTTTGAAACTGGGTAAGTATCATAACTCGCGTAGGCCAATTCATTTTCTAGTTCGAAATCATTGGTGGATATATTACAAAATAGACATGGGTTATTAGGATCTCTCATTTTTTAATTATAAATATATTTTTGTTTTTTAAATTCTTTTTCAAAAGTTTTATACATTGAATTAAATATTTTGTTTTTTCTTCTCTTCCAGTTGCTATCAACAATATAACTTGTGGAAACTACTCCTTTGCCTGAACCAATAAGCAGGATTTCATCAAATTGTTTTAATTCTTTTAGATAAATATCTTTTTTTATTATATTAAATTTTTTCTCATAAAATTTAAGGTTTGTCCCTCTATAATATTTATTTTTTGCTGAATAAATTTTGTTGTTTTTAATAAATAATAAATTTGAAGTTCCAGTTTCAAATATTTTATTATTTACACATAAAGCTATGTCTTCTTTAGATGTATTCATTTTGGATAGATAACCTAGTATTTTTTTGTATTTTAAATTTTTATACTCAGGTTTCACTCTTTCATAGTGGACTAATTTTATACCAAATTTTTGGTTGAGTTTAACTTTGTCTCTAAGAGATATTGAAATAGTTTTTTTATTTAAAGCAACTCTAAGTAAATGATTATAAGATTTTGTTTTATCTATATTTTCATTTATTAGTTTTAATATATTACTTTTTATTCCTTTTTCATAAATCTTATAGGCCTTTAATGATTTTATTAAATTGTCAATGTGTGTTTTAAAAAAAAGAATTTTAGGTGGCTTATTATAGATCCACATTGTTGTAAAAACTCCATCCTTGTTCCATAGATCATCAAACTCAACTTCTTTAAAGTTTTTACGCTGATAAGATTTTTTTAATAAGTATTTTACCATTATTTGTCAAAAAAGATTCTGGGTGAAACTGAAATCCATATACATCATCTTGAGTATTTTCGAAACCCATTGCAATATCAGATTTTGTACATCTCATTGTGATATTAAAGTTTTCATTCATAAAAGGTTCTTTTAACTTTAGGGAATGATACCTACCAACCTTAAAAATTGAATTTTTTTTAAAAATAGAATGATTGCTTGTAACTTTTACAGTTGATTGAAAACCATGGTAAATATTTTTTTGCTGAATAATTTTTCCATTTTCACTATGTAAGATCAATTGATAACCTAGACAAATACCAATAATTTTTTTTGATCCTTTGAATTTGTTATAAATCTTTATAGATGTTGGATAATCTTTAGGTGATCCTGGTCCTGGAGAAAATACTATTGTTTTACATTTATCTAATAATTTTTTATTTATATCAAAGTAATTTGAGCAATATACTTCATCAAATTCAGAAAATTGATGAACTACGTTCCAAGTAAATGAATCTTGATGATCAATAATATAAATCATTTAAATAATTCCAAAAGTGATTTTGCTTTAATAAAGTTTTCATTAAATTCTTTCTTTGAATTACTATCCAATACAACTCCAGAAGCTGCAGATACTTCTGATCTATTTTTAAAATTTAAAATTGATCTAATAATTATATTAAACCTCATATCTTCATTAAATTTTATATAACCAAAACTCCCTGTGAAAATATTTCTATCTTCTTTTTCTTGCGAATTAAGTAATTCCAATGTTCTTATTTTAGGACAACCAATGACAGATCCGCCCGGCATCATTGACTTAATTATTTCTTTAACAGATGTTTTTTGATTTAATTTTCCAATAATACTAGTTACGTAATGATATAGGTGCTTATATTCTTCTACATATTTTTGTTTTTTGATTTTTACTGAACCTGGTTTGCATATTCTAGATAAATCGTTTCTCTCAAGGTCAACAATCATATTATGTTCTTTGGTTTCTTTGATGTTATTTCTGAAAAATTTGAGAGCTTTAGATTTTGTTGTATATTTATTTTTTTTCAAGGTTCCGGCTATTGGTTTAGTATTAATAATATTGCCAACCCTATTGATTAAAGTCTCAGGCGAACAGCTAACTATTGAATAATCTTTATCTCTAATCATAAATGACTCAGGTGAAGAGTTAATCTTCATTAGTTTCCAAAAGAAATTTACTGAATTAATTGTAGATTTATTTTTGTACTTTGTGCATATTTTAATTTGGTAAGTTTCTCCTTCTCTAATTTTTCTAGAAAATGCATCAAATATTTTTTGGTATTTGTTAAATTCTATATTTAGTTTGAAAGGGCTAAGAATTTTAGTTTTTTGAAAAACTTCTTTGAATTCAGCTTTTTTTAAATTTGAATGAATTTTAATTTTGTTTCTAATTTTAATTAGAGTTTCAGGCTTATAAAAAATACCTTTATAGAAGTTCATTTTTTTTTGATTTTTTATAGATAAATTTAAAAGACTACATAAAATCTCATAACCAAAAAATCCCACATATAGGTCGGTTTCTTTTTTATATTTTTTCGAAGAAAAACTATCTAAAAATTTTGCAATATTATTTTCGTTAAGCGCTATTTTCTTTGAAAAATCTGTATAAATATTATACCCCCCATCAACTTTATAGATAATAAGAGGCTTATTAGACTGGTAAAGTTTTTCTAAATATTTATTAAATTTAAGTTTATGCTGGTTGAGCTCTTTCAATTGTTTTCTCTTTAATGGGTAAATGTATCACGCCTGCAAAAATTGATAATGCGATAGATGCGTACCATGCATAATCAAAATTTCCATACATCTCATAAAAAACTCCCCCAAGATAAGCGCCAAGAAAAGACCCAATCTGATGACTAACAAATACAATACCGTATAAAAGACCTAAGTGTTTTGTTCCAAAAATATGCCCTACTAAACCATTCGTTGGTGGAACAGTAGAAAGCCATAAAAGTCCAAATGTTACACCGAATACAACCGAGTTAAATATACTTGGTGGTAGAAATAAAAAATAAATTAAAGAGACTCCTCTTAATAAATATATAGCACTTAAAACTTTCTTTTTACTAAACTTAGTTGCTAAATAACCACTACCAAGAGTTCCTATCATATTAAACACTCCGACTAATGCTAATATCATTGCAGCTGTCCAATCGGGCATCCCTTTATCCATCATATATTTTGGAATGTGTGTAGCTACTAATGCGATATGCCAACCACAGACAAAAAATCCAAGTGTTAAAAATATAAAACTTTTATTAGTGAAAGCTTCTCTTAAGGCCTCTGAGGCTGTTTGTTTATTATCTTGATTGTTAGTTCCTGCTGGAATTTTAGGGGTGCTTACAAATAATGAAACAATTAAGCCAATGCCTAATAAAAAACAGAAATACAAAATAGTAATTTCCCAACCTATTTCAATTAAAGAATATCTAACAAGCAACGGTGATACAAAAAATCCAAATGAACCTGCGCATGTTACGATCCCAGTAGCAATTGTTCTATTAGAAGCAGGAAAATGTTTAGCTACAACAGATACTGGAATACTTATCGCAGTTCCTCCTAGACCTATTCCAATTAATAGACCAATAGTTAATGTGAAATTATATCCTGTATTTAATCCAGAATAGAAAAGTAACAATCCCGCTAAGTAAAATAAAAAACCAATAAATATTGCGGCTGCACCCCCATACTTATCAGTTATATAACCAAACACAGGACTAAAAACACCCCACATCAAAAGCTGCAATCCGATTACAAAACCAAAATGTGAAATAGAGATATCAAGGTCAGTATTAAAATCAAAATAAAATAATCCAAAAGTCTGTCTAATTCCGAGTGAAACAATTACGACAGACGACGCTGCTATTAAAGTAATTAATGCTTTTTTTGTAGTGAAAAATTTCTCAGAACTCATTTAATGAATTTAAGCGATTTTCGCAAATCTTCAATTAAATCTTTTGGATCTTCAAGACCAACATGCAACCTTACAATTGTTTCATCATCTTTAATTTCTGAATATATCCTGTTACCTCGTTCTGCTTTACTTTGATGTAGCGCTAAACTTTCAAAACCTCCCCAACTGTAACCATAACCAAATAATTTTAGTGAATTAACAAACTTTATTACTGATTTTTTCTCTTTGGTTTTAATTTTAAGACCCATTAAACCAGAAGCACCGGAATAATATTTTTTCCATAATTTGTAATTAAGTGATCCTTTCAGGTATGGGTATAAAAGTTTTACTTTTTTATTCTTTGATAAAAAGGCTGCGACTTTTTTAGCGTTTTCTTGATGTTTATCTAATCTTACATCTAAAGTTCTAAGACCTCTTGTTATTAAATATGCATCATCAGGCCCTAATCTCAAACCAATTATTTTTTGAGTTTTCTCTACATGTTTAAAAACTATTTTATTAACTGCTAAAGTCCCTCCCATTACATCTGAATGTCCTGAATAGTACTTGGTTGCAGATACAATTGACATATCAAAACCTAATTTCATTGGTTTAAAAAAATATGGTGTTGCCCATGTATTGTCGATAGCTGTCAAAACTTTTCTTTTTTTTGCTATAGATATTATTTTTGATAAGTCCTGAAATTCAAACGAGTTACTACCTGGATTTTCAACAAAAATTAATTTAGTTTTATTATTAATTATTTTATTCAGTGAATTTAAATCATGAGGATTATAAAATGTAGTTTTGATATTAAATTCTTTTAAAAAATCTTGAGTAAGAACTCTGGTTGGATTGTAGACTGGGTCGGCAACTATAATTTCATCACCCGGTCTTACAACGCTAAAAATAGCTAAAAAAATAGATCCAAATCCTGTAGGAGTTAAAAAGACATGATAAGACTCTTCTAATTTTGTAAGTATTTTTTGTAAAATATGTGTCGTCGAAGTGCCCTGTCTTCCATAATCAAAATATCCTCCACGAGGATCTTTTTTATATTTATTCTGAGTTTTCCTAATATCGTTCATGGATTTAAAAATTATTGTAGATGCTCTTACAACAGGTGGATTTACTGAATGATTATGGAAATCTTTAGCTGTATGTTTTAAGAATGTTTTAAAAGAATTGCTCATAAAAAAATTGCTATGTTGTTTGGACAATGCTATATCCACCAAATAAGTCAATAAAATAGTAAAACTAAGGAGATTATGGGATACCCAAAAAAACACAGAGGCCGAAGAAAAATGGGCTCTAAAAAGAGACGAGCAAGAAAAAAAAATAAAAAGAAATAAAAATTTTTAATCTTTAATCCAACCACCACCTAAAACCTTGTGACCAAACTGGTCCTTCTTGTAAAATACACAAGCTTGGCCTGGAGATATTCCGTATTCTGGTTTTAGGAGACTTACTTTAACATTATTATCTTCTATATTTACTTTTGCATCTAAAAGTTTGCCGGTAGACCTGACTTTAACCAATATGTTTTCATTAAATTCCTCTTTTTTGGTTAATAAATTTAAATTTTTTAAATTAATATCAATTCTAGCTAATTCTTCTTTTGGGCCTATATAGATTTCATTTTTTTCAGCATCAATTCTAATTACATAAAATGGCTCTTCATTTGAAACTTTAATTCCTTTTCTTTGTCCAATAGTAAAATTAACTATACCGTCATGTACTCCCACGACTTTACCATCCAAATTTTTTATATTTCCTTTTTTGTACGACTCTGGTTTAAATTTTTTTATTACTGAAGCATAATCTCCATTGGGTACAAAGCATATATCTTGACTATCTGGTTTGTCAGCAACATTCAAATTCAGATTTTTTGCAATTTCTCTCGTTTTATCTTTAAGAAGTCCACCTAGTGGAAATCTTATATAATTTAGTTGCTCTCTTGTTGTATTAAATAAAAAATAACTTTGATCTCGATTTTCATCAATTGCTTGGTACATATTAGTTAAGTTATCTTGCGTTAAACTTTTTACATAATGACCTGTGATTAACGCATCAGCATTTAAATCTTTTGAAAATTCAAATAAATCTTTGAATTTAACTGTCTGATTACATTGTACACATGGTATTGGTGTTTCACCCTTTAGATAACTATCCACAAAATTGTCAATAACTCCTTGTTTAAACTTATCCTGATAATATAAAATCTTATGCTCAATATCTAATTTGTGTGCAACTCTTTTTGCATCCATTATATCTTGCCCTGAACAGCATTGTTTTGAAGCGGCAACTTCTTTGCCATCGTTGTAAAGTTTTAAAGTAATTCCAATTACTTTATAACCTTCTTGCTTCATCATCCCAGCAACTGTTGACGAGTCAACACCTCCGGACATGGCTACCACTACTGTAGTTTCTGACGGTTTTTTATTAAATCCTAATGAGTTAGTTTCTAAATTCATTTGATGGTATTTATACTTATTTCTATTATAAGTTAAATTAAATGATTTTAGATTTTGAACCAGGTGACAAAGTTATTAATCCAGCAAATAAAAGTTGGGGTATTGGTCAAGTTCAGTCAATTATTAATAACAAAGTAACTGTTAATTTCCAAAATGTCGGAAAAAAAGTAATAAATGCAAATAATATTGAACTCGAAAGAATTGATAACAATGGATGAAAGTAAAATAAGGAGTGTGGTCGAGGATTTAATTGACACTTTTCTAATGGCTGGTGAATTGTCTATTAAACTAAGAGATAAAGGTTTGAATAAAGAGATTAAATCTGACAATACCCCTGTAAGCAATGGTGATCTTGAGGTAAATAAAATTATCACAAAAAAATTGTTAGAGTTGACACCAGATATACCAATTGTTTCTGAGGAAACTTCACACAATAAATCCAAAACAAACTTAAAAAACTTCTGGTTAGTTGATCCAATTGACGGAACATACGACTATATAAATGATGGTGAGGAATTCACTATTAATGCTGGATTAATATTAAATGGAAAAGCATCAGCCGGTTTAATTAATGTGCCTGCAAAAAAAAGGATGTTTTATAGTTTTGGAAAAGATCAATCATATGAATTGACCTCAAACAAAACTACAAAGTTAAGCTGTAAGAAAATTACTCCTAAAGGTTCAATAAAAGTAGTTTCATATTCAAATAAACTAAAACCTGAAATTGAAAAAATACATAAGGATTTAGGAGTTACACAGCACGTTCGAATGAAAAGCTCTCTTAAATTTTGTGTGATAGCTTCAGGGGAATTTGATGGATATATTGCAGAGCCAAGGGCTTGTGAATGGGATATAGCTGCAGGACATGCTATACTTGAAAACGCAGGTGGAGTAGTAACAGATTTTAATGGCAATGAAATTACGTATGGTAAAAAAGATTTTAAAAATCCAAGTATAATTTTAAAGAGAAGTAAAAATTTATAATGAGTGAACAATTAAGAATAATTTTAATTATAATTGTGTCTGTATCAATATTTGGTTTAATAGTATTTGTGATGGTTAAAAACTATATAAGAAACAAAATTCAATACTATTTAGAAGAAAAAAATAAAAAAATTAAAGAAGATTAATTATTTTCAAATATTCATCTTTTTCAAGATCCATAACTCTTCTTGAAACTTCGAAATCAAATCCTGAACGAGCTAATACTCCTATATCCTTTTTATAAAACAGAGGTCGATTATCCTCTTGCCTTGATGGTCCAATTCTTTTCTTTTTACAAATTTTTATGGCTGAAAAAAAGTCCTGATCCTCATTTTTATCTTTAATTTGTTCAATTGTATTTTTAATATATTTTTCTCCTACACCTTTATTTATTAAGTAATTTCTTATTTTATTAATAGACGATCCTCTTTGTATTAAACTTTTTGCTTTAGACTCTGAATAAAATTTATCGTTTATAAACTTTGATTTCTCTAAATCCTCAAGAACAATATCTATAAGATTAGAAACATCGTTTTTTTTAATATTTGGGGTTCTTGATGTTAAATATTTTTTTAGTAGATAAGTTCTTAACTGTTGTTTAGAAGGTGCAAATTTTTCTACATAATTAAGTGCAAAATTCGTCATCTCATCCACGGTTACTTCTAATGTCTTTTTTTTATTTTTTATGGGAATCATTATTTTATTTAATATAATATAAAAATATTATGATTGAACAAATAGCAGCTTTTTTTACCATTGAGATGATTTATTTGTGGTTAAATATAGGTGTAATACCCTTCTGGTTAATTCTGATTATTTTTCCACAGTCAAAGATTTGTGGATTATTGGTTACTTCTGTGTTTCCATTTTTAATTTTAACGGCTGTCTATGTTTATCTAGGTTATTATTTTTATATTTCTGGATATGACTTTGATTATAATTTTACGTTATACCTTGGTCTGTATGACTTAAGAAATCTTTTTGAAGCTGAAGCTTTTTTGATAATGTTTTGGACGCACTTTTTAGCAATAAACTTATTTTGTGGAGCGTGGATAATGAAAGATAGTCAAAGATTATTTATGTCTAGATATATAGTCTTCACTCCAATAATAATAACTTATTTTATTGGTCCCTTAGGTTTGGTTGTTTATTGGATAATAAGAATGTTCTACGCTAAGAGAATTAATTTGTTAGATTAAAATTTAAATTACTTTACTACTTTAAAACCTGAGTTTTGCATCGCTCCAAAACCACCTTCAATATGGCAGACATTTGTGAAACCCATTTCTTGTAAAGATTTAGTAGCTAATGCTGATCTCAATCCACCGGCACAAAATAAAACCATTTCTTTATTCATATCAATTTTGCCATCTTTAAAATATTGGCTATCAGGATCCATCCAAAATTCTAACATTCCTCGTGGCACGTGAGAAGAGTTCTCTATTCTTCCTAATCTTTCCAACTCTCTTATGTCTCTAATATCTATTAAATTACAACTTTTATTATTTATTTTTTCTAAACCTTCTTTAGGAGAAATAGTTTTAATTTCAGATAAAGCTTCTGTTACTAGATCTCTTGAAGATTTAATTTTCATATTTTTCTTAAATTATTTTTAGTTTTAAAAATACTTATTATTAGCACCTAATTATAATTAGATAAATACATAATATTTATAAATCTTGATTTAATTAAAATTAATTTTTTTTAAAATTCTTTTAATGTCATTACAAACAAAAAACTGTACAAATATTGAAATGTTTAAATAATGACATATAAAATTTATTAATGGAAAATAAAAATATTTGCATTGTTTACTCACATACAAAAGTAGGAGACTTAATATGGCAATTACCATATATAAAGGCTATTAGTTTATATCATAAAAAAAATATTGTTTTAATTACTAGAGAAGAAACTCGAGCAAAAATAATTTTTAAAGATTTAGATTACATAGAAGTTGTTAAGTACAACCAGTTTAGAAAGAACATTAATTATTGGATAGATACATTTAAACTTTTTAAATTTTTAAAAAGTGGTTATTTTAGTCATTTATATGTACTTGATAAAATTAGTAGACCTGCTATCGCAGCAAAATTTGCAGGTATCAAAAATATAATTGGCCCAGGATTGGGTAATCAAAAAAAATGGTTAACTTGTAAAAATTTTTTTAATGAAGAAGATTGGAATCTAACCTACTCTGATCAATCACAAAAATTATTATTATTAAATAATATATCAGTTAAAAATATATTTCCAGAATTAAAAATTAATTTTGAAAGAGACGATATTGATATAAATATAAAAAAAATTGATAATAAAATCATTTCATTTGGGATTGACTCAAGTGAAGAATTTAGAATGTGGTATGAAGAACTATTCGTTGAACTAGCAAATGTTTTATTTGAAAAAAATCTATTCGAGAAAATCTATTTAATTTGTAGTAAAAGAAACGACCACATGGCATCTAAAATCATAAGCCTATCAAAAAAAAAATACTTTATTAACTGCTCAAAATATGATTTGGCAAATATTATGGGTATATTGAAAAAATCTTCTTTTTTTGTTGGAAACAATTCTGGACCCATGAATATGGCTGCGGCACTTGGTACTAAAAGTTTTGGATTAATTTGTAATGATCCAGTAAGCGAATTGAAATATAGTAATATTTTAGCGATTACTCCTGATAACTATGATGAAAATATCTTGAATAGAGATAGAAATGATATGAAAAATTTAACTGTGGAGAAAGTTTCTAATTTCATTTTAGAGAGAATTGAGTAAAAGTTAAAAAAAAATTATGAAAGCACCAAACTTTAAATTATCCTCCACATCAGGTAAAACTGTTGAATTAAGTAAAGTAAAATCAAAATTTATCATTATCTATTTCTATCCAAAAGATAATACAAGTGGATGCACAATTGAAACAAATGATTTTAACAAACTTTTAAGTAAATTTGAGAAACTTGGATGCACAATTTTTGGAATATCCAAAGATAGTTTAGA
Source organism: uncultured Pelagibacteraceae bacterium (assembly GCA_902567045.1). Taxonomy (GTDB): domain Bacteria; phylum Pseudomonadota; class Alphaproteobacteria; order Pelagibacterales; family Pelagibacteraceae; genus Pelagibacter. The sequence goes on from CACFLJ010000002.1 coordinate 82,295, forward strand.
AAGTCATGAAAAATGGAGCAAAAAACTAAATTTAAAATTCGAACTATTAGCAGACGAAGATAAAACTTCTTTAAAAGCTTACAAAGCTTGGGCCAAAAAGAAATTCATGGGTCGAGAATTTATGGGTACAGTAAGAAGTACTTTTATTATTGAGAAAAATAAAATCGTTAAGGAATGGCGAAATGTTAAAGCTGCTGGCCATGCTGCAGAGGTTTTAGACTTCATAAAAAATTATTAAAAAAAAGGCCCCAGTTAAGGGGCCTTTTATCAACTATAGAGAGAGAGATAGTTATTCTTTAGTCTCTTATTGCGTATGCGATTACACCAGACTCTGTAACATCTGTACCAAGTCTTTCTGCTTCTTTACTCAATCTAATACCCATTGTACCTTTCATAATTCCCCATACTATTAGAGATACTACAAATACAAATGCATTAATTGAAATTACTCCTAGAAGCTGCGCTCCGAATGATGCATCACCATTAGTTAGTGGAACTGCTAAAGTTCCCCAAATTCCAGCGAACAAGTGAGCAGGTACTGCACCTACTACATCATCGATTTTTAGTGAGAATAATAATTTAGTTCCGAAGACAACTATTATTCCACCAATCGCACCTATAAGAATTGCTGCTAGCGGTGAAGGCATTAATGGTTCAGCTGTAATTGCAACAAGACCACCAATTGCTCCGTTAAGCATTTGAATAACATCAGTTTTACCCGACATTAATCTTGTTATTGCACCAGCTGCTAACACACCACCACAGGCTGCTAAGTTTGTATTAATGAAAATGTTTGATACTGCTACCGCGTCATCAAATGTTCCCATTGCTAATTGTGATCCACCATTAAATCCGAACCAACCTAGCCATAAAATAAATACACCAACTGTTACCAATGGTACAGAAGACGCCGCAAATGGCTTCATAGGTTTAGCTGCTCCAGATTTATCAAATCTACCTGTTCTAGCTCCTAAAAGAATTGCTCCAGCTAATGCTGCTGCACCTCCAGTTGAGTGAACAAGTGTAGAGCCAGCAAAGTCGGAGAAACCAGCAGCTGCTAACCAGCCACCTCCCCACTGCCAACCCATAACGATTGGATAGATAATTCCTGATAGAATAGCCGCAAATAAAAAGAACGGCCATAATTTAATTCTTTCAGCTAATGTTCCAGATACAATTGAAACTGTCGTTGCACAGAAAACCATTTGGAAATACCAATCAGATCCATCTGCATATCCGGTATCTACTGAACTTGCATCAGACCATGGCGTAAAGCTTCCTATGTATCCACCTTCTGGAATTCCGTATGCTAAATTATATCCAACCATCCAGAACATAATTCCAGCTATTGAAAATAATCCGATATTTTTGGCACATATTACTGATACACTTTTTGATGTTACCATCCCTGATTCGAGCATGGCAAAACCTGCTGCCATGAACATTACTAAGAAACCACAAACCAAGAAAAGAAATGTATTGAATATGAAACCAACCTCAGCTGAAACTGTAGTTTCAGCATAACCTGCGCTTGTCATATTTAGTAAGAAAAATAAACTCACTAATGGACCAGCCAGTTTTTTTAAAAGTTTAACCATTTCACCTCCGTTTAATTAAAGAGGTTGTTATAAATTTAATAAAACTAAAAACTATTGATTGTTATTTAAAAGAGATATGCAGTATTTGCATGTAGTGCACCATAAGCTTATATAAAAAAACAGCCCTTATTAAATTCTTATTTTTAATAAAGGCTGTTTTAAAAAGTTTATTTATTGAAAACTTCTTTAAGCGCTTTTGCAGGTAAAAACTTTACCTTTTGAGAAGCAGCGATTTGGATTTGTTCTCCAGTTCTTGGATTTCGACCAATTCGGGCTTTTCTTTTAGCCACTTTATATGTTCCAAAACCAGCAATTTTAACATTATCGTCGCCTTTTAAAGCGTCCAAAATAGTGTTGGTAATCGTATCAAATGTACGCTCAGCATCAGCTTTACTTTGATTTAATGACCCTGCTAATTTTGCTATAAGTTGTTTTTTGTTCATTTTAGCTCCGGTTTTAAAGGTTATATTTATATAGTTAACAAAATCGTTGATAATTCAAGCTTTTTTTTTGTGTCTCTAATTAAATTTACCACAACATATAGTTGTAAATAAGTATTGATTTATATAGCCTTTTTAACGTTAGAAAATCCCTTTAAAATAAGCCTAAATCTTTAAGGTCATTGAATGTTGCAAAAAACATTAAAGTTAACAATAAAAACATTCCGATTCGAAAAAAACCTTCTTGTGTTTTTTGACTTAATGGCTTCCCTAAAACCTTTTCAAATGCATAAAACATTAAATGGCCCCCATCTAAAAGTGGTATTGGAAAAAGGTTAATTAGGCCTAAACTTATCGATATATAAGCCATCATACTAATAAATGGTAATATCCCAAATTCAGCCACTTGTCCTGAAATCTTTGCTATTCTAATTGGTCCACCTAACTGTGAACTATCTCCAGATCCAGTAAGCATTGAACCCATATATTTAAGAGATGAAGTAGTTACAAAATATACTTCTTTAACAGACTCTATTAATGCATTTGCTGGCCCTAATCGTTTATGATTTATTTCATTGTTATATGGACTTAGTTTAATACCAACTATTCTTTTATTAATTTTATTTCCTAAATTATCAACGCCTGCAACAATTTTTGGTTTAACCTTTAATAATACCTCTTGATCATATCTAGAAATTTTGAAATCAACTATCTCAGATGTTGACATTAATATCAGTTTAGAAACGTCGAGAATACTTTCAACTTTATTGTTATCTATTTCAAGTATCACATCATTTTTTTGCATTCCAGCTACTTCTGCTGGACTATCTTTTTGAACTTCGTCAATAACTGCTGGCGTAAAGTCTTTTCCAGCAAACATGTATATGAATAAAAAAATAAATATTGCTAAAACGAAATTTGCTATTGGCCCACCTGCTACAATTAAAGACCTTTGATACAAAGGTTTTGTTACAAAGAGTTTTTCCTGGTCCTCTTTGTTATATTTTTTTAACAATTCTTCTTGATCGGCTTGAGAAAATACATTTCTATCACCAAAAAATTTGACATAACCTCCAAGAGGTATCAAGCAAATTTTCCATCTTGTGCCTGATTTATCATTCCAACCAATTAATTCCTTGCCAAAACCGATAGAAAAGTCAGTTACTCCAACACCATATTTTTTGGCAAAATAGTAATGGCCATATTCGTGTATGAAAACAACCACTAATATTAGTATTATGAATGGTATAATAAAAGAGAACATGCTTACTATTTATAATAGCTAAGAATACTTTTACAAGTTTCAAAGTGACCAGTTTATGTCAGTTTTAAGCATTAAAAGGCTTAATTTAAATGACTTATTGTAATTAACATTAGAACATATAAGCATTTTGTAAAATCGTAATAGGAATTAAAGATGAAAAATTTCAATGAACTAGAAATAGAAAATAAACTAAAAAGTTCAATAAAATACTCAAATTTTATCACACCAACACCTATTCAAAGTCAAGCAATACCCATCGCACTTGAAGGCAAAGATGTGCTTGGAACGGCTCAAACGGGAACTGGAAAAACTTTGGCATTTACAATTCCACTTATTAATAAATTAATCATAGATAAAAATGCAATGGCATTAATAATTTGTCCAACAAGAGAGCTTGCAAGTCAAGTTATGGGTACCGTCTCTAAGCTTACACTTGGCGATATAAGAATAGGGAATGCTCTATTAATTGGCGGTGAAAGTATGCAGAGACAGCTAAGACAACTAAACAAAAGAGCTCGAATAATTGTTGGAACTCCAGGAAGAATTAATGACCATCTTAAAAGAAAAAGTTTAAATTTATCTAGAGTTAATTATTTGGTTCTAGATGAGACCGACAGAATGCTAGATATGGGCTTTACACCACAAATTGAGCTAATTTTAAAATTTGTCCCAAAAGAACATCAAACTTTATTATTTTCCGCAACCTTACCAAACAATATACTTAAAATTTCTGAAAAATATTTAAGAAAACCAGAAAGAATTTCAGTGGGCTCTCTTTCGACGCCAATTGAAAAAATTAAACAAGAAACATTTCAATTAACACAGGACAAAAAATATCATGAATTAATAAATCAATTAGTTGAAAGACAAGGCTCGATACTTGTGTTTGTCAAAACTAAACACGGTGCAGATAAAATAGTTAAAAGATTAAAGTATGATGCTCATTCAGCAGAGGCTATACATGGAAACTTAAGACAAAGTAAAAGAGATAGAGTCATAAGAGGATTTAGAGCAGGAAAAAATAGAATTCTTGTTGCAACAGATGTAGCTGCTAGAGGGTTAGATATTCCACTTATTCAACATGTAATTAATTATGACCTACCGCAAGTACCCGAAGACTACATTCATAGAGTAGGAAGAACTGGGAGAGCTGGAAAAGATGGTTCAGCATTAACATTCTTAACAAATAATGATCGAAGTATGTGGAGAGAAATCCAAAAATTAATAAATCCTAATTTTAAGTTAGAAGAAAGTTTTAATAAAAAATCTAACAAAAAAAATAAAAAATTTAAAAAAAGAGGTAAATCGTTCAAAGATAGTGGAAATAGAAATGAGCGAAGAGATAACAAAGGAAAATTCAAATTTAAGAATAGTAAGTTTAAAAAGTTTAATTCAGATAAATCAAATAATACTGATGGCGATTTTGATAAAAAAAAGAATTTTAAATTTAAATCTAATAAATTTAAAAATTTTCGTAACGATAACTTAAATGAACGAGAAGAAAGCTCCGGTGATAGAAAAAAATTTAAATTTAAGAAAAAATTTAAAAACAGAAAAAGGCCTAAAAATTTCTCCTTTAAAAAATTTAAAAAAAATTAAATTACTTCAGTTTCCACGTAACCACAGGTAAAAGTGTTGCAACAATAAATGAACAGAACAACAAAGATTGTGAAATTAATATTGGAAAAAAATCAGCAGGTAATATTATTCCTACAAGTATGGATTTTGAGAAATCGGGACTAGGAAATAATAGAATTCCACCAATTAAACCAATTATAATTGAAATATAAGCATTTTTTTCATTATATGATTTTGAATAAAAACCATAAAATACACTTAACACCGCTGCACAACAAAATAAATCAGCTAATAAAAATAGATATAAAATACTTAATCCTTTTGAAGCAACAAAAAATGAAATCAAGGATAAAAATATTATAATTTGTTTAGATAATTTTAAATAATTACCCTTAAATTTTATAACTTTATTTCCATCAACAATAATCAAACTAGAGATAGCATTTACTAGTGTATCTATACTGCTCACTGTCAGTGAAATTGCTAAAATAGTTATTACTATTGATAAAAAGATGGCTTGGTCTTTTAACAATAAAGAAAAGAATGCAAGGTCAGGAACTACGCTTGGATTTTGAGAGGTTGCAACTAAACCTGAAAAGCCCATCATGAATACTATTGGTATAATGATTATAAAAGAAACTATTAAGCTATTTTTTAAAACTTTATTATTTTTAGCAGCATAAACTCTTTGCCAGTTACCTTGATGAAAAAGATTTGTTGCTGCAACAGCTATAAAAAAAGTTAGGCCTGCAGTAAAATTAGGTAAATAACCTGAACTTAATAAATGAGGCTTGTTCTGTTTTACAAACTCAAAACTAAAGTCATTAGAATTAAAAGAAATTAAATAAGAAAATGCAATTATTAAGAGCAAACCAAAAACTATAAATTGTATATTATCTGTGAATATTGAAGCTCTAAGCCCTCCATACAAAGTGTAGACAAGTGAGCTGACAATTACAATAGATGCCGTGATCCATAGATCAGTTCCTGAAATATAATTAATCAAAATTGAAACGGCGGTAACTTCTGCTATTAAAAAAATAGTCATATAAAAAATTGATAAAAACAAAATTAATTTAAATAATTGTGTGCCAAATCTAGATCTAATTACCTCAATTAATGATTTTCCTGTTGGATATTTATCTCTAAATTTTTTTCCTAAATAAATTAATGCAAAAAGAGGAAATGCTGTCCCTAAAGAATATCCAATAACAGCCCCTACTCCTCCCCAGGTTGCTGCTGATGCGGGACCGAATAAAATCCATGCTCCAAGGGCAGATGCAACTAAACTAGTTGTTAGTGAAAAAGTTCCTACAGATCTACTTGCAACTAAATAATTGTTTAACCCTTGATATTTTTTTGAATATACAAGGCCAAGTATTACAAAAATGATACTAATAATTAAGGTTAATAAAATTGCAGATGATTGATTTAAGATGTTTATCTGATCCATTTTTCCCTTTCTGAATTACCGGACAGGTTCATTGGGTATTTCTCAGCCTATAGGCACCCCATGAGTAATTATTAATATCAAATAATAAATTTGTAAATAGTTATTAAAGTTAACGTACAATAATCGCATAGCTATTATTTACTATAAGCGCTTCTAATATACGACTAATGCTGTATGTGTTAATTTCTCTCTCTTATTATAAGTTAATTATAATACTAGGCTTCGCAGATTGAAGCCTAGAGAAGAAATTTTTGTTGAATTTCAGCCTTAATTGAAAACACATGTGTCATTATAAATTATTTTCTTTAGTCGTCTAAATGTGTAATTTTTTATCTTAATGAAAAAATTTTTTATTTTAATTTTCTGTTTTTTTGCATTTGCTGCAAATTCAATGGAAAAGAAAACAACATTTGATAAAGATTTGTTTAACAAAGCCCAATCTGAGGGCAAAATTATAGTTATCAGTTCTTGGATCGAATATTGTGGATCTTGTGCAAATCAAATGAAAGTTTTGCAAAAAGCAAAAAAAGAGGGTGAATTATTAGATATTAAATTCGATAACATCGAATATTTTGCATTTGATGTAACAAACAGAGATATAGCAAATTCGTTTGATGTGCTTTATCAAACTACTCTATTAATTTTCAAGGGTGATACAGAAGTTTACAGAAGTATTGGTGAAGTTACTGAAGATTTAATTTATCAAGCTTTAAAAGCTTCTATTTAAAACCAAAATCTAAAAAATATTAAATCTTATTCATTTCTGACGAGTGGATAAACTTTTGGACTTAGATACTTAAGGTTTGTAAAAACTATCAATATCATTGTTACTAATCCAACTGTAATTGTTACATTTAAGAATATATCAAATTCAAATAGCCATTTGAGTTGAAAAATATTTTCAATAATAAATTTTGATGAAATTATTGAAAAAATTGTAGAAAAAAGAATTATAGAAAAAAATGTAATTATGAACTCAATTAAGGATGAATAAATTATTTCTTTTTTTGAAAATCCCAAAATCTTAAAAACTAAATTTTGGAAAGTTTTTATTTTTCCTTGCACTATAATTGCACTGGATATAACAACCAATCCTATTATCACTGTAACAGTTGAAATTATAATGACCGCTATAAATACTTTGTTAAGAACATCGGTAACTTTTTTTAAGTAATCAGAGATTTTTACAATAGAAACGCTAGGAAATTCATCTAGAAAATTAATATCATCAAATTTATCAATATTATTAAACTTCACTGTCGAAAGGTACTCATGAGGAATTTTATTTGCAAATTGAGGGTTTAGTAACATTGCAAAATTAATGCTCAGATCTCTATAATCAACTAATCTAAAATTCACTACCTCACCATCTATTTCTCTTCCATAAATGTTTAGAGTGAATATATCTCCAATTTTTACTCCAAAATCTTGTGCCACTTTACTATCCAAAGAAATTTGTAATTTGTCTGGGCTTGATAAATCCCACCAGCTTCCTTGTGTTAAAGGATTATCTTTTGGTATCTCATCTGACCAAGATATTCTTCTATCATTCATTATAACCCAATAACTATCATTAGTATTTTTGATGTAAGAATTAGGATGTATCCCATTAATTTTTACAAGTCCTGCTGAAACCATAGGAACTACCTCTATTTTTGACTTATTATCAGAATTGAATATCATTTTTTCGAATTTTTCTCGTTGATCATTTTGAATTCCTAAGAAAAAATAATCTGGCGCAATTTCTGGAATAGATTTGGCAATTTCTCTTTTAAAATTTGAGCCTACAAATGCCAGTGTTAACAAAAGTGTCATTCCAAGACCTAAAGACATTATTGTAATGGGTGTGATACTTTTTGATTGAGTTATATTTTTGACAGCTATTTTTACTGAAATCTTAGAATTTTTATATTTTTTTAATAAATAAATAATTGTTACAGAAAGATAATAAAAAATTAATAAACAAATAAAAAATGATACGAAATATGTAACACTATAAAATGGTATTGAAGACCTAATTGCAAAAAGACTAATTAATATTAACAATAATACTATGCTAATTATCACAGATTTCACTGAATAATTAAATTGCAGACTTTGAAATACATTTCTAAATAAATTAGATGCTTTAACTTGATCTATAGAATTAACAGTTGGTATAGAAAATATTATCATAACCAACATTCCAACTAAAAAAACTATAATTAAATTTATAACAGAAAAACTTGCTTCTATATTTAAACCCAAACCATCTGAAATATATTTATCGACTATTGGAATTAAAAAAAAACTTAATCCATATGAAAATGCGGTGATTAAAACTAACAAGATAGCTAATTGCAAATAATAGATTGCCTTTATATTTCCAGAAAATACGCCTATTGCTTTTTGAACTGCTATTGATGAATTTTTTTGATTTATAAACGATAGAAGAGTATTCGCTATACCAATGCCAGCAATTAACATAGCGCTTATTGATACAAGAGATAAAAATTGTGAGAAATTATCAACAATCCGTCTAATGCCTCCCGCTGAGTTTTCGGGGTATCTTAATCTAACTCTATTTTGATCTTTAAATAAGCTCTCTATTTTTTTAATACCCTCTTTACTGTTAACAGATTTGTTAAATTTAACTTTATATTCATAATTTAAAAAACTACCGAGGGTATTTAAATCTAGCTTATCTAAGGTTTTTTTTCCTGTTAAGGCAAAATCTCCAAATACAAATGCACCCCCTATATCTGGTAAAACTTTAACTATACCAATAACTTTAAACTCTTTGTCTTGAACTTTTACAATATCATTTATTTTTAAGTTTAAATTTTTAAAAATATTTTCATTTACTAATATTGAACTTTCTATCTGATTTAATTTTTCTAAGGCATTATTGGGTTCATAGAGTGCTTTTCCGTACAATGGATAAAATTGATCAACTGATTTTACTCTAGTAAATGAAGTTTTATTGATTTTTTTATTAACAGTTGAAATCATTGTACTAAATTCAACCATTTGTGAGACTGTAGCAAATTTAGTAATTTTATCTATTTTAGTTTGATCACCTTCTCTATTGTTGTAGTCAATTTCTATATCACCCCCTAATAATAATTTTGCATTTTCATTAAGTTCATTTTCTAAACTGTCTTCAATTGTCATTATAGAACTTAAAATAAAGAGACTTATAAAAAGAGTAATAATTATACTTGAGATCTTATTATAACTTCTTGTTAAATCTCTAAGAGCATATTTAAAATAAAGACCAAAATTTTGATTTTTATTCAATTTTACCATCTTTTATTTTAATAATTCTCTTAGAAAGATTTGCCAATTTATTATCGTGCGTAACCATAATTAAACTTGCATTTTCCTCTTTCACATAATCAAAAAGAATATTTGATATAAGCTCAGAATTTTCACTATCTAAATTTCCAGTAGGCTCATCTGCTAAAATTAATTCAGGCTTCATAACAATTGAACGTGCAATTGCTACTCTTTGCTGTTCTCCTCCAGATAATTGACTGGGTAAATTACGTAGCCTTTTTCCAAGGCCAAATTTATCTAGGATTTCTTTTGCTTTATTAATTGGATCTTTAATTTTATTAATTTCCAATGCTAAACTCACATTTTCTATAGCTGTATAATTGGGTATTAAATAAAATGATTGAAAAACAATGCCAATATCCTTTCGTCTTATCTCTGAAATTTCATCTTCTTTTAAACTTGAAATCTCAAAGTCTTTAAACTCAATTTTTCCTGAAGATGCTTTTTCCAAACCACCTATCAACATTATTAAGCTTGTCTTTCCTGACCCACTTTCTCCTACTACAGATATTGTTTCCTTATAATCAACTTCAAAGCTTACATCTTGTAAAACATTTATAAGATTGTTATCAGTATTATAGTTTAAGTTCACATCTGTTAGTTTAAGAAGTTTAGTCATGTTTAAAAAATGTATTATTAAAATAATTATATTATGTCTAGTTGCATTTGGGGTAAATGCTGAGAATAAAGTTGTTTTATTTGGAGATAGTTTGATGGCTGGTTATGGACTTAATAAAGAAGATCATTTGTCTACAGTGCTTGAAAAAAATTTAAATAATAATGGACTAGATGTCAGAATTATAAATGCAAGTGTCTCAGGTGATACAACTGCAGGAGGTTTAAATAGAATAAATTGGACTCTATCTGAAAAGAATATTGATATTTTAGTTTTGTGTTTAGGTGCAAATGATATGTTAAGAGGTATAAAACCAAAAGAGACAAAAGAAAATTTAGAGAAAATAATTAAAATTATAATTGATAAAAATATTAAAATTATATTAGCAGGTATGATTGCCCCTGAAAGTCATGGTAAAGAATACAGGGATAAATTTAATATAATTTATTCTAACCTTTCTGATAAATATAGCTTAACTTTTTTACCTTTTCTTCTGGAAGGTGTTGCCTTGAAGCCAGAGCTAAATCTAGAGGATGGAATGCATCCAAATCCTAAAGGTGTACAAATTATAAGTAAAAATATTGAAAAAAAGATAACTAGTTTGATTAATTAATTTAAAGCCTCACCAGCGCTTAAATAATTATATCCAAAAACATCTGCAACTGCTTTGTATGTTACTTCACCCTTATGAACATTTAAACCAGCTAAGAAATTTGGATCATCTTTTAAAGCTTTGTAATAACCATCACTAGCTAATCTGTTTAAAAAAGGAAGCGTAGCATTATTTAATGCGATGGTTGATGTTCTAGGGACACCACCTGGCATATTTGCTACACAATAATGAACAATATCATCAACTATATAAGTTGGTTCAGCATGAGTTGTAGGTTTACTGGTCTCTACACATCCACCTTGATCAATTGCAACATCAACTATTACTGATCCTCGTTTCATATTCTTAATCATATTTTTAGTAACTAATTTTGGTGCTTCTGCTCCAGGAATTAAAACTCCTCCAACTAACAAATCGCATTCTGAAATTAATTTTTCTAAATCAGTTTTATCACTAAGTTGGGGAATAATTTTATCACCAAACATTTCTGATAGTTGTTTTAGTCTCGCCTCTGACTTATCTACAACGTGAACTTTTGCTCTCATGCCAGTTGCAATAATTGCAGCATTTTCTCCAACAACTCCTCCACCAAGAATTACCACTTCCGCAGGCTCTCCACCTGGAGCGCCTCCTAATAAAATACCTCTTCCTTTTTGATTTTTTTCTAAACAATGTGCGCCTGCCTGAACTGACATTCTTCCAGCAACGGCACTCATAGGAGCTAATAATGGTAACCTGCCTTTGTTATCAGTTACTGTCTCATAGGCGATACAAACAGCTTTAGAGTCTACCAAACCTTTTGTTAACTCTTTAGCTGCAGCTAAATGCAGATAAGTAAAAACAATTTGATTTTCTCTTAACATTTTTACTTCATTTGAAAGGGGTTCTTTAACTTTTACAATTATCTCTGCATCATTAAAAATATCTTCTGCCTTATCAATTATTTTAGCTCCTGCAGATTTATATTGATTGTTATCAAAGCCTGCTTCAAAACCACCGTTATTTTCAACTAAAACTTCATGACCATTTGAAGTAAGTGTCTTAACACTATCAGGTGTTAATCCAATTCTATTTTCTTGAGGTTTTATCTCTTTAGGAACACCTATTTTCATATAAGTGAATTAATTTTTTTTACTTTTAGAATAATTCGTAATTCCAGTTCTTAATTTATCAATTATTTCATCTATATGTTTTTTCTCACAAATAAACATTGGAGCAATAATTAAACAATCACCTGTTGCTTTGAAGTTAACACCTGCATCATAACAATGTTTAAAACATGTAAATCCAGCTGCTCCAGGTTTTTTATCCATTTTAATATCTATTCCACCCATCATTCCATATCCTCTGATGTTGTCTACAACATCAATATCCTTTAATGACATCAATCCTTCTTGGAAGTATGGAGCTAAATTTTTAGCTCTATTAAATATATCCTCTTTTTCAAATATATCTTGTACTGCTAATCCCGCTGCTACTGAAACTGGAATTCCTGAATATGTGTAGCCATGAAATAATTCAACTGACCCATGGGGTGATGCATCCATTACCGCATCATAGATTTCTTCTTTACAAGCAACAGCACCTAAAGGACTTATTCCGTTTGTTGTTGCTTTTGCCATTGTAATAATATCTGGAGTAACACCATATTCTTGTGATGCGAACGGAGAACCTGTTCTTCCCCATCCAGTGATAACTTCATCAAAAATTAAAAGGATTCCATGTTTGTCACATATTTCTCTTAATCTTTGTAAATATCCTTTTGGTGGAACAAGCGTTCCTGTTGATCCTGCGATCGGTTCAACGATGCAAGCAGCAATATTTTCTGATCCAAAGTTTATACAAATTCTCTCTAGGTCATCTGCAATTTCTCCACCTGTTTCTGGTTGTCCTGAAACAAATTTATGTTCTGGTAAATGAGTATGTCTCATATGAACAACACCCGGCATTAAAACGCTCGCAAATGTTTTAACGTTGTTGATCATACCACCAACTGATGTTGCTCCAATATTCATACCGTGGTAAGCTCTTTCTCTTCCAACAAATCTAAATCTCTGCCCTTCTCCTCGAGCTTTGTGATAAGCAACTGAAATTTTTATTGCTGTCTCAACAGCAGTTGATCCACAAATAGTATAAAAAATTCTATTTAAATTTCCTGGCGTGTGTTTTGAAATTCGTGTTGCTAATTCAAATGACCCGCCGAAACCCTGTTGGAATGGCTGTGCATAGTCTACTGTTCTTAGTTGTTTAGTTATTGCCTCAATAATTTCTTCTCTACCATGTCCTAATGGGTTACAAAATAATCCTGAACTTGCATCGATTTGTGTTTTACCGTGGTGGTTTTTTAAATAAACACCTTTTGCCTCTACTATTAATCTTGGGTTTGCTTTAAAATCTCTATTTGAAGAGAATGGCATCCAATGCTCATTTAAAGAATTAGGTATTTGTGGCTTTTCTGAACTCATAAATTTTTTTAAAACGTTATAATCACTCTCTCATAGACTAAAATAAAAAAATAGAAAATAATTTCTGTGCATTTTTAGTATGTCATTAAGTAATATTAAATACAACCAAAAGTTGAACCCATTTTAGACATCTTCAAATCACCTATGATTAATATGCTTACAAAATTCGTTTACTTACATTCAAAATTGAACTTAAATAAGACTAATTAAATTTAATTAAGGAGAAAAAATGAAGAAACTAATTAGCTTTATTTTAGGAAGTTTATTCGCTCTTAACTTGTCGATTTCAGCTGCAAATGCTGCTGCAAATGAAGTAAGAGTTGCTTACTTTCTAGAATGGCCAAGTCCAAATTTAGAGGACATGCAAAAAAAGAATTTTGCTAAAGCGCTAGGAGTTCCAGTAAAATGGACTAACTTCACTAACGGTGGAGCTATGACTGATGCAATGCTAGCTGGGGATATTGATATTTCTTATTCTCAAGGTTTAGTACCTTTTATTAATGCTGTAAAATCTAATGCACCTATCAAATTAGTTGATATTGCAATGGAATATGGAATGGGTGGAACAACTTGTGTTACATCTAACGCTTCTGGAATTACAAAAGCAAACGGTTCTGAACTAGAGGGCAAAAAAGTTGCAGTTCCACTTGGAACTATGGCTGAGTACGTCTTTGACGAAAGTATGAAAGTTGTTGGAGCTGACAGAAGTAAAATGGATATAATTCAAATGGATCCTGAAGAAGGTGCTGCTGCATTAGTAAGTGGTGATGTTGTAATGGCATGTTTATTTGGTGGAAATTCTATCAAAGCTGCAGTTGCAGTTGGTTCAAGACTTTTAACAGTTCAAGAAGCAAGAGATGCTGGTATCTTAGGAATAGATATTACATCTGTAACTGACAAATTCATGAAAGAAAATCCAGGTATGCTTAGAACTTTTATAGAAGTAACTCATGAAGCAAATGACAGATATAGAGCTGGTAAAAGCGATATGAATTCAATGTCTAAAGCTTCAGAAATGAAAGTTGCTGACATGAAAGAAACTTTAAGTGGATTTAAATTTCTTACTCCAGAAGAGACTAAACAGTCAATGGAGAGCGGTAATCTTGATGGTTTCCTAAAAGGTATGGGAACTCCAGGCGGTGCCGTTGATACTAGTTTTTTACCTTTATAATATTAAAGAGTAAAACAAATTTAATAGGCGCTAATTATTTAGCGCCTATTTTTTTTAACATAAGTTTTATATAAAGTTTCTATGAGTGACTTAATTTCCAAAGATCTAAATATGATTTTTAAAACTCCCAAAGGAGAAACTGTTCACGCATTAAAAGATGTAAATTTTACTTTAAAAAAAGGAGAACTTCTCACTGTTCTTGGTCCTTCAGGATGTGGAAAAACTACGCTTTTAAATATTGCAGCAGGGTTTTTAAGACCTACCTCAGGTTCTATTGTTTTGGCTGGCAATGAAATTAATGGTCCAGGAGTTGAAAGAGGAATGGTTTTCCAACAAGGAGCTTTATTTGAGTGGTTAACAGTTGCAGAAAATGTTGATTTTGGACTTAGGATGAAAAAAGAAGATCCAATAAAAACTGCAAAAAGAGTTGAAGAATGGTTAGAAATTGTTGGCTTAAAAGGGTTTGGTAATACTCCTACCTACCAATTATCAGGTGGAATGCAGCAAAGAGTGGCTCTTGCTAGATGTCTAATAAATGACCCTGATTTAATATTGATGGATGAGCCTTTAGGTGCATTAGACGCATTAACTAGAGAAAAAATGCAATCTTTGGTTCTTAAAATTTGGAAAGAGACAGGAAAAACTATCATATTAATTACTCACTCTGTCGAGGAAGCATTGTTACTTGGTGAAAGACTATATGTAATGGCACCAAGACCAGGAAGAATACATAAAGAATATAATCTACCTTTTGCAGAAATGGGGCTAAAGGAAGATTTAAGAGAAATAAAAAAAAATAAAGAATTTTCATCTAAACGTGAGGAAATTTTATCCATGATTTGGAATATGGAAGAAGAAATTATGGGAAAAGAAAATTAAATGTTAACCCAAATAATAACCATACTTATTTTTGTATCCATAATTGGATGTATTATGTATGGCAGAAGATTAGTCCGGACTGAAAAAGTTGATGCTGTATTTGGAAATCCTGAAAGAGCTAAAGGTGGAACCCATTGGGTTATTGTTGGAAGCGCTGCAATATTGCTAGTATGGCTTTATTACTCTTGGGACATAGCAAAAGGTTTTTATCCAAAATCAGCAAATGAATTATGTCAAGTTGCTAAAATAAATGAATCACTGTTAGGATTAAAATATCAATTTCCAATAGAAGAACGTGAATTTAAAAGTACATCGATCATAAAGATTGAAAATAAAAACCTTAAAAAAATAACAGCTGAAATCCAAAATTCTAAAGATCTTAATAATGAACAAAAAACAATTTTAGTTGGATATATAAATAAAACAAAAAAATTAATTCCTTTATTAACTAATGAGGGTTTAATTGAAATGGATACTAAAATTAAAATAAGTGAAATGACAAATGAGATTAAGCAATTAAGTTCAAATTTTAAAAAAGAAGATTATCCATTTGAAACTGAAGTTCAAAAAAATGAAAGGTTAAAAACAATATCAGAACAAGGTAACTGGGGCATAACAACAGTTAGATCAGGAACTGGTACTATAGAAAATACTATTGAAGTTCCGTTTGTTGCAGAAACTTCAAAAGGTTTAAAATTTCAAGCTGCAGCAGAGCAACTAAAAAAAATTAATGATAAATTTTTTAAATTAAGAAATCATAATCCACAGTTCAAAAGTTCAATTAAAGAACTGAAAGAAGAAGTCAAAACTTATCGAAAAAGTTTAGATGATAATGAGGAAATTGCCTCAGATTACGCCAAAAATATAGTCAAAATTGCAAGAAGAATTGAATTTGCAAGCATTTATCCGCCAAATGCACTAAATGAAATGCAAAAGGCAATTATTGAATTTGATGACCTTCAGGAGAAAGAACAAGCTGGTCTTAGATTGATTGATATTGTTTTATTTCCAGCTGGAACAATAGTTGCGAGTGGACCGAGTTGCTCAGAACAAGGTTCTGGTAGATGGTTACCTAAACCGTCAGACACATTAAATAAATTCATCTTAATGTCTAATCCAAGTGTTGGATATAAAAATATACCTCTTCTCTGGATAGAAATGATTGATGTTAGTTCAATAGTTGGATTTATTTTGCCAGATTGGATTGCTGATATTTTACCAGGCGAATACCCTGTTCATACAAGCGAAGGGATAGTTAAAGAAAACTTTAAAGGTAAAGTTTTAAAAGTTGTTACGGGTGATTTTAAACTATTCAAGATACCTGTTCCTTATGGCCATATCTGGGACTCGTTCTTAAGAGTATTTTTAGGATTAGTTTTTGGAATAATTATAGGGGTTCCATTAGGTTTATTTATGGGACTAAACAGATTTGCTAAAGGATTTTTTGATCCTTTGATTGAATTATATAGACCAGTGCCTCCACTTGCTTGGGCTCCTCTTATAATTTCGGTACTTGGAATTGATAATACTGGAAAAGTATTTTTGTTATTCATGGTTTCACTATCAATTATGATTATTTCAGCAAGAGCTGGGGCATCAGGAACACAATTATCTAAAATTCACGCTGCTCATTCTTTAGGTGCTTCTAAAAGACAAATACTAAGACATGTTATATTTCCAAATTCTTTACCTGAAATATTGACTGGAATTAGAGTCGCTGTTGGAATGTGTTGGGGAACTTTGGTTGCTGCTGAATTTTTAGCTGGAACAACAGGTATTGGATTTGTTGAAAATGTTGCAAAAAAATATTTTCAATATGAGGTAATTTGGATAACAATTTTCATTATGGGAATGTTAGGATTATTATTTGATATAACTTTAAGAAAAATAATTGATAGAACAATACCTTGGAGAGGCAAAGGTTAAGTAGAAATATTTTTAAGAACTAAGTCTTTTTCATAAGAGAAATTGCAGCACCAATTGTCGTTAAAAATCCTGCTAACGGTAAGATCGCAACTGCGTATTTCTTTGGCATATAATTCTCTTTGAACTCAATACCTTGGAAGCTAATTTCAAAATACCACATTTCCCAATACTTTCCACGCATCCCTTCTACAAGTTCAACTCCATAAATTATCAAGACAATACCAATTACCATAATCATAATTTTCCAGAACTGTCGTATATATAACGAAAGTTTACTGGGTAATTTTTCATATATTAAATTTAAAGCTATGTGTTCATTATCCCTCGCTGTCAGAGCAAGTGCTATAAACATTAGCCAAATATTACTTAATACTGTTAACAAATCTCCCCAAACAGGAGGGTTATTAAAAACATATCGCATGATTACGTTATAGAGAGTGAAACCAACCATCGAAGCCAAAAAGAGTGAACACATGGCTTCCAACATGCGATGGATAAAACGGTCAATGGTGTTAAAAAATTTTAACATATTTCTAATTGCTCATTAAGTTTGGAAGAAACATGGTCAACCCTGGAATAACGAGGATTAAAAATAAAAGTACAAATAGACCAATCAGATAAGGAATTAATGCAATAGCTACCTTTTCTAAACGGACTTGCGCTATTGTTGCAGCAGTAAAGTAAGCGACACCGACAGGTGGTGTTACTGATCCTATTAAGAAACCAACTATTACAACTATAGCTGCTTGTACCTCTGGAAAGCCAGCTTGAGCCATAACATTGACTAGAACTGGGCCAACTATAATAATATTTACCGCAGAGTCCATTACCGTTCCAAGAAGAAAAATAAATAGTATCACTGCTAAAATAAAAATAATGGGAGATTCAGTGAGACTTAAAAGCCATCTCTCCAGATCACCGATTGCACCTAAAGAAGTAAGCAACCAACTAAAAGGTCCGGACGCAGCTATGATAATAAAAACCATTGCTGAGTTACGGAATGCCCTACGAAAAGCACCAGTACACTCTTTCCATTTAATTGTTCGGTAAACAAATACACCTGTTAATAATGCAACCATTGCTGTAATAGCGCCTGCCTCAACAACTGAAGCCACGCCACCCATTACTGATCCTACTAAAACTAAGGGTATTAAAAGGGCAAAAGATGATCGATATAATTCCTTACCAGCCCGACGTATCGAAAATGGTTCATCACTTCGCTCGAAGTTATATTTGATTGCGAAATAATGATTAATTATCATGATCACAACGCCTATCAATATGCCTGGTATAATCCCAGCTGCAAATAATGCTGCAATAGAAATCTCAGTCGAGTTAGCAAGTACAATCATCATAATACTAGGAGGAATAATCCCTCCGATAGTAGAACTTACACCTGTAACTGCAGCAGAAAACGCTGCAGGATATCCAGCTTTTTTCATAGCTGGTAAAACCAATGCTCCCACAGTAGCTGTATCTGCTACTACTGAACCATTCATCCCCGCAAAAAACATACTCACAAGCACATTTACTTGAGCTAACCCTCCTCGTATTCGTCCAATTAATGCTCTGCTCAAAGCTACTAACCGATCTGTTATTGTAGCACTTGTCATTAACTCACCTGTCAACATAAAGAATGCAATCGCGGTCAATGGAACTGAGTCAATTGCTGTAAACATTTGACTAGGTATTAATACAAGAGGAACGGCATCTGTTAGTAGAATATAAACAAATGGTATAAGTATTAATATAAAACCAATCGGAGCTCCTAATAAAATTAAAAAAAGGAGTACTACGAGTAAAATAATACTTTCCATAAATATTTATAAGTTATGATTTGTTTTAGGTAAAGATCATCTAACTCTATTAATTGAGCTAAATGATCTTTACACTGATTTTTTGAGCGATTTACAGAGCTCCAGCTGCCTCTAACTGAGCTACAAATCCATCCATACCTTGTTCCATAAGCACTCTTTTTGCTACTGCTGGTTCAAAAGTACCCTTGGCATCTAACCAAGCACCGATTGCGCCTGCTCTCCACTTAGACATTTCTGCTTCAGATGGTACATACCACTCTTTAGCAGATGCTTTAATTGCATCTTCACCATTCTTAATCCAAGCGTTATCAAGCTCATTTACTTTTTCTCCATAAGCATCAGCTGCTGTATGTAGCCATTTTTTTTCTTGAGCAGACAATGCATTATACTGTTTTGCATCCATCGCTAAAATGTTTCCTGACCACATTCCTCCGATCTCGGTGAAATACTTCGCAACTTCATGAAGTTTAGCTACATGCTGCCAAGGTGATGCTACATACTGACCTTCAACTACACCTGACTGTAGGCCTGAATATAGTTGACTCCAGTCATAAGGAGTTGGAGTTGCACCCCAATTTTTAACTAGCATGAACTCAACTGGACTTTTAGTAGTACGCCATTTTAGTCCCTTCATATCATCTGGAACATGAACTGGTTTAGTTGCATTTCCAAGTTGTCTAAATCCACCACTTGAATATACAGAAAGGCAAATGTGACCAGCATTTTCAAGTGCGAGTTTACACTGTCTTTCAGCTAACCACTCATCTGAAATTCTTTTTGCATCTTCCAGTGATTTGAAAATGAAAGGCAAATCAAAAATTGCTAACTCTGGTCCAAAATTACCGTAGTTTGCTGTAGAACTAGTCCATAGAGCTATAAGCCCTTGATTGGCTTGTTCTCCACATTTTTGCTCTGCACATAAACTTTTTTGATAATGTGGTTCGATTTTCATTTTACCACCAGAAGCTTTTGCCAAAGCTGGTATCAATGCTTGATCTATGGCATCTCCGATTGGCATTCCCAATCTACCAGTAGTTCCAAGCTTTAGAGTTACCTCTGCATAGGCAGCTTGAGCAAAGAAAGCTACTGCAAACACTGTAAGTAATGACTTACAAATTTTTTTAATAAACATAAAATTTCCTTTTAATTAATTAAATTATTAATATTTAAATTCAATTTGAAGAGGAAGTAAAACAAAAAAGAAATTTTTATTATCAAAATGGGTTTGCAATCAAAAGTTGTAATAATAATTATTAGTTAATCTATTTATTTTAGTCTAAAGGTGCCTTAGATTTAAAATTTAGAAATTAAAAAAACAAATTTATAGAAAGAAATTTATGAGCTCAGGAAACAAATATAAAATAATATCAAATAAACTTAAATTTGAAGGAAGAGCATTCATTAATGGTAAATATGTAAATGCTATTGATGGTAAAAAGTTTGAAACAATCAATCCTGCAACTGGTAAAAAGCTTTGTGCTGTTGCAAAATGTAATCATAAAGATGTTGATTTGGCGGTTAAAGTTTCAAGAAAAGCTTTTAATAGTGGAGTTTGGTCTAAAAGTTCACCTGAGCATAGAAAAGAAGTTTTATTGAAATTTGCTGAATTACTGAGAAAACACGGTGATGAAAATTCAGTTTTAGAATGCATAGATACAGGTAAACTTATTGCTGACTGTATCAATGAAGTTGCAAATGATGCTCCAATGCATTTTCAGTGGTATGGAGAATTAATTGATAAAGTATTTGGAAAAGTTGGCCCAACTGAACCATCAATAACTAGTTTAATTGTTAAAGAACCAATAGGTGTTGTTGCTGGAATTGTTCCATGGAACTTTCCTTTAATGATGGCAGTATGGAAAATGGCACCAGCTCTTGCAGCTGGTTGTTCAGTTATTATTAAACCAGCAGAAGATACGCCTCTCACAGCTATTAGAGTTGCTCAAATTGGAAAAGAGGCTGGAATACCAGATGGTGTTTTAAATGTACTTCCAGGTTATGGTGATGTTGGCGAGGCTTTAGGTCGACACAAAGATGTAGATGCAGTTTCATTTACAGGCTCAACCGAAGTAGGTGGTTATTTTTTAAAATACTCAAGTGAAAGTAATTTAAAACCTGTTGCATTAGAGATGGGTGGAAAAAGTCCATTTATAGTTTTAGAGGATGCTAAAATTACAGATGATTTAATTGATAATGCTATGAATTCTGCATTTTGGAATGGTGGACAAAACTGCTCAGCAAATATGAGACAGATAGTTCATAAAAAAGTTAAAGATGAATTTTTAGACAAAGTTATTAAAAAAGTTAAAAAGCTAAAAGTAGGAGATCCATTAGATTTAAAATCAAATATGGGATCTATGATTTCAAAAGGACATTTGCAAACTGTTGATGGATATATCCAAAAAGGTATAGATGAGGGAGCAAAACTTTTAACCGGAGGAGTTTCAAATAATAAGCAAAAAGGTTTTTATGCAAAGCCAACCTTATTTGATGGATTAAAAGAAAATATGACCATTGCTCAAGAGGAAATATTTGGACCAGTGCTTGGTGTTTTAACTGTTAAAAATGATGAAGATGCTTTGAAAGTTGCTAGTAATTCGAAGTATGGATTACACGCTAGTGTTTTTACTCAAGATATTAATAGAGCATTTCATTTAGCAAAAAGTTTGCCTTGTGGAACTGTGTCAGTAAACACTTTCTCTGAAGGAGATATTAAAACTCCATTTGGGGGTTATAAGCAATCAGGCTCACTAAGTAGAGATCAAGGCACTGAGGCTCTAAATTCATTTCTTCAAACTAAAACAATTTGGATAAGTCATAATTAATTGATGATCAAAAAATTCAAAATAAGTGTGCCTAAAAGCACGCTTAACGAAATTTATAAAAAAGTAAGAAACTTTCCTTGGAGTGCTGCTCAAAATATGAATGGTTGGGAGTATGGAACCAATTTGAACTATCTTAAGAACATATCTAAATACTGGATTACAAAGTATAATTGGAAAAAATTTGAAAACAAAATCAATTCATTTAAAAATTATAAAACTAAAGTTGAAGATATAAACTTACATTTTATTTTTGAGAAAAGTAAAAATCCTAATTCTAAACAATTATTACTTTTACATGGATGGCCAGGAAGCATAACTGAATTTTTAGATATCATTCCAAGACTTGCTCACCCAGAAAAATTTGGAGGAAAAATTGAAGACGGATTTGATATAATTGTTCCCTCTTTACCAGGATTTGGATTTTCGTCGCAAATCAAAAAAGCTTTAGGTCCAAGAAAAATAGGAAAAATATTAAATAAATTTATGGTTAAAAACTTAGGCTATAAAAATTATTTCGTACAAGGTGGCGATTGGGGAGCAACTATTGCCGGATGGATTGGTCTTGATAGCTCAAAGAATTGTAAAGGAATACATATTAATTGCTTACCCCTTAGACATCCAAAAGGAACAAAAAATATAAAAGAGAAAAAATGGGAAAAAAAATTTAACTTTGATCAAATTATGCAGGAGGGATATAGAACTCAACAAGCTACTAAACCTCAAACCTTATCTTATGCAATGATAGATAGTCCTGTAGGAACAGCAGCATGGATTTTGGAAAAATTTCATGGTTGGTCAGATTTAAAAATAGGTAAGATTGAAAAAACATTTTCAAAAGATGAACTATTATCAAATATAATGATTTATATAATAACTAAAAGTTTTAATACTGCTAGTTGGATATATTTTGGAAGAAGAAAAGAAGGTGGCAGATCTTTTCCAAAAAATTTTAAAAAAATAAAAGTTCCTACTGCAATAGCAATTTTTCCAAAAGAAATGCTAGAATGGCCTCCTAAATCATACGTAAGTAGAATTTTTAATATAAAAAGGTGGAGGAAATTTCCAAACGGTGGTCATTTTGCAGCTTTGGAAGAACCAGATATTCTAGTGAGTGATATACTTTCATTTTTTAATAAGGATTTAAAAAATATTTAATGGAAAAAAATAAACTTAAAAAAATCATAGTTGAAATATTTAGAAAACATAAACTCTCGATAAATCACTCAAAAATATGTGCTGATGCAATAATCAATGCTGAATTAGTTGGTGCCCCTACGCATGGATTATCAAGGCTAAAAATGTATTGTGACCGTATAAATCATAAATTAATTAACCCTAAACCTAAAATAAAAATAAAAAAAATTTCTCAATCTGTGGCACACATAAATGCAGATGATAGCATTGGATTTGTCGCTGCAGATTCAGCTATTAAAAAAGCCATAAAAAATGCAAAAAAAACAGGAATAGGACTTGTGGCAGTTAAAAACAGTGGCCATTACGGCATGTCAGGATATTACGCTGAACAAGCTGTAAAAAAAAATATGATCGCCTTAGTATTTACTAATGCACCCCCTGCTATAGCCCCACATGGAGCTATAAAATCCTTATTTGGTACAAACCCAATCTGCTTTGGATCGCCAACTGGTTCTAAAGTTCCATTTATATTAGATACATCTGTCTCAATGATTAATAGAGGAAAAATAAGAGTTGCATCAAGATCTAATTCAAAAATTCCTGAGGGTGTTGCTTTGGATAAATTTGGTAATCCGACAACTGATGCAAAAAAAGCACTTGAAGGTGTTCAACTTCCTATAGCAGGATTTAGAGGATCAGGACTTGCATGGATGGTCGATATATTAAGTGGCGTTTACACAGGGGGTAATCACGGTGGGAAAGTGAAAGATCCTTTTGATGATTTTTCTGGCCCACAAAATATTGGTCATTTATTTATTGTTATGAAAGCAAACTTGTTTCAATCTAATTATAAAAAAAGAATAAAAGAAAACATAAAAAGAATTAAAAAACTTCCTAAGCTAAAAGGACTAAAAGAGTTATTATATCCTGGAGAAAACAAATTAAGAAGATATAAAAAGAATTATAAATCTGAAATTAAAATTCCGGATAATATAATGGAGGATATTCGTATTCTAATGAAATAGATTAAATGATTAGCCTGCTCGTCCTAGATAATTCACCATTATAACTCCAGTTACAATTAAGCAAATTCCAATTAATCCATAAATATTAGGAACTTGATTATATTTTAACATCCCAAACAAAACTACACCCGCAACTGTTAATCCGCTGTAAGTTGAGTAACTAAATGCAACAGGTATCACTGACATTGCTTTAGCTAAAGAGAACATTGTAACACTCATTAAAAGCAAACAAGCAATAGTTGGTGTCAGCTTTGTAAAACCATCTGAAATCTTTGCAAAACTGTTTGCAGCTATGCCTGTAGTAATTCCTAGGGCTAAAATTAAATATCCTGCAAATGGTTTCATATCGTTATTATTTACTAATTATTATTTATTACAATAACTGATAATTGTTGAGAATGCCTAAATTTTTAGATTATTTATTTAATTATTAAAGCTAAATAGAAAAAAAATATCCAATTACTCCTAATCCAAAAAATAGTGACACGACAATAGCTTTATTTTTAAAATTATTTTTTTTTTCTTGTTTAATCATTTTGAGTTTAAGAGCATCAATATTTACTTTTTGAGGGGTATCAATATTTACGTCACCTGTTAATTGAGAAGAAACTTCAATATTAGATGCTCTTTTTAGGCTATTCAAACTCATATAAATACTATTAAAACATATATAAGTTTTGATGCTATTTCCCAAGTGTCCGAAATGGGTTATTAAAATTTTATTTGATGTCCAAAATGGGGTCAAAAGACTAAAATGGGTTTGCGGAAAATGATTAAAAACTCGTCACTATTAAGTGAAAACAAAATTCAAAAAGTTATTGTAGAAAATTTTGATGAAATAGCTCCTTTTTACTACAAGTTATTGTCTGAATGGACTAATTCATCCTATGAAACATTTCAAGACATAGATAAGTATTTAATAATTCTTTATCTTATAAATAAAGATTTCGATTATTATATCCAAAATGGACTTGTAGAAAGTTATGATACTTTTTTCTTATATGATAAATCATTAGAACTAGACAGAATAAATATTATTGAAATATCAAAAAATTTAATTATTCCCAAAGAGAGTGCTAGAAGAAAAATTCTTCGCTTAGAAGAATTTGGTGTACTAAAAAAAATTGCTAAAAAGATTTATATTGATAGATCAGCTTTTAGGCTGGTTCAACCTAAAAATACTCTTCAAAATTTATGTGCATTACTTTCAAAGATTGCTGAGTTATGTGAAAAAAATAATTTAATTAATCAATCTAAGCAATTTGATGAAATCTCAAATGAAATTAAAAATAATTTCACATATTGTTGGTATTTTTTTTTAGAGTTTATTTTTATTTTTACAAATAGATGGAAAAAACAAGTAGGAGATCTTGAAATATTTTCAGTTGGAATGGTTATAATGTGGCATTCACTTGTTACAAAATCTTATGAAGCTAATGGATGGAACTTTTCAAAGTGGAAAAAGAACAAAATATTAGTTCCTGAAACTGGTGTGAATACCATGTCAATTTCAGAAATAACTCATATTCCAAGACCAACTGTTGTTAGAAAATTAAATTATTTGCTAAAAAATAAATATATAAGTGTTAATAAAAAAAAACTGTTTAATGTTAACATGCAAGACAAAACATTAACTGATACCATTAAACTGCAGGAGAAAAATGTACTCTCACTTTCTCATTTAATCTTTAAGATATTCGGGCAAATAAATATTAAGTAGATCTTCTAAGTATAAAAATCATTATAAAGCCAGTTAAATACATAATCAGAGCATATGCTGCTGTTGGAATAATATAACTAATGTCACTAAATATTTGTGTAGCTACAAATATTGCTAATGTGCCATTTTGAAGTCCACATTCAATTGAAATGCATTTTCTTTGCTTTATGCCAGTGGCTAATAACTTGGCTATGTAATATGCAAGCACCATCATGACAATATTAAGCACAAGAACAGCAAAACCCGCTTGTTTTATGTAGTTGAATATATTCTCTCTTTCTTCAATCCATATTGTTGCAAAAACAATTACAAATAAAACAGTTGTGATTTTCTCGATTATAGAAATATTTGAAGAAACAAAATTTTCTGCAAATTTTCTTATAATCATTCCTAAAATAACAGGCACTGTAACAACTAGAGCCATTTTTAATGCAATACCAGTCATGGTGATATCAGAAGATATATCTGTAACTCCCAATAAGTTTGCTGATTTAAAAATAATAAAAGGAACAGAAATAATGCTAATAAGACTTATTATAGCAGTTAAAGAAATTGATAATGCAACATCTCCATTTGCAAATTTTGTCATTACATTTGATGTTACTCCGCCAGGAGCTGCAGCTATAATCATAACGCCTACAGCAATTTCAATTGGCAAATCTAATATTAATACAATTATAAATGCAACTATTGGTAAAAGTATCAGTTGACTGACAAAGCCAATTAAAAAATCTTTAGGATTATTGATTACTCTTAAAAAGTCACGTCCAGTTAATCCTAATCCAAGACCTAACATTATAAGAGCTAGAGCGATCGGAGCTATTTTGGTAACTACTTCCACTTTTTATCCTTATATCAATAATACTATATTAGTTTTTTTATTAATTTAGTATATATAAATTCAAATGCTTTCAGATAAATCAACAGTCTGTCCATTCAATTTACTTGATATTGCTCACCAAAAAAGAGGAGCCAAAGCAGCAATCGTAAATGCAGGCAAAAGACTTCCTATGCTATCTATAATGGATTGCGTAAAAGAAAAATTGATCATCCCTGTTTTTATAGGTGATGAAATAGAAATTAAAAAAACTGCTGAGGATTTAAAATTCGATATCTCTGAATATGAAATAATAAATGAACCAGTTGAAAATAACACTGCTAAAATTGCAGCAAAGCTTGCTGGTGATGGAAAAGTCAAAATAATTGTTAAAGGTCATATACACACTGACATTTTAATGAAAGAAGTTCTGTTACGAAAATATAATTTGATTGGTAAAAAAAGATTGAGTCATATTTGGCATATGACTTTGGATAAAGAGGACAAACCATTAATAATAACTGATGGTGCTCTAAATGTTAATCCAAATGTTAAAACAAAAATGCATATTTTAAGAAATGTAGTTGATTTTTGTCATAGAATAAAAATAGCAAGACCAAAAGTTTCCATTCTTTCTGCAACAGAAGAAGTTTTAGACAGTATGCAAAGTTCACTTGACGCTAAAGAAATATGTGAATTAGCTGAAAAAGAGAGTCTTAATGCAGATATATTTGGACCTCTAGCATTTGATAATAGTGTGTCAAAAAAATCTGCAGAGATAAAAGGTATAAACAATATAGTTGCAGGAGATGCAGATGTATTGTTAGTTCCAAATGTTGAAACAGGTAACGCTCTAGTTAAAATGATGATTTATTTTATGGGAGCTTGTGCAGCAGGAGTGGTTATAGGAGGAAAAGTTCCAGTAGTAATTACTAGTAGATCAGATGATGCGACAGCAAGGCTAGCGTCTATTGCGGCAGCTGTGGTAGCTTTGGATTAAATGAATATTGAAAAAAAATAATAATTAAATTAGGATTTAAGCATGGCAATAAATTATTTAAAAAAATCACCAAAAACATCTTCTACTGATGATACAAAAACAAGAGAGATTGTAGAAAATATTCTAAAAGATATAGAGAAAACAAAAGAAGAGGGATGTATCGAGTTATCAAAAAAATTCGATAAATATGAAGGAGAAGTAGTAGTTACAAGAGAAAAAATTGAACAAATTAAAAAAAATTTAGATCCTAAAACAAAAGACGACATTCAATTCTCTCATGAAAGAGTAAGAAAGTTTGCTGAAGCACAATTAAAAAATTATGGCCAAGATTTTGAGGTAGAGCTTTCTGATGGATTATTTGCTGGACAAAAATTAATTCCTGTTAATACAGCGGGTTGCTATGTACCAGCAGGAAGATATGCTCATATTGCTTCCGCAGTAATGAGTGTTACCACAGCTAAAGTTGCAGGAGTTAAAAATATTATTGTTTGCAGCTCACCAAAACCAGGGGTTGGAGTTCATCCTGCTATTGTTTATACAGCTGACTTATGTGGAGCAGATGTAATAATGAATTTAGGTGGAGTTCAGGCTATTGCTGCAATGACTTATGGTCTTTTTGGTAATGCACCTGCAGATATGCTTGTTGGCCCTGGAAATCAATTTGTTGCAGAGTCAAAAAGAATTTTATTTGGCAAAGTGGGAATAGATTTATTTGCTGGTCCTACAGAAATTGCAGTTATAGCAGATGAAACAGCTGACCCAGAATTAGTTGCTTTCGATTTAGTTGGACAAGCTGAGCATGGTTACAATTCTCCTGCATGGTTATTTACTACTAGTAAATCATTAGCTGAATATGTAATGAAAAGAGTGCCAGAATTGATTGCAGACTTACCAGACTTACCGAGAGAAAACTCTGGTGCAGCTTGGAGAGACTATGGGGAAGTTATTTTATGCGATACAGACGAAGAAATGGCAAAAATCAGTGATGAATATGCTCCTGAACATTTAGAGATACAGACTAAAAACCTTCAATGGTTTCATGATCGATTAAAAAACTACGGATCATTATTTATTGGAGAAGAAACTACAGTTGCTTATGGTGATAAATGCTCTGGGACAAACCATATTTTACCAACAAAAGGTGCGGGAAAATATACAGGCGGTTTATTTGTCGGAAAATTCATTAAAACATTGAGTTTCCAAAGAATGACAAAGGAATCAACTAAAGAAGTGGGCGCAGCTTGTGCAAGAATTTCAAGATATGAAGGTATGGAAGCTCATGCTCGAACTGGAGATGTAAGACTTAGAAAATACGGATTTTCTAATTAGCTTTAAACTCTAGAAAGCAATAAAATTGTGACACCAATCACAAATACAACAATACCTAAAATTTCTGTTAACTTTACTTTTTCCTTGAATAAATATTTTGAGGAAAAATAACTAAATAATAATTCAATTTGACCAACTGCTCTGACAAAGGATGCTTGAATTAAGGTGAATGCATAAAACCATGAGAGTGATGCAAAAAAACCTCCAATGCCAATTAACACACAGTCGTATTTATCATTATATAATTTTTTAAATTCTTTTTTTTCAAAAACTAAAAGGTATATCGTTAAAATAATTGTCGGAATTAATAATCCAAAAAGTAAGGTTGATATTACTTTTTCAAAATTTGAATCAAAATTTTCTAAAGATAAGGCGGCAGATCTAAAATAAACAATACTCAGCGCTAAGAATAAACCAGATATTAGTCCAATTAATGTTGTTTTTGAAAATATGTTTTGAAGAAATAATTTTAAATCTTTTATCGATAAAATTATTACACCTAGAGTTGATATTACAATTCCACTAATTCCTAATTTACTTAATTTTTCGTTTAATATTAAGTATTCAAACATAGCAACTTGTACAACTTCTGTTTTACTTAGTGAGGTTCCAACAACAAAATTTGAGAACTTAAATAAGTATAATAATACAAAGGTAAATATTACTTGAAAAATTGATGCTAGAGTTACATTTATTAAAAAACCTGGTTGATTAAGTATTTCATTAATCACAGAAACTTCTCTAAAATATATAAAGAACAATACTAATGCTAAAGGTAGAGCAAAGGAAAACCTTACATAAGTTGAAGCTATAGTCGAGACATCTTTATTAATTTTTTTTTGAAATGAAGACCTTAAATTCTGAAAAAAAGCCGCAATAACTGTAACAACTATCCAATTCACGTGAAATTATTTATTTAAGAGTTTGTTTAGAAAACTAAATTCTATTTCCATCTTCATCAAATATAAAAATATCTTTCGAGTCAAAATTTATTTCATTTTGAAAATCTTCTTGGCTGGAAATTTTTGCACTTAGTTCTAGATTATCATTGCTCATATAAACAATCTTCTCATTTCCTAAATTCTCAACTAAATCAATTTTAGGGTTAATTTTAAATTGCGAACTACTTGATAAATTAAAATGCTCAGGTCTTATTCCCAAAAAATATTTTTTTTTATCAAATTTAATTTTTTCAAAAATTATTTCATTGCCTAAAAAATTAATTTTATTATCTGAAACAATATTTTCATTGTTTAAGGGTAAAATATTCATTTTTGGTGTTCCTATAAATTGAGCAACAAATATATTAGCAGGATTGTTATATATTTCATCTGGTGTTCCAACTTGTTCAATGTTACCAAGATTTAATATTACAATCCTATCAGCAAGTGTCATTGCCTCTACTTGATCATGTGTGACATAAATCATATTTGTTTTAATTTGATTATGTAACTTTGAAATCTCAACTCTCATTTCAGATCTTAAGGCAGCATCTAAATTCGATAAAGGTTCATCAAATAAAAAAATTTTAGGATTTCTTGTAATTGCACGTCCGATTGCAACTCTTTGTCTTTGTCCTCCTGACAATTGTTTGGGTCTTCTTTCCAACAACTCCTCAATTTTTAAAATCTTAGCTGCTTCAATTACTTTTGTTTGAATTTCTTCTTTGGATCTTTTTTCAATCTTTAGTCCAAAAGACATATTTTCATAAACATTCATATGAGGGTAAAGAGCGTATGACTGAAATACCATCGCTGCTTGTCTTTTAGAAGGGTGTAAGTCATTTATTTTTTGATCATTTATAAAAATTTCACCTTCATCAATCTTTTCTAATCCAGCAATCATTCTCAATAATGTTGATTTACCACATCCAGAGGGACCAACTAAAACTAAGAATTCATCTTCTTTACCTAATAAACTAAAGTCAGTTATTATTTTATTTGATCCAAATGATTTGTTTACACCATTGAATTTTATATTAGACATTAACTTCTATACTCCCCCCAACAAAACTATGAGTAGTTTTATTATAAGAAGTATACCAATTAGAAACTATTTTACGATATTTCGTAATCAGAAAATCTTGATTAAAATATCTAGATTTATAATGAATTTATTAAATCTGGAGCCATTTTCTTAGATTTAGATGAAAATCTAAGTTTTTTTATTGCTTCTAGGTTTGATTTATCATCACCAACAACTACAAAACCAATCATACCCATATTTTTATGGGGTGTGCACCAGTATGCGTAAATTCCAGGAACTTCAAATTTGTATTCAACATCCTTATTGAATTTTGACTTAAATTTACCAACGCCTTCTGGAACTCCTTTTTTAATAAATTCAACGTTGTGACCTTTGTCTTTAGCTTTCCAAAGAACTGTATCTCCAACGTTTACTCTTACTATCTTTGGCTCAAAAACATTTGACTGTTTATCCAGTCTATTTAACATTTCTACTGTTACATCTGCAGCTAAACCGACATTTGCAAAAAGTGTTGATAATAAAAAGGTAGTGATGATTAAAAATTTATTGTGTGATTTCATGTGATGCATATATGCTTTTAAAATAATCTTACAATAAGCAATATCTGTTACAAGTTGACACGGCCTATAAAAATTAAACTTTTTTTAATAATCTATCTGCTCTTAGTGTTGTAAAAATAATTATAATTAAAAAAGGTATGCAAAGCATATTCATTGTTTTCCAGCTAGTATAACTTAAAACTACACCAGCTGTTAAACTTGCAGTAGCTTGAATTGAAAAAACTATAAAATCATTAAAACCTTGAGCTCTAAACCTTTCTTCTTCTCTATAATTTAATACAAGTAAGCTTGTCCCTGATATAAATAAAAAATTCCATCCAAGACCTAAAAATATTAATGAAAATAAATAGTTTGTAACTGTTTGATCAAGATAACTCAGAAATATTGTGATTATAAAAAATAATACGCCACAATACATAATTTTGCTGTGTCCGAATTTTTTAATTAGATTTCCAGTAACTAATGCTGGCAGGAACATGCTAATTATATGTAATTGAATTACAAAACTGGTGCTGTTTAAAGACATATTATCATTAATATGCATACTTATTGGGGTAGCTGTCATTAAAAAAGACATTACTGCATAAGCAAAAGATGAGGAGACTAAAGCCTGAAAAAACCTTGGTTGAGAAATTAATTCTAAAATTGATCTTCCTCTTGAAATTTTTTTTTTCTCGGTAACTTTCTTTTCATTATAAAAAACTAAAAAAATAATTGATGATAAAGTTAATAATGACAAACATAGATAAGAGCCGACATATAAACCCTCTGAAATTAAATTCTTTCCAAGATTTGCTAGATTAGGACCTAATAGAGCTGATAAAATTCCTGCAAAGAGTAATAAAGAAATAGCCTTTGGAGCCTGTTTTTTATCTACACTTTCAGCAGCAGCAAAACGATATTGATGAGCAAATGCCATCCCAAATCCAAGTGAAAAGCATGAAAATGAATAAAGAATAAAATTTTGTTTCATCACTGCATAGGCTGCCAGTAAAGCAAACAATGAGGTTGTTATGGATGATAATATAAAGCCTTTTTTTCTACCAGTGATACTCATTATTTTGGAAGCAGCTATTATAAAAAGAGCTGTGCCTACAATTGATAAAGACATTGGTAAAGTCGACAAAGATTTAATTGGGCTTATGCTAGAACCAATTATTCCACTTAAAAACACCGTTACAGGTGCAACTGAAAATGCACATGCATTGCTAGCGAATAGCAACCATACATTTTTATTCATTAAAGTATTAAACTCTTTTCTTACCTTGAACTACTCTGTCCAATATTAAAGCAACAAATAATATTGCAACACCAGCTAAAATACCTTGGCCTACATTTGCATATTGTAGTGCCTCAAGCACGTCTTGTCCTAGGCCTTTAGCTCCTATTAATGATGCTACTACAACCATCGCTAAGCTTAACATCACAGTTTGATTTACTCCAGCAAGTATTGATGGAGTTGCTAAAGGTAAATCAACTTTTCTAAGTAAATACCATTTAGATGCTCCATAAGCTATTGCAGCTTCTCTGATAGTTTCAGGTACTCCTCTTAAACCTAAAACTGTAAGTCTTACAACAGGTGTTCCTCCAAAAATCATTGTAATGATGACAGCTGCAACCTTCCCTGTTCCAAAAAATGCAATAACAGGAATCATAAATACAAATGCAGGCATAGTTTGCATAAAATCCATTATCGGTCTTATCATTGAATAAAATCTTTGACGTCTTGCACAATAAATTCCTAAAGGTATTCCTATAGCAATACTTAAAATTGCAGCTGTACCTAGTAAAGCAAGTGTTGTCATTGCTTTAACCCAAAATCCTAAAAAACCCATGTAAGCTAAAAATCCTGCTGAGTAAATTGCAGTTCTTATCCCAGCTGATAAAGCAGTTAAAACTACAATGGTGGTTATAATTACTATCCATGGAGTTTTTACAAATAAAAGTTCTAAAAAGTCTAGAACTGATCTGATACCAATAGTTATAGCAGTAAATACTGCGTCCCCCTTTATCACCGCATAATCAAAAATTGTTTCAACCCATTTTATGGATGTAAGTCTTATCTCTGGATGGGTAGGAAAATCATTCATTATAGAAAAAAAACCAGGGAAACTGTAATGAATAACTGAAAAAAACATGATGACTATTGTAAATCCTATGCTTAACAAGTAGTTTTTTGTTTTCATGCCAGGACTTATTGATTTGTTAGATAGCCATTCTGAATATCTTTTCTCTAAAATTGTATTGGCGAGTACACCTTGAATAAGTTTAATGAAAACTAATAAAGCAATTCCTGATATGGTAATCCATATAGCTGAGGCCTCGATTATTTGAACATCTACCACATATTCTTTCATTGCCTTTTCAAGAGATTTTATAGCTCTTTCGTAAACTTCGACCTTGTCTGGATTATTTTCGATTGCTGACTGCAGCTGCTTATTTCTAAAATCAATCGTGGACTGAATTTTATCAATTTTTTCTAAAGCATCTTTAGTGATGTTTCCAAATAATCCTCTTATAATCTGAACAACTGCAAATGTTTCAACTATTAAAAATGTTAAGGCATAATTCCAAACATTTCTTAACCCAAACCAAATCGGTCCAAACAATGCAGCAAATAAATTAAAAGAAAAAGAGTATGATGGCTTGCTACCAATTTTTTTAAACTCTTTGATATAATAATCTGGATTTGTGATTACAAAATTTTTAATAAGTTCGGATCTTGATAGATTTTTAATTTCGTTACTCATTCTCATTTCCTTCAACAACTGCTTTTAATAGGTCTGATTGAGTAATAATTCCAACTTCCGTATTATGGTCATTTACAACTACAATTGGTTTATCTTTAGAGACAGAAGTTTCAATAAGTTTGCTTAATATATCGTTTTCATTTACTTTTTCATTGTTACTTAAATTTTCCCCGAAGTTTTTTTTATATTGCTCTAAAGATTGCATAATTGTCTTAGCCTGAACAACTTTTAATCTTGAAATTCCTTTTACAAAATCTGCAACATATTCATCAGATGGGTTTACTACTATTTCCTCTGGCGTTCCAATTTGTACTACTTCTCCATCTCTCATTATAGCTATTCTGTGACCTACTCTTACTGCCTCATCTAAATCATGAGTTATAAATACAGTTGTTTTTTTCATTTGCTTTGAAAGTTTTATAAATTCACTTTGAAGTTGTCGTCTAATTAAAGGGTCTAAAGCACTGAAAGGTTCATCCATCAAAAGAAATTCTGGATCTGCTGCTAATGCTCTAGCTAGACCTACTCTTTGCTGCATTCCTCCAGATAATTCATGAGCATATTTATTTCCCCATCCTTGTAATTCGACAATGTTTAAAATGTTATTTGCAGCATCTAATCTATCATTTTTGCTAACACCTCTAATTTCCAAAGGCATAGCTATATTATCTAAAACTGATCTGTGAGGCATTAGTGCAAAATTTTGAAAAACCATACCAATTTTTTTGTTTCTTAATTCTTGAAGGTTTTCCTTATCAAATTGCATTACATCCTGATTGTTTATAAATATTTTTCCAGATGTTGGCTCTAATAATCTATTAATATGCCTTACAAGTGTTGACTTACCGCTTCCAGATAATCCCATAACACAAAAGATTTCACCTTTATTAACATCAAACGAAACATCAGAAACCCCAATTACTGAGTTATACTTTTCTAAAGCTTCTTGTTTTGAAATTTTTTTATTTTGGATTGCGTCCAATGCGTCATCGGATGTGTTTCCAAATATTTTCCAAACATTTTGGATCTGTATGGCAGCTTCCATAAAAGGATTTTAGCTTAAAATTATTGAAAATGATACCTGGCAACTATAAGTCGCCAGGTAAATTAAATTTAAATTGACTAAATTAAAGACCTAACCAACCATCAACTGTTGATTTGTTTTTAGCCATCCAGTCTCTTGCAACTTCTCCTGGGTCTCTTTTTTGAACTGATACTTCATATGCCATCCAAGAAACGTCATCCGCTGTAATCTGAAAATTTTTGAAAAATTCAACAATCGCTGGTGATTTACTTTCTAAAGAAGTTCCCCATCCGATTTGAATTTGTTTCAAAGCATCCTTTGAAGCTACAAATGATTTTTGATACCAATCTGCATCTGCTTTTGGTTGAATCATTTTGTATTTAGCTGGATCATACTTTGGTTCTTCCAACATAACTACATCAGCCATTCCCCAAATAGCATGAGGTTTGTAACAATAAAATGCATAACCTTCACCTTTTTTAATAGAGTCAAGAACTCTAGCATTTTTAACTGCTTCAGCAGCTCTTATTGGTTCTATACCAGCATCGTAAAGTTTATAGTCTCTAAGTTTTACCTGGTTTACATTTGCAGATGCCCATCCGTCTGCACCAATCCAAAACTCACCTTTTCCATTTCCATCGCTATCCATTGCTTTAACAACTTCTGGTCTCCCCAAATCCTCAATTGCAGTAATATTCATTTTTTTTGCAAATTGTTGAGAAACACAATAGCCTTGATTTCCTTCATAAGGATTTTTGCTTAGTTTTAATGTTCCTTTTGGCACTAAATCTTTTGTATAAGCTTCTTGATTTGGTAGCCAAATATCAGGGTGAACTTCGATTTCACCTTTGCTTCTATCAATCGCTCCATATATTGCAGTATTGTTTCCTGGGACTAACTCTGCTTCACCACCCATTTTATCAATGACAACAGCAGCAAGTAAATTTGCAATTGCAGTTGCACCTGTCCAACCGGGATCACCTATTTTTACCTTTTCGGCAAAACTTGAAGCTGGCACAAATAATGAAATTATTCCAGCCACAAGGATTTTTTTGATTACGTTCATATTTTCCTCACTTAATTAATTTTATATAAATAAAATCTAACTTTGTTTTAAATTTAGAGTCAACTTTTCTAATAAGCTAAAAAGTAAATACTGCTATGCAAAAGCCTAAAATGGACTATTTAATTAAGAAAATACTCAACAACTTGATTAAATTTCTCAGGCTGCTCTAGATGTACATTATGGCAGCAGTTTTTAAATATTTTTAAATCACTATAAGGAATATTATTGTTAAGTGTTGAGACTTGTTCAAAATTATAAGATTTGTCTTTATCTCCCCAAATTATCAAGGTTTTATTTTTTATTTTTTTTAAATTTTCTAATCCATTCCAATCTCTCATAGCTATCAAGGCGTTACGTGCTGTTTTTTCAGATATATTTTTAACTGCATTTTCACATAAATAATAATTTTTGGCTTGATCTCCTTCAACAAACCACTTTGGTGGTATTCTTTTTACTTGTTCCTTAATTCCTTCCTCACCCAGCTTTTTTATCGATGTATTTATAGGTTCAAATCTTCCTGGGATATCACCAATAGGTCCTGTAGCAAAACAAATCAATTTATTTATTCTATCTCCAGATAGTTTTGCAATTTCTTGAACTATCATTCCACCCATCGAGTGACCCATTAAATTAAACTTATCTATATTTTTTAAATCAATTTGTTGGATAATAAATTTAGCCATTAAACTAATACTATTTAAAGATTTTGCATTAAAGCTTTCGCCAAAACCAGGTAAAGCTGGTGCAATAATTCTAAATTTTTTATGCAGATAATCTTTTTGAAGTTTCCACATTTCCGATGACCCTAGATATCCATGAACTAAAACTAGTGGATATCCTGAACCTATATCATCAATATAAATATCTTGCATAATTGTTTATAAAATATAGTTGTATATTGTAACTTTTAAAACAAAATTCAAAGTAGATTTATGATAGGTATTCTTGGAGGAATGGGAACACAGGCTGGATTAGATTTTTGCAATAAACTTGCAAAAATAAATGCTGGAAAACTTGATCAACAATATCCAATGTTTGTTTTATATAATAAGTCTAACATCCCAAAACGACCAGAAAATTTAAAAAAATATTACAACGTTTTAAATTCACTTGTTGAAGGGTGTAAAATGTTGCAAAAAAATAATTGTAAATTTATAGTAATGCCATGTAACACAGCTCATTATTGGTACGATGATTTAAGAAAAAAAGTTAAAATACCAATACTTAGTATGCCTAGAGAAGTTTACTTAGACACATCAAAAAACTGTAAAAAAAACTCTAAGATTGGTATTTTATCTACTGAGGCTACATTAAGTACTAAAGTTTATAATAAATATTTTGATAAAAATTTTAATTTAGTAAGTCCTAACAAAAGTTTACAAAA
This sequence comes from uncultured Pelagibacteraceae bacterium, assembly GCA_902567045.1. GTDB lineage: Bacteria > Pseudomonadota > Alphaproteobacteria > Pelagibacterales > Pelagibacteraceae > Pelagibacter. The sequence goes on from CACFLJ010000002.1 coordinate 120,053, forward strand.
AAATTCAGTAAATAAATCAATAAAGCTAGTTAAAATGGGAAAAATCAAAGAAGCAGAAAAAGCAATTAGACCAGCAGTAAGTTACTTAATGAAAATTAAATGTAAAAAAATAATTCTAGGCTGTACTGAGCTTCCGATAGCAATATTTGCTTACAAATCTTTTAAGAAAATAAAACAATCAAAAGTATTTATTGATCCAAACCTTTTGTTGGCAAATATTTCTATGAAAAAATATAAAAGATTTTAATTTAATCTCAGTTCTAATTATTAAACTAGAACTGAGATAATGAATTAATCCGAAATCCTTATTACTTTGTTGGATCTGGAACTTTTCTTAAATAAGGCTTAACTGTTTCCCATCCATCTGGATATATTTTTTTAGCCTCATCGTCTTTTACAGCTGGAAGAATAACTACGTCCTCACCTTTTTTCCAATTAGCTGGAGTAGCAACTCTATGTTTTGCAGTAAGTTGCATTGAGTCTATGGCTCTCAAAATTTCATGGAAATTTCTACCTGTAGCCATTGGGTAAGTTAAATAAAGACCAATTCTTTTATCTGGTCTTACAACAAAAATAGTTCTAACAGTCTCATTATCAACTGCTGTTCTTCCCATTGAAGTTGTTCCTGCATCGGCCTCTAACATATTGAAAAGTTTTGCAACTTTTAAATCTTCATCAGCGATAATAGGATAATCAGGCATCGTTCCAGATACATCTTTGATATCTTCCAACCATTTTTTGTGATCCTCGACCCCATCTACACTTAGTCCGATTACTTTTACATTTCTTGCATCAAACTCAGCTTTCATTTGTCCTAATGAACCTAATTCTGTAGTACAAACTGGTGTAAAATCTTTTGGGTGAGAAAATAATACGCCCCAACTATCTCCAAGCCACTCATGGAAAGAGATATCTCCCTCTGTAGTTTTGCATTGAAAATCAGGACACATACTGTTTATTTTTAACATTCTTCACTCTCCTTTTAATTAATTAGAACCATTATAAATTATTGATTAGGTTTATCAACGATATTTAAGTTTTAAAAACAACTTATAAGACGTGTATCTTAAGCAAACTATAAATGTTAGGTTTTTTGATATGAATAACTCTAATCACTCAAATATTTTGATTATCGGTGGCGGATGCGCTGGTATATCAGTTGCCACAAGACTTAAAAGTTTAAAGTCTGACTTATCAATATCAATTATAGAACCTTCAGAAAAATCTTTATATCAAGCTGCATGGACTTTAGTGGGTGCAGGTGCTTATGATGTAAACAGCACTATAAAGCCAATGTCATCTGTAATGCCTAATTATGTTAATTGGATAAAAGAATATGCTGAAAGTTTTTCTCCAGAGTCAAACTCTGTAAAGACATCAAGTGGTGAATATTCATATGACTACTTAGTAGTTTGTCCTGGTTTAAAAATTAACTTTGATGGAGTGGCCGGGTTAAAAGAAACTTTAGGAAAAAATAATGTTTGTACCAATTATAGTTCAGATATGGCTGTTTATACTTGGGAATGTCTAAAAAATTTACAGGGAGGAAATTTACTATTCACTGAACCTCCAATGCCAATTAAGTGTGCAGGAGCGCCTCAAAAAATAGCATATTTAGCTGCTGATCACTTAAAGAAAAAGGGGGCTCTTAAAGATAGTAATTTAGAATTTTTATGTGCGAAGCCAGTTATTTTTGGTGTACCTCACTTTCAAGGTCCACTAAATGAAATATGCGACTCATATGGAATCAAAAGAAGCTTCCAACATAATTTAATTTCAGTAAATGGTGAAGCCAAAGAGGCTGTCTTCAAACAATCTGATAAAGATGGAAATTCCAAAGAAGTTACAAAAAAATTTGATTTTATTCATGTAACACCGCCTCAAACTTCTCCAGACTTTATTAAGAATAGTCCATTAGCTGATGCTGGTGGATGGGTTGATGTAGATCATAAAGAAGGGACATTAAGACATACTAAGTATGAAAATATTTACAGTTTAGGAGATGTAATGAATGCACCTAATGCAAAAACAGGTGCAGCAGTTAGAAAACAAGCACCAATAGTTGCACATAACATTATAAAGGATATTAATAAATCATCTGAAGCATATAGACTTTACGATGGATACGGAGCTTGTCCTCTAACAGTTGCATATGGAAAAGTAATGTTAGCTGAATTTTGTTACGGTGGAAAAGTAACTCCAAGTTTACCTTTTGACCCAACAAAACCTAGTTCTTTATATTGGCAAATGAAATCAAAGCTATTTCCCTGGTTGCAATGGAATGTGATGTTTAAAGGCAAAGAATGGAGCAAGCCTAATCATAAAGCTATTGAAAATTAGTCTCAATTTTATAAAATTTTAATTATTTTATAATTATGATTTTTGAACAACTATTTGACACTAAATCCTCAACTTACACTTATATTATTTCTAGTGGAAAAGGACGTGAGGCATTAATCATAGATCCTGTAATTGAGCACACTGATGAATACATAAAAATTTTAGAAAATTTAGATCTAAAACTTGTAAAAGTAATTGATACTCATATTCATGCAGATCATGTAACTGGATTAAATGAACTTAATGAAAGAACTAAATGTGTACGTATAATGGGTGAAAACTCTAAATCTGAAGTTATTGATATAAAATTAAAAGATGATGAGAATATAAATATAGAGAATATTGAACTTAAAGCCATTTATACGCCGGGTCATACAGATTGTTCATATAGTTACTTAATGAATGATAGAGTTTTTACAGGAGACACGCTTTTAATTAATGGGACAGGAAGAACTGACTTTCAAAATGGTAGCGCCCATGAAGCCTATGACTCATTATTTGGTAAACTTTTAAAGCTTCCAGAAGAAACTCTTGTTTATCCTGCTCATGATTATAATGGGAAAAAAAGCTCCACAATTGGTAACGAAAAAAGTAATAATCCTCGATTACAAGTTAGCTCAAAAGAGGAATATGCTGAAATAATGGATAATCTTAATCTTGCCAATCCAAAAATGATGGATATCGCAGTACCAGCAAATCTAAAGGGATTAACGCTTAAAGAACTCTAAAATCAGGGTTATTATTAGTATTGTTTTTAAAAAATATACAATTATATAACTCTTATGGCATGCAATAATTCACACTGTAAATGTAAAAACTGTTCTTGTGACAGATGCGTCTGCAAAAATTGTAATTGCAAACCATCATCTGAAAACTGCTGTTGTAACAAGTAGTTAAATTTAAATAACTAATCTTAAACAAACATGAATGATTTTTTAGAGTCGATAATTAAAAGAGATCCTGCTGCAAGATCAAAGTTAAGTTTAATACTAACTTATCCTGGTGTTAAAGCTGTATTTTTTCATAGAATTGCAAATTTTTTTTCAATTGCAAAATTTCATCTTGTTGCAAGAATAATTTCTCAGTTCTCAAGATTTTTAACAGGTATAGAAATTCATCCAAATGCTAAAATTGGAAAAAATCTTTTTATAGATCATGGTATGGGAGTGGTTATAGGAGAAACTTCTGATATTGGAGATAACGTAACCATCTATCACATGGCAACATTAGGTGGAATTGCTCCGAGTATTAATTCAGATGATCAAAGAAATGTTAAGAGGCACCCAACATTAAAAGAAAATGTTGTTGTTGGATCAGGTGCACAAATACTTGGACCAGTTGTGGTTGGTAAAAATGCAAAAATTGGAGCTAATGCTGTTGTTACTAAAGATGTTCCAGAAAATGCAGTAATGGTTGGAATTCCTGCAAAAAATGTTGGAACTGCATCCGAAGAATTTAAACCCTATGGTGTTGCACCAGGGGGTGATACAAAGCTTGATGTATGAAAACTTTACAAAATAATTTTGTCGAAGCAATAGGAAATACACCTTTATTTAAATTAAAAGCTGCATCAGAAATTACTGGTTGTAATATTTATGGAAAAGCAGAGTACCTTAATCCAGGTGGTTCAGTTAAAGATAGAGCAGCTCTAGCTTTAATAAGAGATGCTGAAGAAAAAAAACTAATTTCAAAAGGTGGAACAATTGTTGAAGGAACTGCTGGTAATACTGGAATTGGATTATGTCTATTAGGAAATTCTATTGGTTATAAAACTATTATTGTAATGAACGATAATCAAACACAAGAAAAAAAAGATTTATTAAGAAATATTGGAGCTGATTTAAGGTTGGTTCCACCAAAACCATATAAAGATGAAAATAACTTTGTTAAATATGCAGGAAGATTGGCTGATGAATTGAAGAGTAGTAACAATCACGGTGTAGTTTGGGCTAATCAATTTGACAATACTGCTAATTCTAAAGGTCATTACGAAACAACCGGACCAGAAATATGGGAACAGACTGACGGCAAAATTGATGGTTTTGTATGTTCATCTGGTACTGGTGGTACAATTGCAGGGGTTAGTAGCTTTTTAAAAGAAAAGAATAAAGATATTAAAATATATTTATCGGATCCAACAGGTTCCTCTCTTTATAGTTACATTGAAAATGGTGAATTAAAGAGTGAAGGTGGTTCAATAACTGAAGGTATTGGATCTAGTAGGGTTACTGCAAATTTTGCAAAAGCAAAAATTGATGGAGCATTTTCAATAAGTGATCATGAGTCTTTGCCTGTTTTATTTGATTTAATTGAAAAAGAAGGCTTAAGTTTAGGTACAAGTTGTGGAGTAAACATAGCTGGAGCAATAAGATTGGGTAAACTTTTAGGACCAGGTAAAACGATTGTAACAATACTTTGTGATAAATCTGATAAATACAACTCTAAGATGTTTAATAAATCTTTTTTAAAAGAAAAAGGTCTTCCCTATCCTCACTGGATATAATCACGCATAGCAGTGCTGTAATAAATTCATTACATTTCTATCTTATAATAAATTCTAATATTAAAATAAATTTAAAGGAGAAACTATGGACGTAAAAGAACAAACAAAAAAAGCATATGAACTATTTGGTTCAGGAGATATGGAAACATTTTTTAAAGATATGATTGATGATGAAATCGTTTGGACATTTCCAGGCAAAGAAGGTGTACATCCACTTTCTGGAGTTCACAAAGGAAAACAAGCTATGATGGCTGCAATGTCTAAAATTCCTGCAACATGGCCAAATTTCCATTTGAAAGTTTTAGATATGATAAGTGAAGGAAATAAAGTTTTTGCAAGAGTTCATGCAACTGCGGATAACATGGATACAATGTTTGGTCACTATTTTGAAGTAAGTGATGAGGGAAAAACTAAAGTTATGATGACATTTGATGACACGCTTAGCATGTTCAACGCTATGAAGAAATAAGGAACAATATGTCAATTTTAGAAAAATTAAATAAAGTCATCATGGAAAAAGATGGTGCAGCAGCAGCTGAGATTATTCATGATGATTATAAGAGATATTCTCATCTTCAGGGAGCCTATACTGAAAGTGGAAAAACAGGTATGATTGAAGCAATTAACAAAGGTTTCATGAAAGTTGATAAATATAGAATTTTATATGAAAACGATGAAATAGGTTTTGATCATTCTATTGTTACTTATGCCGAAGATGGAAATAAAGAGGCTTTAATGTGTTATTGGAAATTTAAAGATGGTAAAATCATTGAACTCGAAACAGGCGCAACCAAAATACCAAAATAATTATAAACTAACAGAAGGAGTTTGATATGAGTAGTATTGAAGTTAAAACCTTTGATAAAGCAGATGAGGTAGTTGATAAGTTTAATAATGCTAAAATAGAAGCAGTTAAAGTAGGCGGTCAAAGAGTAGTTAGATTACATTTAAAACCAGGATGGAAATGGTCTACAGATGTTAAGCCACATATTGGAACTGACAGTTGTCAGGCAAACCATATTGGAATTATCACAAAGGGATCTGTTTGTGCAAAACACGATGATGGAACAGAGGTTACATATAAAGCGGGAGACTCTTACTCCGTAACACCAGGGCATGACGCTTGGGTAGTTGGCAATGAACCTGTTGAAGCATATGAATTTGCTGGGGTTTGGGGGGAATAAAATGGTAAAAATGGTTGGTAACTTTGAAGTAAAAGACTGGGCTCACTGGAAAAAAATGTTTGATGAACACTCTGGCCCAAGAGAAGCAGCAGGTATCAAAACTATTTACGTTGGTAATGAATTAGAAAATCCAAATAAGGTACATATTGTGATGGAAACACCAGCAGCTGACACTATGCAAAAATTTATGCAGAATCCGGAGAATGCAAAAGTAATTGCGGAATCTGGTCATAAACAAGAGACTACAGTAATGAGCGTTTGCTCTGACTAAACAACAAAAAAAGGAGAAAAAATGAAATACTATATGGTAACTCACACTTTTAAATCAAAAGAAATGAAAGACAAATTTAACGAGGTTTTAGGTGGCATGTCCAGAGAAGATATGATTAAATCTTCTACTAGCGATAAAGCTAAATGCCAAATGACATATTACACTCCAGGTGATACTATGACAATGTTTTGTCATTGGATGGCAGAAAGTACTGATGCTATTAATGAACAGCTTTCTCAGATGAATGATTTTTTTGAACCTCACCAATTTACTGAGGTTAAAGAAGAAGTTTTCGATTTTAACAAATAGGAGGAAAAAATGGAAAAAGAAGTTTTAGTGATCGTAGATTTGAAAGAAGGAAAACTTGAAAAATTTATGGGATGGATGCAATCAGATGAGGGTATGAGTGTAAGAAAATCAGCAGCTCATCCAGAAAAAACTATAGGAGCAGTAAAGCCAGATAAAAGTGGCGTAATGTTTAAGGTATTTGTTCATAATATGGAAAAAATGAAAGAACTAATATCTGGTACACATCCAGTTGGAAAGGAAATTTATGATGAATGTGTTATCAAGATGACTGCTTGGGACTTGACTAAGGTTGAAATGTAATATGGCAAAATTTTACTTAATAGGCAAGATAAGTGGAGAACTAATGAAAAGAATGCAGAACGAACCAACTGCAGACAGATTTGCTTCTACAAAAAAGGTAACAGAAGCAGCTGGTTTAAAGCTTATTTCTTACGAGTGGGTTAGAGGTAGATTTGATGTAATCTCTTGCGTTGAAGGGGAATACGAACAAGCCGTTGCATTAAAGATAGCTTTTAAAAATTCTGGACTTATGGATGATTTAATGGTCCATGAGGTAATAGATTACAATAAAGCTTTCAGTAATGCTGCCAGTGCTGCAAAAACAGTCGTCAAGCCTGCTGAATAATATATAATTTATTTTAAAAAAAGGAGTAAATTATGAGTGCTTATGTATTATCGAGTATTAAGGTCAACAATCCCGATAACTATAAAGAATATGTCACAAAAGTTAAGTCTATAGTTGAAAAATTTGGTGGAGAGTACTTGGTTAGAGGTGGAGAGATGACAGTTATTGAGGGTGAATGGAATAATCCTAGATCTATCGTGATTAAATTTCAATCAAAAGAAAAAGCGATGGAATGGTATAACTCGGATGAATACAAACCAATTAGACAGATAAGACATGATAATGCTGTGTCAAATTCTATAATTGTTGAAGGAATATAAAAATATTATAAAAGGAGATAAGAATGTCAATATTAGAAAAATATAGTGCTGCATTAAAAAATAAAGATGAAGCAGCTATGAATGAACTTTTGCATGATGATTTCAAATTTACTATGCATAAATCAGGAAATACTTTAGGCAAAACTGAAGTGATCAAATGGGCGATGAGCGGTGATATTAATCAAAGAGATACACGAGTAGTATATGAAAATGATGAAGTGGGTGTACATCATGCATTTGTAACATTTGACGATGGAAATACTGAAGCAGTGATGGCAGTCTATAAATATGATAATGGAAAAATTATTAGTTTAGAGACTGGTGCAACTCCAATGCCTAAATAGTGAAAAAACTTATACTTTTATTTATTTTTATCGCCTTTAATTCTAATGCAGCTTCAATGAAGATGCTTGGATCTAAGGGCGATCCAAACGATGTTACTAGAGTAATAGAAGTAAAGATGTATGACAATTATTATAAGCCAAGTTCAATTCAAGTTAAAAAAGGTGAAACAGTAAAAATAATTGTTAAAAATTTAGGTGAACTTGTTCATGAGTATAATATTGCTACAAAAGAGATGCACATTAAACATACAACTGAGATGGCAAAATTAATTGAAAATGATATTCTATTAGGTGATAGTATCGATCATGCTAAAATGAAGGAAATGTCTAAAAAAGATCCTTCACTTGGTCATAAGCATGCTAATAGCGTAATGTTAGAGCCTAATAAAACTGGGGAAATTATTTGGAAATTTTCAAATGATATAGCATTAGAAATGGCATGTAATATTCCAGGTCATTATGAAACTGGAATGGTTGGACCAATAATAATTAAGTAAATTTAAAATTTTGTAGATATTAATTTTAGATAATATTATTCTAAATTGATGAATAATATAACTGCTTATATAATCTTAATAATTGCAGTTGCTTTAGGGACTGCTTCAAATAGTTTTGCGAAAACTGCAAATGGTTTTGCAATATTTTTACCAAGTGTTTTTACAGCAATAACAATAGTTGCTTGTATGTATACGCTGTCTTTAGTTATGAAAACTATTCCTGTTGGAGTAACTTATGCTTCATTTGCAGGTTTATGTATAATTGCAACATCTATCGTTGGAGTTTATAAGTTTAATCAAATACCAGATCTTTTTACAATCATAGGACTTATATTAATTATATCAGGAGTATTGATTGTAAATTTAGTTGGAAAATCAAGTTAAAATATCAAATTTCACTTGGTATATCGTGCTTGCCATCTTCTTTAAGATCTAAAGAGTATTCTTTAATTACACAATCTATATCAAAATCCGAGTATAAATGAGGAAACATATCTCCAGAAGATGATTGTTCCCAAACTAATTTTTGAAGTTTTAGTGCATCTACTTTCAAAAGCACTAAGTTAGTTTGGTTGCCATAAAATTTATTAAGTGTTTGTTTTACTTGATTTTTATCTGAGAAATGGATGAAACCATCTTTTAAATCAAGAAGTGTACCTTTAAAAATTTTATTTTCTTTAGCATCTCTCCACTCTGATTTTGTGCAAATTTTATAAACAAAATCAAAATTCATTTTATTTTAGAAAATCATCAACTTCTACTTGATATCCTTCAACTAAACGGTTTGTTTCATTTGCCATTCCTACAATTGCAATCATTTCGTTTATCATTGCATCTGTCGCACCTTTTTTTCTGGCTGCTATAGAATGAGATTTAATACAATATTCACAATTGTTAGTAATTGAAACTGCAACATAAATGAGTTCCTTTACTGCAGGATCTAATTCACCTTTTCCCATTACTTGCTGTAATGATCTCCAGGTTCTTTCTAATGTTTCTGGACTATTAGCCATAGTTTTCCAAAAATTTGGAATTTCAGTTATTTGTCGAGCTTCTTTTATTTCATCAAAAATTTCTTTTACTTTGCTAGTTGCGTCTTTTTCTTCAATTGGTTTGAACATCTTATTTCCTCCTATTTTTTGTTTATGATATCACTCTTAAATTTTGTATACAAAATTTTTGAATAATTATTCATATCTTGCATATTTTCTTTAGCTTCTTTATCAAATTTTTCTAGCGTACCTCGTCCTAATTGGTTTTCTAAAGATGCTTTATACTCAGGTACGCACCCCCAATCATTTACCGTTGTATCCTTAATCTCTATGTGGAACTGGATACCATAAGCAATATTTTTATATCTAAATATCTGATATTTTGTCTCTTTTGATGAAGCAATTAATGTTACATCTTTATTTTCTTCTAATTCTTTAACTTCATAAGAGTGCCATTGTAATGATGTAATTTTTTCTGGAAAATCTGCAAAAAGTGTATCTTTCTTTTTTTCATCCAAAAAATTTATATCCATCATTCCAATTTCTGGATTATTAGTTTTAACTACTTTACCTCCTATTACTTCTCCTAGCAATTGACATCCTAGACAAAAACCTAAGTATGGCTTATTTAATTCTACAACAAACTCTTTAATTTTTTTTTTTTCTTCAATGAGCCAAGGATAATCCTCTTCCATCCAAGTATCCATTGGGCCGCCCATACAAAGCATTCCATCAAAAGAATTTAAATTTTTTGGAATTTTTTCGCCTTCATCTAATTCGATTGTTGTAATATTAACTCCATCCTTAATCATTAAATCTTTTATATAACCAGGATCTTCAATTTTAATGTGTTGAAGAACAAGAATTTCCATTATTAAACTATGGGTTTTAGCAAACCTAATATTTTTTTATGAATTGTTTTATTGGATGATACCACTACATGTCCTGCTTGTTTTGCATTTTGATTGTCCCACGTTGTTACAATACCACCAGAAGCATTAATAATTGGTATTAGTGGATGAATGTCCCAAATTTTATTATTACATTGTATGACAACATCAATTCTACCTTCACATATCTGAGCATACGCCAATGCATCTGAACAAGGAAATTGTATTAATTTAAGAAGTTTTGGAATTTTTTTTTGTTGATTTAATGAAATTGCACCATGAAAACCAGCGGTCAATTTAATATCTTTAAATTTAACATTCTTGTTAATTGATAGTTTTTTTCTTTTTTTATTTTCAACAACGTATGCAATTTTTGGAGATTGATTATAATAATATTTGTTTAACATAGGAAAGTTTGCCAAACCATATATTGGATTACCTTTATAATTTACTGATATTAAATTACTCCAGGTTGGACTTCCTATAACAAACGACCTCGTTCCATCAATTGGATCAATTACCCAACTAAAATCACTTTTAGTTTTTTTGTAACCAAATTCTTCTCCAATAATTTCATGTCCAGGAAATTTTTTGCTTATTTTTGCTCTGATAAATTTTTCAAAAGCTTTATCGCATGTAGTAACAGGATCATATCCTTTGCCGAGTAATTTATTATTAACTTTAAAAGGCTTATTAAGTTTTTTAAAATAATACTTTGTTAGGTCTATCGCTAACTGATTTAAAAACTTTGGAAATTCAATATTTATAATAGTTAAATTATCATTCATAATTTCACTTACTACTTAATTTCTCTTGATTAAAGTTAAATTTTAATTAATGCTCAATCTTATGAAAATTGAGTTAGATAACAATAAGGTTTTTTTTAGAGATGAAAATCTTAATGAAGAAATACATCCTTTTTGGCTCAGAGAAAGAGTAGAAAATGTTGAATTATTGGATCAAAAGACACAGCAGAGACTCTTTGATCCAAGCACAATGGAATCAGACGTCATTATCAAATCTGCAATAATTGAAAAAGACCTATTAAACATAACTTTTTCAGATGGAATAGAAACTAAAATTGATATTAATAAAATAATTCGAGAATTTAAAAATTCCAACTCAATTAGTAAAATCAAAGAAAAAGTAAAATGGACTTCATCACTTGATGGTGTAAAAAAATTCAATTTTCATGAGAATATTTATGAAAGTGTTGAAATGCATGAATTGCTTGCTTCTTTTTACAAGTATGGATTTGCAATTATAAAGAATGTTCCAACTAATGATAATTATTTAATCAAATTTGCAAACTCAATAGGCAGTGTTAGAAGAACTAATTTTGGCGAACACTTTAATGTTTCATCAAAACCTAACCCTAATGATCTTGCATATACACCGTTACCTTTGGCTCCTCACACCGATAATCCATATAGAAATCCAGTCCCTTGTATTCAGATATTGCATTGTATTGAAAATGAAGTAACTGGTGGTTTATCAACGTTGGTCGATGGTTATACTGTAACTGAAGATTTAAAAAAAGATTTTCCTGAATATTATGAAATATTAACCAAAGTAAAAGTAAAATTTAAATTTATTGATAAAGATGTGATTTTAGAAGACTGGTCTGAATTGATAGAGCTCGATGAAAACAAGAATTTTAAACAGGTTAGATTTAGTCCTCGGCTTGATTACGTTCCGGTTTTAAAAAAAGAGGAACTAGACCTTTATTATAAGGCTAGAAAAAAATTATCCGATTTATATAACTCTGATTTCTATAGAATAGAATTTAGATTAATGTCTGGAGATTTAATTATGATGGATAATTACAGATTACTTCATGGTAGAACAGAATTTAATCCAAATGAAGGTAAAAGATTTTTACAAGGGTGCTATATTGAATATGATAGTACTGATAGCAAGCTTAGACATTTACAAAGAAAGTTTAATATAAATTAATTTAACCTATGCTCTGTAGAAAAGGCATATACTCAAGAAGATAATAACCTAAAGCTTGCAACTGGTTAGTGATCATTAGTATTCCCGTAATTAGCAGTAAAGATCCACCAAACATATTTATCATCTTCATCTTTGCTTTTAGATTTTTAGAAAAAATCATAAATTTTTGTATCAAGTAACCTGATAGAACAAAGGGAATTGCTAGTCCAAGAGAATAAAATGACAAAAGTCCAATTCCTTTATTAATGCTATCTTCTGTTGATGCAATTGCAAGAATTGATCCTAGAATTGGACCAATACACGGTGTCCAACCAAAGCCAAAAGCCATCCCAATTAAAATAGAACTTATTATTCCTGTATTATTATTTGTTTGAAATCTTTTCTCATAATTTAAAAACTTTAGATTTATGAGTCCTAATATTTGTAAAGAAAATATTATAATGATTATTCCAGCTCCAATTCTGAGTTGATAAGAGTTTTCTAATACTAAAGAACCTAAAAATGTAGCTGTAGCTCCAAAACTTATGAATACTATAGAAAATCCAACTGCAAATAAAATTATAGGAAAAATATTTACGGTTTTTTTTTCAAGTAATTCATTAAGAGTTGATCCTGATATGTATGAAATATATCCTGGTATTAGAGGCAGAACACATGGAGATAAAAAGCTAAGCAAACCTGCTCCAAAGGCTAAAATAAATTCGATCATTATCCTGTATTTTTAATAGCTGCTGAAATACCTGCTATTGATGCCATCATTGCATCATTCAAGTCTTTTTTATTCTTCTTGTTTAATTTTTTTTGCAAAAGCTTATTCATTACTACTGCTTGTAAAACATTAAGGATTTCGGAATATATGTTTCTAATAATTGCTGGACCTCTAAAACTCTTTCTTTGTTTATGAATTTCTTTTGGTGTTATTTGATCATTTAATTTTTTAACTGCATCAAATTGAAACCTTAATTTTTTTCCAACTCTTATGAGTTTATCATCAGCTAAATTTTTTTCATAAATTTTAGATATCTCAGGGTCTACTTTTGAAAGTACCATATCAAGTAAGTCCATTGTGGAATTAAAATACGGCCAATTTTTTTCCATATCTATAAGTGTCTTTTTAAATTTTTTAATTGATGAATATCTCAAAGCTTCTGCAGTACCTAACCATGCAGGTAACATTAATCTAATCTGCGTCCAGGCAAATACCCAAGGGATTGCTCTCAAACTATTTATATTATCAACATTTTTTCTTTTAGAGGGTCTTGAACCTATTGACAATTTACCAAGTGCCATATGTGGAGTTACAGTTTTAAAATATCTTATAAAATCTGAACTTTGATTTATATTTTTTCTATAAGAGCTCGTTGATATTTCTGACATACTTTGAATTAATTTTACCCAACTATCTTTTGGCTTTGGAGGTGGGTTTAAAGTAGCTTCCATAACAGACCCTATATAACTACATAGATTATACTTTGCCAAAGGCTCATAACCATATTTTTGCTGTATTACCTCTCCTTGGTCTGTAATCCTAATTTTACCATTCACTGAACCTGCTGGCTGTGATCTCAATGTAGCTTGTATTGGTCCACCCCCTCTTCCAGCAGATCCTCCTCTTCCATGAAAGAATGTTATGTCTATTTTATATTTTTTAGCTAGTTTAATTATTTCTTGTTGTAATTTATATTGATGCCAACTCGCAGAAAGCTTTCCTGCATCTTTACTGGAGTCTGAGTATCCAATCATGATTTCCTGCTTATTATTAATATATTTTCTATACCATTTTAATGAAAAAAGTTTTTCCATTATTGGTTTTGCATTTATTAAATCATCTAAAGTTTCAAACAAGGGGACTACTCTTAGCCTGTTCTCAATGTTTGCTTCCTTTTGAAAGAACATAACTGATAGAACATCTGAGGCTGAGGATGTCATTGATATTACATATGCACCCAAACATTCTTTAGGTTGAGTTGCTAATACTTTAAAAGTGGACCAAACTTCTTTGTTTTCTTTATTTTTAAATTGAAAATTCTTTAACACATTTTTGTTCTGCATTTTTGCAGATAAATACTTTATTTTTCTATCCTCATCCCATGATGAATAATCTTGGTTAAGCTTTTTCTTTATATACTCTGCTAATAATTGAGAATGCCTTGAAGACTCTTGTCTAATATCAAGTCGAGCAAGATTTATACCAAAACATTTGGCTCTACGCATTAAATCTAATAGATCACCACTTGCTATATTTTCACTTTGATTTTGTTCTAACGACTCTCTAACTACTCTCAATGGTTTTAGAATTTCTTCTCTCTCGGATAATAAATTTTTTTCATTTAGTGGTTCGTTATTTACTAAATGACGTTCTATTGCTCGGTGGGTTTTTCTTAGTTTATCTCTTAACGGTCTTAGATAAACTCTATAAGGCTCAAATGTTTTTCCTGTAATTTTTAAAATTTTATTTGAACATTTTTCCATAGAATAAGATCTAATTAATTTTGTCATTGACTTTTCATAAAGTTTAGCTGCCTCCCACCTTGATAACAAAATAACTCTTTTTGTGACTTGTGCAGTAACAAATGGATTTCCATCTCTATCACCGCCCATCCATGATCCAAACTCAATAGGATTAAAATTTTTAGGCAAACCTTTGCCCATATTTTTTTCAAATATTTGATTTAATCTTCTATACACTTTAGGAATTGTATCCCACAAGCTATCTTCTATAATTGCAAGTCCCCACCTCGCTTCTTCTGCTGGAGTTGGTTTAGATCTTTTGATTTCATCAGTATTCCATATAATCGTGATTTCATCAAAAACTTTACGATCTAAAATTTTTAATTTTGAGGGATAATTTTTAAGTAGATTTCTTTGCTCTAATATTTCAGTTAAAGAATGATATTTCTGTATTAAAGTTCTTCTTTTAACTTCAGTTGGATGCGCAGTTAAAACAATTCCAATATTTAAACTCTTAGCAATATTATAGATTTTATTATTTGATATTTTTTTATTTTTAAAAAAATTTTCAAATATTTCCTCTATGAAAATATTTTGAAATTTTTTATCTTGTTTGACATTTTCATAGAGATCTAAAGTCCTTGATGCATCAATTGATTCAGCCAAATTATAAAAATTCATAAAGTGGTTAAATGCTCTAGTTAATTTAAAAAGTGAATTTGGAGATAATTTTTTAACCTCGTTTAAAATTTTTTTAAAAGGCTCTCTATGATTTTTATTAGCTATATTTGCTTTAGACAGTAACCTAATCTTCTCAACAAGATCAAAAAACTTCTGTCCTTCTTGATTTTTGATAACTCTACCTAATATATTGCCTAAATATCTAACATCATCTCTTAAAGATTTTGTTGGTATTCTTTCATAATAGAGGTCTCTTTTTAGCATTTTTAATTACAAACTTTTTCTGGTTTATACCAATAGCATTAGTTTGTATTTTAAATAAACTTCCCGAAAATTTAAATTTTTTAATTTCACTGTTTTTCATACCTTTTAATGCAGATGTGACAAATAAATCTGAATTTTTTGGACCCCCAAAGGCGCAATTAGTAATATTTTTAGCAGGTAAATTGATTTTATGTATCTGTTTTGCAAATTTATTTAAAACACTTACGCAAGCTCCGTGAAATTGGCATACCCATAAATTTCCAGCTTTATCTAAGGTCATGCCATCTGGCACTCCTTCCTTATTTGAAAATCTTTTAAATATTTTTTTACTTACTATATCTTCGTTTTTATCTATCTTAATTTTGTAGATTATCCTTTTTCTACTATCTGTATGGTAAAAGTTGTTTTTATCAATAAATACAGGCCCATTAGTAATCATGTAATTGTCGTCTACTTTTTTAAGATTAAATTTTTTATCTAGGCAATATAGAGATCCATTTGGGATATTTCTTTCAGGGTTATCCATTGTTCCAAACCAAAGTTTTCCATTAGGATCTGTTTTGCCATCATTAATCCTGTTCATTTTTAATGGCCTTTCAATAGCTATCGATTTAATTTTTTTTTTACTTTTTAAATTTACTATTCTTAATTCACCTTGGAGACCTAATATAAATATTTTATTTTTAATATGAGCTAAAAATCCTATTTCTTTATTTACTTTAATAGTTTCTTTTTTTTTATTTTTTAAATTTAAAATATGAATTCTTTTTTTTTTAATGTCTGTAAAATAAATTGAGTTATGCTCTTTGACCCACAAAGTACCTTCACCTAATGTACATTTTAAATTCCACAAAACTTCCGGTTTTGAAGTTATAATCTTAGCCATTATACTCGTATTCTTTTATAAAATCTTTTTTTGGATTAATTCCAATTCCTATATTTTCTAGTGGGGATGCAAATCCATCTTTGTCTTTTACTTGATCTAAAATTGAAAATTTTTCTTCAGCTAGATCTGTAATAAAAATATTTTTTTCAGTGGTGTCGAATTCTAACATTGATTTTGTTGGAAATAGTCCACCTGGCATATCTGGCAAAGAAGTAAGTAAATGCAGATTTACTGCTACACTTAAAGCTGAACCCCATACATGATTAACAATTGGGATGAAATTCGACTGAGCTAACGCTGATACTTTTAAATATTCTGTAATTCCACCTAAACCACAAACTTCTGGTTGGGCTATATCAATGCAATTATTTTTAATTAATTGATTCCAGCCATATTTTGTGAACTCTGCTTCACCACCGGCAATGTTTGTTTTTAATCTTTCTTTAAGTTCTTTGTATCCATCGTAATCCTCTGGTGCCACAGGTTCCTCAAACCAATAAATTTCCATTTCATCTAATCCTCTACCCACATATAAAGCATCATTTTTATTATATGCATGATTGGCATCGACCATTAGTTTAAAATCGTCTCCAATTGCTTCTCTTACTGCGCTTACTAACTTTAAATCTTCTTTTGGACCTAAACCAACTTTCATCTTCATCGCCTTGAAGTTTTTTTCTTTTATTTGATTGGCTTCTTTTTTGAATAATTCACATAATTCTTCGACTGATTTTTTTTGCAGCATCATTCCATAACCATAAACTGGAATTTTGCTGTTAGTTTTGCCACCTAATAATTGATAAAGAGGCAATTTTGCTTTTTTTGCCAGTATATCCCACAATGCTATATCAATTCCTGATAATGCCTGAATAGGCATTCCTTTCTGGCCACTATCTCTAAGTAAATTATAAACTTTATGCCAGATATATTCTTTATTAATTGGATCTTCTCCTATTATTAAAGGCTGTATTACTTTTTCTACAATATATTTGTTAGCAAGAGCTATATTTCCAGGGCCAAAACATTCTCCCCAACCCCTAATACCTTCATCCGTCTCTATCTCTACTAAGTGAGCGGTTCTGTGTTTGTAATATTGCTGAGAATATCCTAATTCTTTATCCAACTCATATCTAAGTACATGACTTTTGATTGAGCTAATCTTCACAATTATTAAACAGCAACTACTTTAGAGTTCTGTTCTCCTAAATTTTCTATTGATAATTTCATTTCATCACCAGCTTTTAAAAATACTTGAGGCTTTCTTCCCATGCCTACTCCTGGGGGAGTTCCTGTAGTTATAATATCTCCAGGTTGTAATGACATGAATTTACTCACATAAGATACAATGATATCTACATTAAAAATCATAGTACTTGTATTTCCTGTTTGCATTCTTTCTCCATTTACATCCAACATCATCTTTAAATTATTAATATCTTTAATTTCATCCTTAGTTACTAAGTAAGGCCCAGTAGGTCCGTAAGTGTCATGAGACTTTCCTTTAACCCATTGTCCCATTTTTTCAATTTGCCATTCTCGTTCACTAACATCGTTTACTAAACAATATCCTAAAATATGATCTTGTGATTGACTTTCTGAAATATGTTTTGCTTCTTTTCCAATTACAATTCCAAGTTCAACTTCCCAATCTAGTTTTTTTGATCCAGAAACTATTTCTACATCATCATTAGGACCACACATTGAGCTAGTAGCCTTCATAAACATTATTGGTTCTTTAGGGATATCGGCACCGACTTCAGCTGCATGATCTGAATAATTAAGTCCTATTGCAACAAATTTTCCAGGACTTGTAATACATGAACCTACTCTCTCATTAGTTGAAAGTTCAGGCAAATTTGATATGTCTGCGCCTTGAATTTTTGAAATCGTCTCAAAATTTAAATTATCTGGGTTTAAATCATTTATATGAGAACTGATGTCTCTTATTTTTCCATCAGCGTCTAAAATTGCTGGTTTTTCTTTTCCTTTTTCTCCTACTCTTAATAGTTTCATTGTTTCTCCTTTATATTTAAATTGTCATTCCACCATCAACAGAAAATGTATTTCCTGTTGTAAATGTTGATTCATCGCCAGCTAAATAAATAGCCATAGAAGCAATTTCTTCAGCTGTTCCTAGTCTTCCCATAGGTTGTCTTGCTATAAAATCTTTCTTAGCTTGAACAGGATCAGGGCTTTGGTTTACCCTATCTTGCCAAGAAGGAGAGAAAACTGTTCCTGGTGCTATTGAATTACATCTAATATTTTGTTTTACAAAGTCTGAAGCTATAGACTTAGTTAACCCAATAATTGCAGCTTTTGATGCACCATAAACAAATCTATTTGGTAAACCTTTTAAACTGGAGGCAATAGACGAAACATTGATTATACTTCCACCATTTTGCTTCACCATTAACGGTAAAATTGCTCTGCACATGAAATACATAGATTTAATGTTTACATCAAAAGAAAAATCCCAATCTTTTTCTTCACAATCTAAAATTGTTCCATGATGAACAAATCCTACTGCATTAAACAAAACATTAACCTCATCAAGTGTTTTAACAAATTCTAAAATTGCGTTGTTGTCAGTAGAGTCTAAAGTTTTAACTTTTATATTAGGATATTCTTTATTTAAATCAGCTAAAGTTTTTTCATTCAAATCTGTTGCTATTACATGAGCCCCTTCGTTATGAAAAGCGATTGCTGTTGCTTTTCCGATACCTTGGCCTGCTGCTGTAACTACAATTTTTTTACCTTCTAGTCTTCCGCTCATTTATTATTTATCCTTTCAATTTCTTTATAAAGTGAACTATGGTCTGTTTCACCATGTCCATTTTCAACAAGAGATTTATACATTTCTTTAACCAAATTTGAAATAGGTAAATGAGTATTATAATTATTGGCACATTCTAAGATATTATTCATATCTTTTAAATGAACTGATGTTCTACCTTTTGGAGTAAAATCTTTATTGATCATTCTTTTTCCATGTGTCTGTAGAACTTTACTGTCTGCCCAACCACCTGACAAAGCTTTGATCATTTTATTTGGATCTGCTCCAGCTTTTTCACAAAGAGTAACAGCCTCTGCCACAGCACCAATTGTTAAACCAACTATGATTTGATTTGCTAATTTTGAAACTTGTCCACTTCCAATTGGACCGACTAATGTTGGGTTACCCATTTTTTTTAAAATATCAAATGCATCGTCAAAAATATTTTGCTCTCCCCCAACCATTATGGCTAACGAGGCTTCCTCTGCGCCAATAGTTCCTCCAGATACAGGTGCATCCAAATAATTTACATTTTTTAATTTTAAATTATTACCATGTTTTGTAGCAGTAGTTGGCTTAACTGAACTCATATCAATAACTATTGAACCAGATTTTAAATTTTCTAAAAAATCAGAATCATTCATCACTGCATCCACAGCAGTATCATCTGTTAACATTGTGATAATAATATCGCTTCCATCCACAGCATCTTTTAACGTATTTGAAATTTTTGCTCCAAATTCTTTTAGTGGTTCTGCTTTATTCTTTGATCTATTGAATACTGTTAAATTATATCCTGCTTTTGCTATATTTTTAGACATTTGCAGACCCATCAGGCCTATGCCTATAAAACCTATTTTTTTTGTCATTTATTTTTTAGGTACGAATTCGTGGAAATTTTGTGTCATTGCTTCTGGAAAGTACATTACACATGCTAAAACAATTAATTGAATTACTACGAATGGAGCAAATCCTCTGAAAATATCTGTTAATGAAATATGTGGAGGTGCAACTGATTTTAAATAAAAAGCTGCTGGACCAAAAGGTGGGCTCAAAAATGAAACTTGCATATTAACACAAAACAATATTCCAAACCAAATTGGATCAAAACCAAGTGCAAGAACTATTGGTAAAAATACAGGCATAGCCAGTAGAACAATTCCAACCCAATCCATAAAAGCACCCATTACCAAAAACATTATTTGCATCATAAAAATTAAATACATTGGTTTTAAATCATAGGCTAAAATCGTTTCAGCAACATATGTTGGTCCACCTGCAAGAGAATAAGCTCCAGCCAAAACTGTGGCTCCAAAAGTAATTGTTAAAATAGTACCTGAAGCTTTAAAAGTTCTAACAAGTGCATCTTTAAATAAAAACCATGTAAGCTCTTTTCTTGCACCTATTATAATTAATGTTGCAACTACACCCATTCCAGCTGCTTCAGTGATGCCTGTTATTCCAGAATAAATTGAACCTAAAACAATTATTACAATACCAATTGGTGGCAAAAGGCCTGGAAGGTAAGACATTTTTTCTTTTAAAGTTAAAGCTGGTTCATCACTTAACGGCGCAAGATGTGGTTGTAATCTTGTTCGTATTAGAATGTAAGTAATTATTAAACCTGAAATCATTAAACCTGGAACAATAGCTTCTTGGAATAACATTGTAATTGATGTTTCTGTTGTTAATCCATATATAATTAAAACAATAGATGGGGGTATCATTGTGCCTAGAGAACCTGATGCACAAATAATACCAATCGACATATCTTGATCATATTTCAATCTCAACATCTGAGGTAGCGCAATTAGCCCTAATAAAACTATTTCTCCTCCAATAATTCCACTCATCGCAGCCATAATTGTTGCCATGATTGCAGTTACAACACCTACCCCTCCTCTAGTTTTTCTTAACCAAGCATTTAATGCATCATATAAATCTCTCGCGATGTTGGAGCGTTCAAGTAAGGAGGCCATAAATATAAATAGGGGTACTGATAAGAAAGAATACGTTACAACAAGAGAATAATATCTTGAAAGTAAAATTCCTAATGCATGCTCACCTATATACAAAAATACGAGTACAGCACCCATAAAACCTGAGGCAAAACCCATTGGAACACCAATAGCTATAAGAGCTAGCAATCCAACTATAAGTATTATCGAGAGTGTTCCTATTTCAAATTCCATGTTATTCTAAATCTTTTGCGGGATCGTATTGTCTTTCTTTAGGGTTTCTCCAATCAATTATTAAATTGTTAATAGACTGAAGTGCAATAAGAAATACACATATTAGTGTAAGTGGTTTCATAGTAGCTGGTATCGGTGGGTCCCAATAAGTTGCAAATCTCTCCCAGTTTACAAATGATCTGTAAGCATCCTCCATACCACCATAAATTACAGCCCCTGCAAAAAGAACAATAACTACAGTGCTAATTAGATCAAAAATTCGCTGTGTTGGCCTATTAACATAATCATATAATAATACTATTCTAATATGGCTTCTTAATCTTGTTGCATATATGCCTCCGACCAAATAACAAACACCAGCCAACCATAGGCATAATTCATTGGCCCATAGGGTAGGTTTAAACAAAACATATCTCATAAAAATTTCGTACATCATTACAAGTACTATTACCGGAATTAAATATTTAATTGTGTGGCTTAAAAATAGAGAAATTCTATCTATCCAAAATATTGGAAAATCATCTTTACTTGCAACTTTTTCACTTTGCTCTTTTAATTGTTTATCTTGAAGCTCTTTATCGTTCATTGGCAAATAAATTGTTTAACAAGAAGGGCCCTTTCAGGCCCTTCAATATTTTTTTATGTTGCTGATAATTATAGGATACCGTTAGCTTTCATGTAAGCTTTGTGTATCTCAATAAGAGCGGCAGCTTCAGGAGATTTTTTCTTCCATTCTTCCCAAGCTCCGAGTGCAGCATTTCTGAACTTAAGTCTATCTTCTCTAGACCAGTCATGAAGAGTAACACCCATAGCAGTTAAAGCTTTAACTGCCTCAGCATTTTTTCTCTCAACTAAACTAGTGATTGTTCTACCGCAGATTTCGATTGCTGCTAGCATTGCACCTTTTTCATGAGGCTTTAACTTGTTCCAAACTTTTGTATTACAAGCTAAATGATCAGCTGGCATAGAGTGGAAACCTGGATATGTAGCATATTTATTTTGCTCATAGTGTCCACCTGCATAGTTTGTAGCTAAAGATGAATAGTCGGCACCATCAATTAGACCAGTTTGTAAAGCAGTTGGAACTTCGCCAAAATCCATCACTATCGGCTTAGCACCTAATGCTGTAAAGATCATACTTTCCATTCCTGGAGGCGATCTAAATTTAAAGTCTTTGATAGACGCAACATCTGGAATTGGTTTGCTAGATATTAAAGACTCATGTCCTGGTATCCACCAACCGATTAAAGTCATTCCATATTTGTTGTATAGTGCATCAACTGCTTCTTGAGCTCCTGGGAACTTTAAGAAGTCATATTGTTGATAAGGGTTATCATATCCACCCATTACATCACCTGCGAATTGAAAAGCTGCATTTTTACCAGTTTGGTATCCAGCACCTGTCATATCACAATCAATAATTCCAGTTTGTGCAGAGTTAAATACCTCAGCAGACTTTCCTGTAACTGATGATGAGTAGAACATTTGTACTTTTAAGCTTCCGCCAGAAAACTTTTCTACGTTTTTAGCGAATTGAGCTGCAACTTCACCATTTGGTGAACTAGCTGTAAAGTGAGTTTCTATTTTTAAAGTTTTTGCATTAGCAGAACCAAATAAAGCAATAGAAACTACAGCAATAGCAGCAGTTATTTTTGTTATTAATTTTAACATTATTTTCCCTCTCAGTTATGTTTTTATAAATTTAAACATAAAGGGAAAAAAAATTCAAATAAAAGAGGTAAATAAATTTATAAAAATAATTAATTTTTGTAATTACAACCAAAAGTTGTTGTTTTTAAACAACTTCAGATAAAAGAGGTTTTTGAGAAAAAAAACATTTTATATTATCAACAGCTAACATACTCATAGCTAATCTAGTTTCATGTGTCGCACTACCAACATGAGGAAGAACAAAACAATTTTCTAACTCTAAATATCTCTTATCAAGATTAGGCTCATTATTGAAAACATCTAATCCTGCTCCATAGATTTTTTTATTTTGTAAAACTTCAATGAGAGCATCATCATCTACTGTTGATCCTCTTGAAGTATTTATGAAAACCGAATGTTTTGGAAATAATTTTAAACTTTCTGAATTAATTATATTTTTAGTTTCTGTGGTAGCAGGAGTATGCAAACTTACATAATCACAATTTGGTAGCATTGATTTTAAATCAGGGTAAAAAGTTGCATCTTTTTCCAAATCACTAGTTAACTTATTTCTGTTGTAATAAACTATCTTCATTTTAAACGCTCTAGCCCTATCTGCAACTATTTGTCCGATCCTTCCCATACCTATTATACCTAAAGTTTTTCCTGTAATTTCATTACCAACCATTAATTTAGTAATATCTGGTCTATGATCTTTCCAAGTATTTGTCTTAACTAAATTATAAGCCTCACCAATTCTTCTTGACGATGCTAAAATTAAAAGAATTGTTATTTCTGCTACAGCATCATTTAATACATTTGGTGTATTTGAAACCTTGATATTTTTTTCTTTAGCTGATTGTGTATGAATATTGTCATAGCCAACCCCAACATGACCAATAATTTTTAATTTTCCATTTAAACTATCAAAAAAATTTTTATCTAATTTATCAAAACTTGTAGATATTAAACCATCATATTCATTAGAAAGTTTTATTAATTCCTTATATGTGTAAGGTTTGTCTTCTAAATTAAGAGTTACATCAAATTCTTTTTTTAATATTTCTTCAGCACCATCAGAAATTTTTCGAGAAACTAAAATTTTTGGTTTCATCTAATGAGAGTTTCTTAGAACACCTTTTGTTTTAGTAATGTCTAAATACTGATCTCTTGACATAATGCATGCGCCGTCTTCAAGTTGACCAACATTTGATCTAGATATTTCTTGCCACGGAGTTTGATTTGTAAGTTTTTTTATCCTTTTCTTTTTTCTTCTTTTAATAAATTCTAACTTTGTTATTTGAAGATCGACTCTTCTTTTATTAAGATCTATTGTCATTTTATCTCCTGTCTTAACAATAGCTAAATCACCGCCAACAGCAGACTCTGGTGATACATGAAGTATTGATGGGCTTTCGGAGGTACCACTCTGTCTACCATCTCCAAGCGTTGGAAGTGCATTAATGCCTTTTTTTAGTAGTCTATCTGGCGGTTGCATATTAACCACCTCAGCAGAACCAGGGTATCCAACAGGCCCACAACCTCTTATTATTAAAATAGAATTTTCATCTATTTTTAGTTTCTTACTATTGATCCTGTCATGATAATCCTCTGGACCTTCAAAAACTACTGCTTTTCCCTTAAAAACGTTTGGATGTTTAGGGTTTGATAAATATCTATCTCTAAATTCTTTACTAATTACTGAAGTTTTCATAATTGCTGATGAAAAAAAATTTCCTTTCATAACTAGAAACCCTGCCTTGTCAGTCAAATTGTCTTCAAATGTTTTAATAACATCTCTATCTACATCGATTTTTTTTCTTAAATTTTGCGCAACTGTTTTGCCAGTTACAGTAATTAAGTTTTGGTGAATTTTATTATTCTTCATTAATTCTTTCATGATTGCTGGTATACCTCCAGCTCTATAAAAACCTTCCATTAAATGTTCACCTGCAGGTTGGCAGTTTGCTAATAAAGGAATTTTGTGCCCAAGTTTTTGCCAATTAGATAAATCAAATTTAACACCCATATGTTTTGCAATAGCAATTAAATGTGTAGTACAATTACTAGATGCTCCTATAGCACTTGCAACTATAACTGCATTTTCAAAAGCTTTCTTTGTCATAATTTTTGAAGGAGTTAAATCTTCATGAACCATTTTTACAATTCTAGATCCAGTCTCAAAAGAAATTTGTTCTCTTTCTCTGTAGGGAGCTGGTATTACTGCACATCCTGGTAAAGACATTCCCAATGCCTCAGCAACAGAATTCATTGATGAAGCAGTTCCCATTGTATTGCAATGGCCAGGGCTTGGTGAAGATGCTGCTGCCATATCCATAAATTCTTCGTAATTAATTTCTCCCTTAGCATGTAATCTTCTTGCCTCCCAAATAATGGTTCCTGCACCAGCTTTCTTACCTTTATAATTTCCGTCAAGCATTGGACCACCAGATAAAACAATTGCAGGAATATTGACTGTTGCAGCTGCCATTAACGCTGCTGGGGTAGTTTTATCACATCCAGTTGTAAGTATAACTCCATCAAGTGGGTATCCGTAAAGTATCTCAACCAAAGACAAATATGATAAGTTTCTATCCAACATTGCAGTAGGCTTTTTTCCAGTTTCTTGAATTGGGTGAGTAGGAAATTCCATTGGAATACCGCCTGCTCTTCTAATTCCATCTTTAATTCTTTTACTTAAATCCAAAAAATGTCTGTTACATGGAGATAAATCACTCCCAGATTGGGCTATTCCAATTATTGGATTTCCTGATTGAAGTTCTTTTCTTGTAAGACCATAATTTAGATATCTTTCTAAATACATGGCTGTCATACCTGGATCTTTTGGGTCGTCAAACCATTGTTTACTTCTTAAATTCTTCTTTTTCATAAAATAATAAAATATATTATAGTGATATATAAAACCTTAATTAAAAAATGAATAGTCTAATTGTACTCAATAAAAATGATAATGTAGGCGTAAGTCAATTTATTATACCAGAAAAAACGAAAATTAATGGTCAAGAGATAAGTACTATTGATCCTATACCGTTTGGACACAAAGTTTGTTTAAAACCCATAAACAAAGGTGATCCTATAATAAAGTATGATCAGATAATTGGATTTGCATCAAAAAATATTACCGCTGGTGAACATGTTCATTCTCATAATTTAGAATTCAGAGAATTTGATAGAGAATTTAAAGTAAAAAGCAAAAAAACAATTGTTGATGAAAAAGTTGATACCTATTTCAATGGAATATTAAGAGATAACGGTCAAGTAGCTACCAGAAATTATATAGGTATCGTTAGTACAGTTAATTGTTCAGCAACTGTTACTAAAATGATTGTTGAAAAAATAAAATATTCTAACATTTTAAATGATTACCCTAATATTGATGGCATAGTTCCGATTACTCACTCAACTGGATGTGGCATGAATACTGTAAGCGAAGGAATGCAAATGTTTCAAAGAACAATTGATGGTTTTAAGAACCATCCAAATTTTTCACATGTATTTGTTATTGGTTTAGGTTGTGAATGTGCTCAAGTAAGTTTGTTTGATGATTCTGTAAAAAAACACAACAGAATTCATTTTTTAACAATTCAAGATGAAGGCGGAACTAAAAAAATTGTCGAAAAAGTTCTATCACAAATAAAAAATTTATTACCTGAAGCTAATAAATTAAAGAGAACCCCTCAGTCTGTTAGCCATTTAACTTTAGCTCTTCAATGTGGAGGATCAGATGGATACTCTGGTATTACTGCAAATCCAGCTCTAGGTGTTGCGGCTGATTTGTTAGTTAAAAAAGGTGGAAGTTCCATATTATCTGAAACTCCTGAAATTTATGGAGCTGAGCATCTTCTAATTAATAGAGCAAACAGTCAAGCAACAGCAGATAAATTAATAGAAAGATTAAAATGGTGGAAAAACTATACTTCTATTAATAACAGCACAATGGATAATAACCCTGCTCCTGGAAATAAAAGAGGTGGTTTAACTACTATACTTGAAAAGTCACTGGGTGCAGTTGCAAAAGGTGGTAAATCAATTCTAGAAGATGTGCTTGAATACGCAGAACCATTAAAAAATAAAGGTTTTAACTTTATGGACTCTCCAGGGTATGACCCTGTGTCTGTAACAGGTCAAGTTGCTTCAGGTGCAAATGTAATTTGTTTTACAACAGGTAGAGGTTCATGTTTTGGATGCAAACCTGTTCCAAGTTTAAAATTATCTACAAATACTGCGATGTATGAAAAAATGGAAGAAGATATGGATATAAATTGTGGGACTATTGCAGAAGGTAAGGAAGACATTGAAAAAGTTGGAAATAGAATATTTGATCTAGTTGTAAACACTGCATCAGGAAATAAATCGAAAAGTGAAATTAATGGCTACGGTGACGAGGAGTTTAATCCTTGGCAAGTAGGCGTAGTAATGTAACTTTTTGATAAATTTTTCATAAATTATCATGTCAAAAAATCAAAAAGCCTCTTTAATTAAGGTTATTTTTCTATCAGCTTCAGGGTTTTTTTTATTTGTTTGTATGGACTCAACTGCAAAATATTTAGGAAATGTTATGCCAGTTACACAAGCTGTATGGGGAAGGTTTTTTTTTCACTTTGTTGCTCTTTGTGTCTATTTCGTAATCTTTAAGCCGAAGCTAAATTTAACTAGAAATTTTAAAATTCAAATTATTAGATCATTATTAATGGTTACAGCAACTTTCTTTATGTTCAACTCTTTACAAAGATTTGATTTGGTTGACATATATGTAGTTTTTTTTAGTGCTCCATTAATTGTTTCACTTTTATCTGCATATTTTTTAAAAGATATATTGTCTCCTAAAGGTACAATTTTGATGTTGCTAAGTTTTGGATCAATTATCTATGCTCTAGGACCTAGTATGAAAGTATTATCGCCAGAATTAATCTTTCCTATTGTGCCACCACTATGTTGGGCGCTTTATCAATTTTTTACAAAACTTATTTCAGGAAACAATGAACCTTTCTCAGCAGTTTTTTATACGGCAGTTACTGGAGCTTTGATATTTACAATTTATATTTCATTCAATTGGGTACCGATTGAAAATAATATTTATTGGATTGGTTTAGTTGCTATGGGAATTTTTGGTTTTATAAGTCACTTTATAATTATTTATGCAATTCAATTATCTAATTTGTCATTTGTGACTAATTTTCAGTATTCTCAGTTACTTTGGTCAACAATAATCAATTTTTTAATTTTTGGGGTTCCAGCGGATATAAGTAAAATAATTGGTCTTATTGGAATTATAATTTTTGGAGTTTTGTTTATTAGAGTTGAGGGAACAAAAAAGGTTAAAAAAATTAATTAATTTTTATTTTTTTACCTGATTGAGAGCTTTTGTTTATTGCATCAAAAATTATTAAAGAATTTAATCCATCCTTACCAGTCACTTTTGGTTTTTCTTTTTTCAAAACTACTCTAGAAAAATGATCGATCTGATTAATCAAAGTTTCATCACTTTTTTGAACTTTAATTTTATTATTTAAAATATTATTCCACCAACTTCTTTCTTTTTTATAGTACCATAACTTTAAATTAGGAAATTGAACAGAACCTCTAGTTCCTCCAATAAAATATGAAGATTGATCAGTTATTGGATAAGCAGGATTTTCACCAGCAGTTAATTCATAGCTCCATGGTGAGGTTATAGTATCGGATACATTTAAAGTACATAAAGTTCCAGATTTAAAAAACAAATTTACTGAAGCTGTATCCTCAACCTTATATTTTCTAATATTATTTGATTTAAACGCCTGAACATATTTAACAGGGCCAAGTAAATAACAAATTATATCAATATCATGAACTAAATTAATACCTAATGGTCCACCGCCCTCACTTACTCTCCATTTTTCATTAAAATATTTTTTATGTTTATATAGCCAGCATAAAATATTTGCAGATACAATTTTACCAAGTTTTTTACTTTGTATAATTCTTTTTACTTTATTAATAATTGAATTATGACGTCTGTGATATCCTATCACTAATGAAGTTTTATTTGAGCGTGCACTATTAATGATTTTTTTTGCAGATTTAATATTATCTGAAATTGGCTTCTCTAATAAAACAGGAATTTTAGCTTTCAAAAATTGAACTGTATCATTTTCATGTAAGACATTGGGTGTTGCAATTATCACTGCATCAGGTTTATTTTTTGCTAATAAAATTTTGACATTTTTATAAAGTGGAACGTTGAATTTTTTAGATAACTTTATTCCATTTTTTTTTATTTCAACAATTGAGTGAAGAGTCGCAAATTTTGATTTTTGAATAGCTATAATATGTTGTAGTCCCATTAAACCTATTCCAACAACAGATATTTTAATTTTCTTAGGCACTTATATAATTTTTAAGTGATACCAGCGTCTATAATAAAGTTTTGTTTCGTACATCCTGACGATACATCAGATGAGAGATGAACAACTAAACTGGCTACATCATCTGGCTTAAGTTGTCTTTTCAAACATTGTTTATCAAGAATAAATTTTTTATACTTTGGAGTTAGCCAATGCTTTATTTGTCTCTCAGTAGCAATTGATCCAGGGGTAACTGAATTGCATCTAATATTATATTTGCCAAACTCTCTTGCAAAAGATCTAGTCAATCCAATAACAGCCGACTTTGCTGTCTCGTAAGCGACTTTATCACCCTCACCCAACATCCATGAAACTGAACTTAAATTTACAATAGCGCCACCCTTATTTTTAATCATTCCTTTTAAAACTGCTTTAATTGTAAAGAAAAAATGTTTTAAATTCACATCCATTCTATTATTCCAATATTTTTCATCTACTTGATCTGTGGAGTGTCTATCATCATTAGCTGCATTATTGATTAAAATATCGATAGGACCTTTTGATTTAATTATTTTTTGAATGATGGTTTGTAATTTTTTGATTTTAATAAGATTACATTCAATAAAATGAGGTGCTTTAAGACCCTTTTTTTTAAGATTTTTAATCAATTTATTCGACTCTTTTTTATTTATATCAACGAAATACACATCACATTCCTGTTCACAAAAATGTTCAACTATTGATGCACCTATTCCTGAACCACCACCTGTGATAAAAACATTTTTGTTTTTTAAATCAAAATATTTAACTTTCATTTATATCCTCTCTTCTGTTTTAGCATCAAATAAGGAAATTTGCGTTAAATCAAAAAATAAATTTGTATTTTTTGAGAGCTCAATTTTTATTGTTGAGGGAAATTTAGCTAATACTTCTTGATTTTCATAGTCAAATGTCATTATCTGCTCATGACCTATATACTCACTTAAATCAGCTTTTAAAGGGATCTCAAAATCACTTTCATTAGATTTTTTAAAGAATATATGTTCTGGTCTAATTCCAAAAAAAACTTCTTTATTATTCAAATTAGATTTTTCGTTGAAGTTATATCCATTTATTGGAATTTCGATATTAGATCCATTTGCAATAAATGAAATTTTGTTAGAACTTTCTTTAAGATTGCCTTTAATCAAGTTCATTGAAGGAGATCCAATAAAATCTGCAACAAAGGTATTACTAGGTTTATTGTAAATATTTTCTGGAGTATCATTTTGTTGAATTACACCATGATTCATAATTGCAATATTTGTACCTAAACTCATTGCCTCTGTTTGATCGTGCGTTACATAAACTACTGTTGTTTTAAGTTGTTGATGAAGTTTTTTTATTTCTCGTCTCATCTCAACTCTTAATTTTGCATCTAAATTAGATAAAGGTTCATCAAATAAAAATATTCTTGGTTCTCTCACAAGCGCTCTACCGATTGCAACACGTTGTCTTTGCCCGCCTGATAACTGTGAAGGTTTTCTCTCTAATAATGCGTCTACTTGTAAAAATTTTGATACTTTTTCTAGCTGCTCTTTTATTTTTTCTTTTGAAACTTTTGCTTGTTTAAGACCAAAGATCATATTTTCACGTACGTTCATTGATGGGTACAAAGCATAGGATTGAAATACCATTGCAATATTTCGGTCTTTTGGTTCTACTTTACTTACATTGTAATCATCAATATGAACATTGCCTTCATTAATGGTTTCTAAGCCTGCAATAATGTTTAGCAAGGTTGATTTACCACAGCCTGAAGGGCCTAAAAGAACTAAGAAATTCCCTTCGTTTATCTCTAGATTAATTTTTCTTAAAACTTCAGTAGATCCAAAGTTTTTTGATAATTCCTCAATTCTTAATGTTTTCATTATTATCCTTTCACTGCTCCTGAAGTTAATCCTCTAATAAAATATTTACCAGCTAAAACATAAACAATAAGTGTTGGAATACCCGCAATTATAGCAGATGCCATATCTACGTTATATTCTTTTACACTTGTGCTTGACAAAACCATGTTATTTAAAGCAACTTGAATTGGTGCTGCTTTTCCAAATGAAAAAGTTGATCCAAACAAAAAGTCATTCCAGATTTGCGTAAATTGCCAAATAACAGTCACAACAATAATGGGTGCTGAAATTGGAAGTAAAATTTTAAAAAATATTTTAAAGAAACCTGCTCCATCAATTCGTGCAGCTTTTACTAATTCTGTAGGAACAGAAATATAGTAATTTCTAAAAAACAAAGTTGTGAATGGAATTCCATAAACTGTATGGACTAATACTAGTCCTATTATAGAATTTGATATTCCTAAAACTCCAAGAGTTCTTGCCATTGGTAACAGAATTGCCTGAAATGGAATAAAACATCCAAATAGTAAAAAAAGAAAAACCCATTGATCTCCTTTAAATCTCCATTTTGTTAAAACATATCCAGTCATAGCTCCTATAAATGTGGAAAAAAATACAGCTGGAACAACCATCTTGAATGAATTCCAAAAATATGGTCTTAAAAAGGTATCACCTGCTCCATAGCCTCTACCTCCCCATGCAACTGCCCAGGATTCAAAATTTAATCCACTTGGCCATGTTAAAAGTGTTCCTTGACGGATTTCCTCCATAGTTTTTAATGAAGTTACTACCATTACGTATAGAGGAAAAATAAAATACAATGCAAAAAGTATTAAAGCAAAATACAAAAACCATCTCAAAAACATATTTGTATATTTAGACTTCATTTCAAGTTGTTTGTATGAAGTCTGTAACTTATCTTGCATTTTCTCTCCTTAGCTCAGAATATAAATACGGGATAATTACTGCCGCTACAGCCATAAACATCATGATTGCACTTGCGGCTGATAAACCAACTTGACTTTTATGGAATGCGGTTTGGGTCATATATAAGGCAGGCATAGTTGTGGATATACCTGGTCCACCCTGGGTTAGCGCAACTATAAGATCATAACTTTTTATAGAAATGTGAACTAAAATCACAAAACTTGTAAAAAAGACTGGCCTCATCATAGGAAGTAAAATTTTCCAATAAACTGTAAATAAATTTGCACCATCTATTTTAGCTGCTTTCACAATTTCATCTTCAACTGATCTCAATCCAGCTAGAAATAATGCCATTACAAATCCAGCAGATTGCCAAACGCCTGCGATCACAATTGTGTAGATTGCCATTTCCCTATTTACTAACCAATCAAATGTGAAGTTTTCAAAACCCCAGTCAATAAACATTTTTTGGATACCGAGTGTTGGATTTAAAATCCATTTCCAAGCTGTTCCAGTAACTATGAAAGATAAAGCCATTGGATACAGGTAAATAGTTCTTAAAACACCTTCAGCCCTAATTTTTTGATCTAAAAATATTGCAAGAATAATTCCGATCACAATACAAAAAATTAAGAACAACGCTGTGAAAATAAGTAAGTTATCTACTGCAATAAGCCATTTTCTAGAACCCCAAAGTTTAACATATTGTCCTACTCCCCAAAGCTCGTATTTGGGTAAGATTTTAGAATTTGTAAAAGATATATATAAAGTCCAAAGTACAAAACCATAGACAAACCAACCAATTAATCCAACAGCTGGCGCCATTACAATTTTAGGTAGGTTTTTTTCTAACCACTTGAACATTATAAATATTTTCTAATTTTGATTAAAAAAAAAGGCCACCTAAATTTTAGGTGGCCTTAATTTTTATATTTTTACATGTTGTCTAAAACTGAATCAGCCAAAGCATTTGCTGCATCAATAGAAGACATGTCAGAATTAAAGTGTTCTGTGATCACATCTTGTAAAGCAGCTTTCATAGTATTACCTTGAGCCATTCCATGAGCAAAACTTGGCACTAATCCACCGCTTGCTCCCGCAGTTTTGATGTCAGAATTTGATGTTTTTGCACATTTATCAAATTCATCCATTGGTACATCCAAACGTGCTGGAATTGATCCTTTGTATAGATTAAAAACTTTTTGGAAGTTCTTACCCATCATTAATTTAGCTAATAATTTTTGACCTTCTTGTTTGTCTGGGTCACTTGTTTTGTAGAATATAAAGCTATCTACATTGTACAAGTATCCATTATTAGATGGAGTTGCAGCACAATAGTAATCTACGCCTGGTACTTTTCCAGCAGCAGTAAATTCACCTTTTGCCCAGTCACCCATAATTTGGAAACCGGCTTTTCCTTCAATAACCATTCCAGTAGCAACGTTCCAATCTCTTCCTGGGCTACCTTCATCAGTAAAACCTTGAAGTTTTCTCATTTGATCAAAAACTTTAACTGTTGTCTCACTTCTTAAACAAGTTTCTTTAAGATCTACATAACAGTTTTTATAATAGTTATTTCCACCAATACCCATAGCTACTGCTTCGAAGACTGTTGCGTCTTGCCAAGCTTGACCACCGTGAGCAAAAGGAATAATTCCTGCAGCTTGAAGTTTTTCTGCTGCTGCATTTAATTCATCCCAAGATGAAGGAACTGAAATTCCATTAGCATCAAATACTGCTTTGTTAGCCCACATCCAATCAATTCTATGAATGTTTACTGGAGCCGCACAGTATGGACCACTATTATCTTGACATTTGTGAACTGCAGCAATCATTGGATCTAATAAACTGTCCCAACCTTCTGATTGAGCAATTGGATCAATATTATAAGGAGCAACAACACCCTCTTGATCATATTCTTGAATTGTTGGACCTTTAATTTGAGAAGCTGATGGAGGATCTCCCGCAACTATTCTTGCTTTTAATGCAACGTTGGCTGCGTCTCCACCACCACCAGTTACAGGCATATCTAACCATTCACCACCATTTGCAGCGAAATCGTCTTTTAATACTTTTAGTGCAGCTGCTTCACCACCTGATGTCCACCAGTGCAAAACCTCAATTTTTGGTCCGGCAAAAGAAGATGTAGAAGTGAATGCAAACGCAATTAAAGCAATTAACATTTTTTTCATATATTTCCCTCTTATCTATTAAATTAAGTTAACTTAAAAAAAACAATTATAGATTGATTTATTCAAAGACTACAAGAAAAAAAAACACAACTATTAATTGATTTGTAATATTAATAGATTGATTTTCTACCTAATCTTGCTGCACCTCTTACACCACTGGCATCTCCATATTTAGGTTTTAGAAATACACCTTCATATTCTCCTCCGGTTACAAATTTTCTTACTATAGTTTCAATTTCACTTAAAAAATCAATTTCATTTGAAACACCTCCTCCAAATACAAAACAATCAGGATCGAGAATATTTATTATATTTGCCAATGACATGGCTAAATTTAATTTAAAGTTGTCAATTAAATCTTCAGCATCTAAATCATGCTTTCTATATAATTCAAAAATTTGATTTGTCGTTAAATTCTTTTTAAACTTTTTATTAAATTTTTTTGCTAAACTTAAACCTGACATAAAACTTTCAATCTCACCTTCTCTTAAATTGGTAGATTCAAATTTTTCTTTTTTTGCAATTAAATGGGTAACTTGATTATGTCCCCACTCTCCCGCTACTCCATTAGGTCCACTAACAATTTTTTTATCTATTACCAAACCTCCTCCAACACCAGAACCAACTATAATTCCATAAACAATTTTATAGTGTTTTCCTGAACCATCTAAAGCCTCTGATAAAGCAAAGCAATTTGCGTCGTTTTCACAAAATACTTCTTTACCCAATTCTTTCCTTAAATCATTTTGAAATGGTTTTTTTTCTAACCAATAACAATTTGGCGCATTCTTAACTAATCCAGTTTGAGGAGAATGTACGCCAGGATGACAAACACCTATTGGCAGCTCTTTATTAAATTTTTTCTCTAACTTCTTATCAATTTCTTTAATAGTTTTTACAATTTGAGAATAGTCTTTTGGGCAATCTGTTCTTTCACGATTACTTTCATTACCTTTCTCGTCAAGAACTACACTTTCAATTTTTGTAGCTCCAACATCAATACCTATCTGCATAAACTAATAAGTTGCTCTTCCACCACTTAAATCAAATACTGCTGCTGTAGAAAAAGAATTTTCTTCACTCGATAACCATGTAACAAGAGATGCTAATTCATCTACTTTGGCAAATTTATTTCTTGGGATTTTAGATAACATATAATTAATATGTTCCTCAGTCATTTGATCAAAAATTCTTGTTTTTGCAGCAGCTGGGGTTACGCAATTAACAGCTATATTTTTTAATGCTAATTCTTTTCCAAGTGATTTAGTTAAACCTATAACTCCAGCTTTAGATGTGCTATATGCACTGGCATTAGGATTGCCCTCTTTTCCAGCAATAGAGGCAATATTTACAATTCTTCCATAATTATTTTTAAGCATGTAAGGCGTTACGGCTTTACAACAAAAAAATACTGCATTTAGATTTAGGTCTATAACTTTTTTCCACTCATCAAGTGGATAATCAACTACTGTAGTATTTTTTCCTGCAACACCTGCATTATTGATGAAAATATCAATTTTTTTGTGAGTTTTTTCAATATCAGCTAAATTTTTTTCTATATTCTCATAATTTCCAACATCAACAATTTGATATGAAACCTTATCTGAATTAATTTTCTTTGTTGCAGTTTTGATTGCTTCCTCGTCTATATCCCAAATTACAACGCTTGCTCCAGAAGCAATAAATCTCTCCGTAATAGCTAGTCCAAAACCTTGGGCGCCTCCTGTCACTACTGCAACTCTGTCTTTTAAATCAAAATTTATCATATCGCTTTTTTTTCATGTTGATAAAGGAAAAGTTAATAAGTTTCAACCTCGTCAAGTTTAGGCATTGCATTGGCTGCTCCAGCTCTTGTTGTTGAAATACCGGCGACCTTATTTGCAAATTCTATAGCATCTTTGTTACTTTGATTTTTAGATAAAGCATATGCAAAAGCTCCATTAAATGCGTCCCCTGCTCCAGTTGTATCTATAACTTTATTTTTTAAATTAAAAGCATCTACAAAATAACTTTCGGAGGAGTTTGCAAAATAAACTCCTTTTGAACCTAGAGTTATAACAATATTTTTAACTCCTTTATTTAGAAAATTTTTTGCGGCTTCTGCAATTTCTGTTTTACTTTCAACATTTTTTTTTAGATAAAAACTTGCTTCTGTCTCATTAGGTGTAAAATAATCCATAGATTTAAAATCACTCTCATTAATATTTGATGCAGGCGCAGGATTAAAAATAGTTATTGAACCTGAATGTTTTGCTTTACTAAGTGCATAACTAGTCGCTTCGTAGGGAGTCTCCAATTGAGTTAAAAATATTTTTGAATTTTCAATAAATTTTAAATTTTTATCAATATCTTTATTAGTTAAAGACCCAGCTGCGCCTGGTATAATGTTTATAGAGTTGTCTCCGGTTTTTTCATTTATCATTATCCCTGCAACACCAGTTAATTGATTTTCATCCTGGATTATTGAATCTGTATTAATGCCTACTTCTTTATAAAGGTTTAAGGCCATGGTGGCATTTTGGTCTTTTCCTATCTTTGTTATAAGATTTACTTTTCCTCCAAGCCTTGCTGCAGCTATTGCTTGGTTTGACCCTTTTCCACCCGGACCAACTATATGATTTTTACCTAAAACTGTTTCGCCTTTGATAGGAATTTTGTCAGCAAAAAAACAAAGATCAGCTACAAATACTCCAAAGACACATATTGAGCTCATTATTTATCAAGAACCCAAACACTACCATCTGGTTTAATTACTCCCTTTGTTAATATAAAACACCCATATGGTCTCATTTCAGAGGTAGATACTATTAATTGAGACTTTTTTGCCTCTTTATAAAATTCTTGTCTTTCAATTGAGCCAACCTTCCAATTTTCTCCAGAGGTTTCTTTTACAGCTTTAATAAAATCTTTGTGACAATCAGTTAATTCATCAGGTTTGTTATCAACCTGCATTCTGTTTGCAGCTGAGTCAATGAAACTATCTAATGGAAAAACAGAGAGAATAGCTTTTGTTGCTTCATAAATATCTACTCCATCTAATCTGATTACTTTATTGTTTAAAGAATGAGAATATGCTGGAAAATTAGCATCTGTTAAAACCAGTTTATCGCCATGACCCATTGCTCTTAACTGATATAGGAGTTCAGGGCTTAAAATTGGATTAATTTTAATAAGCATTTAGCCACTATATTATATAAAAAAAAAGGGTGAAATAAAATTCCACCCTTTTAATTTTGATTTTTCTAAAGATTATTTAAAATCGTTAGCGTTTTCTGTTGTTACTAATTGTGTTCCAGTATCAATATTAGGATCAATACTTCCACCGTTAGCTAGCTCAAGAGCATATTTAACTCCATATGCACCCATGTTGTATGAGAACTGAGCAATCGTTGCAGTCATTTCACCTTTTAAGATACTCGTAGCTGCATCAGGAGTTGCATCAAAACCAACAACAATTACATCGTTCATGTCAGCATCTTTTAAAGCTTGCATAGCACCTAATCCCATATTGTCATTAGAAGCAAAAATTGCTTTGATATTAGGATTTTTCAAAATGATTGACTCAGTAACTGATCTACCTTTTGCAGTATCCCACTCGGCTGTTTGAGTAGCAACAAGATTTAAACCACAATTTTTAAATCCTTTAATTGCACCATCTCTTCTTAATAATGCAGTTGATTGAGACTCAATTCCTGTAAGAATTGCAACATCTGAACCTTTTGGAGTTTTATCACATATGAATTTAGCAGCTAATTCTGCACCATTCATATTATTTGTTCCAATAAAAGTTACACCTTCATTAATTCCTTTTGTATCAACAAAAACAACTGGAACTCCACTTTTGATCGCATCATCAACGATTGGAGCAAAAGCATTTGGATCTCCTGGCGCTAGAGCTAAAGCATCAACACCTTTTGCAAGTTGATCTTCTACTTGGTTAATTTGTGCCTGAACATCACCTTCTTGTGGAGGTGCAATTAATATTAATTTAACACCTAGTTTTTTTGCCTCTTCTTCAGCACCTTTAGTTACAGAAGCCCAAAATGGGTTTCCTGAACCAGGACCTTTGATGCTAAATAGGATTTTTTTACCGTGACCATCAGCAAAAGATACTGACGCCATAGTTGTTAATAAAAAAATTGTTGAAAAAAATACAACAACTTTTCTCATTAGTTCTCTCATAAAATTTCCCCTTTAATAATTATTAAAAATTAATTTAATTAAATTTTTAATAAGAATTCAACTATTTATAAAAGACACAATTTTCTAGCTCAACTAATACGTGTATTATTTTCTTGTTCCAAGATCTCTTCTTAGCACGTCGATATATACTGCTAATACTATTATAGAACCAATTAAGACTTGTTGCCAAAACGAGCTCACATCCATAAGGTTTAGGCCATTTCTTAAAATACCCATAATCATTACGCCAGCAAACACTCCAAGCACTGTACCCCTTCCACCGAAAAAACTTGCTCCACCAATTATACAGGCTGCAATAGCATCTAATTCTGATTGTAATCCAGCGTTAGGATATCCAGAATCTGTTCTTCCTGCTAAAATTAATGCTCCAATACCTGATAAAAATCCGCATAAAGAGTAAACAATTACTAAAATTTTATTTACATTTACACCTGATGCCCTCGCTGCACTGGGGTTACCTCCAATAGCATAAATCCATTTACCAGTTCTTGTATGATTCATGAAAACCCAGAAAATTATATATACAATTGCAATAAGAACTAAACTCACTGGAAGGTACTGAGATTTTTCGAGACCTAACCAAGTTAAATCTATTCTTCCATGGCCAAGATACCTTACTTCGTCAGTAAAGCCACTTATTGGTGTTCCACCTGAAATTAAATTTCCAGTTCCTCTAAATATATATAGTGTACCTAGTGTCATTATGAAAGGATGAGGCATCCGCAAAATAGTAATTCCAAGACCATTTATTAGTCCACATATTAATCCTGCTATAAGTGGTGTCATAGCAACAACAAACCAAGGCGCACCTGCTTTTGCTACAATTGCTAATATCATCAATGACAACATCATTATAGAACCAACTGAAAGGTCAATACCTGCAGTTACAATTACCATGAAAACTCCTAGAGCGAGCATAGATTGCCAAGATATTTGTTTAAATACGTTGGTTACATTTCTCCATGACAAAAAAACATCTGGCTGCAAGAAATGCATTACCACTATCATAATGAATAATAATAATAAAATTCCATATCTATCAAAGTAAGGAATTAATTTTAAATATAGTGAATCTTTTTTTTGATCTTTATTATCCATAATTATTTTTTTCCCATAATCCAACCAATTACTTCGTCTCTAGAAGTTTTTGATAATTCAGACTCTGCAAAATTAGTTCCTTGAAATAAAGCCATCACACGATCACAAACAGCAAATATGTCATCCATTCTATGGCTGATTACAATTACACCTACTCCAGTTTTTTTTAAGCTATTGATTAAATCTAATACTTTTCCAACTTCCTTGATAGCAAGAGCAGCCGTAGGTTCATCCATAATAACTACCTTGGCATTGAAAGCTGTAGATCTTGCTATGGCTACCGCTTGTCTTTGACCTCCTGAGAGTTCCTCGACTTTTTGATCTGCACTTTTTACATTAATTTTTAACTTACCTAAATGAGCATCAGTAAGCTCTTTTATTTTTTTAAAATCTAGCAGCTTAATAAAACCAAGATTTTTAGTAGGCTCACGTCCCAAAAAAATATTTTCACCAATAGGAAGATTTCCCGCTAAAGCCAAATCTTGGTAAACCATTTCTAGGCCTAACTCTTGTGAGTCTTTTGGACTTTCTAATATCTCTTTTTTACCATCAAAATATAGTGAACCAGAACTTGGTTTATAAAGTCCAGATAAAACCTTCATTAATGTCGTTTTTCCTGCTCCATT
Source organism: uncultured Pelagibacteraceae bacterium (assembly GCA_902567045.1). Lineage (GTDB taxonomy): Bacteria > Pseudomonadota > Alphaproteobacteria > Pelagibacterales > Pelagibacteraceae > Pelagibacter. Next base: position 160,463 of record CACFLJ010000002.1, read on the forward strand.
GTCACCCACAACACCAAGACATTCTCCTGCATGTATCTTTAAATTTACATTCTCAAGAGCCGTTATGGTTCCAAAGTACTTTGTTACACTTTTTGCTTCTAGAAGTAGTTGATTAATTGATGACATAAGTGAAGAAAATATAAAAAAATCAGTTAATTGCAACAGGTTTTGAGGCTAACAAATTTACTGTTTTGCTTTGAGCCGTTTTGCAGAATTTTGGTGCCTTTTTTTTTAAAATTAAGCTCATATCTTTTAGAACAATTTCACCCATTTCAAAAAAAGCCTGTTCTAAAGCTCCCGCCCTATGAGCTGAAAACAAGACATTTTTAAGTTTTCTTATTGGATCATTTTTTTTAACCGGCTCTTCAGGAAATACATCTGTAGCAACATAGATATCTCCTTTTTTAATTCTTTTTTTAAGATCTTCAAAGTTAACAATTGCTGCTCTACTCATTAAAACAAAAACTGATTTTGGCTTCATTTTATTCAATAATTTTTTGTTTATTAAATTTTTGTTTTTAGTTGTTATAGTGGCTAGAACATAAATAATCTCACAATCGCTGAACATTTTATTTAAATTTATAGATTTAAAGCCAGCTTTTTTAATAATTTTGTTAGGTACCCAGGGATCATATACGTTTATATTTTTTGTAAAGGGTAGCAGAAAAGGACAAAGCGCCTTTGCCAAATCTCCAAAGCCTAGTAAACCGATTTTTTTATTTGTTAATAGTGAAGAGCTTAAATTACTTTCCAAACCGTATTTTTCTTTTCCTTTTATAAAATTGAAATGAGCATTATGGATATCTCTTAATATGGATAAAGTCATACCTAAAGCTATTTCAGCAACAGGCTTTGCAAACACAGGTGATGTAGCTATGACATCAATTTTTTTTTTAAAACAAAATTCATAGTCAATATTATCCATAAAATTACTTTCAACATTTATGATACATTTCAATTTTGAAGCTTTCGATAAAAGATTTTTGTCTAGATCTGGTTGGCCCATTATAAAACTGGCTTTATGAATATTTTTTTCATAAAAATCTTTTTTATTTAACTTCGGAGCAGTTATTAATTTATATTTTGATTTTAATTCCTTAAGTTTTTTTTTTGAAAAAATTAAATCTAATGTTCTTGGAAATGGATCTGAAATTACGATATGTTTTTTCATTTCATATTTATTTTAGTAATTTCTTAATATCTAATTTTGAAAACTTTTTTGGTTTTGCGCAAAAGCTTTTAATATATTGAATTTTGCTAGACCTAGCCGCTTTCATTATAGAAGTTATAATGTCTAATACATGAAGAGAAATTTCACCATTACATAAATGTTTTCTTTTATTTTCAATCGAATATGCCATCTCTGACAACCCCACACCTCGATAGTTTGCATTAGTTGGTGCTTCATTTGCTCTTGAACTTTGTGTTCTTATATTAATCCTCCCCAACGGCATTTTTGTTGTCTTAAACTCTTTCCAGTTATCACCTAATTTATTGCAAGTTAATACTGATCCACCGAACATATTTGGATCTGGAACTATCATTGACCCTTTTTCTCCATATAATTCTATGTGGTTTCTTTGATGAGCTATAACATCAAATGATAATGTTAATCTTATAATGGAGTCATTTTTAAAAGTTATTGTTGATAAATAAGTAGTTGGACATTCTACTTTAAATTTTTTGCCTTTTTTTGGTCCTATCCCAATAGTTCTATATTTTTGACCTTGAATGATGGTGCCAGTAACTTTTTTTGCTGGTCCTAAAAGATTTACTAAAGCAGTAATATAATATGGTCCCATATCGATAACAGGACCTCCCTCTTTTTTTGTGAACCAAGGTTCAGGATTAGGATGGTAGGATTGAATACCAGGAAATGCAAAAACTGCATTTCCTAATTTTACATTCCCTATAATATTTTTCTCAACTAATTCTTTAGATTTTTGAATTCCACCTCCTAAAAAAGTATCAGGAGCGTTACCTAAATATAATTTTTTTTTTTTTGAAATTTTTAACAATTTTTTCCCATCATTTAAATTTATTGCTAATGGTTTTTCTGAATAAACATGTTTTCCGTTTATTAAAGCTTTTTTAGATATTTGATAATGTGCTTTTGGAATTGTAAGGTTTAAAATAATTTCTATTTCCTTGTCTTTAAAAAGCTCATTAACAGTTACAGATTTTATTCCAAAATTTAAAGCGCAACGCTTAGAAGCTTTCTCATTTATATCAGCACATTTAATAATTTTTATATTATTAAAATATTTTTCAGCTCTAAAATATGTTTCAGCAATATGTCCACAACCTATTAAGCCAATTTTAAAAACTTTATTCATATAAAGTTTTTAAACACCTTGTCTCTGTTTTGATTTTCCTTCTTTGTGGAGTTTTAATGCCTCTTCATTTTCTTTTGATGTTGGTATTTCAAGCGTAGGGCTTTCCCAGTAAGCAGATCCTTCAAGCCATTCGTAACTATGTGTTTTAATTGATATAACATAAGTTACATCTGATTGTTTGGCTCTTTTAAATGCATCTTCTAATTCTGAAATACTAGAAACATGTTCTGATTGTGCTCCCATACTTGCTGCATGTTGAGCGAAATTTACTTCTTTAGAATTTTTGATATTTGAAGAATTAAACAAACAATTAAATTCTTTTCCACCTTTGAACAATTGAAGTCTATTTATGACAGCGTGACCTCCATTATCACATACTATGATTATTAATTTATTATTAGTAATTACTGAGGAATATATATCTGAATTGTTAAGTAGGTATGACCCATCGCCCACAAAAGCAATTACATCTTTATCAGGGTTGGCCATTTTTATACCAAGAGCACCAGAAATTTCATAACTCATACAACTAAACCCCCACTCTGTTTCATGGGTATTTAATTCTTTTGGCCGCCAAACTTGAACAACTTCTCCGACCAAACCTCCGGCTGCTGTAACTGCGATATCAGTTGGATCTGAATTCCTATAAATTGCTCCAACAGCATGAGCATAACTTGGTAATTCTTGATTTGTTGGACCACTCTCTTTATCAACGTATTCATTCCAAGATTTTAACTCATCTTGTGATTTTTTATGCCAGTTATCAGATGATTTCCAATTTCCAATAGCGTTAGATAATTCTGTTAAGGTAACTTTTGCATCACCTATAACTGCTTCTGCTAAATGTTTGTTGGCATCATGTCTTGCTATATTAATTGAAACTAATTTAAATTCAGGGTTTTCAAAATTAGCCCACGAGCCAGTTGTAAAATCTGCTAGCTTAGTTCCTATGCAGATTGCTAAATCAGTTTCCTTTGCTAAGTTATTTGCTGCCTTACCACCAAGACCACCTATTGGTCCTACAAAATGAGAATGATCTTTTTTCATTGTTGAATATCCCATAACTGTTTGTGTTACTGGTATATTATGTTTAACTGCAAAATTGCCTAACTCTTCCATGGCGTCAGAGTAAAATACTCCACCTCCAGAAATTATAATAGGTTTTTTTGAATTTTTAATTTTTTCAACTGCTTGTTTGATTTGAAAATCGTCAGGTCTAGGTCTTCTAATATTATGAATTCTTTCTTTAAAAAATTCTTCAGGATAATCAAAAGTTTCACCTTGTACATCTTGGCATAAAGATAAACATGCGGGTCCACACTCTGCTGGATCTAACATGGTTTGAATTGCCTGAGGAAGTGACTGTAATATTTGTTCTGGTCTTGTAATTCTATCAAAATATTTTGTAACTGGTTTAAATGAGTCGTTAGCTGTCATTCCTGGATTTGAAAAATGTTCAACCTGTTGTAAAACTGGATCTGGCATTCTATTTGCATAAGTGTCTCCAGGTAAAAATAAAATTGGTAATCTATTACTCATTGCTACAGCTGATGCTGTAACTAGATTTGTAGATCCTGGTCCAACCGAACTTGTTGCAATAAAAATTTGCTTTCTTCTTTTAGCTCTTGCATAAGCAACACCTGTTAAAGCCATATTTTGTTCGTGATGACCTCTGTAAGTTGGAAGTTGATCTTTATTTTCCTCTAATGCTTGTCCTAGACATGCGACATTTCCATGTCCAAAAATACCGAATACACCAGGAAACAAAGGCTTAACTTGACCATCAATATAAACTTTCTGAGCTATTAAATGTTTAACCAGTGCATGTGCGCAAGTAAGCTTTATTTTTCTCATTTTTCTAGTTATATTCTACTCAAATATTCAACTAATAAACCACAAAATAAAAATTATGTATAGCAAATTTGGACAATTCATTGACGGTAGATGGCAGGCATCACAAAACAATGAAACTTATGATGTTTTAAATCCTGCAACTGAAGAAGTTTTAGGTAAGGCATCTAAAGCAGGTGAAGAAGATGTAAACAAAGCACTTAAGTCTGCAGAAAAAGGTTTAGAAGTTTGGAGAAATACTCCACCTTGGCAAAGATCAAAAATTATAAGAAAAATTGCCGACCTTATGAGAGAGAGAACTGATGTATTAGCTAAGTGGTTGACATTAGAAGTTGGAAAACCACTATCAGAAGCAAAAGGAGAAGTTGGAGGAGCCGCAGATATTTTTGAATGGAACTCTGAAGAGACAAAAAGAATTTATGGTCAAATAGTTGAAAGTAGATTTGAACATACAAGAATGTATGTAAAATATGAGCCAGTTGGAGTAGTCGCTGGATTAATACCATGGAATTTTCCAATAGTTTTATCTTCAAGAAAAATTTCTACTGCTTTAGCTGCAGGATGTTCAGTAATTTGTAAGCCTGATGTAATTACTCCAGGTAGTGTAATGGAACTCATGAATATTATAAATGATGCAGGTGTACCGCCAGGAGTAGTAAATTTACTATCTGGTGATCCAGCTAAAATTTCATCTCAATTAATATCATCTGACATAGTGAAAAAAGTTTCCATAACTGGTTCAACGAGAGTTGGAAAACTAATTTTAAAACAAGCTGCTGAAAAAGTTCAAAGAGTTACTATGGAGTTAAGTGGTCATTCACCTTTTATTGTTTTTGACGACGTAGATATTAACAAAGTAACTGATATGGCAATCACTGCTAAATTTAGAAATAATGGTCAAGTTTGTATATCACCTGCAAGATTTTATATTCATGAAAGTAAAAAAGATGAATTTGCTAAAACATTAGTTGAAAAGGTTACTAAGCTTAAAGTTGGTAACGGAATGGATGAAGATACAATTTTAGGACCTTTAACAACAGAAAAAAGATTAAATGAAATAGAGGCATTAGTAGAAAAAACTAAGAGTGAAGGAGCAACAGTTTTATGTGGTGGAAAGAGACCAGCTGGTTTTAATAAAGGGTATTTCTATGAACCAACTATTTTTGATAATGTTAAAGATAATTTTACAATTGCTAAAGAAGAGCCATTTGGACCTTTAGTGCCATTGCTTACTTTTAAAGACACAGATGAAGTTGTTAAGCGAGCTAATGATAATGACCTTGGTTTAGCAAGTTATATTTACACTAATTCTTTAGAAAAAGCGCACAAAGTCTCAGAAAAAATGGAAACTGGAACATGTGCTGTAAACCATCCAACAATTGCTTTTGCTGAAGTGCCTTTTGGAGGAATAAAACAAACAGGCTATGGAAGAGAAGGTGGTTCTATGGCTATCAAAGATTATTTGAACGTTAAGTACACTCACTTCGGTCTCAATTATTAATGAGAAAAAATAAAGTCAAACAAATGATGGCTGAAGGTAAGCCTGTTGTAAATGGTTGGTTACAAATACCAAGCACTGTATCAGCTGAAGTTATGGCGCATCAAGGTTGGGATTCTCTAACTGTAGATATGCAGCATGGACTTGTTGACTACACAAACGCACTTCCAATGCTTCAAACTATTTCATCAACTGATGTAACTCCTCTTGCAAGAGTAAATTGGAATGAACCAGGCCAAATCATGAAAATTTTAGACGCTGGTTGTTATGGAATTATATGTCCTATGGTAAGCAATAAAGAAGAAGCAGAGAGATTTGTACAAGCCTGCATGTACCCTCCAAGAGGATATAGAAGTTTTGGTCCCGTTAGAGGATTGATTTATGGTGGAGCTGATTATGCCGACCATGCAAATGATGAAATTTTAAAATTAGCTATGATTGAAACAAAAGAATCATTAGATAAATTAGATGAAATTATGTCTACAGATGGTGTAGATGGAATATATATTGGCCCAGCGGACTTAAGTTTAGCAATTGGAGAAAAGCCTGGATTTGATAGACCAGAAGATACAAAGGCATATTCTGAAATTCTTAGAATTTTAGAGCATGCCAACAAACATAATATCTTTGCAGGAATACATAATGGAACAACTGAATATGCCCAAAAAATGATTGATAAAGGTTTTAATTTTGTAACAATTGGAGCTGATCAAAGAGCAATGAGTGCTGGAGCTAAAGCAATTGTTGAAAAAATGAAAGGCTCAATAAGCAAAAAAGAGTCTGAAACATATTAATCAAGTTTATCAAGAAAAGATTCGAACTCCTTTTTATTTAAATTTGAAGACTGTTTTTTTCCTGGAAATTTTCCTGCGATAGAATCTTTTTTGAATGCCTTAAGAGCTCGAACTCTCTCAATTTTTATTTCATTTTTTAATTTTAATAAGTTTCCATAAGCTTTTGAATGTCTTGGAGGATTTAAAGTATCTCCACATATATCTTCCATGAACAAATACATTACATCCGCCTTTTTTCCTGAACCTAAAGAAACTGTAACTATATTTGTTCTTTTAGAGATTTCTCCCATAACATTTTCTGGAATAACTTCACATTCAGCAGAAAAAGCTCCCGCATCTTCCAATCTTTTAAATTTTAAAAAAAGTTTGTGTGCCTCATCACTATCTTTTCCAACTGCTCTTAATCCACCAATCCATGTGGATTTTCTTGGAACTAAACCAAGATGCCCCATAACTGGAACATCTTCATTAGCCAACATCTCTACTATTTTCATACTTCTAGGTGTCATTACAGCATCAGCTCCATTTTCTAAGGCTTCAAACGCTCCTCTCATTATATCTTCTGAAGTGACAAACTTATTTAATACTAGCGCAGCAGTTAAAAATAGATTCTTTGATCCCTCTCTCACCTGTTTTACATTAAAAGCATTGCAGATTATCATGTCAAATCCAGCCTTCTCTGCGGCCTCAGCTTCATCTATTGTATTAGCTGTGACTTGAGTAAATTTTTTTTTTCCTTTTGCTTTTTTAAGATCATCAACGGTAAGAGTTCTGTTTGCAGGTTGAGCGGCCCAAGTATAAATCTTTTTCATTTTATATTTTTTAATTCTTTATAGATATTATTCACTCTATGTACTTCTTGTGCAATATTAAAATATCCTTCATATTCAATATCATCTGGAGATACATCAAAATGATAATGTCCAGCATCATTCTTATGCTCATATGAGTGAAAGTGAGTATGCTCACCGGACTCTCTTAAATTTAATTCTCCCCCCGTAGGATCGCCAGTCCATAAAATAGTATAGCATTGTAATTTTGGTCCAACAGGCTCGTAAAATTGTAGAAAATCTTTTGTGCATTTCATCAATTGCGGATCATAATATTCATGTTTTATATCCTTATAATCTGGTTGTACGTGTGATCTTATTTTTCCATTCAAAACTCTAAATACACCAGCAAGAGCAATATGATCTTTATTCCCAATTTTAAGATTTTCTGAAAGTGCTGTTCTTATTGATTGAGGTAATGAACCTTGTTTTCCAATTCTTTTTTTAATTTTTAAATATATAACTTCTCCTTTAACTCCATCGGAATAATAAACATTACCTAACCCACCATGTTTGCTTGCGGTATAGTCCTCTACTATACATTCTTTATCTTTTCCTACTCTAGCAATTAAAGATCTATTTTCTTTTGTTATAAAGTTTTCATTTATAACCAATTCTCCACAGTGTCCATCAAGGCAAGACATTGCTCCAGATCCTGCACCAAGTGCGTATGATTTTTCTGATCCTATCATCTTTGAGATTTCTGAATAATCAAATTCAGTTCCAAGATATTTTGGATCATGCATGTAAGGCTCTCCTCCAACATCGATTATCCTTTGGTTGCCACTCATACCTTCAGATGGACAATCCCAATTTCTTAAATTTGGACAATCAATTACCTCTGTATTTACACTATCATAATTCTTTGACAGACCTTTATCTAATGCGTTTGATATTTCTTCTAAACTAAATTTTTTGAAAATTCCTTTTTCTATTTTTAATTCCATATATAAATTAGGTACATAATATATTGCATAATTTTTTTACATAAATATATTTCGTTTCTTAAAAATGAATAATAAAGATTTAAAAGTTGCAGTTCTTGGCGCGGGAGCAATGGGTTGTCTATTTGGAGGCCTGCTTGCTGAAAAAGGTCTTAATGTAATGCTCATTGATGTTTGGAAAGAGCACATTGATGAAATTAATAAAAATGGTCTTAAAATGGATGGTCATGGTGGTGATAGATTTATAAAGGTACCAGCAACATCAAATCCATCTACAATGGGAAAAGTTGATGCTGTGATAGTCATGTGTAAAGCAACAGCTCTGGAACCTGCTTTAAAAAGTATAAAAAACATTATTAACGATAAAACAGTTTTCATGTCTTTTCAAAATGGAATTGGACATGAAACAATAATTAAAAGTATAGTTGGCGATGAAAAGGTAATCGGGGGAACAACAACTCAAGCATCAAATATCTTAGGCCCTGGTCATATTATGAATCATGCTGCTCTACCCTCTTGGATTGGAGAATATGATGGTGGGATAACAGATAGAATAACTGAAATTGCTGACACATTTACTGCTCATAATTTAGAAATGATTGCAGCTGAAGATGTAAAAAAAAGAAAATGGATGAAACTTTTTGCTTTAACCGCAATAGGTCCACTTTCGGCTATTTTTGATCTGCATCACACCGATCTTTACATAAATAATAATGCCAACGACATTTCTAGAAGTTTAGGTAAAGAGATAATTTTAGAAACAAGAGATGTTGCTTTAGCAGATGGTGTTGATGTTTCTGAAGATGAGTGTTTATTTATGTTCAACAAAATTGTTGATTCAAAACAAACAAATAAGTCTTCAATGGCTTTTGATGTACTTTATAAAAGAAAAACTGAAATTGATTTCATAAGTGGCGCTGTATCTAAAATAGGAAAAAAACATGGAATAGCCACACCATTAAATGACCTTATGTACAAAATGATTAAAGTAAAAGAGGGTATGTACAGCTAAATGCTGAAAATTAGCAAACTAAAGAAAATTAAATCAAACTTCCCAGTCATTGTTGGAGAACAAATAATCAGTAAAAAGGTCTGCAATTCTTT
>CACFLJ010000003.1 GCA_902567045.1 uncultured Pelagibacteraceae bacterium
GATGAAGTGGATGAAGAGAGTCTAGATTCTTTAAAATTATACGCAAATAAACCAAGCACCCTGATGGTAAATGGATTATCAGATTTTTTTTCTCAAAATTCTAATTTTGACGTAAAAATTGTAAATAAAGATGTGGTTTTATTCAAAGCATTTAATAAAGAAAAAAGTTATTCAGAATCTGCAATAATTACTAGAAAAACTGGAGAATTAATTCACGAAATAACCAAGAATATAAATACTGAAAATTCTGAAAAATATATAAGTATTTATTATTGTAAAAACAAAACAAAAAATGCCTAATTTTTTTTTGTTAAATATTGTGTAGAATGAAATCATGAAAAGACTCGTATTCTGCATACTTTTTTACCTTTTGGCCTCATCGATTGCCCAAGCAAGAAGCACAGGATGTAAAGAGGGAAATTGTGACAATGGTTATGGTAAGTGGGTTTACACAGATAAAACAACTTATGAAGGTGAATGGGTAGCTACAAAAAAACATGGCCAAGGAACTGAAACATGGCCGAATGGATATATTTACAAAGGTGAATTTAAAGAAAGTCAGTGGAACGGTATAGGAATTTTATTTTTTCCTGATGGTTCAACTTATGAAGGTGAATGGGCCAATGGTTTTATGAACGGTGAAGGTACTTTTACTTGGTCAGACGGAAAACAAAAAAAAGGTATTTGGAAAAATGGAAGTCTCCAAGAATAGATTTAAAACATTGTCAGAGCCAGTTAAGCAATTCGGCGGATTAGTTGGTATAATTATTCTTATCTTTCTTACTTTTTTTGTTTTAAATAATATTTTTGGCGAAGGTGATGAGCTAGTTGCAAAAATGAAAATAGAAGAAGAAAGAATAGCTGAAGAAAGAAAACTTAATAAGCTAATTTCTAGTCTCCCTTCAGGAGTTTTAGTTTCATTTGATGGTACAGACAATTTTAAATTATCTGACGAATTATATGAAGCAGTTTGCAAGGCAACTAAACTTATACCTCAACGTGCGATTATGGGTGCTAATTTCCTAAACTTTAGAGCACATGAAATTTATACAATTAATGGAAATAAAATTGATGAAACATTTGTCAAATGGGACGATGAGAAAAATAAATGTTTTGCAGGTTTCGTTGTAAGTGGAAATAATGTTGGTGTAGATGAAACTGTTAAAGTAAGTGGTGAAGCTTTGAGTTTTTTAAGCACAGGTATTGATACAAGAGTTTATTTTATTAAAAATTTTTAGGAGGAAAAGTAACAAATTATAGAGATTTTATTTTATCTTAATTTCGTATAACCTTAATATTATTTATGTCAGAACCAGTAATTAAATGCCAATCTGTTTATAAAATTTTTGGAACAAACGCTGAGCGAATGCTTAAAGAAGCAAATGGTAATGTTGATGCTAAAACGTTTCAAGAGAACGGATGTATTGTAGGAGTTAATAATGCTTCTTTTGAGGTATCAAAAGGTGAAATGCTAGTTGTAATGGGCTTATCAGGATCAGGTAAATCAACATTATTAAGATGTATTTCTAGATTAACAGACGCAACCGGTGGAAAAATTTTTATTGAAGGTCAAGATTTGCTTAATTTAAATAACAAGGAGCTTATTGATTTAAGAAGAAATAAAATGGGAATGGTATTTCAAAGTTTTGCTCTACTTCCCCATAAAACAGTCTTAGAAAACATTGCTTTTCCTCTTCAAATTAAAGGCATTAAAACTGAAGATAGTATTAATAAAGCAATGGATATGGTTAAACTTGTTGGTCTTGATGGAAGAGAAAATTATTTTCCAAGAGAGTTATCTGGAGGACAACAACAAAGGGTAGGAATTGCTAGATCTTTGGCAGTTGAACCAGATATATGGTTTTTAGATGAACCTTTTTCTGCATTAGATCCTCTTATAAGGAAAGAAATGCAAGATGAATTTTTAAGACTACAAGAAAAATTACAAAAAACAATCATGTTTATTACTCATGATTTTGATGAAGCCTTAAAACTTGCTGATCGTATTGCAATTATGAAAGATGGAATAATTGAGCAGCTAGATACACCCGCTAATATTGTTTTAAATCCAGCAACTGAATATGTAAGAAAATTTACAGAGGAAGTGCCAAGAGAAAAAGTTTTATTAATTAAAGATGTAATGGATGAAACAACCTCTGATGTGGGTGATTTAAAAGTTTCAAAAGATGAGATTATTGAAAACGTTGCTGAAAAAATTTTAACTCAAGAACAAACAGTAGCTGTGATAGATGGCAAAAATAATGTCGTAGGCTCAATCAATCCTGCAAAAATTATTAATACAGTTTTTGGAGGAAGAAAAAATAATAATTAAATTATGGAAATTCTAAAAAAATATCCAAAGTTATTTCAATGGTTATTTTTATTAGCTGTATTTTTTGCACTATGCTTTTCTATTGATGTTCCTGAAACATATAAATTTATAAGAGGACAGGCTGAATTTGTAAAAGACCCTAATCAGAGTACCTTTGTATTTCTAGGCAAAGAAGTTAGATACTACGCTTTTGATGTTTTTTGGAGATTGCCACCATTGCTTGGTTGGCTACCAATTTGGATAAATGATTCATTATTCTTTTTAATGAATGATTGGATGCCAATGGAATTTTGGAATGAAGATACTCAGGAATATAAAACTCGACCTTTAGTTTTACAAATAACTAGAAACTTAACTGCATTTATGACTTTTCTAATAGAATTAATTAGAGAAATTTTATTAGGCGGTCTTGAAACAATAGTTGCTTTTACAAGTTGGGATTGGATTGATGCTAATCCTTGGGCAGAACTACCAGGCTTACCTTGGACTATTGTGGCAGCCGGATCAGCAATACTTGCCTATAAGTTAGGAGGTAAAGGACTTGCAATATATGCACTTTTATCAATGACTTACATTTCAATATTTGGTCAATGGAAACCATCTATGCAAACACTTTCTTTCATATTGGTTGCAGCGCCTCTTTCATTTATTTTTGGTTTAGGTTTAGGTGTTGCGGCATTTAAAAGTAAGAGAGTAGAAAAAGCTCTATACCCAATACTTTTAGTTATGCAGACAATGCCCCAATATGCGGTATTAGTTCCTGCATTAGTTCTTTTTGGGGTTGGAGACCATGCTGCAGTAATAATAACAATGATTGTTGCTGTACCTCCAATGATACTTTTAACTTTATTAGGTTTAAGAGCTGTGCCCCCTGAGGTAATTGAAGCTGGAAGAATGAGTGGATGTAATAACTGGCAACTAATGTCAAAAGTATTAATTCCAACAGCGAGAAGAGATATTTTAATAGGAGTTAACCAAGTAATAATGGTGTGTTTTTCTATGGCAGTTATCTCTGCATTTATAGGGGCAAAAGGTTTGGGATTTAATTTATTATTAGCCTTAAATCAGTTGAATATTGGATTAGCATTAGAGGCAGGTCTTTGTATTAGTTTGATTGCAATTCTATTGGATAAGATGTCTTTAGCTTGGGCAAATAAACAAGTTGATTATTTTGGTAATTTAAATTTTTTTCAACGAAATAAAAATTCGTTATTCTTTGGAGTTATAGTTATAGTCGGTATTCTATTAGCTTACTTTGGATCAATTTATTTTAAAGAAGGATATAATTATTTATTCGAAGTTCCGCATAACAAGGGAATATCAACAGCAGACTTTTGGAATAAAGGAGTTGACTGGATATTTGATACTTTCTTTGTATATATAAAAGCATTTAACACTTGGCTAATTGTTGATGTGCTCCAACCGATGAGAGCTTTGTATTTGAGAATGCCTGCCATAGCCACATTAGTTCTAGTCGTTGGAGCTGGATATTTAATTGGTGGAGTTAGATCAGCTCTAGTTGTTTGTGGTTTAACTTTATTTATTGCTTTAAGCCCTTGGTGGGATAGAGCTTTAGTCACTACATACATGGCAACCTTTGGTGTTATAGTATCATGTATAATTGGATTTACTGTTGGAACTTTATGTTTTCAAAATAAACACTCTACAAACTTTATGTTAAACGTTTGTGATATATTCCAAACTTTTCCATCTTTTGTATATTTAATTCCTGTAATGATGCTTTTTGGGATTACTGACACATCAGTTTTAATTGCAGTAATAGTTTATGCTACCATACCAGCAACAAGATATACGATAGAGGGGCTTAGAAGTGTGCCAGCTGGATTACATGATGCTGCAACGATGTCAGGTGTTACAAAGTTTCAAAGATTGTTTAAAATAGAATTTCCATTAGCATTTCCACACATGATGTTAGGGCTTAATCAAACAATAGTTTTTGCATTATTTATGGTGATTATAGGAGCTTTTATTGGGACAGAGGATTTGGGTCAGTATATTTTAAAAGCTCTATCTGATAAAAAAGGGGCAGGTATTGGATTAACGCTTGGAATTTGTGTTGCTTTCATTGGATTGATTTTTGACAATTTAATCAGAACTTGGGTAGGTAAAAGAAAAAAACATTTAGGCATAGACTAAAATTGTGAAAAAATTTCTTGTTGCTATTGACCAAGGCACAACATCGACTAGAGTAATTTTATTTGATTTAGAAGGAAATATTAAATTTTCATCTCAGTTTGAATTTAATCAATATTTTCCAAAAAATGGATGGGTGGAACATAATCCAAATGAAATTTGGCTTACTACTCTTAAAGCTTTAAAAAAAGTAATTAAAAGAGCATCTCTACTTAAAGGGAAAATATTAAGTATTGGAATAACCAACCAGAGAGAGACAACTATCCTTTGGAATAAGAAAACTGGCAAACCAATATACAATGCAATTGTTTGGCAAGACAGAAGGACACAAGAATACTGTCAAAAATTAAAGAAGAAAAATTATGAAAAAATTTTCAGAAAAAAAACTGGATTGTTTATTGATCCATATTTTTCTGCTACTAAAATTAAATGGATATTAGAAAATGTAAGAAATGCTAAGAAACTTTTAAAATCAAATAATTTATTATTCGGCACTGTTGATACCTTTTTAATTTGGAAACTTACTAATGGAAAATATCATTTAACAGAGGCAACTAATGCTAGTAGAACATTATTATTCAACATCAATACCAATAAATGGGATAAAGAAATTTTAAAAAAGCTTAAAATTTCTGAAAATATTTTGCCAGAAATTAAAAATTCAGCTGATAATTTTGGCTACACAAATAAGAAAATTATTGGTACTGAAATACCAATATCTGCAGTCTTAGGTGATCAACAAGCAGCTGCTGTAGGACAGTCTTGCTTTGAAAAAGGTTCAGTCAAAAGTACATATGGCACTGGTGCTTTTGTGATAATGAATACTGGATATAAAAAAATTTATTCTAAGAATAAATTATTAACAACTATTTGTTATAGACTTAATGGAAAAAACACTTATGCCCTTGAGGGGTCAATTTTTATAGCAGGTGCAGGAGTGCAATGGTTAAGAGATAAGTTAAAATTAATTGATAATGCTTATGATACTGAGAGAATTGCCCAATCTAAAAAAAATAATAATGAAGTTTATATTGTGCCGGCGTTTAGTGGAATGGGTGCGCCATACTGGAGACCCGATGCAAGAGGTTTAATAACAGGTTTAACAAGAGACAGTGACTGGAAAATACTAGTTAGGGCAGTACTCGAGTCAGTCGCTTACCAAAGTCATGATTTATTTAATGCAATGAGAAAAGATGGATTAAAACCTAATATTGTTAAAATTGATGGAGGTATGGTTGAAAATAAATGGTTTTCTCAATTTTTAGCAAATATTATAAACATAAATACAGAAAGACCCAAAATACTAGAAACCACAGCCCTTGGTGTTGCTTTTTTTGCTGGATATCAAATTGGAGTATTTAAATCATTAGATCAGATAAAGAAAAAATGGAAAAAAGAAAAAATTTTTAAACCAAATATAAATAATAAATTAAGAAATAAATTATTAAATGGCTGGAAATTGGCTGTTGATAGAACTTTATTATAAAAAAAGTTATCATTTTAAAAAAGTATCCATCGAGTCATCCATTGCAGAAGCCCATGGAGTATGATGAATTGGTGCAACAGATCCAGTTACAGGGGAAGAGAATGATTTATTTCTATACGTTAAAATATCATTCACTTTATCATGTTCCCATTCTTTAAAATGTTTTCTGATTAGTTCAAAATCTATTTTTGGATAATCAGACAATCCGTAAAGTTCTTTAGTATATTCTGTTTGAAAATCTATCATTTGATCTGGGCTCTCTAATTTTTCCTCTAATGAAACCCATTTTTGAATATCGTTTTCAACTTCATTGGCATCTGGGATTTTAATTTTGTTCATAATAACGTCTCTTGCATACCAAGCTTGGCAATCAAACATATTAAATGTGTGAAATTGATCTTGCATACCAAGATACATTAGTTTGTGGTTGTTTTGCCAAACTACACCTTTATATAATTTAGGTGGATATAGTCTATTGTGTGTTTTAAGAACAAGGTTTTCCTCTAAGAATGGAAAATGGTGTAAATATCCAGTACACAAGATAATAACATCGGTCTCTTGTTCTGTTCCGTCTTTGAAAATAGCTTTATTCCCCTCTAATCTATCGAGGTAAAAAACTTCTTTCATCCCTTTTGGCCATTTAAATCCCATAGGATTGTGTCTGAATCCAATGGTAACGCTTTTAGCTCCGTATTTATTGCACTGAAGCGCCACATCTTCTGCTGAGTAACTACTTCCTAAAACGACTACATTTTTTCCTCTAAATTCTTCTGCATCTCTAAAATCATGCGAATGCATTATTCGTCCAGGAAAAGAACTCATACCTTTATATTCTGGAATAAATGGAACAGAAAAATGTCCAGTTGAGACTACAACATAATCAAACTTATCATTTAATATTTTATTGTTTGTTTTATCTTGGTAACTAACCTCAAACCTGTCAGCAATATAATTTACACTTGTAACCCTTGTATTAAATTTAATTTTATTTTTTAAATTTCCTTTGCTTACTCTTCCAATAATATAGTTATATAAAACTTCTCTAGGTGGAAAGGATGGAATAGGTTTTCCAAAATGCTCATCAAAAGAATAATCAGCAAATTCTAAACATTCTTTTGGACCATTTGACCATAAATACCTATACATACTGTTGTGAACTGGGTCGCCGTATTGGTCTGAACCAGTTCTCCAACTATAATTCCAAAGACCACCCCAATCCTCTTGCTTTTCGAAACAAACAATTTCAGGTATTTTTGTACCTTTATTTTCTTCATGTTCAAAAGCTCTTAAAATAGAAAGTCCACACGGACCAGATCCAATTATTGCTACCTTAGTCATATTTATAAGATTATTGTATAAACAAATTGTTAAAAATTAAACTATTTTTTATTTAAATTTACTTGTTATTAGATATCTAGTTTGATCTATTTAATTTATATATGAAAAACATCTTAGTAATTGGTGGTGGAGCCATGGGATCTGCGTTCACTATCCCATGCATGGACAATAAGAATAAAGTTACAATTACAGAGCCCTATAGCAAACTATTTATTAAAAACTTATCTTCAAAAACAAAAAATCATTCAAGTTTAAAAATTAAAATGCCAAAACAATTAATTTTTAAAAAATATTCAAAAGAGTTATTTAGAGAAAAATACGATCTTATTGTTATTGCTTTAAGTTTATTGGGTATTGATTTTATTGGAAGAGAATTAAAAAAATATAAAGTTAAATCACCAATTTTAATACTTACCAAAGGTCTTAAATATGAAAAAAGGTCAAAAAAAGTTTTGACGCTCTCTCAACAACTTTTAAAAAGAAATAACAAATTAAATATTTCTGTTTTAAAAGGACCTTGCTTGGCTAAGGAATTAGCTAGAAAAAAACAAACTAGTGTTATTGTTGCAAACAAAAACATTAAAATTGCAAAATATATTGGTAAAATGATATCTACTAAATACTACTTAATTGAATATTCAAAAGATGTTGTTGGTGTTGAGATATGTTCAGCAATTAAAAATATTTATTCGATGATTATAGGTTCTGGGCAAAGTTTAAATAGATCTTCGAGTTTGTTCCAAAAATCAATATTAGAAATGAAATACATAACTAAATATTTTAAAGGCAGAGAAGAGACTGTATTAAGTCTTGCTGGAGTTGGCGATTTATATGTAAGTGCTGCAGGGGGAAGAAATAGTAAGATGGGAAATTATCTTGGACAAGGATACTCCTTTAAAAAAGCAAAACAAAAATTTATGCCAAATGACACTGTTGAAGGAGAACAACTTGTAAGGGAAGTTGCTCCATTTATATTAAAAAAATTTAATAAGAGTAAAATTCCTTTGATGATGAAATTAACTAAAACAATTCTAAATAATCAAAAATTTAAGTTTTAAAAATATTATAAAACCTAGGTTTTTTTTATAGCTAATTTTTAACTACTATTGTTATTTATTTATCACGCTGATACATTTATTTAATTAATCAAAGAAAGAGGGGAATCAATGATTAAAAAAACAATAATAACAGTCTGTGCAATTATATTTTTAATTTCAAATATTAGTTACGCAGATATCACTTTTTGGACTACAGAAGTTCAGCCAGCTAGAATGGCTAAACAAGAAGCAATGGCCAAAGACTTTGAAGCTAAAACTGGCATTAAGGTCGAAGTTATTCCTGTAGAAGAAAAAGATTTAGGAACAAGAGCAACTGCAGCTGCAGCAGCAGGCGATCTACCTGATGTAATCTATCATACGTTACAGTATGTATTACCTTGGGCAGAAGCTGGAATACTGGATGTTGATGCAAATAATGCTGTTGTAAAAGAACTTGGCAAAAAAACTTTTGCACCAGGTGCTTTAAACATGGCTAAAAAGGGATCAAAAATAGCAGCTGTACCAGTTGACGGTTGGACGCAAATGGTCGTTTATAGAAAAGACTTATTTGAAAAAGCAGGTCTTGAGCCACCAACAAGTTATGAAAATATAACAAAAGCAGTTGAAGCACTTTCTGGAGATGGAATGTTTGGTTTTGTTGCTGCAACAAAAACTGACGAAAATTTTATGAGTCAGGTTTTAGAACATGTTCTTTTAGCAAATGGAGTAAATGTTGTTAAAAAAAATGGAATAAGAAAACAAGGTAAAAAGCTAAAAGCCTCTTTAGAGTTTTATAAAGTTATTGCAAATGCAAGTCCTCCAGGAGAATTATATTGGAAGCAATCAAGAGAATTGTACTTTGCTGGAAAAACTCCAATGATAATTTGGTCTCCATTTATTATGGATGAATTAGCTGGATTAAGAGACTCTGCACCTCCAACAATAAATAGTGATCCAACATCTAGTGAGTTAGCATCAAAAACTGGCTTCATCACAAACCTTAAAGGTCCTAACAATAACAAAGGGGCTGCATGGGCTGATGTCAGATATTTTGGAATAACTGCTGATGCTGATACAGAAGAAGCAAGTGCTTTTATCAAATACTCAATGGATGAGGGTTATACAAAGACACTCTCAATCGCACCAGAAGGTAAATTTCCTGTAAGAAGAGGAAATGCAAGCGATCCTGAGGCATTTACAAAAGCATGGAGTAAATTGCCAGTTGGAGTTGATAGAAAAGCACCTTTATCAGACTTATATTCAGAGGATGTTATAAACAATATCGTTGCTGGATTAGATAAAGCTCAAAGATGGGGAGTAAAAGAAGGTGAACTTTCTAGAGCTTCTAAAATTATTAATAACAAGTTTATTAATAGAATAACTAGACTTTATGTTGATGGACAGATTGATATTGATCAAGCAGTAGATATGATTAATCAAAAGCTCTCTCAATTTTAATCTAATAATTTAAATTTAAATAAAAGCGGATAGTATGTATTATCCGCTTTTTTTATGAGTGATACACTTTCAAAAATAGAAAAAAGAACTGCATATGTATTAATATTACCTGCAGTTTTCCTTGTTTTTTCAATTATCTTATTTCCAATATTTGCAAATGTTTGGATAAGCTTTAAAGAAGTTGGATTAAAAGATATCAGGATCCCTGAGCCAAGAGCAAAAAAAATTGTTAAATCAATTAAAGATAATCCAGATCAATTAAAGGTAATTTATAAACTTAGAAATAGCTCATTAATTTTAGAAATAAGGGATGTCAAATTTCAGGATAAATTACCTAAAAATATTAAGCCTATAAATTTAGATGAAAGATGCATGTTCAAATCAAACAAAATTTTTTGTGAATTTGGAAATTGGGAAGCTAAATACAAGGAAAATTTTCAAATATTATTAAAAAGTTCTGATGGTAAAACAATAAATAAAAAAGAATTAAAAACTATTAAACCAAAATTAACAGGCAAATCAGATAATATTCTATTAAATACTAATTTTACTTTAAAGAATTTTAAAAAGGTATTTTTTCAAAATGAATTTTTTGATTTATTATCAACTACTTTTTACTATACTTTTTTTGGCACAATCGGTTCAATAGTATTTGGAATACTCACCGCACAACTTGTAAACCAGAAGTTTTTTGGAAGAACATTTATGAGAAGTGTTTTGCTTTTTCCTTATGTAGGCCCAGTTGTCGCCCTAGCTTATACTTGGGAGTTACTGTTGGATCCTTACAGCGGAACTTTAAATAATCTTCTGATGAATTTTCAGGTCATCCAGGAACCTCTAAATTTACTAGGACAAAAATATTTAACAATAAATTTTTTTGGTTTTGATCTTAAATTACGATTAGCATTAACAACTGTGATTATTTTTGAAATTTGGAGATACTTTCCTTTAGCTTTCTTATTTATATTAGCTCGACTGCAAGCAGTACCTAAAGAATTATATGAGGCAGCGGATGTAGATGGTGCTGGTCCATTACAAAAATTTATTAATATCACTCTTCCACAAATAACAGCTGTTATATCTATTCTCTTTATGATTAGGTTTATTTGGAATTTTAACAAATTTGAGGATATTTTTTTATTAACTGGAGGTGCATCTGGAACAAGAACTTTACCAATAAATGTTTACGAGCAAGGATTTACTATTTCTGATATTGGAATGGGTTCAGCTGTATCAATTGTTATAGTTGCTTTATTATTAATATCTATGTTCGTTTACTTTAAATTAATAGGTAAGAGAGCTGATGAAAACTAAAAGTTTAATATACTACGCATTAATTTCCTCGATATTTTTATTTTCCTTGGTTTCTATTTGGAAAATTTTAGTAACGTTACAAGGAGTTGAGTTAAAAAATTTGAATTTTACAATAATTATTACTTTAGGAATCTCTATTAGTCTTTTAAATTTACTTATAGGAGATAAGTTAAATTATTTAATAAAATCAACTTTTTTTGCCCTTATATTCACTTTTGTTGATGGATATATCGTTCAGGTAATGCCAATTTGGTATAACATTGGAATATTTGCAATTTTAATTTTTTATTCATTAAAAATTAATAAGTATAATCAAGAATATTTAGCATCTGAGCATTCATCTCAAATAGTGGTGTTTGATTTTTTAACTCTCTTCGGAATTGTTTTATTCTCATTTGTCATTTTATTCCCATTTTATATGATGCTGATAACAAGTTTTAAAACTCAAGCTGCTTTACTAATTAATCCTTTGGATTTTAGTATTAATTTTAATCAAGATTTTAAAGAATTATTTAAGTCTTACTTTGTGATATTTGATACTTATAAGTTTGGTAGATACATACTTATAAGTACGATTGTTTCGGTAGGAACAGTGATAGTTACTTTGGTTTTTGCAATCCCAGCTGCTTATGCTGTTGCAAGATTAAATTTCTTTGGAAAAAACTTTTTGTCGACTTCAATATTAATTATTTATATGTTTCCTGCTATTGTATTAGTTATTCCTTTGTATACAGTTTTTAGTCAACTAGGGTTAAGAAACTCTGTAGGGGGTTTATTAATTGTTTACACAGCAACTACTTTGCCAGTTGCAATTTACATGTTACAAGGTTACTTTAGAAGTATTCCCAAAGAACTAGAAGAAGCAGCAATCATGGACAAATTAAATTGGTTTGGCATAATTATAAAAATAATTTTACCTTTAAGTATACCCGCAATCTCCTCGGTTGCTCTATATGTTTTTATGATCGCGTGGAATGAGTTTTTATTTTCTTTGATGTTTTTAGATAATCCAAACTCATTTACCTTATCAAGAGCAATACAATATCTTAGTGGTGATGCCGAAACTCCAAGACAATATCTAATGGCAGGATCAGTGGTTGTGACAATACCCGTTTTGTTAATTTTTGTATACTTTGAAAAATATTTAGTTAGTGGACTTACCGCAGGAAGTGTTAAGGGTTAATGGAAGATTTTATCAAATTAGCTAAGAAAGTTTTATTAGGCAATAAAAAAAAAGGATATACATTACCAACCAATAACAAATTGTATCCAGCTCAATGGAATTGGGACTCAGGCTTCATTGCCTTAGGATATTCACATTTTAAATTCAAATATGCTCTAGATGAAATAAAGACATTAATAAGAGGTCAATGGAAAGATGGAATGATTCCTCATATTTTATTCCACGATTTAAATACAAATTATTACCCAAACCATTCTGTTTGGGCATGTGGAAATAAAATACATTCTTCTGGTATTACCCAACCACCAGTTCTTGCAATAATTTTAAAACGAATATTAGATAAAAAAAGAATTAATAATAAAGATAAAGCTGAATTTAAAAAAATAGTTAAGGGAATATTAAAATATCACAAATGGTTTATTAAATTTAGAGATCCAAATAATTCAGGATTAGTCTCTATTTTGCATCCTTGGGAAAGTGGCTACGATAATTCACCATTGTGGGATGATCCTATGAGCAAAGTTATAGTCCCAAAAAATTTAAAATATAAGAGAGGAGATAACAAAGTTGTTAATCCTGAATATAGACCACTGGATATTGATTATGATAGGTATGTAACAATTAAAAATCATTTGAGAAAAAATAATTATAATCCAAAAAAACTTTATAAAGCATCGTTATTCAATGTTGTAGATGTTGGTTTTAATTCTATATTTATACGAGCTAATAAAGATCTTCTTAAATTATTAAATGCATTTAATTTGCAAAGTACTGAATTAGAATCTTACATATCAAGATCTGAAAATAAAATTGTAAAATTATATAATCAGAAAAAAAATGTATTTTTCAACATTGATTTAAAAAATAAAAAAAAAATAAATATTCCATCAATTACTCATTATTTTATTTTATTTGCAGATTTAAAAGACAAAGTATTTAATAACAAAATTATTAAAAATTTAAAACAACACAGCTATAAAGAAAAATATTTATTATCAAGTGTACAATCAAACCACAAAAAGTTTGAAGAGAAAAGATATTGGAGAGGTCCAGTATGGATTAATTGTAATTGGATAATATATCAAGGATTAAAAAATAAGAATACTAAACTTGCTAAACAGATAAAAAGAAAAACAATTAATTTAGTAAAACAAAAAGGTTTTAATGAGTACTTTAGCTGCAAAACTGGCAAAGGATTTGGTGCAACAAATTTTTCCTGGACTGCTGCATTATTTTTAGACTTAATACTTGAAAATAAAAATGACTAATTATAATTGGAATTATCCAACAACTGTTTGGGTAGGCAGAGATAGAGCTAAAGATCTAAAAAAGGCTTGTGATGAAGTTAAAACTTTAAAACCATTACTAGTAACAGATAGAGAATTAATAAATTTAGAATTTATAAAAGATTTAGTAAATGATTTAGAAAAGAAATTTAAATTATGTATTTTTTCTAACTTCTCAGGAAACCCAACAGGAGAGAATGTCGATGAAGGTGTTGAAGTATTCAAGAGTAATAGTTGTGATAGTGTAATAGCTATTGGAGGTGGAAGCGCATTAGACGTGGGTAAAGCTATTGCTTTTATGTCTGGTCAATCTAGACCTATTTGGGATTTTGAGGATATTGGCGATTATTGGAAACGGGCAGATGAAAAAAATATCTCTTCAATAATTGCAATTCCAACAACTGCTGGAACTGGTTCAGAAACTGGCAGAGCATCAGCAATAATTAATTCAAAAACTGGAATAAAAAAAATTATTTTCCACCCAAAATTTTTACCATCTGTTGTCATATTAGACCCAGTTCTTACTAAAGATCTTTCTCCCCGTTTAACAGGAGCGACAGGAATGGATGCATTAGCGCACAATTTAGAGGCATTTTGTGCTCCAGGCTTTCATCCAATGGCTGATGGAATAGCAATTGAAGGAATGAGGTTGATAAAAAAATCGCTTTTGAAAGCTGTTAAAGATGGCAGTGATCTAGATGCTAGATCAGATTTGTTAGCTGCAGCAAGCATGGGATCTACAGCATTTCAAAAAGGTTTAGGAGCTATTCATTCACTAAGTCATCCACTTAATGCTCAATTTAATCTTCATCACGGATTGTCTAACGCAATATTTATGCCTTATGTTTTAACTTTTAATAAAGAAAATATTGAGGAAAGAATTATTTCTATTTGTGATTACCTTAACTTAAGTAAAAGCTTTGATGCTTTTCTTGAATGGATATTAAAACTAAGAAAAGAACTTAATATTCCACATAAACTATCAGATGTAATAGAAATTAAAAAAATGAACTTAGATGATTTATCAAAGATGGCTCTTGATGATCCATCGACATCATCTAATCCTAAAAAATTGACTATAAATGATATGAAAGCTATGTATGAGCATAGTATTTCGGGAGATTTATTTTAATGAAAAAAATATTAATAGTTGAAGGAAATTTAAGAGAGGAAAATCAGAGTTTTACTGATGGCGGAATTAAAACACATACAGAAAGTCTTAAAGATAGTATAGCTTATTTTACTGATAAAATTGAAATAGATGTTGTAAATCCCTCATCTGACAAAAACATTTCTGAAAAAGTAACTGATCTCGATAAATATGATGGATTAATATGGGGTGGAAGTAGTCTAAATATTTATAATGATACCATCGAAATAAGAAGACAGATCGAATTTATGAGAGAATGTCAAAAAAAAATTAAAAAAATATTAGCTATTTGCTGGGGACTCCAAGTTGCTGTTACTGTGGCGGGAGGACAAGTGAAGAGATGCACAAACGGATCTCACAGAGGTATCGCACTTAATATTGAAATAAATAATGATGGATTACAACATCCATTATATAAAAATAAAAGTAAAATTTTTAACACACCTGCTTTTAATTTTGATGAAGTTGCTAAATTGCCAAATAATTCAAAATTACTAGCCTCAAATCCTATAAATAAAGTTATGGGGGTAAATTTTAAGTCTACAGCAAGTGATATATGGGGTATTCAATATCATCCTGAAATTACATATGATAAAATGATAAGCCTTATACACTTCAGAAAAGAACGTCTTTTAAACAATAACGCTTTTGTTGATGAGCAGGAGATAAATAATCATGTAAGAATGATTGCTGAAGAAAATAAGGTTACAAATAAAGATCTCAGAATGCGTGAACTTGAAAACTGGCTTAATTATCTTTTAAAATAAACCCTCTGTTTCACCTTTTTCATTAATACGAATTGAGTCAGCCGCCGGTACTTTTGGTAATCCTGGCATTGTCATTATTGCACCGCATACAACAACGATAAATTCTGCTCCAGAAGATAGTCTTACCTCTCTTATTGGCAATACATGTCCTGAGGGTGCTCCTTTAAGATTTGGGTCAGTAGAAAAACTATATTGAGTTTTTGCAATACAAATTGGTAATGATTGGTAACCTCTTTCTTCGAAAGCTTTTAATTGTTCTCTTATTTTAGTATCCGCAACTACTTCGCTTGCTCTATAAAGTTCTTTAGCAATTGTTTCTATTTTTTTAAATAATGATATTTTATCATCATATAAAAATTTAAAATCACTATCTTTTTCACATAGCCCAACCACATCATTTGCTAAATCAATTGCACCTTCTCCACCTTTTTCCCAATGCTTTGATATAGAGGCTTTAACCCCTTTTTGTTCACAAAAATTAGTAACTTCAGCAACTTCTTTATCAGTATCTAAAACAAAGTGATTTATAGCTACTGTTACTGGTAATCCAAATTTTTGTATATTTTCAATATGTCTTTCTAGATTAACTAATCCTTTTTTTACTGCATCTACGTTTTCATTTTTTAATTCGTCTTTTTTAACTCCTCCATGCATCTTAAGAGCTCTTATAGTTGCAACTATGACAACACAACTTGGTTTTAATCCTGATTTTCTACATTTAATGTCTAAGAATTTTTCTGCACCTAGATCAGCACCAAAACCAGCTTCAGTTACTACATAATCAGAGAGTTTTAATGCTGTCTTAGTTGCTAAAACAGAATTACATCCATGAGCAATATTTGCAAATGGTCCGCCATGAATTATTGCAGGATTATTTTCCAGAGTTTGTGTTACGTTTGGTCTGATAGCATCTTTTAACAATACAGTCATTGGCCCATGTGCATTTAAGTCTTTTGCATATATCGGTTTTTTATCTCTAGTATAGGCAACAGTAATATTACCAATTCTATTTTCAAGATCATGTAAATCATTTGATAGACAAAAGATTGCCATTATTTCTGAAGCAACAGTAATATCAAAACCATCTTCTCTTGGAAATCCGTTCGCGACACCACCAAGATTAATATTTATAGATCTTAAAGCTCTATCATTCATGTCGAGAACTCTTTTCCAAACTATTCTTCTGACATCTATGTTTAATTTATTTCCCCAATATATATGGTTATCTATTAATGCAGATAAAAGATTGTGAGCAGATGTGATTGCATGAAAGTCTCCAGTAAAATGAAGATTTATTTGTTCCATAGGAACCACTTGGGCATATCCACCGCCAGCAGCTCCACCTTTCATTCCAAAAGAAGGACCTAGACTTGGTTCTCTTAAACAAACAATAGATTTCTTACCTATTTTATTTAAACCATCTGACAATCCAACAGAAGTTGTTGTTTTTCCTTCTCCAGCAGGTGTTGGAGTAATAGCCGTTACTAATATTAATTTTCCATCTTTTTTTTCTTTAAATTTTTCTAAATATTCAAGCTTAATTTTAGCTATATATCTGCTTATTGGACTATATGCCTCAGCCTCATCTGGCACTCCCACTCCATCCAAAATTTCTTGGATGGGTTTCATTTTTGCTTCTCTAGCTATTTGAATATCTGATTTTGACATTTAGTTTAAAATTTATAATTGTTTAATGTGCAAAATGTCTATACTTTTTTGGTTGGATTTTAAACATCTAAAAAATATATATATAAAAAATAAGAAAAAATTTAAGTTTAATTAGATAAAATTATAAAATGCAAAAATACTCAGTTTTTAGCCTCATTAAAAATGCTTTCTCAGATCATCAAAATTGGGAAGTAGCATGGAAAGACCCAACTCCTAAAAAGGAATATGATGTTATTATCATAGGTGGCGGGGGGCATGGTTTAGCAACTGCATATTACTTAGCTAAAGAGCACAATATTACAAATGTAGCTATCATTGAAAAAGGATGGATAGGTGGAGGTAATGTTGGAAGGAACACTACAATAATAAGATCAAACTATATGCATGATGACAATGCTTTGTTTAGTGAATTTGGCATGGATCTATGGAGAAAGATGAGCCAGGATTTAAATTACAATGTAATGTTTTCACCGAGAGGAATTATTAATCTTGCTCATTCAGACGCACAAATGAATGCATACTCTAGAAGAGGAAATTCAATGCGCCTTAATGGAATTGACGCAGTTTTATTAAATAGGGAAGAGGTTCAAAAACGAATTCCAATGGCAGATTTTTCAGACAATGTTCGATTTCCAATTTTTGGAGGTTTAATGCAACCAAGTGCTGGAACTGCTAGACACGATGCTGTTGCATGGGGATATGCAAGACAAGCAGACTCGATGGGTGTTGATATAATTCAAAATTGTGAAGTTACAGGATTTGATGTTACTAACGGAAAAATAATTGGTGTAAGAACATCCAGAGGAGATATTAAAGCAAAAAAAGTAGGTTTGTGTGTTGCGGGAAGTACAAACATTTTAGCAGAAATGTTAAATATGACACTACCAATTGAAACACATCTCCTTCAAGCTTGTGTATCAGAACCTGTTAAACCTTTACTTGACCATGTTGTTACATTTGGCGCAGGTCACTTTTATTGTAGTCAATCAGATAAAGGAGAAATGGTTATGGGTGGAGACTTGGATGGATATAATAGTTACTCTCAAAGAGGAAATTTACCAACCCTCCAACACGTATTGACAGAAGGAATTGCGATGTTTCCATTTCTTAGCAAATTGAAAATGTTAAGAACTTGGGGTGGAATAATGGACATGTCTATGGACGGTTCACCAATTATTGATAAAACACATATTGATGGCTTATACTTAAACTGTGGCTGGTGTTATGGTGGATTTAAGGCTACTCCAGCTTCAGGATGGACTTTTGCACACACAATTGCACAAGACAGAGTACATGAATTAAATGCAGGTTACAGTTTAAATAGATTTAATACTGGTGATTTAATTGATGAAAAAGGTCTTGGTACTAAAACTTGGATATCTTAAATGCTTTATATATTCTGTCCACATTGTGGATCAAGATCACAGAATGAGTTTGCTTATGGTGGAGATGCAACAGTAAAACGACCAGAGCTTAATAAGGAAATTAGCGACCAAGATTGGGATAATTTCGTTTACTTAAGAAAAAGTCCTAGAGGAAAACATCTAGAGTTATGGCACCATATATCTGGATGCAGACAATGGATTAAAGTTGAAAGAGATACATCAACTCATGAAATTTTTAAAACTTATAAAGCAGATGAACTAATTGAATAATGTCCCAAGAATTTAGATTAGATAACATTGGAATGGTAAATAGAAATAAAAAAATTTCTTTTACATTTAATGGTAAAAAATATTTTGGTTATGAAGGAGATACTATTGCTTCTGCTTTAATAGCAAATGGAGTGCATCTTGTTGGGAGGAGTTTCAAATATCATAGACCAAGAGGTTTCTTTGGAGTTGGTGTTGATGAGCCTTATGCAATTTTACAATTAGAAAGAAATAATGAAAGAGATCCTAATATTAGAGCTACCGAACAGGAGA
Source organism: uncultured Pelagibacteraceae bacterium (assembly GCA_902567045.1). GTDB lineage: Bacteria > Pseudomonadota > Alphaproteobacteria > Pelagibacterales > Pelagibacteraceae > Pelagibacter. The sequence continues at coordinate 19,099 of CACFLJ010000003.1, forward strand.
TTTTTGAAGGTTTAGAAGTTAAAAGTGTAAACTGTTGGCCTAGTGTAAACTTTGATATTGGTGCAATTAATAATTTCTTAAAAATGTTTTTTCCAGCTGGGTTTTATTATAAAACTTTTATGTGGCCACCAAGCTTTTGGTATAAAATTTATGAACCTTTTATTCGAATGGCAGCAGGTTTTGGAGAAGCATCAATCAAACATGATAAGGAAAGATACGAGCATAAATATGAATATTGTGATTTATTGATTACTGGATCAGGGCCTTCAGGTTTAGCAAGTGCATACGCAGCAGCAAAAAATGGTGCACGTGTAATTTTAGCTGAGGACAAACCAAGGTATGGTGGGAGCCTATTAACTAGTGATGTAAATATTGGTAATCAAACTGGTGTTGAATGGTCAGAGAAAATAATTACTGAATTAAAGTCAATGTCTAATGTAATTGTAAAAAATAGATCACAGGTATTTGGTTATTATGACCATAACATGCTGGTAATGTCGGAACGAATAAGCGATCACTTACCTAAAACCCAGAAATATTTACCAAAACAACGTTTGTGGTACATAAGAGCAAAAGAAGTTTTGATTTCATCAGGTTCAATTGAAAGGCCGTTAGTATTTGGTAACAATGATACTCCAGGTGTAATGTTATCTTCAGCAGCTAAAGAATACATGAAGGTCTATGGAGTTTTAGTTGGGAAAAAACCATTGATATTTACTAATAATGACAGCGGATATGAAACAGCTATAGAATTCAAAAAAAATGGTGTAAATCCATTAATTTTAGATACTAGAAAAGAGCCATCTTCCGACATTATCACTGAAGCAAAAAACTTAGGAATTGATATTAAGTTTTCTTATGTAGTAGTGGCAGCTAAAGGATATAAAAAAGTCAAATCAGCAGATATTGCAAAAATATCAGAGAATAAAAAAGATTTATCAAATATAGGAAATATTGAATGTGATTGTATTTGTGTATCAGGTTTTTGGACACCGTCAATTCACTTAGCATCACAATCCGGAAATAAATCTGAATTTAATGAAAAAATAGATGCATTCATTCCAAAAAAATCTAAACAGAAAGAAAATACTATTGGTTCAGCAAACGGTAAATTTACTTTAGAGGAAACCATTAACGAAGCATTTGATAAAGGATACGAAGTCTCAAATAAAATAACAGAAAATAATAATAAAGTTTCTATCCCAACTGTAGTTGAAAAGAAATCTACAGAGCACGACAAGTTTTGGTGTGTTCCATTACCAAAAGGTAAATCGTATAAAAGATTTTTAGATTTTCAAAACGATGTGGCTGTAACAGATATAGAGTTAGCATTAAGAGAAGGTTTTAGATCAATCGAACATGTAAAAAGATACACCACTCTTGGAATGGCAACAGATCAAGGGAAGACAAGTAATCTTAATGGTTTACAATTAGTTTCAGACATTGAAAATAAAGTTGTACCACAAGTTGGTCACACAACATTTAGACCTCCTTACACCCCTGTTTCAATCGGAGCAATTGTGGGAAGAGAGGTTGGTAAACATTCTAAACCAACAAGAAAATCACCAATGCACGAATGGCATGAAAAAAATAACGCAGTATTTGTTGATGCTGGAGTTTGGTTAAGACCAAGATATTACAAGCAAGGAAATGAAACATTATTTGAAGCCTCAAAAAGAGAAGCAAAAAATGTAAGAAAAAATGTAGGTGTATGTGATGTAACTACTTTAGGAAAAATAGATGTTAAAGGTCCTGATGCTGCAGAATTTTTAAATAGAGTTTATACTAATGCATGGCTTAAGCTACCAGTGGGAAAAGCGAGATATGGAGTAATGCTAAGAGAAGATGGAATTGTAATGGATGACGGAACAACAACAAGAATTTCTGAAAATCATTACCACATGACAACTACAACAGCTCAGGCGGCCAATGTCCTATCTCATTTAGAATATTATTTGCAACTAGTTTGGCCAGAATTAAATGTTAATGTGGTTTCAACAACAGAGCAGTGGGCTGGTGCTGCAATAGCAGGCCCAAATTCAAGAGCATTATTAATGAAATTATTTCCAAATACTGATGTATCTAATGAAGGTCTCCCATTTATGGGTTACAAAGAGGCTGATTTATTTGGTATTCCTGCAAAAATTTATAGAATTTCATTTTCAGGAGAACTTGCTTATGAAGTTAACGTGGAGTCAGACTTTGGTAATTTCATGTGGGAAAAAATTATCGAAGTTGGTAAAGAATTTCAAATACAGCCATATGGAACTGAGGCCTTATCTACTTTAAGGATAGAAATGGGCCACGTTGCTGGTTCTGAGCTTGATGGGAGAACAATTCCTCATGATGCATCACTTGAAGGTTTAGTAAGCAAGAAAAAAGACTTTATTGGCAAAAGGTCTTTAAGCAGATCAGCTTTCACAAAACCGGATAGAGAAAAAATAGTAGGTGTTGTTCCATTAGACAAAACAACAAGTATTCCTGAAGGTTCATATATTGTTAAAGACCCTAAAGCGAAACTTCCAAACCCTAAACTAGGTCATGTCTCAGCATCATGTTGGAGTGTTGAGTATGATAATCCATTTTCACTTGCGATAATTAAAGATGGTAAAAATATGATAGGACAAAAGCTATTTGCTATGTCACCTTTAAAAAATAAAACTATTCCTGTGGAAATCGTTTCATCTCATTATGTTGATCCTGAAGGAAAGAGAGTAAGGGCATGACTGTAATTTCCGCATTACAAAATGTTCATGTCGAGGGATTATTTGGAAACTTTGAAAATAAATCTGAAAATGAATTATTAAAAATTAAAGAATTAAAAAATTTACTAATCGTTCAAGTAGTTCAGTATAAGAATTCTTCTATTAAAATTGATGATATAAATTTTAACAATTTAAAATTTGTAAATCAGTCACAAACAGTCGTTTCAAATGAAAATATAAGAGTGCTGTGGAATTCACCAAATAATTGGCTTTTAATTTCAAATAAAAAAGAATTATTAAAAGAAATTTATAGCACTTTTAATGAAAATGATTTTGCCGTTACAGACCTTTCTCATTCTAAAGCAACGATAGAATTAGAAGGACCTTACGTAAAAGAAGTTTTAAAAAAAGGATGTCCTTTTAATTTTAATATTTTAACAAAAAATATGAGTATTAACTCAGCTTATAATGGAATTTCTTTTATAGTTGATATGATTGAAGATGAACCAGAAAAAGTAAGAATTTTTTCTCTAAGAAGTTTTGGGGAATCTCTATACCATTCTATCACCGATGCTTCTTTAGAATTTGGCTATAAGTGTAATTAGTTATTATTCCTCTGTTTTAAATCTAGATTTCTGAATAAATAAAACAAATAGCACTGGTATAATTAAGGTAATAATTGTTACTGTTATTAACAACAATCCTAGCTCAGAATAGTCTGCTGTTGTTAAAATTGCGTTTGTAACTTTATCTTTTACCTCTCTTGTAATTGTAAAAATTTCATTAAGATATTTTGTTAATAAAGCACTTGCAGATAAAGCTAAATTTGTGAATGAGGCAAAAACCGCAAAAAAGGTTGCTTTTAAATGAGAGGGAGCATTCTTAGCAATCCATGCCAAAAGTGGAATCATAGATATTTGACCCAATGGAGATTCTAATGCTGTATTAATTATTGCTATAAATTTTGCATCAACAATTCCGTTTGTTATCGAGGAGGTCCAGTTATGAAATCCATAATACATTCCCACACTTGGTAAGAATAATATTGACCCTACAATTGATAAAATAACAATTATTTTAGCAATAGAATTTTTTGCCATGAATGGTCTAAGCATTATTATTCCAACTAATGTAAGTATAGAAGCTAATAAAGACAGTATTGAAAAAAATTGTTCATTAAATTGAAGTTCATCAATTTCGAACCAAGATAAGCCTGGTCCAGGCCCAGGCATGGCTCTAAATATAAAAATAATTATAGCAGTTCCAACTATTGTAAATCTTAACTTTTCAGGTAACTCTTTAATAAGTTTATTCATAAGGAATAAAATTATTAACATAGAACCCAAGAAAACAATCTCTTGTGCAAAAGGTAATCCTAACGAGCCAACACTTAAAGTAAAAATTACAAAAATTAAACTACCGCCTAGTATCCACCAATTAACTTTTGTTTTCTCATGATTAAAATTATCTTCTTCACCAGATAGACCTTGGTTAATTAAAATGTTTTTCTTTTTATTTTTTAAATAAGCTGCAAAAATAACACCTAAAATTGAAACCATTGGTATTATTAATGCGTAAAGATATATGGATCCGTATAATTGTATTTTTTCAGCCTGTTCAAGATTGTCTACTCCTTTAAATAATATCACGTTGGCAAGAGCAACCAAAACTGTTCCTCCTATAATTGCAAATCTTCCAAGTGTTTGCATCGTTGTATGCATAATTTTAACTTGATCTGTTGTAAATTTTTCTCCGTTTTCATTCACTAAAGGCACGGCTTCAACTGTCATTGCATCAGCAACAACATCTTGAACCACATATCCAATAGGAGCTAAAAGGACACTTATTACAAACCAAGTTTCAACTTTTAAATAAGATGACATTTGCTCTGTATGAATTATTAGCCCGTACATTATTAATAAACTTACACCAATTAATGAGGCACCAACGTAAACCATGTAATTCTTTTTATTCCAGATTAAATCTACCAAATGCCCTAGTGGCATTTTTAAAGCCCAAGGTATTCCTGCCCAGAAACCTAATCCTGCAAGAAATGCTGCAGATAAATTTAAATAATCTTTTACAAAGAAAGTACCTACTATACCTGTTAGGCCAGATATACCTGCTGCAACATAAATCATTAAGGGAGGCAAATAAGACAATTTAAATTGTCTTCCTAAATCAAACAGTGTTGAATCTATAAATTGAACTATTTTGTTCATTAACTCTTAATCTAATAGGTTTAATTTAATTAGACTATTATTTTTTGTTTCTTTGCACCACAATTCATAACTTTCGCACACTCTCCAAAGATGATTTGTAGCTCTTTGAGATATTTCCAAAGGAAAATGACTCTTTGCATAGTACAAATCAGGAAATTTTATCAATTGTTTAATCATTGCTTCTTTTTGTAAATTCAAAAGCCTTAAAACCTCTTTAGAAATTTTTTCTCCTGAGGTCTCATCAACAAAATCGTTTTCTTTTAGTTTTTCAAACCACTCATCATGAAATTGACCACTACTTACTTTTTCATACAATTTAGAACCTATAAATCTTTCAATTGCATCTATATTGGATATATCAATATTCTGTTTTTTAATTTGAAATATTTCTAAATAAATTGCTTCAGCAACATAAAGTATGTAGGGTTTTTTATTTTCTTCTCCCATAAAATTACAAATCTAGAGTGTAATAACAAGAATTAGGATCTTCTTTGTAGTGAGCGAATGGTTTACATTTAGTAAATTTAAATTGTTCAAATAATTTTCTTGCAGGTAGAAAAAAATTTCCAGATCCTGTTTCAATACTTAGCTTTTTTATACCTAATTTTTTTGCCTGGATTATTAAATGTGAGATTATTTTATTACCGATACCTTTATTTCTAAAATCATCAGATACTCTTATTGATTTAAATTCTCCATGATTTTCTCCAATTAATTTTAATGCCCCACAACCTATTAAATGATTATTATCCCACAAACTCCAAAATTTTATACTTGGATCTTTAAGCCCAGATATATCTAAAACATGAGTACTGCCTTTAGAAGAAACAGATCTTAATTCTATAAAGTGTTTTATCAAAAGATGGTTTACCTTTGGGTGGTCAAAGTTATTTTCTATTGATTTAATCATTAGCATGAACATATAATCTAAAATAAAATTAAACCAATACGAAAAAATATGTGTGGAAGATATGTCATTACTAATGCAGTTTCAAAAACAAGTAAAATGGTTAAAACTGCAATTAACGTAGAAGACTCAGAAAATTATAATGCACATCCTTACCAAAAACTTCCTGTAATAAAGAAATATAACAACGGAAATACACTAGAAAATTTAAAGTGGGGAATTGTGCCTAGTTGGGCTAAAAAAAAAGACTTTAAACCATTAATTAATGCAAGATTAGAGACAATTGACGAAAAGGTTTCATTTAAAAAATTAATAAAACTTCAAAGATGTGTTGCTGTAGCTGATGGATTTTACGAATGGAAGAGAATAGATAAAGAGAAGATACCTCATTACTTTTTAAGAGAAGACAAGAAGCTAATCTACATCGCAGGTATTTATGAAGAAGATCAATTTTGTATGATTACAGAAGAAGCAAACTCAAATGTAACAGAAATTCATCACAGACAGCCAGTTATCTTAAATGAAGGTGATGTTAATAAATATTTGAATATTGAAATTTCAGGGTCAAATTATTTAAAACAATCACCAAAATCAAAACTTTCATTTTATGAAATTTCTAAAGATGTAAATAAGCCAACTAATAACAATATTTCTCTTATTCAACCTATATAAAATTATTTTTCAATTATTGTTAGATGACCCATTTTTCTTTTAGCTTTTACTTGTTTTTTTAAATAGTCATAAAAAAACTCATTCTCTTTAAAAGTTTTATTTCTATAAATTGTTATATCATCACCGATTAGATTAATCATTTGAGCATTATATATTTTTTTTGTTTCAATTTTTTCTAAACCGCAAACAGCTCTTATATGATTTTCAAATTGACTGACATTGTGTGAGTTTATTGTTAGATGACCAGAATTATGAACTCTAGGTGCAATTTCATTAACATATAAGTTTTCATTTTTATCAATAAAAAACTCAACGCATAACGTTCCAATATAATCTAGTTCTTCAACAATTTGTTTTGCCCATTCTTTAGATTTCATTTTTATTGAATCTGAAATTTCAGCAGGAATTTTTGAATGTTTCAAAATTTGATCTTCATGAACATTCTCAATTGGTTCATATATTTCATATTTTTGATTACCAAATCTACATATAACAATTGAAATTTCTTTTTTGAGATTAATAAATTTTTCTAAAATATATTCTTTTGTAAAATCAATGCCTTCATTTATGTCACTTAAACTATTTAATTTATATTGACCTTTACCATCATATCCAAGCGTAGTAGTTTTAAGCAATCCAGGTAAAAGGTTTTCATTATATTTTATTTCATCCTTATTTTTTACTAAAGCATAGTTGGTTGTTCTAATATTGTTATTATTTAAAAAATCTTTTTCAGTTAATCTATTTTGGATTAAACTATTTATTTCAGGTTTGGGCAAAACACTCTTTGATTTATTTATTTCATTTAATATATCAAATGGAATATTTTCAAATTCAAAGGTGACTAAATCAACACTATCAATAAATTCTGTTATAATTTTCGAATCATCATAGTTTCCATATACGAACTTACTTGTAAAATTTTTAGCAGGCGCATCTGGATCATCACTAAGTATTACAGTTTTTATATCTATCTTTTTAGCAGCTTCAGAAAGCATGCTACCTAGTTGACCACCTCCAATTATTCCTAAAACTGGCTGGTTCATTTATTTTGGTTTTTTTTTAACAGATTTTGATTGTTTAGATCGCCACTTGTTCAGATTATTTTTAACAGTATCATCAAAAGTAGAAATAATTGATGCAGCATATAAAGCTGCATTTATTGCACCATCTGTACCTATTGCTACAGTTCCAACAGGTATACCTTTTGGCATTTGAGCAATCGATAATAAACTATCTAGACCTTTTAACTTTTTACTTTCTATTGGCACCCCAATTACTGGAATTCTTGTTAGAGATGCAATCATTCCTGGCAAATGGGCTGATCCGCCGGCTCCAGCAATTATCACAGAAATATTGTTATTTTCTGCAGATTTTGCGTATTTAAACATACGTTCTGGAGTTCGATGAGCAGAAACTATTTTAGTTTCATAATTAATTTTAAGAAATTTAAGAATTTTTTCACAAAATTTCATGGTTGAGTAATCAGAATTACTTCCCATAACAATTGATACCTTGTGACTATATTTTTTGTTTTTCATGATACGAATTTGAATTAATATAGATTAGCATATTCTGTAAATTTAAACTAGTCGACAAATTATATTATACTTATATGGTCTTTAAATATGAACTATCGAATTGACAATCTTCAATATTGTAACTGGTCTAGAGATATTTTTCTAATCAATAGGGAAGCCGGATTAAATGCAGTACACGTTACTCTAGTATATCACGAAGATTATGACGAATTTTTGCATAGAGTAAAAGAGTGGGATAGATTTTTTGAAGAAAATTCAGACTTAATATTTTTAGGAAAAACATTTGAAGATATTACAAAAGCTCAATCAGAAAATAAAACAGCAATTTTTTTTGGTTTTCAAAATTGTTCACCAATCGAGGATGATATAAATTTAATAGAGAAAGTTCATGAGCATGGGTGTAGATTTATGCAACTTACATACAACAATCAATCTCTTCTAGCTACAGGATGTTATGAAAAAAATGATTCTGGTGTCACAAATTTTGGAAGAGAAGCAATTAAAGAGATGAATAGGGTGGGAATAGTTGTAGACATGTCTCATTCAGCAGAGAAAAGTACTTTGGATGCAATTGAAATAAGTGAAAAGCCAATTGCAATTACACACGCAAATCCTTCATTTTGGCATGAGGCTTTAAGAAACAAGTCAGATTTCTTGTTAAAGAAACTTTCTGAAAGTGGAGGTATCTTAGGTTTATCATTATATTCCCATCATTTAAAAGATGGAACAAATTGTAAATTAGAAAACTTTTGTGAAATGGTTGCTAAAACTGCAGAAATAATGGAAGTAAAAAATATTGGTATTGGATCAGATCTATGTTTGAACCAACCTGACAGCGTTGTTGAATGGATGAGAAATGGAACTTGGTCGAAAAGTACAAATTATGGAGAGGGAAGTAAAAAAAAACCAGGATTTCCAAAACAACCTGACTGGTTTTTGGACGCTAGAGGGTTTGATAATTTAGAAAGTGGATTAAAAAAAGTTGGTTTTAATAAGCAAGAAGTAAAAGGAATTTTAGGAAATAATTGGTTTAATTTTTATAAAGGAATTAATTAATGGAAATAAGATTAAGAGATCCAAAATTTTTAATGAAACTATCTAAATTGGGATCTTTTCATCAATCAAAATTATCATTTCTAAGATCTTTTTTATCTGAATTTAAAGATTGGAAATATAGCCGAGATTTATTTCAACTAAATGACAAAGGACATGGGATAGCAGTTTATTCATTTACAAAAGATAAAAGAACATATTCTCTCATTTGTTTTGCTAATGAAATCAAAGATGACGAGAGATCAGATAGAGTAATAGCCACTAAGTGGGATGCTGCTTTTACTTTGTTTGATGGAATTCCATCAAAAGAAGATATTGATAGACTTAACGATAATGTTCCAAAACAAGAGGTGGGAAGACTTTCGTATAAGGAATTAACACTATCAAGAGCTAATAAGTCAGTAAGAGTTTTTGACCATGTGGTTGACAGTTTATCAAATGGAGAGCAACCTAATAAAGAGATTTTATCTAAAGTTGGTTATTTATATAGAACAACGGCTGTTTATGGCTCTGGAAAATTTGGTTTAGCGGACAGGTTTAGAATTAAAAATAGGGAGGAGATCAGAGGACCTTTTAGATTAGAAATGATGCTAGTTTATCTAGTTAGACAATTTACATTTGATCAGGTTAATCATATTGCAAAAAATAAAAATCCAAAATTAGCAGTAGAATTAGATCCTGCAATTAGCAGAAACTTAGGAATAGGAAATTCCACTGGTCTTGGGATGGCTCCTTTTATTGTTAATCATCCTACTTTGTTGAATAATTGGATACATGCAAGAGAAACTGCCTTGAAACAAATAAGAGAAATAGAACAAGTTTCAAAAAATGAGATTGATATTTTTTATAATTGCCTAATTAAATCTTTAAAGAATATAACCAGTTGGCACACTGATAGTGAATTTCAAAAAGAAAAAATCAAAGGTTTAATTGAAGATTTAAAAAAGTTTATAAAATTTATGAAAGAAGATTTTAAATTTCAAAATTCATATCAATTTAATCAAATTTACAACTGGTCAGAGGAAAATCTAAATGATGAGTGTATAGAATATATCGTGTCAATGATGATGGAGCCCTACGATGACATAGTTAATCCATTAATTTCACAAATGAGCTCGGATGAAGAAGAATATTTTAATATTCCTGTTGATAGAACCATAGAGGATTTAAGAAACATATTAGAAAATAAATATTCAGAAATATTAAAAATTGATTTTTCAAAAGGTGAAAATAACCAAAACTTTTGGTTTATATCAAAAAATAAAGAAGAGCCTAGAATAGGGGATAGATATATTGATGAAGGATCTGACTTGGAACAGCCATTAGCAATAGCAAGAGACATTAATAAACTTTACGAGGCTGTATTTACCAAAAAAAATAGTTCTAAAATTGGAAAATTTCTAAAAGATAATAATCATTTAAGACACATTGTTAGAAGAGCATTTATTGCTGAAAAGTTTCCTTATTCAGAAATCCAAGACAATACAATTGGATCAAAACTAGTTCCAATTGATATGTTAAGATTAAAATTATCATTTTTTGGGGCTATTAAATTTGATCCAAGGTCAGATAAATGGTTGCGAATTTGCATGTTCCAAGGAGCTCCATTACCTTCCGAATTAGATAATTTTGATGATAAATGGATTTATAAATCATAAATAAATGAGAAGCTTTAGTGAAATAGAAGTAACTACAAAAAAAGCATCTAAAGCTATTGGTTTTTCTTGGGGAATATCAGAGGAGGTTGGAAAAAATATTCGATTACTAGAAATGTTTGGACTACCAGGTCTTAAAAATTTAAACCAATACTACAAGATTTATAAAATCAGTAATTTTGAAAATATAGATGAAATATCGGCCTCAAATACTCCAAAGACTTTTTATTGTCCTATATTATCTGGATTAAATTTTTTTGATCAATCCTCAGCAATATCTAAATTCAATGAAATTGAAATAAATAAGATTGCTTTTCCACTTATATTTTTATCATTTGTAAGTAGAACTTCAGAAATTATTGGTAAGAGAATTTTTTTAAAGATGGATGATAAAGAATTTTTATTTAATTTTAACGAGTCTATTTATTCAAACTATCTAACAGGAGACGTATTGGAAAAATCAGATAAAATTAACTTAAAATTTTTAGATAATAAAAATAGTTTTACTGAAGATGACTGGTCTGAAATTTATAATTTATCACTAAAAACTTACGTCGATGAAAGTGATAAATCGAGAGAACGAACAGCAGGAGCTGGATTAACAGATAATGACTAAAGAATTTAACTCAGAATTAAATAAGAATTTAGAAACAGATTTAAATGATATTTGTGAAGAGTGTAAAAAAGAAGATGAAAGTGTAACTCAAAATTTATTCCTGACTGGCTTTAAAATATGTAAATCCTGCAGAACATCTAAAACTGTTTTCCCTTTTTAGCTGATATTACTAATTGGAATTGAATTCATTCTATTAATTATGAATGTTATAGATAGAAAAGCTATTATTAGAAAAGATAAAAATACTATTCCAAACGACTTCAAATTAGATTTTAAATTCAAAATTTGTTTGGTTGAAATTATAAGAGATGCAAAAATCCAAAATTGAGTAAGGAAAATAATTGGCAGAACTAAGTCAGGTGTTACTGCAAAAAATCTAATTAAACCTGGTGCATGAGCATATCCCACAGCTATTAAAATCTTTTTAAAAGGAACCTTACTCCCTTTATCTGGAAAAATTTTTACTCCAATTACAAAAATAAAAATAGCCCAAACAAACCATGTTAAAAGAGCTGTCAAACCAGAGATACCAATAGAGGTTCTTACAATTGAATTTGCCGCTACTGCCCCTGCAACGCCATCAAGTATCATGACAAGACCAGCAAAATAGATTGCAGCCTCACCAAAGTATTTATTGTCTCTGTATAAGCTTTTATCTAATTTTAGTGATTTAAAAAAAATTTCGAGAAATTGTGCGAACATTATAATTAGGGAGGAGCTAAACTCCTCCCCTCAATTATTTAACCTTTTACAACTTCTCTTGTATTAGCGTTGTAAGATTCTTTAAATGGTATATCTACCACTACAGCATCAACAGGCTTCCCTGGAGTTTCAGAATATTTCTCCGGCAAATGTACCTTGAACTTAGATCCTACTTTTCCTTTTGGAAATCCATTTGCGTTCAATGTACCATCAAATGGTACATAGCCCATAGCAATGTTCTGTTTTTTTTCAGGATGATACCAAGGAGAAGTAACAAAACCTATCGGTTCTCCACCACCTTCATCAGAAATCAACCAAAAATCAGGCGCATACTCTTCAATTGGCTTTCCACCTAATTCTAGACCAACTAATTGAAGTTTGTATGGTTTATGACCTGCTTTTAAATCAGCTTTCATTTTTTCAAGAGCTTTCTTACCAACGTAATCTGCTTTCTTGTTCCATTCTCCTTTACCAGATAAAGAAACTTGATAACCTAAGTTACATTGGAAAGGATTATGTTGATTGTCCATATCTTGACCCCAAGAAAGAATTCCAGCTTGAATTCTTCTATGGTGCGCAGGCGCAATAACCATTAGGCTATGTTTTTTCCCTGCTTCAAGAACTGCATTCCACATATCCTCAGCATATAAAGTACATTCTCTTAAATAAATTTCGTAACCAGCTTCACCTGAAAATCCTGATTGAGATATTACACAACTTCTTCCACCGATTTTAGCTTCTGCTAAACCGTAGAATGGCATATTGTCAAAATCTACTTGATCTCCACATAAATCCTTCATTAATGCTTTAGATTTTGGTCCCTGTATCTGAACTGGACTTACATCTATTTCATCAATCTCTACATTAAATCTCTCGTCAGCGTTTACGCCTTGTAAATAAAGACCTATATCACTATCAGATAAACTGAACCAAAACTCATCTTTAGATATTCTTAAGAGAATAGGATCATTTAATACTCCACCATATGCATTACAAAGAATCACATATCTTGCTCTCATTGGAGAAATTTTTGTAGCATCTCTAGTAATTACATAATCAACAAATTTTTCTGCGTCTGGACCCTTTACTCTAATTTGTCTTTCAACAGCTACGTTCCACATTGTTACATGATTAACGATTGCATCATACTCAACCATTGCACCACCATCTTCTGGTTTTACATATCCTCTTGGATGATAAATACGATTGTATACAGTTGCTCTCCAACAACCTGCTTTCATTGATAAATGCCAGTAGGGTGATTTTCTTACACGTGTTGAAATTAACATTTCAACTTTTGTTGGTCCGCTTTGTCTTAAATTATAAGGCACTTTTCTATCAGATTGATCTACTGATGTTACGTGTCTTAGTTTACTATAGTCAAATTCATTAGACATAGTTATTCTCCTTCAACCACTTGTTTGTTTCCTTCAAGCCGCCGAATGTATAAATGTGAAAATAATCAGTATGCGATTTAACTTTCCCAATTAGATCATTAGGGTCTTTAGGTTTCAATAAATCTAATGCCTTACTAAAATTAGATTTAAGAAAATTAATGGAATTTTTTGCACCAACAATATTTGCAAACTTAATTAAGCTTGAAATTTTCATGGGCCCAGTTATTCCAACATGAACTGGTATCGTTTGTTTAGAAATAAAATCAACGATAGGCTGAGCATCAAGTAACCATTGAGTAACTATATAATCAGCATAAGGCTTTTTATCTATCATTGCTTTTTCTAAATTTGAATCGGATATATCAGGACTCCCCTCAGGATGTCCAGCAATTCCGATCTTTATCCCATCAAAATATCCTGTTTCTAATATCTGATAGGAGCTATCAAATTTTCCAATTGGGTCTCTACTTCCTCCTATGGCCAATATTTGTTTTACACCTAAATCTTTACATCTTGATACATAGTCTTTAAGTTCTTCTTCGTTACCGATAGATCTAGCTGGGAAGTGAGGTACCGGGTTAAATCCTCTTTTAACTAAATCGCCGGACTTATCCGCAGTCTCCTTATAATCACCTCCAGGTAGCATTGTAACATAAACATCTTTAACTTCAGGTAAAGTATCAAGATCTGTGTGAGGTCCAATTTCTAATGAAAAATTCATTTTTGAATAATTATTTATTTTAAAATGTCTGTCTAGAAAAATCGTAAGCTAAAGTGTCAGAGCTATTTTTTCTGACCTCTATGTTTTTGAATTCTTTGACCATACATCTGAGTAACTCTGTCAAAGATTATTGCTAAAGCAACTATGGCCAGCCCATTCATCATTCCAAGTGCTAAATATTGATTAGAAACAGCTTGTAAAATGGGTACGCCCAGTCCTTTTACCCCAATCATAGATGCAATAACTACCATAGCTAAAGCCATCATTATAGTTTGGTTAATACCTGCAAAAATAGTTGGTAGAGAAAGAGGTATTTGAACTGATTTTAACTTCTGCATAGGTGTTGCACCAAATGCCTCACTTGCTTCAAGTGTTTCTTTATCTACTTCTCTAATTCCAAGATTAGTTAGTCTAACTACTGGAGGTAAAGCATATATGCATACTGCTAAAAGACCAGGGACTTTTCCAATACCCAAAAGCATAATTATTGGAATTAGATATACAAAACTTGGAATTGTTTGCATCATATCCAATATAGGTAAAATTGCTTTTTCTGTTCGTGATGATTTTGACATTAAAACACCGATTGGAATACCAACAACAATACAAACTAAAGTAGAAACAGAAATAATAGCAACAGTCGCCATACAATTTTTCCACATTCCAAAATAACCTATAACTATAAAACAAACTACAGTTCCTATTACTAATTTAATACTCCTTGATCCAATCCAAGCCAATAAGGCAAATACTCCAATAACGATAGGCCAAGGACTATTAACTAATAATTTTTCCAACCATATCAAAAAGTAAAGTAGTGGATCAAAGAAACTTTCTATTCCATCTCCGTAAGCTCTTGAGAAATCTTTAAATGTTAAGTCAATTCCTTTTTTCAACTCTCTAAGAGCTGTTCTGTCCATTACAGGAATTGAATTTAAGAAATCCATAATTTTTTAGACTGAACCCGTTTATAACGGGTTCAGTAATAATTACACTATATTAAAGTGCTTTTTTGATTTTGCTAGCCGCTGAACTTGAAACCCATTTAGACCAAACGTCCTCTTGTGTTTTCAAAAATTCAATTGCTGCATCTGCACCTTCAGCTTGGTTTTCTCCCATCCAAACTAACATTCCATTCATTACTGGACCTGGGTATGTTCTTTTCTCAAGATAATCCATACCTTCTTTTCCTGCAGTATTTTTGAATTTGTCAGTTGCGACTGAATAAACTTCAGATTTAACCCATGAAGATTTTAAAGGATTAGCACACTCTTGTTCTGGTTTTGATAAACAGTTATCCCAGTTATCTTTACCAGCGTACTCACCCATATCTACAGCTATCATTCCGTATTTTCCAATTATTGCAGTTGGTGACCAGTAGTAACCAAACCAATTTTCACCTCTTTCTGCAGCTTTTGCAATTGAACCATCAAGACCTGCTGCTGATCCAGTTTCTACTATAGCCCAACCTTTAGCTTCCATGCCCCATGCTCTAAAATGGTTTCTGTTACTCAATTCACAGTTCCATCCTGGAGGACAAATATGAAATCCACCTTTTGATGGATCTTCAGGGTGTGGGAATAGATCTGGTCTCTCTAAAATTGCATCGGCAGTTGTAAGCTCAGGATGCTTTTCTAAAGTCGCAGGCAGTACCCACCAACCTTCACCTAAACCTGTAATTGGTGCTTTATTAATAGAGTGAAGTTTTCCTTCAGCTACCGCAGCCTCTAGCTCAACTTTTGCAGCATTTGCCCAAAATTCTGGAGCTATGTCTGGCTCACCTTTTTCTTGCATCGAAGTAAATGTTGGCATTGTTGCACCAGGCACAAGCTCAACATTACATCCATAACCTTCTTCCAATATGATTTTGTCAACTTCAGCCATAAAATTTGCTGAAGCCCAGTTCATATTAGCAATAGTAATGTCTCCACATTTTGCATTAGCAACATTACTGTAAGATGTAACGCCTAAAACAAATAACGCAGAAAGTAGTAATCTTTTTAATTTCATTATTATCTCCTAATTAATTAATTATAAATCATCAGAACACATAGCTAACAAAAATGCAAACTAGTTTCAACTTAGAGTTGTGTGAAAATTGTCTTTATCCTCCGTTTATTTGGAAATAAATTATTAAAAAAATATGAAAAAAAATTTGATATCAAGATTAGATACTGGTCCAGTTATATTTGCTGAAGGATATTTGTTTGCAATGGAAAGAAGAGGATATCTTTCTGCTGGTCCATTTGTTCCAGAAGTAGTTTTAGAACATCCTGATGTTGTTACTCAATTACATAGAGAATTTATTAGAGCTGGTTCTGATGTTGTCCAAGCATTCACCTATTATGGACATAGAGAGAAATTAAGAATAATTGGAAAAGAACATTTGCTTGAACCAATGCAAAAAAATGCACTTAAAATTGCAAAGGATGCGGCTAATGAATTTAAAGATTTGGATTTAATGGTTTGTGGAGATGTAGCTAACACAAACATTTTTGATCCAAATGATAAAAACTCATTCAAAGAATGTCAAAAGATGTACGAGGAGCAAGTTCTTTGGGCAAAAGAGGCTGGAGTTGATTTCATAGTTGCAGAAACAATTAATTGGGTAGATGAAATGAAAATAGCTTTAAAAGCTATTAAAGACGAAGGATTAATTGCAGTTGCAAATTACGCTATACCTCGTGGAGATTTAACAAGAGACGGTCATACAGCCGAAGATGCATGTAAAATAATAGAAGATTTGGGCGCAGATGTTGTTGGTTTGAATTGTTACAGAGGTCCAGAAATGACCATGAAACTTTTAAAAAAAATAAGAAAAAAAGTTTCATGTCATGTTGCAGGTCTTCCTGTTCCATATAGAACGACAGAGGAAGAACCAGGGTTTTTAAATCAGACTGACCATGGATGTGATTGCATTCCAGGGGGAAATGCATTCCCTGTTGCTCTGGATAATTTGTATTGCAACAGATTTGAAATGGCTGAATTTGCAAAAGAATGTCTTAAAGAAAAAATTAATTTAATCGGTATTTGTTGTGGTGCTGAAGCTCATCATGTTAGAGAAATGGCTGTTGCAGTTGGTAAAAAACCAATTGCCATGAAGTACATGCCAGATATGACCAAACATTTTCACCATGGGACAGACAAGACATTGAAAGACGTCAATAAAGAAATAAAATATTAACATGCAAAATCATGCAAAAGTAGTCATCATAGGAGGTGGCGTAGTAGGCTGTTCTATTCTTTATCATTTATCAAAGTTTGGTTTAAAAGATTGTATTCTTCTTGAAAGAAACGAACTTACATCTGGATCTTCTTGGCATGCAGCTGGAAATGTACATGTGATTTCATCTGATCCGAATATTTCTAGAATGATGGCTTATACAATTGGATTATATAAAGAAATTGAAAAAGAGTCTGGCCATTCTGTTGGATTCAAGCCAAGCGGTGGATTTTATTTAGCTTCAAATGAAGTTTGGGCGGATTATTTAAAAAGAGAGAGGTCTAAAGCAAGATATATGGGTCTTGATCAAGAGTTTGTTTCTTTAGAAGAAGTAAAAAAGAAAAATCCTTTAATTGATCCATCAAGATACCTTTTGGCATTGTGGGATCCTATTGATGGAGAAGTAGATCCATCAGGTGTGACTTATGCTTTTGCTAAAGCAGCAAAAGTTCATGGTGGAAAATATTACACACATACAGTTGTAAAAGAGACAAAACAAAAAGAGGATGGAAATTGGGATGTGATAACTGACAAGGGTAATATTAATGCTGAAATAGTAATTAATGCTGGAGGTTTATGGGCAAGAGAAGTTGGTCAGCTTGCAGGAATTAATCTGCCAGTTCAACCAATGGAGCATCACTATTTAATCACTGAAGCTATTCCAGAAATTGAAGCTATGGGAGATCAAAGAATTCCTATTGGAACAGATTTTGAGGGTAATATTTATTTTAGACAAGAAGGAAAAGGAATGCTTCTTGGAACATATGAACCAAAATCAACACCCTGGAAGGTTGAAGGAACGCCAATGAATTTTGGTCATGAATTATTAGAACCAAAATTGGATAATATCCAAGATAGATTAGCAATAGGTTTTGAAAGAATGCCAGCATTAGAAAAAGCAGGAATTAAAAATATTGTAAATGGACCTTTTACTTTCGGACCTGATGGATCACCATTAATAGGTCCAGTTCCAGGAATGAAAAATTATTGGGTAGCAGTTGGTGTAATGGCTGGCTTCTGCCAAGGAGGAGGAGTTGGAAAATGTATTGCTGAATGGATAATTGATGGAGAACCATCAATAGATGTTTGGGCAATGGATGTTGCAAGATTTGGAGATTATGCTTCACCTCAATACGGAACAATTAAATCTTCTGAAAATTATGAACGAAGATTTATTATGACATTTCCAAATGAAACTTTACCAAAAGGAAGAAAACAAAAAACAACAGCACTTTATGACCGGTTTGTAGATCAAGGTGCAGTTATGGGAGACAGCTTTGGTTTAGAAAATGTTTTGTGGTTTGCAAATGATAAAAAAGATGCATACGAAGAGCCAACTATAAAAAGATCTAGATCACATAATTATGTCTCAAAAGAAGTTATTAATGTGAGAGAAAATGTTGGTTTAATTGAAGTTGCCAATTTTTCAAAACATCAATTTAAAGGAAAAGATGCAAGAAAGTTTTTAGATCATATTATGGCAGGTAAGCTCCCTAATCCTGGAAGAATATCTTTATCTCCAATGTTATCCTACAGAGGAAAATTATGTGGCGATCTTACAGTTTCATGCCTTGATGAAAATGAATTTATGGTTTTTGGTTCGGGTGCAGCTCAAGAAATGCACAGACGTTGGTTTGAAAGTCATTTAGATAAATTTAATGTTGAATATAAAAATAGATCAGATGAATTTCACGGGATATCTATAGCAGGACCTAATTCAAGAAAAGTTTTAGAAAAAATAGTTAGAGATGATGTATCTAATGAAAAATTTAAATTTAGAGATTCAAGAAGAATGTTTGTTGGTGGTGTTCCAGCAATTATAAACCGTATTTCCTTCACTGGTGAACTTGGTTATGAAATATATGTTGCACCGCATTTCCAAATCAAACTTTATGAAGAGTTAATAGAGGCTGGAAAAGAATTTGATATTAAACCTTTTGGTGGAAGAGCTTTAATGTCTATGAGATTAGAGAAAAACTGGGGTGCATGGACTTTAGATTATCGACCTGATTTTACTGCCAAAGAAGCTGGATTAGATAATTTTATTAATTGGAACAAAGAATTTATAGGCAAAGAAAAAGCTAAAATTGATAACAGTTCAAATAGATTGGTTCCTTTAATTATTCAAACAAACGATATTGATGTCACAAACAATGAAGCTGTGATGAAAGGCGATAATAGCATTGGATATATAACCTCAGGTGGATTTGCTCATTTTGTAAATAAGAGTGTTGCTTTTTCATATATAGATCAAAAACATTTGTCATCCGAAGATGGAATACAAGTTGAAATTAACGGAGATTTATTCAACTGCTCAATCATCAAAGAACCACTTTATGATCCAAGTGGAGAAAAAATGAGAGGTTAATGGCTCAAAAAGATGTAGGAAATAAAGTTCCAATTTACAAACTAAAAGAAACAAAAGAGGTAATGGATTTTTATGACGAATGGGGTCAGGATAATAAATATGATCAAGACATGGTTGATTGGAATTATACTGGTCCAAAAGAAACAGCGGAAGTTTTTAATAAACATCAAAAAGAAAAAGATATCGATATTTATGATGCTGGATGTGGAACCGGATTGGTTGGTGTTGAATTAAAAAAGTATGGTTTCGCTAATTTTTTTGGTGCCGATCTATCGCAAAAACTTTTAGATTTGGTTCCAAACAATCTTTATAAAAAATTAGATAAAGTTGATTTAAATAAACCAATCAATGAAAAAAATGATCAATATGATGCTTTAATGTGTGTGGGTACATTTACTTTTGGACATGTAAAACCACCTGCATTAGACGAGTTTATTAGAATTACTAAAAATAAAGGTTTAATTTGTTTCACTATTAATGAAGGAATATATGAGGAATATGGATTTGATAAAAAAATTAAACAATTAAAAAATGAAAATAAATGGAAAGAAATAGAGTTTTTTAAATCTGATTATATTGCTAGCAAAGATGTAAATGCATGGCTTGGTCTATATGAGTTGACAAAATAAAATGTCAACAATTTATAAAATAATAGATAAAAAAAAATTAGATATAGTTAAGAGACCAATTTCTAAAGCACATGGACTTCCTAATGAATGTTATACAAGAAAAGATTATACTTTAATAGAAAGAGAAAAAATATTTGAAAATAAATGGACAGTAATAGGAGTAGCAAGTTCTTTGCCAAATATCGGTGATGTAAAACCATTTAATTTGTTAGGACTTCCATTATTTTTAATCAGGAATAAAAAAAATCAAATAAAAGTTTTTCACAATGTCTGTAGTCATAGAGGAGTAAAGTTAGTAAATAAAAAAGGTAATATTAGAAACGTTATTAGATGTCCTTATCATTCATGGTCATACACATCAGATGGAAAGTTAATTGCAACACCTCATATAGGTGGGATGAACAAACATAGTAGTGCAAAATTTAAAAAAAATAAGAATAATCTAAAAGAAATAAGATCATATGTTTGGTTAGATTTAATTTTTATTAATATTAGCAATAATGAAATTCCATTTGAAAAATATATTAAACCATTGAGTGATAGATGGTCAAAATTTTGGAAAATAAAAGATAGAAAATTAATAAATCATGCAAGTGATTTTGGTTATTTTAAATTGAATGCAAAATGTAATTGGAAATTTGCGATTGAAAATTACTGTGAAAGTTATCATTTGCCGTGGGTTCACCCAGGTCTAAATACTTATTCAAAATTAGAAAATCATTATCATATTCAAGGATTGCCAAACCGTTTTGCTGGTCAAGGTACAGTTGTTTATAATCCAAAATTTAAAGGAAAGGAAAAATTTCCCTGTTTTCCGAACTGGCCAAAAGATAAAGAAAATATCGCAGAATATGTAGCTTTATTTCCTAATGTTATGCTAGGTATACACAAAGATCATTTCTACGCGTACTGGTTAGAACCTATTAATCATAAAAAAACTTTAGAACATATGGAAATATATTATGTAGGTGAAAAAGCCTCAAAAGCACTAGAATTTAAACCACTAAGAAAACAAAATCTTAAATTGTGGGAAAGTATTCAAAAAGAAGACGTAGATATAATTCAAAGGATGCAATTAGGCCGCAACTCCCATGCATATAATGGTGGAAATTTTTCTCCTGATATGGATAATCCAACGCATCAGTTTCATAAATGGGTTGCATCTAACCTTATGTAGAAAGAGAGAATAATATGTATAGACCTTTGCCAGACGAATTAACAATTAAGAGTTCTCCAATTGAAGGTTTAGGATTATTCGCAACTAAAGAAATTAAAGCCAATACTTTTATTGGCATCACTCACATAAGAGATGAGCAGTTTGAAAATAAATATATAAGAACTCCATTAGGTGGTTTTTATAATCATTCCGATAGTCCCACAGTTCAAAGAATGGTATCTAATATTTTACCAACATTAAAATTTGGTGATCCAATCGATCCTACCGCAAAAGCAAAGAAGTTTAATGAGAACGATGATAACCTAGAAAACATGTATTATAATTTAAGAGAGAAACCAGACGCAAAATATTTTTTTATGGTTTCAATTAAAGATTTGAAGCCCGGAGATGAGCTTTGTGCAAATTATAATTTATACACCTATCCAAAGACAGGAGTTGGTGTACAGATGTTATAGGAATGAAGTTTAACAGAAAAATTCTTTCAGAACCCCAACCAATTAAGAAATACATTTCAAAAAAAAGATTAAGAGATGATGAAATTGATTTTGATAAACTTAGATCTTATAGACTTGATAGAGTAAGAAATGAACTAAAGAAAAATAATATTGAAGCATGTATATTATTTGATCCAGTAAATGTAAGGTATGCTTTAGATACCGTAAATATGAGTGTTTATAATATGCATAATCTTACGAGGTATTGTTTTATCCCTGTCGATGGTCCCACAATATTGTATGAATATTTTAATTGTGAAATATTATCTAGAGGTCTTGATTTAATAGATGAAATAAGACCAGCAATTACTTGGGATTACTTTAGCAACGGAGACCAATCAGAATTACAACTAAAAAAATGGGTTAATGAAGTTAATGATTTATCTAATTCATATTTTAAAAGCAAAAAAATTGCAATTGATGTTATCAATGGACCAGCTGTAAATGAACTGAATAAAAAAGGTATTAAAGTTTTAGAGGCAAAAAAAATTCTTGAACAGGCTAGGGTAATTAAATCTTCTGAGGAAATTAAATGTATGCGTGCAGCTTTAGATGTTGCTGATATTGGAATAATTAAAATGAGAGATTACTTGAAATCAGGAATTACAGAGGATGAGTTATGGTCTATTTTACATAAAACAAACATTGAAAATGGTGGAGAATGGATAGAATGTAGAATTTTATCTTCGGGCTCTAGAACTAATCCTTGGATGCAAGAAAGCAGCAATAAAATTATACAAGATGGTGAAATAGTGTCTTTTGATACAGACATGGTCGGCCCATATGGATATTGTGCTGATATTTCAAGAGCATTTGTTTGTGGAAATAAATTCAACGAAAATCAAAAGAAATTATATCAAACAGCTGTTGATCAAATAGATTATAATTCTAGATTAATCAAAGCTGGGTTAACGTTCAAAGAGTTTACAGAAAAAGCATGGATACTTCCTGAAAAATATTATGGAAATAGATACTCTGTTATGCTTCATGGTATAGGCTTATGTGATGAATGGCCCGCAATTAGATATCCAACAGATGGAGGAGAAAGAGGTGGTACATTTCAAAAAAATATGACAATTACTTTAGAAAGTTATATTGGAGAAGTCGGAGGTAATGAAGGAGTGAAATTAGAACAGCAATATTTAGTTGGTGAGAATGGATTAGAATTAATGTCTCATCACCCATTAGAAAAAATTTAATGAAAATAATTTTAATTATGGGTTTGCCTGGAGCTGGCAAAACAACATTGGCAGAAGAACTTGCCCCTAAACTCAACGCAAAAAGATTAAATGCTGACGAAGTTAGAAAAGCAGCGAATGATTGGGATTTTTCAGAAGAAGGTAGAATAAGACAAGCGACAAGAATGGCAGACTTTGCATTGGAATTAAAAAACCAGGGAAATTATGTTGTGGCGGATTTTATTTGCCCAACACCAGAAGCAAGAAACTTATTCCCTGCAGATTTTGTAATTTGGGTAGATACAATTAAAGAAGGAAGATTTGACGATACTAATCAAATGTTTGTCAAACCTGAAAAATATGATTTTCATGTAACTACTCAAGATGCTAAGGTTTGGGCAGATAAAATAATTAAGGAGATATCATAATGAGTTATGAATGGGACAATAAAAAACCAACAGCACAAATGCTTGGAAGATGGCAACCTTTTCATGAGGGTCACTATACTTTATTTAAAGAGATCATCAAAAAAACTGGTCAAGTGTGTATTCAAATTAGAGATGTACAAGGAGTTGATGATAATCCCTTCGACTTTGAAACTGTAAAAAAAAATATTGAAAATAAATTAAATCCAGAGTTTGAAGGTAGATTTAAAATAATGATGGTCCCAAACATTACAAATATTTGTTATGGAAGGGGAGTGGGCTATAAAATTGAGGAGATAGTATTATCTGAAGAGATACAAAAAATTTCTGCCACAAAAATTAGAGCTAAAATGCGTGAGGATGGCGAGTTAAAATAACTTCAATATGAATGTAAAAATAAGAAAATTAGGTAACGGAATTACAAATGTAATAATTAATGATCCTAAAACTTATAATTCACTATCATTTAAAACTTTGAGAGAACTTTTAAATACTTTTACTCGATTAGATAAGGATGATGATACAAGAGTAATAATATTAGAAGGTTCCGGCAAAGGTTTTAGCGCTGGTCATAATCTTAAAGAAGTAGGTGGAATAAAAAACAGGTCAAATCACCTAAAACTATTTAACCTCTGTTCAAAATTAATGATGAAAATTGTTGAAGGAAAGAAACCAGTTATTGCAAAAGTTCATGGTGCAGCTTATGCGGCTGGATGCCAGTTAGCTGCAAGTTGTGACCTTGCATACAGCACAACAACAGCTACATTTGCAACTCCTGGTGTAAATATTGGATTGTTTTGTAGCACTCCAATGGTTGCTGTTAGTAGAAAGGTGACTAGAAAAGTTATGATGAAGATGCTTTTGACTGGAGAGCCAATAAATGCCAAATATGCAAAAGATATTGGTTTAATCAATGATTGTTATTCAAGTAAAAAACTTAATTCAGAAGTTCTAAAAATTGCAAAAACTATTTCTTCAAAATCAAATTTAACAATTAAAATTGGTAAGCAAGCTTTTTATAAACAATTAGAAATGCCATTAGGAGATGCATACAAATTTACGAGTAAAATGATGACTTTAAATATGGCTTCACAAGATGCAAAAGAAGGAATATCGGCTTTCTTACAAAAAAGAAAACCAAACTGGAAAAATAAATAATAATTATTTTAAAATTAAACTATGAACGACGATCAAATTAAATCCATTTTAAGAAAATCAAAAGTCATTGCAATGATTGGTGTTAGTTCTGAGAAAAAAGGGGAAGATAAAAAAAATCTTAAAAGAAAACCTGCAAATGTAGTCATGAAGTATATGCAAAACTTTGGTTACAAAGTAATACCCATAAACCCTTTTGCAGTAGGTGAAATTGTAAATGGTGAGCCAATGGTTGAAAGCTTGGATAAAGTCAAAGAAGAGATCGATATAGTTGATGTTTTTAGACCTTCAAACGAAGCAGAGGGTATTGCAAAAGAAGCAATTAAAAAAGGAACTAAAGTATTATGGTTACAGTATGGAATTCATAGCGATGAGGCTCAAACAATAGCGGACAAAGAAAATATTGAATTTATCTCTAACAGATGCATAAAACAGGAATATCAAAAACTTTTTCAAAAATCTAATCCAGTTTTTCCAGTTCTTAAAGACTAATGAAAAAAATATTTTTGGTTTATGGCCATTATAATGAAAAATCTTTCAATTCAGCAATCAAAGATGCTTTTATCAAAACAGCAGAAGAAAAAGGTCATTCAGTAGAATGTATAGATCTATATAAAGAAAAGTTTAACCCAGTATATGCTGGTGAAAAAGCTGATGAAGTAGTTTTAGATCACAGAAAAAAAATAGATGAAACTGATTTAATTGTCTTTGTAGCACCTATTTGGAACTATAGAATGCCAGCAATATTAGAAGGTTGGATAGATAAAGTATTAGCACCACCTTGGGCTTTTTCTTTTAAGAAACTTATCGGCAACCATGGTTATGCTGTTGGAAAACTAAAAAGTAAAAAAGCCATAATTTTCTGCACATATGGCTCCCCAAGATTTTCAATTACAGATTTTTTTTTAAATTTACCACTTAGAAGAATTAAAAAAGGTATTTTTAACAAGTGTGGTATTTATGACATTACCTATAAACGATATTTTGCTGTACCATTTGTTTCAAATGAAAAGAGAATTGAATTTTTGGAAGATGTTAAAAATACAGCCAGCAATCTATAGTATCTTTTTTCTATTAATTTTTTCTCTAAATGAATTATCTGCCGAGATAAGAAAACCAAATCCAGAGATAAAACCTAGAGAAGTTATTGAGATACAACTCAATGCTTTAATGAAGAACGATAGTCCTGAAAAAGATAGCGGTATCATTCAAACCTGGTTTTTTGCTCATCCTAACAATCAAAGAGTTACAGGACCCATTGAGAGATTTAAAAATATGATTAAGACCGATTCTTATTCAATGCTTTTAAATCATGAAAATTATGAAATTGTAGAAGTTTATAAATCAAAAGGTGTTTCAACATTTGAAGTGACCATAATGGACAAAGATAAAAAGTATTACAAATTCAAATGGCAAGTTGAAAAATATGAAATTGATGGATTTTTAAAAAATTGTTGGTTAACTACCGCTGTATCTCAACCAATGCCAATGGGCTCTTCTATTTAATGAAAAAACCTAGTTTTCCAGTACGTATTGCAATACTAATGGCTATACTTTGCATCCCACCAATTGGTGCCACACAGATAGGATGGTATTATTTTGGGCAAACTATGGGAGTAAATTTTGGTATGGCCGCAGGAGTGGTGAGTGTAATTACTGCCGCATATTTAATGTACCAAATGGGTTGGAGAGATGACGATGATGATGATTATGACTATTAGAATTATGTTTAGTTTATAAGAAAAATTTAGTAAAAATCGCATGATGAAATCAAAAGCAAAAGTTGTAGTAGTAGGTGGTGGAGTTGTTGGTGTTAGCGCTCTGTATCATTTAGCTAAAAAAGGTTGGTCAGATGTTGTTTTGATTGAAAGAAAAGAATTAACCTCAGGCTCAACATGGCACGCAGCCGGATTACTTCCATTATTTAATATGAGCTACTCAGTTGGCCAATTACATAAATATGCTGTTAATCTTTATAAAAGCTTGGAAGAAGAAACAGGAAAGAATGTTGGATTTAGTGTTGTATCAAATATTAGATTAGCAAACAATAAAGATAGAATGGATGAGTACCATCAGTACGCTGGTGTTGCGCAAACTATTGGAGTAGATGTAAAATTTTTAACGCCAGACCAAGTAAAAGAAATTTGGCCTTTGTGTCATACTGATGATTTAATAGGAGCAATTCAACATCCTGAAGATGGATATATTCAACCAGCCGATTTAACACAAGCATTAGCAACTGGCGCAAGAAATAGAGGTGCTGAGATTTACAGAAATACAACAGTACTTGCAATGAAACAGAATAAGGATGGATGGATTGTTGAAACAGATAAAGGATCTATAGAATGTGAACATGTAATTTCATGTTCAGGAAATTTTGCTAGACAAACTGGTAAGATGGTTGGTTTAGATATTCCGGTAATACCAGTTGAACATCAATACATTGTAACAGAACCACACCCAGAAATTCTAAAAAGAAAAAAAGAAGGTCTTCCTGAAATGGGAGTTTTAAGAGATAGCGACAGTAGATGGTACATGAGAGAGGAAGCAGGTGGTTTAATTTTAGGACCATATGAAGATGGTGCACCTGCTTGTTATGTAGATGGTCCCTCAAAGGAATCTGAGTATGAACTTTTTCAAGAAGATCTAGATAGACTTGCTCCTCATATTGAAGGTGCTATTCATAGAGTTCCAGCATTTGGAGAAGTAGGTGTTAAAAAAGTTTATAACGGCGCTATTTGCTATACTCCAGATGGAAATCCGATAGTTGGTCCAGCATGGGGATTAAAAAATTTTTGGATTAATGAAGGTCATAGTTTTGGTATCACAGCAGCTGGTGGAGCTGGATGGCAACTAGCAGAATGGATTGTTGATGGAGAACCTACAATAGACATGCTTGGTGTAGAACCAAGAAGATATGGAGATTATTGCTCAAAATCATATCTTAAAGAAAAGAATGAAGAAGCTTACAGTCATGTATTTATAACCCATTTTCCAGACGAAGAAAGACCAGCCGCAAGACCCTTAAGAACAGCACCGTGTTATGACAGAATGAAAAATCTCGGTGCAGTTTTTGGTCAAAAGTTTGGATGGGAAAGACCAAACTTTTTTGCAACAGATGGTATGGAGCAAAAGGATGATTGGTCATTTAGAAGATCTAATTGGTTTAAGGCAGTTGAAAAAGAGTGCAAAAATGTAAAAGAAAATGTTGGTCTACTAGATATGACTGCTTTTGCTAAATGTAGAATTAAAGGACCTGGAGCTGAAGAATTTTTAGATAAGTTAGTAGCTAATAAATTACCAAAAAAAGTTGGTAGAATTAATTTATGTCATGCATTGAATACAAAAGGAGGCGTTCACTCAGAATTTACAATAATGAGAGAGTCGGAAAATAGTTTTTATCTTGTTTCTGCTGGAGCCTATCAAAGATTGGATCACGATTGGATCTTTGGCTGGATGCCAAAAGATGGATCAGTTCAATTTGAGAACTTAACAAATAGTAAAGGTGTTCTTGTGGTATCGGGGCCGAAAGCAAGAGAATTAATGCAAAGGGTATCAAATGATGATTTTTCAAATGAAAATTTTAAATGGTTAAGCGCAAAACAAGTTGATGTTGGCTTTGCACCCGTTAATGCTATGAGAGTCAATTTTGTTGGAGAACTAGGATGGGAACTTCATCATCCTATTGAATATCAAAATCATATTTTTGATAAACTTATGGATGCAGGTCAAGATTTAGGTCTAAAGCCTTATGGAATTAGAGCTATGAACAGTTTAAGAGTTGAAAAATCTTATAAACTAGTTGGAACTGAATTATCAATTGAATATTCGCCTTACGAAAGTGGATTAGATAGATTTATTCATCCAAACAAAGGAAGTTTTATTGGACTAGATGCTTTAAATAAATGGAGAGAAAAAGGCTTTGATAATAAGCTTGTTACTTTAGAGGTTCATGAAACTAGTGATGCGGATGTGTTAGGAAACAACCCGATTTATGAAAATGGTAGTGTTGTGGGACGTGCAACTGGCGGTGACTTTGGATTTAGACTAGGAAAATCTATCGCACTAGGAATGGTTAAACCTGAGTTAGCAAATGTTGGACAAAAACTAAGGATTGATATACTTGGTAAGATGCATGAGGCAACAATTTTAGAAGAAAGTCCTTACGATGCAGAAAATAAATTATTGAGAGCTTAATGAAAATTTTAGTCGCTGTAAAAAGAGTTATTGATTATAACGTTCAAATTAGAGTTAAAGAGGACGGTAGTGGAGTTGTTACTGATAACGTTAAAATGTCAACAAACCCACCAGATGACAATGCTATTGAAGAAGCTGTAAAAATTAAAGAGGCAGGCAAAGCAACAGAAATTATAGCAGTTACTGTTGGTGAAGAAAAAGCTCAAGAGACAGTTAGAAAAGCTTTAGCAGTAGGAGCGGATAGAGGAATTCATGTAAAAGTTGATGGCACCATCGAGCCTCTTGCTGTTTCTAAAATTTTAAAAAAAATTGTTGAAAAAGAAAATCCAGATTTAGTCTTTATGGGTAAACAAGCAATTGATGATGACTGTAATCAAACAGGTCAAATGTTAGCAGCACATTTAAATTGGCCACAAGCAACTTTTGCTTCAAAAATCGAAGTAAACGATAAATCATTACAAGTGACTAGAGAAGTGGATGAAGGTTTAGAAACTATTGAAGTTAATACACCAGCTATTGTTACATGTGATTTAAGATTAAATGAGCCAAGATATGCATCACTACCAAATATTATGAAAGCTAAGAAAAAACCTATTGAACAGATTAATGCGTCAGATCTAGGAGTTGATACAAACCCAAGAATAGAACATATTAAGATCGAAGAACCGCCAAAAAGAAAAGCGGGTATTAAAGTTGCTAGTGTTGAAGAATTAGTACAAAAATTAAAAAATGAGGCAAAGGTAATTTAATGTCAGTTTTATTAATAGCAGAGCATAACAACAAAGACGTAAAACCGTTTACATTGAATGCAATTACAGCTGCATCACAAATAGATCAAGATCTTCATGTATTGTTAATCGGAAGTAAGTCGGATGATGTTGCAAAATCTTTATCTGAAGTACCTTTAGTAAAAAAAGTTCTGCATATAGATCATGAAATTTATGAAAATTATATTGCTGAGAATTATACTGCAGCAATTTTAAAACACGCTGATAAATATTCACATATTATTTGCTCAGCAAATACATTTGGAAAAAACCTTATGCCAAGAGTAGCAGCATTATTGGATATTTCACAAGTAAGCGATATTATAAAAGTTATATCTCCTGATACCTTTTTAAGACCAATTTATGCTGGAAATGCATTTGCTACAGTTAAAAGTAACGATGAGAAAAAATGTGTTACTATTAGACCAACATCATTTGAAGCAGCAGAGACAACTGGTGGTTCTGCAGAAATAGAAAAAATCGATGCAGCAGATCAAACAGAAAATACAAAATTTATAAATAGAGAAGAAATTAAATCAGATAGACCTGAATTAGGCACAGCTAGAATAGTAATTTCAGGCGGTAGAGGCTTACAAAGTGGAGAAAATTTCAAACTAATAACTGATGTAGCCGACAAATTAAATGCTGCAATAGGAGCTTCAAGAGCTGCAGTTGATGCTGGATATATTACAAACGAACATCAGGTAGGACAAACAGGAAAAGTTGTTGTGCCTGACTTATATATAGCAGTTGGAATTTCTGGAGCCATTCAACATTTAGCAGGAATGAAAGAAAGTAAAGTTATTGTTGCTATAAATAAAGATGGTGAAGCACCAATTTTTAGTGTCGCAGATTATGGCCTGGAAGCTGATTTATTCGAAGCACTTCCTCAATTCTTAGAGGAACTGAACAAATTAAACACTATACAAAAATAACAAATACTGTAAGAAATTAGTATGTCCAGAGAAGTGATGGAATACGATGTAGTAATCGTAGGTGGCGGGCCATCGGGACTTTCAACTGCAATAAAGTTAAAGCAGTTAAACCCAGATATTAATGTCTGCCTTTTAGAAAAAGCATCTGAAATAGGTGCACATATTTTATCCGGGAACGTGTTTGAAACACGAGCCTTAGATGAACTATTGCCAAATTGGAAAGATCTTAATCCGCCAATTAAAACAAAAGTTAATAAAGAAAAGTTTCTATTTCTAGGAAAGACAAAAAAAATTAGTTGGCCAACTTGGTTATTACCTAAAGTACAACAAAATCATAACAATTATATTATTAGTCTAGCTAATCTATGTAGGTGGTTAGCAGAACAAGCTGAAACTCTTGGAGTTGAAATATTCCCAGGTTTTCCAGCAAGTGAAGTTTTATATAATGAAGATGGTTCTGTTAAGGGTGTAGTAACTCAAGATATGGGTTTAGATAAAGAAGGAAATAAAAAAGATGGTTATGAACCAGGAATGGAACTTCATGCAAAAGTTACAGTTTTTGCAGAAGGGTGTAGAGGACATTTAGGTAAAGAATTAATAAAAAAATTTGAATTAGATAAAGGAAAAGATCCACAACAGTATGGAATTGGATTTAAAGAAATTTGGGAGCTGAAAGAAGAAAATCACGATGAAGGCTTAGTGATGCATACAGCAGGATGGCCTTTAGATAACAGTACCTACGGGGGAAGCTTTGTTTATCATGCTGAAAATAAACAGATATTTTTAGGATATGTCATCGGTCTTGATTATAAAAATCCACATCTTTCGCCATTTGATGAATTTCAAAAATTTAAAACTCATCCTGCGATTAGATCAATATTAGAAGGTGGTAAAAGAATATCATACGGAGCAAGAGCACTTATAGAGGGAGGTTTTCAAAGTCTACCTAAGATGTTTATGCCAGGAGCATTATTAGTTGGTTGTGATGCAGGTACATTAAATATGCCAAAAATTAAGGGATCTCATACTGCAATGAAAAGTGGAATGATTGCAGCTGAAACTATTATTGATCACATAAAATCAAGCAAAGAATTATCTAATTATGAGGAAAAATTTAACAAAAGTTGGGTTTATAAAGAGTTATATGAGGCTAGAAATGTTAAACCTAGCTTTAGCTGGGGTTTAATTCTTGGGATAATATTTACAGGTATTGATCAAATTTTATTTAAAGGAAGATTGCCATTCACACTTAAACATAAACACGCTGATCACGAAACTCTAAAACCAGCAATTGAAATGCCAAAAATAGATTATCCAAAACCAGATAATGTTATTACATTTGATAAAACTAGTTC
This sequence comes from uncultured Pelagibacteraceae bacterium, assembly GCA_902567045.1. GTDB lineage: Bacteria > Pseudomonadota > Alphaproteobacteria > Pelagibacterales > Pelagibacteraceae > Pelagibacter. Next base: position 51,193 of record CACFLJ010000003.1, read on the forward strand.
AGTTTATCTAACTGGAACTAATCATGCTGAAAATCAACCAGTACATTTACAACTTAAAGACAAAGATTTACCAATAAAATATACTTTAGGTAAATACGATGAACCTGCACAAAGATATTGTCCAGTTGGAGTTTATGAAATTCAAAAAGAAAATGATGTTGAGAAATTTGTGATTAATTCCCAAAATTGTATTCATTGTAAAACTTGCGATATAAAAGAGCCGTCACAAAATATTACATGGGTTACTCCAGAAGGTGGGGGTGGACCTAAGTACGGAAATATGTAGTTAAGAAAGATCTATTGCAAATTTTTTCAAAGTTTCAATTGGTACTAACTTTAAAGTATTAACGTGAGTTTTTTTCAAATATATAGAGCATCCAATTCCTGCTTCTAAAGCTCTTGCAACCCAACTGGCACATACACACCAGTTATCTCCATCTACCAATCCAGGAAAACCAAATTCAGGGTGAGGTGTTATTAAATCGTTACCAGCCTCTTTGCACCATTCTAAAAATTCATCATTAACTTTTACACAAACTGTGTGTAAACCTCGATCATTTTCATCAGTATTACAACAACCATCTCTGAACCAACCGGTTAATGGATTTTTAGAACATTCTTCTAAATCTTCACCTAAAACATTTTTTTGACTATTTGACATGGAATATTCCTGTTAATTTTTTATCAATTTCAATATTGAAGGAGAATGATCTTCTTTCTCCATTTGACTTAAATGGATAAGCGGTATGCATTAAATTATTTGGAAAGAGCACAAGATCTCCAACTTTTGGTTTATGGTTAAAAATGCTATTATTAAGAAAAGATTTTGATCCATACACAAAATCAATAGTACCGTTAGTTTTAATTTTTTTATTACTCTTGGTTAAATTATTTGGGATTTTAAGATAACCTACTCCTGATACATTTCCATCATGAAAATGTAATGGATTGTATTCATTCTTAAATTGTCTCACAACCCATAGATTTTTAATTTTGATATTTTTTGATTTTTTGTTAAGATTTTTTTTTAAATATTGGTTTACAGATTTTGTAATATAACTTTTTAAATTTTTTTTTATAAATTTATTTTTTAACTCTATTTCTTGTTGAACTTGACCAACAAGTTTTTTCGAATAGTCATTTAACTTATTTTTTTTTTTATCATTTATTATACTTTCTACTTCATGGTTTATTTTTTCTATAAGAACTGTTGGAATCTTTAGAATAGCAATTCTTGGCCCAAAAGGACTTAAAAATTTCATAAAATTTTATATTTTGGTTGGATTGGGTTGTCCTTTATAAACAACTTCTGGATCAAATTTTTTCTTTTCTTCTTCAAATTTCATTTCTACTTTACGTCCATTTTCAATTTTTCCTGTTGGAACTGATCGATAAAAACATGATCTATAACCAACATGACAACTTGCGCCATCACCAATATCTACAGTTATCCAAACTGCATCTTGATCATCATCAATTCTTATTTCTTTAACTTTCTGAGTAAAGCCACTAGTTTTTCCTTTATGCCAAATTTCTTTTCTCGACCTGCTCCAATAGTGAGCTTCTTTTGTTTCTATAGTTAATTTTAAAGCTTCAACATTCATATAACCGTGCATGAGAATCTCTTTGGTTTCAGCACATGTTGTAATTACAGGAATTAAACCATCATTATCGAATTTTGGAGATAATAGGTTACCTTCCTCTATATCAGCGACATTTTCTCTTTTTTTAAACATATATAAGACGCAATATCTAACATATTACTGAATATATTAAATATTTTAAATTTAAGGATTTATATATATAAAAACTCATCATGAAATTAGTAAAAAACGAAAATAACAAAAATACTGAGATTGTAACAGATGAGGAGGCACGTGAAGCATTTGTTAAAATCTTAAAATGGATAGGTGAAGATCCATCTAGAGAAGGTTTATTAGAAACTCCGAAAAGAGTTACGAAAGCTTTCAAAGAGTACTTTAAAGGTTACAAAGAAGACCCTAAAGAAATTTTAAGCAAAACTTTTGGGGATGTTGAAGGTTACAGCGATATGGTAGTTCAAAAAAATATTTCTGTACAAAGTCACTGCGAACATCATATGGCACCTATTATTGGTATCGCACATGTTGCTTATATTCCAAATGAGAGAGTTGTTGGACTAAGTAAAATTGCAAGAGTTGTGGAAGTTTTTTCAAAAAGACTTCAAACACAGGAAAGATTAACAGTTCAAATCGCAAATACATTAATGGAATCGCTAGATGCAAAAGGCGTTGCAGTAACAATTGACTCAACTCACCAGTGTATGACTATGCGAGGTATTAAAAAGGAACAAGCTACAACTGTTACTAATTTTTATTTAGGTCAATTTAAAGACGATCTTAGTTATCAGAATAGATATTTGCGATTTATTGCAAAATAGAGTTTAATTATACATGTCTGAAACTTTCAAAGCTCTGGTTATAAATCAGGATGGTGAAAATTTTTCTCGAGAAGTTAAAGAACTAAATTTTGATTTTTTAAACGAGGGTGAAGTTTTAGTTAAAATACAATACTCTGACTTAAATTATAAAGATGCTTTAATTTTAAAAGATGGTGCAAAATTAGTAAAAGAGTTTCCAAGAATTCCTGGAATTGATTTTTCAGGTACAGTAGCAGAAAGCAAGTCAGAAGAATTTAAAGAAGGTGATGAGGTAATACTTACTGGTTGCAGAGTTGGAGAATTATTTCATGGAGGATTCTCTCAATATGCAAGAGTTAAAAAAGAATTTCTTATAAAGAAACCTTCAGGCATTGATTTGAAGCAAGCAATGATGATGGGTACTGCAGGCTTTACAGCGATGTTGTGTGCATTTGCTGTAAAAGCTAAAGAAGAATTATTACTTCAAAGCAAAGTTAACGATGTTCTTGTAACAGGTTCAACAGGTGGAGTAGGGATGGTTGCTGTAAATATTTTATCTAAAATGGGATGTAATGTAACTGCTATTACAGGAAAGCCTGAAAAAGCTGACTATTTAAAAGAATTAGGTGCAAAAACTGTCTTAGATCGTAAAGAATTTGAAGGTGAACCAAGGTTAATTGGTAAAGGTACCTGGGATGGTGTTGTTGATACTGTTGGTGGAAATATTTTAGCAAATGCAATTTCACAGACAAGATTAAAAGGAATTGTAGCTGTCTGCGGTAATGCCAGTGGAACTAATAAATTAAACACATCAGTTGTTCCATTTTACATTAGAGCTGTAAAACTGTGGGGCGTAGATTCAGTTAATGTAAGCAACAAAAGAAAAGAATTTGTATGGGGTGAAGTACCAAGTCTAGTAGATTTTAGTATTATAGAAAAATCAATTAAAACAGTTGGGCTCGAGGAGCTTTTAAATGTATTTCCAGAAATGCTTGAAGGAAAATTGAAAAATAGAATTCTAGTGGATGTAAATAAATAATGGATTGGGATAAATTAAAAATTTTTCATGCAGTTGCTGAAGCTGGTAGTTTTACTAGTGCTACTGTAATTTTAAATCTTAGTCAATCTGCAATAAGTAGACAAATTCAATCTTTAGAAGAAGATTTAAAAGTTAAGTTATTTGAAAGACATGCAAGAGGATTAACGCTCACAGAAAATGGTGAATATGTTTATAAAACTGCACACGAAGTTATCAGTAAACTTAAGGAAGTAGAAACAACTTTAGGAGATCAGAAATATAAACCGACTGGAAAATTAACTATTACAACGGTTAGAAGTTTCGGAACTCATTGGTTAACACCAAGAATTCAAGAATTTATGGAGTTAAATCCAGAAATTGAGGTAGAGTTAATTTTTGATGATAAAGAGTTAGATCTAAGTACAAGACAAGCTGATATTGGAATATTTATGAGAAGACCAAAACAGCTTAATTATATTCAAAGAAAACTGATGGATATTAATTATCATATTTATGGATCTACAAAATATTTAGAAAAATATGGTATGCCAAAAACTATTGCTGATTTAAATAAGCATAAGTTTATTTCATTTGGCAGAGGTGCACCATCTCCTGTATTTAATCCTGATTGGGCATTAAAACTTGGCATGAAAGATAACAAGAAAAGAAAAACTGTAATGAGAGTGAATAGTGTAATGGGTTTACTTTTAGCTGTAGAAAGTGGCGTAGGTCTAGCTGCACTTCCTGATTATATTGTTTCTTTATCGAGCAATGTAATAAAAATACTACCTAAAGTTGAGGGGCCTATAACTGAAGCTCACTTCGTATTTCCAGAGTCTCTTAAAAATGTTGCTAGGGTGACCATCTTTAGGAATTTTCTTTATAGTAAAATCTCAGAGTTTAAGTCTTAATTTTTTATAAAAGCTAGGTAATTAGCCAGAGGTGCGACCTTATTGAGATTGATAATCATTATCATTGCGAATAATTCTCAGAACCATTATAAATAAATATAATTAATTAAATATAAAGAGAATAATGAAAAAAATAGTAAATACGGCATTAATCATAAGCCTTTTTGTATCGACATTTTCGCTAGCGAATGAGGTGAACATCTTTAATGCAAGACATTATAAAGCTGATGCAGAACTTTATAGTAAATTCACATCGGCAACAGGAATTAAAGTAAATTTAATCAATGGTAAGGCTGGTGCTTTAGAAAAAAGAATGATCGAAGAAGGGGCAGACTCAGCTGCTGATCTTTATATAACAGCTGATGCTGGAAGATGTGGTGCTTTTAAAGCAAAAGGGATGACTCAATCAGGATTAGTTTCATCTACAATTAAATCATCTGTGCCAAAAATTTTTAGGACCACACACTGGGTTGGAGTAGCAAAAAGAGCAAGAATTGTTTACTACTCACCAGAAAGAGTAAGTGGTGCTGAGTTATCAGGGTTAACTTATGAAAGTTTAGCTGATCCAAAATGGAAAGGCAGAATTGCAATTAGAGCTTCTAGTAATATTTATAACAAATCTCTTGTAGCTTCATTAGTAAAAAATAATGGAAAAAAAGCTGCAGGTGAATGGGCAAAAGGAGTTGTTGCAAACATGGCAAGAGATCCAAAAGGAAATGATAGAGCACAAATTATGGCTGTAGCAGCAGGAGAAGCTGATATTGCTGTTGCAAATACTTATTACTTAGCTTTGATGTTATCAGGTAATAAGGGTCCAGAACAACAAGAAGCTGCAAAAAAAGTTAAAGCATTTTTCCCTAATCAAAACGATAGAGGAACACATATGAATATTAGCTGTGCTGCTTTAGTAAAAGGCGCTCCTAATAAGGCAAATGCAATTGCACTTGTTGATTTCTTATTAACACCAAAAGCCCAAGAACACTTTACAAATAATACTTTTGAGTTTCCAATGATTGAAGGTGTTTCGCCTAGTCCATTAGTAGTAAACAATTTAGGTTTAGATTTTAAACAAGATCTAACTACAAGTGTCGCTAGTTATGGGACAAAGCAAGCTGATGCCTTGGAAGTAATGACGGCCGCTGGTTGGAAATAACATTGAAAGCTAAAAAAAAATTTATGTCTGAAGTTAATTTAAATAAATCAACCAATGCATGCGTACCATGTGCTGAGGAGTGTAAAAAAATTTAAAAAGACTATATAGGTCATTTAAACTAAAATTATCTCTATGTTTTCAAACAAATTTAATATCTGGTTTTTAAGTTCTCTGCTTATTTCCTTACTTGTTATAATCCCTATTTTGACAGTTTCTTTAAGCTTTTTTGAGGATACTTCTCGATATTTTGACATACTTAAAAAAACTTTTTTGTTTGAATATATTTTTAATTCTTTGTCACTTTTAGTTGGTGTCTTAATACTAACTTTTTTTCTAGGTGTTGGGTCTGCATATGTAGTTTCTTTTTATAAATTTCCAGGAGTTAACTTCTTTAAATGGGCATTAATTTTATCTTTTGCTATACCCCCCTATATTTATGCATATTCTTTATTTGCATTTTTTGACAATTATGGAACTGCATTTACAATATTAAAGACTTTGTTTGGCGATGGTGAGTACAATAAAAATATACCAAAGTTTGATGGAATGTTTGGTTTAATATTATCTATTTCATTTTCTCTTTATGCCTATGTTTATATTCTTGCTAGGTCTTCTTTTTTATACCAATCACAAAATTTAATAGATCTGGGAAGAAATTTAGGTTTTTCAAAATTTAAATCTTTTTATTCAATAATATTACCAGCTGCTAGACCTGCAATAGTTGCTGGTCTCTCTTTAGTCGCAATGGAAACACTAGCAGAGTTTGGGGCGGTAGATTTTTTTTCAGTTAATACATTAACAACGGGCATATATAATGCTTGGATAACTTTTGATGATTTAGCTTTTGCTAATCGAATATCATTTTTTCTATTGTTATTTATATTTATTCTTTTTCTGACTGAAAATTTATCTAGAAAAAAAGCAAAATATCACTTGGATACAAAAGGTGGTTTTAAACAAAAAGAAAAAATAAAACTTTCTGGAACAAATTCTTTTTTTGCTTTTTTATTTTGTTTTTTATTGTTCTTTCTAAGCTTTCTATTTCCATTAGGGCAAATGCTTTATTGGACAATAAAATTTCCAGAAAATTTCTTTGACATAAACATAATTAATCTTTTATTAAATACACTTTATTTAGTAGGATTATCAAGCTTGGTTCTAATAATATTTGCTCTAATTTCTAATTATGGAAATCGAGTTTCGAGAAATAAAACATTAAATTTTTTATCCACATTGTCAATTTCAGGTTATGCTATACCAGGTGTTATTTTAGCTGTCGCTTTTATTACTTTTATTGCCTGGTTTGATGAAAATATAATTAAATCTTTAGGTTTTTTATCAATTAAAAAATTATTTATTGGATCTATTTTAGGTTTAGTTATTGTTTATTTTGTTCGTTTTTACTCACTTGCTTTTAATGGAATAAAATCAGGATATGAAAAAATAAACGTTTCAGTTGATGAGAGCGCATACCTCCTTGGTTATTCAAAAAGGAAAACGTTTATGAATATTCATGTACCATATTTAAGAAATTCATTGTTATTTGTGGTTATTTTAATATCTCTTGAAATAATTAGAGAATTACCAATTACGTTGGTTCTACGCCCATTTAACTTTGAAACATTCGCAACTACCGCTTATATCTCAGCATCAGAGGATATGCTTGAAGCAGCAGCAGTACCATCATTATTTTTAATTTTAATTGCTGCCTTTTTTATTGCAATAACGTCAAATTATATTTTAAAAGAGAATAATGGCTAATAACTTTTTAGAAGTAAATAATGTTGATTTCAAAGCTGGTGGAAAAACAAAAGTTAAAAATGTATCTTTTTCAGTTCAAAATGAAGGAGACATTATTTGTCTTCTAGGACCTTCAGGAATAGGAAAAACTACGATTTTAAGAACAATCGCTGGATTAGAAAAGATTAATAATGGTTCTATAATTATCAATAATAAAACTATATCTTCAAAAAAAATTCATATTGAGCCAGAGGATCGAAATATTTCACTTGCCTTTCAAGACAATAGTTTATTTCCACATTACAATGTCGAAAAAAATATATTAATTGGAACAGAAAAAAAAAATAAAAAAAAAACCAAAATAAATGCAAAAGAAATAGTAGAATTTTTAAATTTAAAAAAAATATTAAATAAATATCCACATGAAATAAGTGCCGGTGAAGCACAAAGATCATCACTAGCAAGAGCATTAGTTTCGAATCCAGACTTATTATTATTAGACGAGCCATTGTCCAATGTTGACCAAAGCTTTAAAGAAGAAATTCAAGTCGAATTAAAACAATTATTAAGTAAATCCAAAATAACAACCATAATTGTTACACACGACTCGTACGAAGCGTTTTACTTAGGAAGTAAATGTGGAATAATATTAAATAAACAACTTAAACAATTTGATGATCCTTATAATGTTTATCATTTTCCTAATTCAGTAGAAGTTGTAAATTTTTTAAATAGAGGAATTTTAATTCCTGCAAAAGTAACAAGTGAAAATAGTTTAGAAAATAATGATCTTGGAACAATTAAAGGTAATTTTGTTAAACACTATCCAAATGGATCAGAAGTAAAACTTTTATTACAGCCAGAAGATTTAGAACATGATGATAAAAGTAATTTAAAATTAGAAGTCGTTGATCGTAAATTTAGAGGAACAAATTTTATTTATACTTTAAAAACACCAAGCGAGTTACAAATTCCTGTATTTGTTCATTCACACCATATTCACCAGCATGAAATAGACGAAAAATTTGGTATTAAACGACCAATTTACATTGACCACATTGTTTGTTTTTAAGTATTATTATACTTTAAAAATATATTCATGGATAAAGATCTACCAAGAAGCACTAAAGTTGTAGTTATTGGAGGCGGCGTAGCTGGAACATCGTGTGCATATCATCTAGCTAAATTTGGCTGGAGAGATGTAGTTCTATTAGAGAGAGATCAATTAACATCTGGAACTACATGGCATGCAGCTGGTTTAATGGGTCAATTAGGGGCTTCATCTACTATTACAAAGTTAAGAAAATATACTCTGGATCTTTATCAAGAATTAGAAAAAAAAACTGAATTATCTATAGGGTTAAGGCAGAATGGTGCAATTACAGTAGCTACCACTAAAGAGAGAATGCAAGAGTTGTTGAGGCAAGCAACTACCGCTCAACTATCTGATGTTGAAGTGCATGTTTTGGATAAAAAACAAACAAAGGATTTATATCCTGTTGTAAATAATGAAGACATTATTGGAGGTGTTTTTATGCCAAAAGATGGTCAAGCTGATCCAGTAGGAGTAACTAATGTTTTAGCAAAAGCTGCTAGAATGGAAGGAGCACAAATTTTTGAAAAAACACCTGTAACAAAAATTCTTGTTAAAAATAATTCTATAGTTGGAGTTGAGACTGATAAAGGAAAAATTGATTGTGAATATGTTGTTTTAGCAACAGGTATGTGGTCTAGACAAATAGGTGAAAAAATGAATGTTAGTATTCCATTGTATCCAAATGAACATTTTTACGTGATCACTGAACCAATGAAAGATTTACCAAAAAACTTACCGGTTTTAAGAGATTATAATAATTGTCTCTATCTTAAAGAAGACGCAGGAAAAATGTTAGTTGGAATTTTTGAACCAAATGCAAAACCAGCCTTTAAAAATACTGGTGTTGTACCAGATGATTTTTCATTTGGTGAATTACCAGATGATTTTGATCATTTCGAACCTTATTTACAAAAATCATTTCACAGATTGCCCATGTTGGAAAATGCAGGAATTAGAAAATTTTTCTCTGGCCCTGAATCATTTACTCCTGATACCCAATATCTTTTAGGTGAAACTCCTGAGATTAAAAAACTTTTTACATGTTGTGGTTTTAATAGTATTGGAATTGCAAGTTCAGGCGGCGCTGGAAGAGTTACTGCAGAATGGATGATTAATGGACACATTAATGAAGATTTATTTTCATTAGATATTAAAAGATTTCAAAAATTTCATTCATCAAAAAAATTTATAATGGAAAGAGTGACAGAAACACTTGGTGATTTATACGGAATGCATTGGCCATTTAAACAACATAAAACATCAAGAAACCAAATTATATTACCCTACCAAGAGGAGCTAAAAAAATTAGGTGCTTGTTTTGGTACTTCGGGTGGTTTTGAAAGACCTATGTGGTATGCGTTAAAAAGTGAAAAGGCTGAATACAATTATAGTTTTGGTTATCAAAATTGGTATCCATCAGCAGAATTTGAAACTAAAAATACCAGAGAAAACGTTGGATTATTTGAGTTGTCTCCTTTTTCAAAATTTGACCTTGAAGGGAAAAATGTTCACGAAGAATTGCAAAAAATTTGTACCGCAAACATAAAAGATGTTGAGGGTAGGGCAACTTATACCCAGATGTTAAATGAAGATGGAGGAATAGAGACTGATGTTACTGTTACATGTCTTGAAAAAAACCAATATAGAGTGATCGGTCCAGCAGCAACAAGAGAACATGATAAATTTCATATAAAAAAACATATTTCAGAAGAGGTCAATTTTAAAGATGTAACAGAAGATTTGACATGCCTAGGATTATACGGACCCAACTCAAGAAAATTACTATCAAATATCAGTAATGACGATTTTACAAATGAAGGTATAAAGTTTAGTCATGGAAAATTCGTTACTATTGATGGAGTTAAAGTCTGGGCTCAAAGATTATCTTATGTAGGTGAAATAGGATTCGAATTATATACAAACATAGATGAAAGCAAAAAATTATTTTTAGCCATTATTAAAGAGGGTAAAAATCATGGCTTATCACTTTGTGGTGCGCATGCTATGGATATTATGAGAATGGAAAGTGGTTTCTTACATTGGGGACATGATATATCACCTGAAGAAAATCAATATCAAGCAGGACTTAATTTTGCAATCAGTTATAAAAAAAATATAAATTTTGTTGGAAAAGAAGCATTATTAAAAATTAAAGATAAAAACCCCACAAAATCATTAGCCATGATGGTATTGAAAGATAATATGCCTGGAGAACCTTTGTTACTTCATGAAGAGCCAATTTACTTAGATGATAAAATAATTGGCAGAACAACATCAGGAAATTATTCATTTAATTTTAAAAAAAATATTTCATTTGGTTATGTCAACTCTGGAAATTCTATTGAAGACTTGATTAATAAAAATTTATCTATTGAAGTTGAAAAGAAAAAATACCCTGTAACAATAATCAAAAAACCTTTAAATCAAAAAAATATAAAAAATATTTAATGTTTAAGATAATTTCAAAAAAAAATAGGGCTGCAGAAATTATTTGTAACCTTAATAAAATTGATAATAAGCAATTAAAACAAATTAAATCAACACTTGATAAGTATGGAATGATTTATTTTCCAAAACAAAAACTTACTTCCAAGAATTATCTTAATTTTGCAAAAAAATTTGGTAAACCAGCTAATTATCCAAGATTGAAAGGTTTAAATAAAAAATATCCTCAAATAACTGTTGTTCAACGTAAATCTACTGACAAAGGACCTAGCTTTGGTGAACAATTTCACACAGACTCATCTTATACAAAAAAACCTCCTAGATACACAATGTTACTTTCAAAATTAGTACCTAAAAAAGGTGTTGCTAATACTGACTTTTCTTCACAGTACTTAGCTTACGAAAAATTATCAAAAAATTATAAGAATAAGCTTAAAAAATTAAAAGGTATCTATTCTTCGCATGGACCAATATCAATTACAACAGTGGAGAGAGAAAAAGAAAAAGGAAAAATTTCTAAAGAACTGATTTCCAGACATAAAATAATTAGAACTATTAAAAATAAAAAAACTATATACTGTAGCCCAGGGCACTTTTTAAAATTTAATACACATATGACCAAACAAAAAAAAGAACTAAAGAAATTCTTATTCAATCATCAGACAAAAAAAACCTTTCAATATTCATTAGAATGGGAAAAAGATCAGCTTGCTATTTGGGATAATAGAGCCATGCTCCATCAGGCTACACCGTTTAAAGGTAATAGATTACTTCATAGAATAACCATTCTTTAATAAAATGTATTCAATATTTCTTGGGTTAACACCTTTTATTTTTATCACACTATTTGGTTTTGTTTTTGGAAAACTTAAAATTTTTGATTTAGGTCATGCAAAAGTTTTAAATTTGTTTTTATTTTATGTAGCGGTTCCTGCCTTAATAATTAAATTTGTTGCTCAAAGTGAAATCGGCCAAGTCGATATAAAACAGATAGTTTCATATTTTTTAATGCAAGGAAGTCTTGGATTTTTAACATTTTTATTAACATCAAAGTTTTTTAAAAGACCTATTCCAGAATCTATCATATGGGCATTGATGGTAGCACTATCAAATCATGTAACATTATTATTACCTATTACAAAAATCTATTTTGGAACTGAAGTAATTACTCAAGTAACAAGTATAATATTAATGGATGGGGTTATTTTATTATCTGTAATTGCTTTTTTTTTAGAACTTACTACTAAAAAAAATATTCGATTAACTACCTTTATAAAGAACATAGTTCTTAATCCAATGATATTCTCAATCTTAATTGGTCTTTTACTATTTGTGTTTAAGATAAATATCGATGATACGCCAATAGACTACGTTCTTTCTGTTTTGGCAGCTTGTGTTTCTCCTATAGGGCTTTTTGCAATTGGTATCACATTATCTTTTTACACACATAAAGTTATTAATAAATTAACTGCTTCTATATCTATATTGAAATTAGTAGTTTCCCCAATCATCCTCTTGATAATCGGCTTTATCATATTTGATGCTGGACAACCTGAAAAAATTCCTGGTGCTTTTTTTGTTAGTGTTGCACCATGTGGTCATACAGCTGTCGTATTATGTTCAGCCTATAATGTAAGTCCTGAAAATATAATAAAAGCTTTATTTATCTCAACTTTTGCATCATTTGCTACTATATTTTTTGCTATTCAATATTTAACAACTTAACTTAATTAATATTATCTAAGATTTTATTAGCACATTCTTTTGTATTGCTATTACCATCTAGATCTTTAGTTCTATTTTGTTTTTCTAGCAAAGTTTTTTCGATTGAACTCACTATTCGTGTGGCAGCTTCTTTTTCGCCTAAATAATCTAACATCATAGCGCCAGACCAAATTTGACCTATTGGATTTGCAATACCTTTTCCAGCAATATCAGGTGCTGATCCATGAACAGGCTCGAATAAAGAAGGATGTTTATTTGTTGGATTAATATTTCCTGATGGAGCAATACCAATGGTTCCCGTACATGCTGGACCCAAATCGGATAAAATATCTCCAAATAAATTTGATGCTACGACAACATCAAACCACTCTGGTGTTAAAACAAATCTTGCAGCTAAAATATCGATATGAAACTGATCTGTTTTTATCTCAGGAAAATCTTTTTTATTTTCATAAAATCTTTGGTCCCAGTATGGCATAGTTATAGAAATACCATTTGATTTAGTTGCATTAGTTAATTTTTTTCTATCTCTTGTTTTTGCTAATTCAAATGCAAATTTTTGAACTCTATCTATTCCATGTTTAGACATAATAGTTTCTTGTATAACAATTTCTCTTTCAGTATTTTGATACATTTTTCCACCTACCGAAGAATATTCGCCCTCAGTGTTTTCACGCACTATCATCATATCTATGTCACCAGGTTTTTTATTTGCTAAGGGTGCATTTACACCTTCAAATAATTTTACTGGCCTTAAATTGATAAATTGATCAAATTCTCTTCTAAACTTGAGTAGGGAACCCCATAAAGTAATATGATCTGGGTATTTATCTGGCATACCTACTGCACCAAAAAATATCGCATCATGATTACCAATTTGTTGTTTCCAATCATCAGGTAGCATTTTTCCATGCTTTTCATAATAATCACATGATGAAAAATCAAATTCATCTATCTTTAATTTAAATTGATGTTGATTTGCTACTTCTTTAAGTATTTTTAAGGCCTCTGGAACAACCTCTTTTCCAATACCATCTCCAGCAATTGAGGCGATTTTGTATTCTTTCATCCTTACTTAGTAAAAGTATCGTTAAATTGTTTAGCTACTCTTACAAAAGTAGTACATTTACTAAGTTGTTTAAGAGAAGGGGCTCCCACATAAGTACAGCTACTTCTGACACCACCAAGAATATTATTTATCGTATCTTTAATTTTTCCTCGATATTTAATTCTCACTGTTCTACCCTCACTACTTCTATAGTCAGACAAACCCCCGTAATGTTTCTTATTTGCTATGTCAGAACTTGATCCGTAAAATTCTATAAATTTATGACCATTTGATTTTATTAGCTTACCTTCACCTTCATCGTGACCAGCAAACATTCCTCCAAGCATCACAAAATCTGCACCTCCACCGAAAGCTTTTGCGACATCACCCGGACAAGTACAACCTCCATCAGCAATTATATGTGCCCCTAAACCATGGGCAGCATCAGCACATTCAATGACAGCACTTAACTGAGGATAACCAACACCTGTTTGAATTCTTGTAGTACAAACACTACCTGGTCCAATTCCAACTTTTACAATATCTGCTCCAGATAATACTAATTCTTGTGCCATATCAGCTGTTACCACGTTACCAGCAATAATAGTTTTAGTCGGATATTTATCTCTCACAGATTTTAAAAATTTACTAAAGTGTTCAGAATAACCATTAGCAACATCAATGCAGATAAATTTTATGAAACTATATTCTTTTAAAATTTTATCTAAATTTTCAAAATCTTCTTTTTTTATTCCTATACTTAAAGCAATATTTGGATGAATAGATTTTATTTTTTTGAATTTTTTTATTTTTTGAATGTTATGCTGTTTAGTTAAACAAGTGATCATTCCGTATTCAGAAAGCTTTTCAGCTACACCAAGTTCACCAACACCATCCATATTTGAGGCCATGATAGGAATTCCAGACCATTCATTATTACTATACTTAAATCTATAAGTTCTTTTTAGATTTACATCTTTACGACTTTGAAGAGTACTTCTTTTAGGTCTAAAAAGTACATCTGAGTAGTCTAATTTTAGTTCTTCTTCAATTCTCACGAGTCCGAATTTATACAGGGGCTCAAAGCAAATTCAAATTAATTATTAATATTGATGTAGCGTTTTCATTGGCTTTAATTTAAAAAATACATATTATTAAGCATGTTTAATGGTTTTAAGTCAAAGTACGTAAAGGTAAAAAAGGGCAAGGTTTTTTGTAGAGTTGGTGGTGAAGGTCCACCATTACTTTTACTACACGGATATCCACAAACACATTTAATGTGGCACAAAACAGCCCCTGAGTTATCTAAAAGATTTACAGTGGTTGCTGCAGATTTAAGAGGATATGGAAATAGTCTTGCTCCAGCATCAGATAGCAAACATTACAACTACTCAAAAAGAGAAATGGCAAGTGACATGAAACAGATGATGATAAAATTAGGGTTTAACAAATTTTTTGTTGCGGGACATGATAGAGGTGGAAGAGTTGCTCACAGGCTAGCAAGAGACCACAGAAAAAATATAATAGCTCTTAGTGTTTTAGATATTTGTCCAACATTAGATATGTATGAACTAACGACGAGAGATTTCGCAAAAGCTTACTTTCATTGGTTTTTTTTAATACAACCAAAATGGTTACCTGAGAAAATGATAATGAGCGATCCACGTAAATGGATGAAAAGTTGTTTAGATAAATGGTCAGGTAATCACAAATTTGGAAAAGTTGAAGAAAATTATTTAAAATGTTTTAAGCAACCAAAAAGAATTCATGGATCTTGTGAAGATTATAGAGCTTCTGCGACTATTGATTTGGATCATGACAAACAAGATAGAAAGAAAAAACTAAATATTCCAGTCCAAGTGTTATGGGCAAGTAAGGGAGTAATTGGAAAGCAGTTCAAACCATTAAAAATTTGGCAAAGATATACTGAAAAAAAAGTTATAGGTTATCCTATAAACTCAGGTCACTTCATTCCAGAGCAAAATCCAAAGGCAACTATTAAACATTTAACTGATTTTTTTTTGAAGAAAATTAAGTAATTAGCCTTACTTGATGTGATCAATAATCGCGCATATCATTCTTGATAATATTAAATTCACCTTTAAATATTACTAATGTCTACTTTACTTAAAAATACAGAATTAACTTCAGAAAGAGCAGATAGCATTGTTTCTGAAACTCTAAATAATTGTGATGATGGTGAGCTTTATATAGAGGATACAAAATCTGAGACAATTGTATTAGATGATAACAAAATTAAAAGTTCAAATTATACATCTGACTTAGGTTATGGTTTTAGAGCTGTAACAGGTGATACAGTTGCTTATTCTCATTCCAACGAAATTTCTGAAAAATCATTAAAAAATTCTAGCGAAAATCTTAAGTCAACTTTAAAAAATAATAGCGGAACATATAATTCAGAAATTAAAAAAACTAATCAGAAGCTTTATAAAGACGTTGATCCAATTGAGAGCAAGTCAATGAAATCAAAAATTGAATTGCTGAACAATATGAATGAGTATGCCAGATCAAAAGATAGTTCAGTTAAACAAGTAACAGCTAGCCTTCTAGCAGAAAAGAAAAATGTTGAGATCATTAGATCTGGAGGAGAATTATTATCAGATAATAGACCTTTAGTTAGAATAAATATGTCAGTAATGGTTGAAAAGAATGGTAGAAAAGAAACTGGTGTTTTTGGTATTGGTGGAAGACAAGATTATGATGAATATCTTAAAAATGATAATTGGAAAAAAGTTTGCGATGAAGCTTTTAGAATTGCAAGTACGAATATAGAAAGTAAACCTTCTCTTGCAGGAGAAATGAAAGTTGTTCTAGGACCTGGTTGGCCTGCAATTTTAATTCATGAAGCTGTAGGTCATGGACTAGAAGGTGATTTTAATAGAAAAAAAACTTCAGCTTTTCATGATTTAGTTGGCAAAAAAGTTGCGAGCGATGGAGTTACAATAATCGACGACGGAACACTAGATAATAGAAGAGGTAGTTTAAATATTGATGATGAAGGAACGCCAACAGAAAGAACAGTTTTAATTGAAAATGGTATCTTAAAAAATTTCATGCAAGATAGACTAAATGCAAGACTTATGAATACAAAATCAACAGGAAATGGAAGAAGAGAGAGCTATAAACATGTCGTGATGCCTAGAATGAGAAATACTATAATGTTAGGTGGATCAAACAACCAAGAAGAAATGATTAAGTCAGTAGATAAAGGTATTTTTGCTGTAAGTTTTGGTGGTGGTCAAGTTGACATTACCTCTGGAAAATTCGTTTTTAACTGTACAGAAGCCTATGAGATTATAAATGGAAAAATTGGATCTCCAATTAAAGGAGCTACTTTAATTGGTGATGGACCATCTTCTTTAAAAGAAATTTTAATGGTTGGAAATGATATGATGTTAGATCCTGGCATTGGAACATGCGGTAAAGCTGGACAGGGTGTGCCAGTGGGTGTTGGACAACCATCTCTACTTATCAATAATATGACTGTTGGTGGAACTCAACTATAATAAAATGATTAAAGATCAAGAGTATCTAAAAAAAATTGCAGATATATGCCTTAGTAAGTCAAAAAAATTAGGTTCATCTGATGCAAATATATTAGTGCAAAGTTCTGTTTCTGAAAATGTAAATGTAAGGAATAAAAAACTTGATGGATCTGAAAGGTCTGAAAATCTTGGAGTAGTCCTTACAACTTATTTAGGTAAAAAAAAGTCCTCAATAGCCTCATCAAATCTTAAAGAAAGTAATTTAGATGAGTTAGTAAATAGATGTATTGAAACAATGAAAATTACTCCTGAGGATGAATATAATTCATTACCAGATAAAGACCTCCATTTTAAAGGATTAAAAGACTTAGACCTGTATGATGAAACTCATTTAAGCAATGAAGACAAGATTAATTATATAAAAGAGGCAGAAGAGGAGGCTTTTTCAAATGATAAAATAATAAATACTAATGGATCTGGATTTGGTGAGAACAAATCAAATTTTTTATTAGCTAATTCAAATGGATTTGCTGATGGATATAAAACTTCACAATTTACCGCATATTGTGAAGTTGTTTCAAAAAGCAACGGAAGCATGGAAAGAGATTATGAATATACAAGTAAAAGGTTTTACAGTGATATTTTAAAACCTAAACAACTTGGATCTATTGCAGCAGATCATGCAGTAAAAAAATTAAATCCACAAAAAATAAAAAGTGAAAAAATTAGTCTGATATTTGATAAAAGAATTTCAAAAAACTTTCTATCTATTTTTGCAAGTGCAATATCATCAAGTGCAATTGCAAAAGGTACTACATTTTTAAAAGATAAATTAAATCAACAAGTTTTTAACCCTGAAATAAATATACAAGATCATGGTAATATAAGAAAAGCCAATGGATCTCGTTACTTTGATAGCGAAGGTATAGCAGTAGTTAACCTTGATTTGATAAAAAACGGTATTCTCCAAGACTATTTAATTGATACTTATAATGGGAAAAAAATAAACAGAAAGTCTAATGGTAGGGCAAGTGGTACAACAAATTTGTATTTTCAAAATGGATCAAAAACATTCGAAGATCTAATCAAATCAGAAAATAAAATCTTGTACATCAAAGAAACTATCGGTCATGGTACAAATATTATTAATGGTGATTATTCTGTAGGAGCATCTGGTATGATGATTGAGAACGGAGAGTTTTCATATCCAGTAAGTGAAATTACAATTGCTGGAAACTTAAATAATATTTTTAAAAATATAACTTTAGCCGACGATTTAGAATTTAACTATGCAACAAATTCACCGACAATGATGGTTGAAGGCATGGTTGTTGGTGGAAAATAATTTTTAAATGAAAAAAATAATTACCATTTTTCTTGCTATTTTTTTTATTAGTACCTCATCAAACTCTAATGAAAATGAAATAAGATTAAATAACTTATTTGAAAAGTTAAAAATTCAAAACCACTCAATTGCAATTGATACAGAGATGAAAATCTGGGATATTTGGACCAAACATCCAACTAATCAAAATTTAACGTCCTTGCTATCAAGAGGAACAAAATTTATGAATCAAGAGCAATATTCAATTGCTGTAGATATATTTACAACAGTAATTAAAAAGGATCCTGCTTGGGCTGAAGCTTGGAATAAAAGAGCAACTGTCTTTTATTTAATGGGTAAATATCAAGATTCTCAAAATGATATAGACAAGGTATTAAAACTGGAGAAAAGACATTTTGGAGCATTATCAGGACAGGGTCTCGTTCAAATTAAGTTAAAAAATTATGAAAAAGCTTTAAAGAGTTATGAAAAAGTAAAAGAGATTTATCCGTCCATGAGATCACCACGAATAATGATACCACAGATAAAAGAGTTGATTAAAAATCAATCTGTGTAAATGAAAAAACTACTGATAATATTTTTTATTAATATTTTTGCAATTAATTCTTCTTATTCTGCAGAAGAAGTCCTTACTTCTTTAAAAGAGGGAGGAAAAATAATTTTTATTAGGCATGCGCTTGCACCAGGGAATGGAGATCCAGAAAATTTTGATTTAAATGATTGTTCTACCCAAAGAAATTTAAATCAAAGAGGAATTGAACAGTCAAAATTTATTGGAAATATATTTAATAAAAACCAGATTAAAATTGAAAATGTCTATTCAAGTGAATGGTGCAGATGCATAGATACGGCTAAATTTGCTTTTAAAAATTATCAAACATTTAGCGCTCTAAATTCTTTTTATGATATTAGATTTGAAGCAAATGAAGAGAGGCAAATAATTCAACTAAAAGAGTTTATTAATCAATGGAATGGTAAAGAAAATATAATTTTTGTTACTCATTTTGTTGTTATATCCTCAATGCTTAATATAGGGACTTCTTCTGGAGAAATAGTAATAACTGATAAGAACTTAAATATTATTGGATCAATTGATACTTTGTAATATATTAAGCTAAGATTTATGAAAACAATATTTATTATAGGATCAAAAAAGCATACTTTAAAATACACTAGAAAAATGCCTGAGGGCGAAGTAAAAAAAATGAAATCTTTTGTGACTAATAAAGGTCAAAAGTTAGAAAAAACATCTAAGTTTAAAATTTTAAATATTTCAGACGAAAAAACAGCAAGATTATTTAAGATCAGTTTATAATATTTAATCCAGAAATAGAGACTAAATGAAGAAATCTAAAAGAAGTAATGTTGACCCATTTATTGTAATGGATGTAATGGAGTCTGCTAGAAAAGCAGAAGCTAATGGCAAGCATGTAATTCATATGGAAGTAGGTCAACCAGGAACACCAGCACCAAAGCGTGCTAAACAATTTATTTCAGATGAAATTTCTAATAATGATCTTGGCTATACAGTTACTTTAGGTTTGCCAGAATTACGAAATAGAATTTCTAAATTGTATGGAGATTGGTACAATATTGATTTAAACCCAGACAGAATAATTATAACAACAGGATCTTCAGGAGCATTTATACTTTCTTTTGCAGCATTATTTGATGTTGGAGATAGAGTAGGCATTGCCGCTCCAGGCTATCCTAGCTATAGACAAATTTTAAAGTCTCAAGATTTAATTCCAATTGATATTTTTACAGAGTTGCAAAATAAATTTCAGCCTATACCGAAAGATATTAAAGAAAATAATTTAAATGGTTTATTAGTTGCTTCTCCTGCAAATCCCACCGGCTCAATGCTTGATAAAAAAAAACTAGAAGAACTTATTTATACTGCGCATGAAAATAAAGTGAGTTTTATTAGCGATGAGATTTATCATGGAATTCAATATGAAAATAATCCTACATCTGCTTTAGAAATTTCAAATGAATGTTATGTTATAAATTCATTTTCTAAATATTTTTCTATGACAGGTTGGAGAGTAGGCTGGATGATTGTTCCCGAAGATCATGTTAGACAAGTAGAGAGATTATCTCAAAATCTTTTTATTTGTCCCCCTCATGTTAGTCAATTAACTGCTCTATCAGCAATGGATGCAAAAGAGGAATTAAATACAAATGTAGAGGTTTATAAAAAAAATAGATCAATTTTGTTAGAAGAGTTACCTAAGGCAGGTTTAAATAAATTTTCTCCCCCAGATGGTGCTTTTTATATCTACATTGATATTTCAGAGTATTCGAAAGATAGCCTTAATTTTTGTAAAGAAGTGCTTGATAAAGCAGGAGTAGCAATAACTCCTGGACTTGATTTTGACCAAAAAAGAGGAAATTCTACAATAAGGTTTTCATACGCTAGAAGCACTGAGGATATAATTGAAGGAGCAAATAGAATAAAAAAATTTATGAAAGAAGAGTATTTAAAATAATAATGAAAACCGCTGTTTTATTTGGCTCATCTGGGTTAATTGGATCTAATTTACTAGATAATTTAATCAACAATAATACTTACAACAAAATAAAAATATTTGTTAGAAAATTACCTTCTATTGATAATTCAAAAGTTGAAGTGATCAATACAGATTTTTTAGATTTAGAAACTTTGAAGGAAAAATTAACAGGTGATGATTGTTTTTTTTGTATTGGTACAACTCACAAAGACACACCCGACAAAAACGAATATAGAAGAATAGAATATGACTTGCCTGTACAATTAGCAAAAATTGCAAAATTTAATTCAATTAGTAATTTTATTTATGTCTCCTCAATTGGAGCAAACCCAAATGCCTCAAGTACATATTTAAAAAATAAAGGTCAAGTAGAAGAGGAGCTAAAAAAGATTGGGTTTTCTAACCTAAGCATTATTCAACCCTCATTTTTAGTTGGCAACAGAAAAGACTTTAGAATTGTTGAGGTTTTAGGAATTCCAGTGATGAAATTTCTATCCTTATTCTTTTTTGGTGGATTTAAAAAATATACTCCAATAAAAGTTGAGATAGTTGTGAATGCAATGATCAAACTTGCCTCAGGAAATAATAGTGAGCAAACTTATTTGTCTGATAGGTTGCAAGAGTTAGGATCTAACTAAATGAGAAAATCAATAATATCAATATCTTTTTTGATTTATATATTCTGTATTTTACCTTACTCTACTTCAATGGCTTATGAGGAATCTCAATATGATGTCGTATATAAATCTGAAATATACGAAGTGAGACATTATAAAAACCGGCTAGTTGTCGAAGTAGTAAGTAAAAATGATGACAGTAGTTTTAGAAAACTTTTTAAATATATCTCGGGTCAGAATAATAAATCCCAAGAAATTAAAATGACTGTGCCAGTAACACAGGGTGAGAAGGATAATGGATACTATATGCAATTTTATCTTCCATCAAAATTTACAAAAGACAATGCGCCTATACCCACAAATTCAGATGTTAAAATCTCAACAATAGAAGAAGGTTTTTTTGCTGTAATAGAATATTCTGGAAGAGCCTCAGATAATAATTTCTTCAAACATAAAGAAATTCTCAATAAAAAACTCTTAGAGGATAAAGTAATCATTAAAGGACCCTCAATAAGAGCAACTTATAATGGGCCTTTTACGCTTCCTATGATGAGACGCAACGAAGCTATGTTTAAAGTTGAGTGGAGTAAATAGACTACATTTTGCCATCTATTTTAATTTCTATCGCTTGATAGTTTAACTCCATTAATCAGAAAGGTATATTATGAAAAAATTATTTCTAATTTTATTTGTATTATTTGGTTTAAACAGCTCTGTTTTTGCTGATGGTCATGTAAAAAGAATTTTATCAACTAGTCAGACTGGTATGGGTAACGATATTGTTTATCCATCAGGAAAAGCAAAGATCACAGCTTTTGAATTTACTGTGCCCGTAGGAGGCCCTGTAGTTCCGCATACTCACTCGTTCCCTGTTTTAATAATGATACAACAAGGAGAAATTGAACTTACTCAAGGTGGCAAAAGCTATGTTTATAAAGCTGGAGATGCATTTATTGAAGATGTAGGTGTGGCTCATAAATCTAAAAATATTGGAGATGTTCCTGTTAAAGCAATTGTTGTTGCTATGGGAGTTGAAGGTCAAAAAATTCTGACCCCAGTAAAATAGAAAGAAAAAATATGGGGCAGTTATTTTTACATGCCCCATATCTCATTTTTTAAGCTATATTTTTTTACTCTCTTTTTTCAAGTGTCCTAATGTTTCCCCAGAATTTTTTCCTGATTTAATAACGTATCCACTTGTACCGTTGGCATTAGTTTCTACAGTTTTCAAATTTCGAAACATTAATTGATTTAGCCTAGCGTTTTTTGAGCCTCGGCTAAACGAACTTTAAACTCTGTGCATTCTTTTCATACACTCTCCTTGTTTGTTTTTCCAAAACTCGCTTTAACCGATGCGATATCGGCCTCTTTTTCACCATGAGATATGGTATTAATAAAGTATCTTTTACAAATAATATTTTCAATTAGATAACTTATTATTATGACCAAACTGGGTTTTAAAATTGTTTAATACTTAGAGAATAACTAAGTCTGTCTTTTGATTACCCAGTCTTTCATTTCCTTTTTCAGTAACAATGTAAGTCTCACCTAGATTCATAGCTAACTCATTTTTACTATCCATTAGAATCATGTGCATAAAGAAAACATTTCCTGGTTGGATTACATAAGGATTGCCTGTGTAAAGCATTGGCCAATCCATCCAATTAGGGGAAAATGTTGCACCTAATGAATATCCACATGCATTCATCCGACAATCTTTATAACCTAAATTATCAAATATTTTTGCATGCATATCAAAAACCTCTCCAATTTTATTGCCAGGTTTTAATGTATTTTCACAATTTTTTAGTGCTTCTTCACAAGCCTCGTGCATTTCATAATGTTTGGGATTTGCTTTTCCAATCGGTATAGTTCTGAACATTGCAGAATGATAATGTCTATACGTGCCTGCCCATTCAATAGTTAGTTGATCTACATCATTAAGTATTTGTTTTTCTGATTGATATCTACATAGTAGTGCGTTTTTACCAGAACCTATTATAAATTCATTTGCAGGATAGTCCCCACCTCCTTCAAAAATTACTCTATTCATTTCAGCAAGAATTTTACTTTCACTCACTCCCTTTTTAGCAAATTTCCAAACTTCATTTAAAGCTTTATCGGCAAGGGCTGCTGCTTTCTTTACGTAAACTATTTCTTCAGGAGATTTAATTACTCTGAGTTTTGTTATTAACTCAGAGTTATCATCTAAAGAGCAAAAATTTTCTAATGATCTATTTAAATTAATTGCATTACGTCCAGTAAGTCCATAGGCCTCATACTCAATACCTATATTTTTGTCTTTTAAGTTAAGTTCATTTAAAATTTGTTTTAGATCTTCTGTGGGATTAGAATCATCTTTATCAACCCAAATTCTTATATCTTCTATATTTGATGTGTTTCGTGCTTGTCTTAAATCAGGAGCTCTAGTTAATAATATTAAGTTACCTTTTTGGTCTAATATTAAGGACTGAAAAAAAACATAACCAAATGTATCGTAACCAGTCAGCCAATACATAGACTCTTGTCTAAACATGACCAAGGCATCTATTTTTTCCTCTTTTAATTTAGTAATAACTTTATTTTTTCTACTTTTGAATTCTTCTGAGGAAAAATGAAGACCCATTAATTGATAGTGGTTCTAACTGATCCGATTTTATCAACTTTGCCTATATATTCGCCCTTATTTTTTATTGGAACAACTCCTACCGTTGAGCCTGTGAAAACGTAGAAATCTTTCTCTAATTTTACTTTTTCTTTCCTAATTTTATTTAAAACAAATTTTAGAGAATTAAGAGGGTTTATATAAACAGTATTTGTATTACCTTTGATATTTAAACCCTTATTATTTTTTAAATTTGTTTTTAAATTATTTAAATTCAATTTTTTAAACTTCTTTTTTGGTCCCGTAATAAATTTAATATTTACTCCAAAATCACTGCATAAATCACCTAAAAACTTAATACCTTTTTTCTTCTGTCTAAAACCTACTACCTCAATACAAGGACCCATATGGGTTATAAATTTTGTGACATTTTTTGGATTTAGCTTACCTTTAAAACCAAAAAAGGATTTTTTAATTATATAATAAACTTCTACTTCAATACCGAGAGCATATTTATTTACCTTAACTTTACCTCCTGATTTAATAAGGTTTTTTTGAAATACGCTTGAATGGAAAGGTTCTTTTTCTTTTAACTTTTTTAACAGAGCAAAAATAGTTCCACCTGCTTTAAATCCTATTTTGCTATCATTAATTTTACTTTCACATAACATTCTTAATTTATGTGCAAGTTTAATATTTTTGCAAAACTTCTCTGGTATCGGATTGATTAATTTATTTTTGTTGTAGGCATTAACTAGTCTTTTTGAAACTGATTGGATATCATTTTTCATAGTAATAGATTATTGAATAACTGTCATTGGATCAAGTCTAGTTTGAAACCAATTAACTCTAAAGTCTAGATGAGGACCTGTTGATCTGCCAGTAGAACCTACTGTACCAATTACATCACCTTGTTTTATTAAGTCTCCAACGTCAACCATTACATTTTCTAAATGTGAATAGATTGTTGAAATGCCATGACCGTGATCCATTATGATTGTTCCACCAGTATAATAAAGATCATTTTCAGCCATTGTAACAACTCCAGTTCCAGATGACTTTATTGGCGTTCCTTTTTTTGCAGCAATATCTATTCCATAGTGAGGCCATCTTGGTTTACCATTTAGAATTCTTTGACTTCCATAAACTCCACTAATTATTCCTTTAACAGGCATAATGAATTTATTGCTAAAATAATTTAAATCTGAATTTATGGCTCTTGCTTCACCTATTTTTCCATTTTCTTTTTTTATTCTTTTGTATACAGACTCTGGGGGTGTTACTTTATTTTCAGGCAATCCATCTATTCTTTGAATATTGTATTTTCTTTTAAATACACGTTTAGTAATTTTTTTAGTTTTACCATTTGAAATTTTTGTAATTAATATATCGTATTTTCTATCCCTATCTATACCAAATACAAAGAAACCATTTTTGGATACTTTTATTTTTTTTTTATCAATTATAATTTTTGAACTTGGATCAGTTTTACCTAAAATATAATGTCCTTGAATAAACTTACCAGTAAATTCAATCGCTAGAATGTTTGTTGGAAATAAAATTGCTATGATAAGCAATATTTTTTTCATTATTTTGCGGTCCAACCACCGTCTATTTTTATAGATGTTCCTGTTATCATTGCTGCAGCATCTGAAGCTAAAAAACAAACTGCAGTTGCTACGTCACTCTCTTTTGCGGCTTTACCCATAGGAATATTTCCTAGTGCTAATTTTTTAAAATCTTTATTTTTAAAAAATTTTTTCACCATAGGTGTTTCAACAAAGGTTGGCGCTACGGTATTTACTCTTATATTTTTTGTGGCGAGCTCTACACCCATACCCTTAGTTAGTCCTTCAATACCAAATTTAGTCATATTATAAACGTTTCTACCAGACATACCTACATGACCAAGTTGCGATGACATGTTTATAATGGATCCACCTCTTTTCTTATTTTTTATCATCTTTTTTACAACTATTTGAGCAACATTAAATGCAGCTCTTAAATTTAAATCTATCAAATAATTTAAGCTTTCTTGTTTTACTTTATCAAACGGTTCTGGAATATTAGTCCCAGCATTGTTTACTAAAATATCTATTATTTTAATTTTTTTTAATTTATTACTTAAATCTTTGTAATCCATTACATCACAGTTTATTTTTATCAATTTACTTTTTACTTTTTTTATATCCTTTTCTAGTTTATCTAAATCCGAGGAAGTTCTGCTTAGTCCTATTATTGTTGCACCAGCCTCAGCCATTGCAATAGAACAAGCTCTTCCCAATCCTTTTCCAGCTCCAGTGACAAGAGCATACTTATTTTTAAGATTAATTTTTTTTAAATACATTTAAATAAAAAGTTTTAAGTCTGTGTAAATTAATTCAACTGCAACAAACAATATAGCAAATAAACCAACCCATGCTATCCATTTATATTCTTTTATCCATTTAGAAATTAATGTTGCAGCAGTAGCCATTAAAATAATAGACAAAACAAGACCAAATATTAAAAGAAAATAATGATCTTTAGCAGCACCAGCAACACCTAGCACATTATCTAAACTCATCGTAAAATCAGCTAGTAGAACAGTCCAAACAGCTTTCAACATTGATGAGTTATCAACTTTGATATTTTCCTCACCATCACTTGAATTTTTAATTACATCTACATAAAGTTTATAAACTATGTAGAGAAGCAACAGGCCACCAATTAATCTTAAACCTGTAATCTGTAAAAGATATGCTGTTATAAGAGTTAATAAAATTCTTAATATTACTGCTCCACCAATGCCCCAAAAAATAATTTTTTTTCTTTGTTCAGGAGGAAACTTTGAAGCAACCATTCCTATAATAATGGCATTATCTCCAGCTAAAATTAAATCTATAAATATTATTTGAAAAAAAATTGTTATTTCTTCGGTCATCTAGCATCTTCTATTATCATATCTGCTGCTTTTTCAGCAATCATAATAGTAGGTGCATTAGTATTTCCTGAGGTTATTGATGGCATGACAGATGCATCAACGATTCTTAAATTTTCTAAGCCATGAGCGACTAATCGGTCAGATACAACTGCATTTTCGTCAGTCCCCATTCTACATGTGCTCACAGGATGAAAAATAGTACTACAAAATTTTCCAGCCTCTTTAGCCAATTCCTCATTATCCGTAATATGAATTCCAGGCCTATATTCTTCAGGCTCATACTCTTTATAAGCTTTTGAATTCATAACAATATTTCTTGTGATTTTTAATGCTTTACCTGCAATTTCTCTGTCTTCGTCTGTAGATAAGTAATTCATCTTAATTTCTGGAGATATTCTTGTATCGGATGATTTTAATTTAATTGAACCTCTGCTAGTTGGTCTTACGTTTGTGATGCTAGGAGTAAATGCTGTAAATTTATGAAGGGAGCCTTTGCCTAAGACATCTGTGCTAGCTGGAGATACATGGAATTGTAAATTAGGAGTTGCTAAATGATCATCACTTTTTACAAAGCCACATAAATAACTAGCCCCGACCGTCAGTGGTCCTTTTCTAAATAAGAAATATTTTAGTCCAGTCATAAGCTTTTTAGTCAGACTATAATAAATGTCATTTAAGCTTTCTAAATTTTTAACTTTATAAACTGGTCTTAACATTAAATGATCTGTTAAATTCATACCTACTCCAGGATGATCTTTAACTACATTTACATTATTTTTTTTTAAAAGTTCACCTGGACCAATACCTGAAGCTTGAAGAATATGAGGTGAGCCTATAGTCCCAGAACTTAAAATTACCTCTTTATTTGCTTTAACAGTAATTACATTCTCACCAATCCAATAATTCACTTTGTCTGCTTTTTTATTATCAAACTCAATGTTCTTAACATGAGCATTCGTAACAACTTTTAAATTTTTTCTTTTTTTAACTGGATTGAGATAGCCTACGGCAGTACTACATCTTAGACCATTTCTTACGGTAAAAGGAAAATAACCCATTCCTTCATTGTCACCATTATTAAAATCATCAGTTCTTTTGTGACCAAATTCTTCTGCTGCATCCATAAATAGATCGCACACTTTAAAAGTTCCTCTTATTTGCTGTACTGCCAAAGGACCACCAGATCCATGAAATTCATTTTCACCAAATTGAAAATCTTCAGATTTTTTAAAATAGGGAAGCACATCTTCCCATGACCAACCAACGTTACCAAGCTGTCTCCAATAATCAAAATCGTTCGATTGACCTCTAATATAAAGCATTCCATTTATTGAGGAACTTCCACCTAAAGTTTTACCTCTTGGGTAAACCATTTCTCTATTATTACAAAACTCTTCTTTTTCCGTCTGAAAACACCAATCCGTTTTTGGGTTCAACATTGTTTTAAAGTATCCACCTGGAATATGGATCCAAGGGTTTGTGTCTCTACTTCCAGCCTCGATCAATAAAACTTTATGATTTGGATTAGCGCTTAATCTATTTGCTAGCACACATCCAGCAGATCCAGCGCCTAAAATAACATAATCAAAGTTTTCCATAATATTTTTATAATTAAATTTTTCTAAAAATATTTTAACATATACTTTATAAATTAAATAATAACATTGAGTAGTTATATATGAAATATTTAGACGCATTAATTATAGGTGCTGGATTTTCAGGACTATATCAACTTCATTCTTTGAGAGATAAATTAAAATTAAACACATTGGTCCTAGAAGAAGGTGATGATCTAGGAGGTACATGGTACTGGAATAGATACCCAGGCGCAAGGTGTGACTCAGAGAGTTTCACTTATGGTTTTACTTTTTCAAAAAAAATTTTTAAAAATTGGACTTGGAAAGAAAGATATCCTAAACAAAAAGTAATTTTAAAATATCTCAAATATTTTTCGAAAGAATATAATCTTAAAAAAAACATAGTTTTTAAACAAAAGGTAATATCTACACAATATTTTGAAAAAGAAAACTTATGGAAAATAAAAACGAACAATGAGAAAATTTATTTTACAAAATATTTAATTTGTGCAGTTGGGTCCCTTTCCTCAATTAATTTACCAGAAATAAAAGGAATAAACCAATTTAAAGGTCAACTACACCACAGTGCAAGATGGCCCAAAAAAAATATTAATTTTAAAAATAAAATTGTTGGACAGGTAGGAACAGGTTCTACTGGGATACAGATCGCACCTGAAATTGCCAAAAAAGCAAAAAAATTAGTTTTATTCCAAAGATCTCCGAATTTTAGTATTCCAGCAAGAAATAGAAAATTATCAAATACGAATATTAAAAACTATAAAAAAAATTTTAATAAATTAAGAAGTTTTTTAAAAAGGACACCGGGCGGTCATCCTTTTGAATTTCCAAAAAAATCAGCATTCGATTTTGACGAAGCTAAGAGAAATTTGATGTACGAAAAATCTTGGCAGTATGGAACCTTATCCTTTAGAGCAACTTTTAATGACATAGTAAAAACCATCAAAGCAAATAAAACAGCAGTTAAATTTATTGAAAATAAAATATACTCAACAGTTAAAAATAGAGAGTATGCAAAGATCCTAACTAATTTTGACCACCCATTTACTGCTAAAAGACCAACCTTAAATACAAATTATTATGAGATGTTTAATAAAAAAAATGTGGAATTAGTTGATTTAAAAGAAAATCCAATAATAAAAATTACCAAAAGAGGAATAAAGACAAAAAAAAATGAATACACATTAGATAAAATTATATTTGCAACAGGATTTGATGCTTTGACAGGTTCAATTGAAAAATTAAATATAACTGGAAAAAAGGGAATTAAATTGACTAAATATTGGAAAAGTGGACCTAAAAGTTTTTTAGGACTTCTTGTTCCTAACTTTCCAAATATGTTTATAGTTAGTGGTCCAGGAAGTCCCTCAGTATTAACAAATGTACCAGTACAAATAGAACAGCATGTTGAATGGATTACTAAATGTATTAAGTTTTTGGAAAATAATAAAAGACAAAGTATAGAAAGTACAAATGAAGCAGCAAAAAAATGGCAAAAAGAAATTACGAGCTCAGTTAAAAAAACATTATTTATGAAAGCAAAAAGCTCGTGGTATAAAGGCGACAATATACCTGGCAAGCCGAAGTCTTTTTTACCTTATCCTGGCGGAATGCCAAAATATAGAAAAGCTTGTTTAAAAGTTGAGAAGACTAATTATAAAGAATTAAAAATAATCTAAATGAATAAAATTAAATTTCCAATAATATATTTTTTTTTAATTTGTAATGTTTTTGCCGCAGAAATCGAAATTATTCTTGATAAGCCAGGTGAAGGAAAAAAAATTATTAATCACTCATGGGTTCAAATTGAATACACAGGTTCTTTTGTTGATGGAAAAGTTTTCGATACCAACGTTGGAAAAGATAGACCTTTAGTCGTTCAAATAGGTATGAAAGAAGTTATACCTGGTTTTGAAATGGGTATAGTTGGAGCCAATAAAGGAACTGTCAGAAAAATTAAAATACCTGCCGAACTAGCATATGGAGCAACAGGCGCTGGAAATATAATACCGCCAAACTCCGATCTTATTTTTGAGTTCAAGATTATTGATGTTCTAGATCCAAATTATAATTTAATCACATCTGATGAATTAAACAATTTATTAAAAAAAAATGCAGTAGTTTTAGATATTAGAACAGAAGACCAATGGATTAAAACTGGTGTAATTAAAGAGTCGTTTCAAGAAACAGCTTTCGATAAAAATGGAAAATTTAATGTTTACCTTATGGATAGAGTAAGAGCTTTAGCTGGAGCAGAGTCTCAAAATATTGAAATTATTTTTGTAAGTCATGATGGTGAAACAGCATCAATTTTAGGCAATGCTTTTGCAGAAGATCTTGGTTTTAAAAATGTTTATGTTCTAGATGGAGGAATTAAAGCTTGGATTAGTGAGGAAAAAGCATTAGTTTCCTTCTTAAAATAACGTCAAATCATTTAAAAATGAAACTTAAAGATAGGGTAGCAATTGTTACAGGTGGCGGAAAAGGGATAGGGCAAGAAATTTGTCTTGGTCTTGTAAAAGAAGGCGCAAAGATTGTTATTGCAGAAATAGATATTGAAAATTCAGAAAAAGCTAAAAAAAAAATTATAGAGGCAGGCAGTGAAGCAATAATTATAAAAACTGACGTTTCAAATCAAAAGAGCATCAACGAGATGGTGAATCAAACTATCAAACACTACGGTAAAATTGATATTCTAATAAACAATGCAGGAATTAGACATGTTAAGAAACTTTTAGATCATACAAAACAAGATTGGGATGATATGATTTCTGTGAATCTCACAGCACCTTTCCTTGCTAGTCAGGCTGTAATTCCTCATATGATTAAAAATGGAAAAGGTAAAATTATTAACTTTGGGTCGATAGCAAGTTTTATGGGAAGACCAGATAGGGTAGGATATGTAGCCGCAAAGAGCGGTGTCTTAGGCTTAACAAGAGCGTTATCTGTCGATCTGACTGGAAAAAATATTAATGTAAATACTATTTGTCCAGGTTTAATATCTACCTCATTTAATCAAAAATATGCTGAAGATCCAACACATGGCGAAGCCTGGGGAAAAGAAACTGTGGTAGGTAGATGGGGAGAACCAAAAGATATAGTTGGAGCAGCAGTATTTTTGTCAAGCGATGATTCTGATTTCATAAATGGCTCTGAAATAAAAATAGATGGTGGATGGCTCTCTTCTAAAGTTAGAAGAGGAGAATTAGATAATGAGTGACTTTGAAAAAAATCTTGAACAAGCAATTAATAATGCAAAAAGATTAACTGATAAAATTTTAATTGATGGTAAACTAATATCTGCTCAAACAAATAATAAGATACCAGTATTAAATCCAAGTACAGGAGACAATATCGGTTCTGCTCCGCAATGTAATAAAGATGATGTTAATATTGCAGTTGAGTCAGCACACAAAGCTTTTCAAAAATGGAAAAAAATACCAGCAAGGGAAAGAGGAAAAATGGTTGCTGCTGGAGCAAAAAGATTAGAGGAAAGAAAGTCAGAAATTGAAACTTTATTATCATTAGATACAGGTAATGCTTTAAGGACACAGGCTATACCAGAAACAGGTGCTTCCATTGAACTTACAAATATGTTTGCTGGTTTGTCTGGAGAGTTAAAAGGAGAAAATTATCCAACCAATATTCCAAATAGTATTCATTATACCACCAGAGATCCAATTGGGGTTGTTTGTGCAATCGTCCCTTGGAATGCGCCATTATTTTTAACAGTAGCAAAAATCGCTCCAGCTATCGTAGCAGGAAATAGCGTTGTTTTAAAAACAGCTGAGCAAGCTCCATTTTGTGCTCTTCTACTATCGGAGATATTTCAACAAGAACTTCCTCCGGGTGTTTTAAATGTAATTTCAGGCTATGGAGAAGAGTGTGGCGAACCTCTGGTAACTCATGAAAAAGTAAGAAAAGTAACGTTTACTGGATCTTTTACTGTAGGAAAGATTATAGCGCAAAAAGCAGCTCCTAAATTATGTCCAGTTACCTTAGAGCTTGGAGGAAAAAATCCAAATATTATAATGAGTGATGCAGATTTAGATATTGCAATTCAAGGGGTTATTGATGGAATGAGATATACTCGACAAGGACAAGCATGTACTGCTGGTTCAAGAGTTTATATTCAGGAAAAAATTTATGATCAAGTACTGGGTGGAGCTGCTGAAAAATTAAGTAAATTAAAAATGGGTAATGCCCTAGATGTAAGTTCTGACATTGGAGCAATTATTTCCGAAGAACAACTGAAAAGAACTTTACATTATATGGATATTGCCAAAAAAAACTCTACAACCAATGTTGTGCATGGTGGCAATAAAATAACAGGTGGTGATTATAAAAATGGTTTCTTCTATGAACCTACATTGATGTCAGGTGTTCCAGTAAGCTCTCCAGTTTGTCAAGAAGAAATATTTGGTCCTGTTGCTTGTGCAATACCATTTAAAACATTTGATGAAGTAATGAACAGTGCAAATGATACACCATTTGGATTATCAGCAGTATTGTGGACACAAAATTTATCTAGAGCTTTACAGTTTGTTGAAGAAATCGAGGCAGGTTTTGTCCAAGTAAATCAATGTGTGGCGCCTAGAGCAAATGTTTCATATGGCGGTTTAAAAATGAGTGGGCTAGGAAAAGAGTACGCCTTTGATAGCATGATAAATCATTTTACTCAAAGTAAAACGGTTTTGATTAATAGAGGAAAATCAAATATAGATATATAAATATGACAGATCAAATAGCTTTTATTGGTGTTGGAAACATGGGTAACCCAATGGCAGATCAATTAGTTAAGGCTGGTAAAAAAGTTAAAGCTTACGATGTTTCTCCAGAAATGATAAAAAAAGCTAAGGATGCGAATTTAGATGTAGTGCAAACTTTAGATGAAGTGCTTGAAGGTGCAAATTTTGTAATCTCAATGTTGCCTGAAGGCAAGCATGTAAAATCTCTTTTTTTAGGAGACAAAGGTATTATTGATAAAATTTCAAAGGATGCTCTCATAATTGATTGTTCAACAATTGATATTGAAACTTCTTTATTACTAGGCAAGGAAGCAAAAAATAGAGGAATTAAAATGATTGATGCGCCTGTTACAGGAGGTGTTATGGGAGCAAGAGTAGGTAAATTAAATTTTTTAGTTGGTGGAGACGATGAAGCTGTAAATTTAGCTAAACCATTAATGGATATAATGGGGCAAAAAATTTTACATGCAGGACCACAAGGAAGTGGAGTTGGAGTAAAGATTTGTAATAATATGTCTTTAGGAATTTCAATGATAGCAGCATCAGAGGCACTAATGTTAGCGAAAAGACTAAAGATGGATTTAAAAAAAGTTCATGAAATTATGAAAAATGCCTCTGGAAATAATTGGGCTTTATCAACATATACACCGCTGCCAAATTTAACAGATGGCGTTCCCTCTAATAATAAATATAGACCAGGCTTTTCTGCAGCCATGATGACTAAAGATTTAAAGTTAGCTAATGATGCTGCAAAATCTGTAAATGCTTCAACACCTCTAGGAAAACATGCCTTAGATATATTTAATGAATTTTGTGAAGGTGGTGATAGCGAAACAGATTATTCCGGCATATCTAAAAAAATTGGTGGAGATGCTTGGGATTATCCCTTTGATCCTAAGGGCAATAAATAGCTACTATTAAACCACTGGTTGTATAAAAAATGTAACAATTAATCGTTTTACATTTGTCATCCAATGAGTTTTACTTCGCTCATTATTAAGACTTAATAACAATAAAGAGAGGGATAAATAATGAAAAAAATCACATCAATGATTTTAGCTTTAGTATTTGCAGTTTCAGTAATTGGATCTGCTTCTGCTAAAACATTAAAAATCCAACTTACTTTTCCCAAAACATCATACGATGGACAAATCGTAAAAATGTGGACTGACAGAGTAACAAAATTAACTCGTGGAGAGTTAAAATTTGAACTTTTATCTAAAGGTGAAGTTGTTGGTATGAAAGAAACACTAGAAGCTGTTGACAAAGGTCTAGTAGATGGTGGTGCAGCATGGACTCACTACTGGTCAAACTATCACCCAGCTGCGATGCTATTTGGATCGCCAGTTGCTGGTGGAGGAATTGGTTTAAGTACTAAATCTTGGTTAGCATGGTACTTCGATAATGGTGGTAAAGAATTATACGACCAATTATGGAGCGAAATGGGAATGAATGTTAAAGGTTTCGTGATGGCATCATCAGGACCTGAAGCATTAGGTTGGTTCAAAGAGCCAATTAAAAACATGGATGATTTCAGAAAATACAGATTCAGAACTCCTCCAGGAATTCCTGGACAAACATACAAAGATATCGGAATTGCATCAGTATCATTATCAGGTGGTGATATATTACCAGCACTTGAAAAAGGAACTATCGATGCTGCTGAATGGTGTTGTCCAAAACCAGACTCAGTTTTTGGTTTTCAAAAAGTTCTTAAAAACTACTATCTACAAGGATTACACCAAAACGTAGTTAATGGTGATATCTATATTAATGGAGATGTTTACAACTCTTTAACTGACCATCAAAAATATGCAATGGAAGTTGCATCTGAAGCGATGATCACTAGAAACATCACTAATAGAGCTGTAGAAAATGGTAAAGCGTTAATCGATCTTACTGAAAATCACGGTGTAAAACTTTGGGATACACCAGCAGATTATTTCACTGAGTACATGAACGCTGCTCAAGCAACTCTTAAAAAGAATGCTGCATCAAATGCTTTCTTTAAAGAAGTTTACGAGCACATGACTGCACATGCTAAAATTGTAGTACCTTTTATTGCACAAATGGAAACATCTGATGCATCAATTGGAACTGCATTCGCATCACAACAGTAAGTAAAATATTAAAACGGGGGTTGTTTAGATCCCCGTTTTTTTTACAATTTTAATTTAAATAAATATACTTGTTAAATGGTTGATAAAGATTCAGAGCCTAAGGTTAAAGAAAATCTTGATATTACTGACGAGCTTATAGCCGAAAGAAGAACAAGTTTAAAAATGCCAGAGGATATGACTCCTTGGATGGCAAAAACAATAGAATTTATTGACTCGAAAATGCTTATCACAGGC
The DNA here is from genome assembly GCA_902567045.1 of uncultured Pelagibacteraceae bacterium. Lineage (GTDB taxonomy): Bacteria > Pseudomonadota > Alphaproteobacteria > Pelagibacterales > Pelagibacteraceae > Pelagibacter. The sequence goes on from CACFLJ010000003.1 coordinate 86,933, forward strand.
AAAATATTCGCCTGGCTTACAATTTTTTTAATTTATGCGATGATCCATGAGGTTATTGGAAGGCATTTTTTTAACAGACCTACTTTATGGTCATTTGATATAAGTAGGATGTTGGCTGGTGCTTTATTTATGTTAGGTGCAGCCTATACATTATCAAAAGGAATACATATAAGAGCAGATTTTCTTTATCGAAATTGGTCAGTTAAAAATCAGGCAAGGGTAGATTTATTTTTATATTTATTATTTTTTATACCAGGGTTTCTAGTATTTTTCTTTGTAAGTTTTGATTATGCCTATACTTCAATTTGTGGAAGATCAAATTTAGAAGAATGCTTAGGTGGTAAAGTTAGAATTCAAAGAGCCATGGATACAACATGGATGCCAATTATGTGGCCTTTAAAAAGTTGTATGCCCATTGGTGCATTTTTACTTTTAGTACAAGGCGTATCCGAAATTCTAAAAACTTATTATGCTTTTGTTAAAGGGAGATGGCCATAATGGATTTCTTTAGTCCAGAAATAATTGGAGCAATAATGATTGGTTGCATGTTATTTGCAATCTTTGTTGGTTTCCCAATTTCATTTACTTTAATATTTTTAGGTCTTGTTTTTGGATATTGGGGTTTTGGTAAATTAGTTTTTTACTTAATGACACTCCAGTTCAATATGATTATGACGGAGAATACACTCGCCGCCGTACCACTCTTTATATTCATGGGAATTTTAATGGAGCAAGCGGGTCTAATGGAGAGATTATTTAATGCAGTTCAGTTAATGCTTTCTAAGACGAGAGGAGCATTGTTTTATGCTGTAATGTTTGTCTCAACAATCTTTGCTGCTGCAACTGGAATAGTTGGTGCATCAGTTACAATCCTAGGAATTATGGCAGGTAAAACTATGATTAGAACCGGTTATGATACTAGATTATCTGCTGGTTTAATCTGTGCTGGTGGAACTCTCGGAATTTTAATTCCTCCAAGTATTATGTTAGTTGTAATGGGACCTGTTTTAGAAATTCCTGTTACAGATTTATTTGCTGCAGCTATAATGCCTGGAATTTTATTAGCATGTCTCTATGCAGCTTATACAACATTAAGATGTTATCTTAATCCAAAACTTGGACCTGTTTTACCAGCAAACGAACAACCAACTAATATGGCTAAGGTTTGGTATGAATTTATTATGGGCTTAATTCCCCCTGCAGGTTTAGTTTTTTTTGCACTAGGAAGTATTCTATTTGGTCTTGCTACTCCAACCGAAGGAGCTGGTATGGGAGCGTTTGGTGCCATTTTACTTGCACTAGCATATAAAAAATTAACTCTGCCAGGTTTGAAAGATGCTCTTTTAAAAACTTTAGAGATTACAGCTTTAATAATGTTTTTAGTTGCTGCTTCGAACTTTTTTGGAGCAGTATTCTCAAAATTAGGAACTCCATCTCTGTTAACTGATTTTCTTTTAAATTTAGAAGTAAATAGGTATGTAATATTAGCAATTATAATGGCTGCTATTTTTTTATTAGGATGGCCTTTAGAGTGGGTGCCAATAGTTTTAATAGTATTGCCAATTGTTTTGCCATTAGTAATCGAGTTAGGATTTAATCTTACATGGTTTGCAATATTGGTGGCCGTTAATCTCCAAACCGCCTGGCTCTCACCTCCGGTTGCGTTATCTGCTTATTTCTTAAAAGGAGTAGTCCCAGAGTGGGATTTAAAAGATATCTATCTTGGCATGATGCAATTTATGGTTATCCAAGTAATTGGTTTAGTATTAATTATAATATTTCCAAAAATAGCATTATGGTTGCCTGGAGTAATGTATCCATCACCTTAGCTAGACTTATTTATTTGAGGAATAATAGTTCCCACTAAAATTATTGCTAAAGATATAAAAACCTTTGTTGAAATCGGAGCGTCGATTATTAACCAAGACATTGTTGCACCAATAGGACCTGTTAAAGGATACATCAAACTAATTCTACCTACCGGAACCCTTCTAAGAGCAAAATTATAAAATAAATATGCTCCAAACGTTATACAAGATAAAGTTATAGCCGCTAAAACTGGAGGTGAAAAATTTAGATAATTTTTAAATTCAAAACTTGAATTAGGCCAAATTACAAAAAGAACTAATAAAGACAGTATAGCACCAATAAAATATTGATAAGTATTAACTCCCAATTGATCAACTTTAGTTTGCATAAATCTTCTTCCCAAAACCTCATTTATAGAAACACAAATCATTCCTAAAAAGATAATTAAATCACCAATATAATTTCCTTGTCCTGATTTTGTTTGACTTGTAAGTAAAATTAAAGTTCCAATAATTGTTATAAAAGCTCCAATAATTACTTTTATTTCAATTTTTTCTTTTAAAAAAAATCTTGCAACAAATGGTTGCCATATTGGCAAAGTACTAATTAAAGCAACTCCATTTACTGGTGAAGTTAGTAGCAGACCAACATGAAAACTTAGAGTAACTAGAAATGGATTTAATAAACCCATTAAGAAAGGAGTTAACCCAATTTTTTTGATTTTTAAATCTGCCCTCATGATTAAAGCAAAAATTAACATCAAACAAAATGCTAAAGAGAATCGTACCGCCATTAAATCCATTACATAAAATTCCTGTAATGCTAATTTCACAAACGGTGGACCTGACCCGAAACCTATCACTGCCACAAACATAGAAACGTAGCCAATATTGTTTTTTAGAAAATTCATAAAATTACAAAATTATGGATATCACAATTATAGACATATAAAAATTTTAGTTTAAAGTTACATTAGTGAGTCAGGATATAGAATTAAAAAATTTTGAATTAGCCACAGTTAACCCAAGCAATAAAACATGGACATCAATTGATTTATTTTGCTTTTGGGCTAATAGCATCCAAACCATTGCAGGTTTTGCGTTAATAGCCTCTTTATATTTAATATATAATCTTAGTACTGTTCTAGTTTTAACTTCTTCATTAGCCGCCTCTATATTAATTTATTTTTTTATATCATTGATCGGCAAACCATCACAAAAGCATGGATTACCTTTTCCTGTTATGCTCAGAATATCAATGGGCTTAAATGGAGCCAAATACCTAAGTCTTTTAAGATCTGTTATTGGAGTATTTATGTTTGGAATTCAAACATTTTTTATATCAAAATCAATTACATATCTAATTAGAATTTTTATTTATTATAACCTAGATAGTGGAATTTTAGATAATCAAGTATTTTTAACTTTTTTTCTTGGGTTAAATATAATTGATTGGATATCACTAATGGTAACTTTTCTTATTCAATATTTATTGTTCACTAATGGGCAAAGGTTTAATCAAAGATTTTTACAGTTTTCAGCAGTATTTGTGTATGTAGGTTTATTTATCTTTTTTCTAATTTTAACATCTGAAAACTATACACAAATATTTCAGTCTCTTAAATCAAACACTACAGAAGGAAGCTTTTTTTCAAGATCCAACATTTTACCTTTTATAGTTTTAACAGGTACAATTTTTTCTTACTTCTCAATTGTATTATTAAATTTTGGAGATTTTTCTAGATATGTAAAAACAGAAAAAAATCTAAAATTAGGAAACTTATACTTATTTTTAAATATGATTTTGTTTTCATTTTTAGCAACTACTATAGTTATTGGAGTTGATGTGGTTTTAAATCAAAAGCTTATTGTTGTTGATCAAATACTCACTAAACCAATGGATATTATTGGAAAATTAGACAACACCGGCTTGACCGTATTCGTTCTAATTTTTATAATTGTCTCATCTCTTTCTACTAATTTAATTTCTAATTATGTACCTACACAAAATAGTATAATAAATTTTACTCCTAGTAATTTAGATCTTAAAACTTCTGGATTTTTAATTTTATTAGTTGGTTTTATTGCTGGCGGATTGTGGCCCTCTTTTTTAAGTCAAATAGGTGTAATAAATATTATAGATAGCCTTGCAGCATTTTTTGGCCCAATCTTTGCAATAATAATTACTGACTACCACTTGGTGAAAAAAGGGAAAGTAAATCACAAAGATCTGTTTTTTTTGAGAGATGGGAATGAATATATGTATTCAAATGGTTGGAACTATAAAGCTATGTATTCACTTGTTATAGGTTTTATTTTCTCATTTTCATTATTATGGAATATCAATTTTTCAGATATAAAATCATTTTCTTGGATATTAGGATTTGTCGTATCGTTTTTTATATATTATCTTCTAGCTGAAAAATAATTATGAAAGCTTTAGTTTATACCGGCGTTGAAGAATTGGTTTACAGAGAAGAAAAAGATCCCGTAGAGACAAGTGGTGAAAGTATATTAAAAGTTCATGCTTCAGGAATATGTGGATCTGATATGCATGCGTATCATGGAAAAGACGAAAGACGAATTCCTCCATTAATAATTGGTCACGAGGTAAGTGGTGTAATACAAAATGGCAAATTCCAAGGAAAAAATGTTGTATTAAATCCCTTAATAACATGTGGAAAGTGTGAATATTGCACAAGTGGGCGAGAACATCTATGCCCACATAGAGTTCTTTTAGGAATGAACAGACCTTACGAGAGACAAGGAGTTTTTGCAGAATTGGTTTCTTCTCCTAATCAAAATATATATGAGGTACCAGATCATTTAGATCTTAATGAAGCGGCTATAGCTGAACCAACTGCAGTCTCACTACACGCTGTACTTATGGGAGAAAACTCTCTTAAAAAACCTCTTTCTGAGTGCAGAACTTTAGTCCAGGGCGCCGGAGCAATTGGATTATTGTGCTCTCTAATATTATCTAAAATTAAGGGGAATAAAAATATTATTATGTCTGACCCCAATAATCTAAGACTAAGTGAATGTGCAAAATATTTTGATGGTAAGTTTGTTAACCCATCAGACAAAGAAGTTCAAAATGACAGCTTCGATGTTGTATTTGATACAGTTGGTTTAGAAGTTTCAAGACAACAAGCTATATCAGTTATTAAACCTGGAGGCACAATAATACATATTGGATTAACCCAACCTGCAGGGCAGTTTAATTTTAGAAAAGCAACTCTTCAAGAGGTAACTTTTATCGGCACATATTGTTATACTAATAAAGATTTTGAACATACAATCAAAATTTTAGCTGACAGAAAAATTGGCAAACTAGATTGGATAGAATATAGGGAATTAAAGAAAGGCGCAGAGGCCTTTAAACAAATTCATGACGGAACCTGTTCTTCACCAAAAATTGTTCTTTTACCTTAAAGTTAAATTTTAAATTATAGTTGATAATTAAAAATATTTAATTATATGAAACGAGTGTTAATTAAATTTATCAAAATAATAACAATTTATTTTTTATTTATATCCTCGGTTTGTGCTGAAAAACTAATGGTTTTCGATTTTACTGAGGAGGAACTAAATTCATTAGAAGTCAGAAAAGTAAGAGGAGCTGATGCAAAAACATTTTATTCTATAGGAAGCAATGAGAACGGAAATTATTTAAAAGCAGAAGCAGTAAATGCAGCTTCAGGAGTAGGTAAAGAAATAAAAATTAATTTAGACAAAACCCCTTTTATAAATATTACTTGGAAGATTGAAAAAGATCTTAGAGGTATTAAAGAAAATACCAAAAAAGGTCATGATTTTGCTGCTAGAGTTTTTGTAATCAAAAAAACTGGTGCAACACCACTATCAAATAGAGCTATAAACTATGTTTTTTCAAGCAATTCAAATGTAGGAGAAACATGGCCCAGCCCATATACAAAGAAATCTATCGATAGCGTTCTGGCTTCAACAAAGTCAAATTTAAATGAATGGGTTACAGTAAGAGCTAATGTGAAGGAAGATTTTAAAAAATTCCATGATTTAGATGTTGAAGAGCTTTCAGGAATTGCAATTATGGCAGATACCGATAATTCAAAACTAACCGCAGTTAGTTATTACCAAAATATTTTTTTTTCCTCTGAGTAAAATTTTAATTAAGATATTTTTTTAAACCAAAGCTTAATAAAGACAGTATTATTGCAGCCAAAACATCAAGGATTGGAGCGGCTTCTGGATATCCAAAATTCCATAATATAACACCAATTAACCAAATTATATAAATTTTCATATTGTATTAATCATTAGTATAAAAAATATTTTCACTTTGATATTATTATTTTTATGAAAAAATTTAAATCAAGTTTTAATGTGTACTATGAGGATACAGATGCTGGTGGAGTAGTTTATTACGCAAATTATTTAAAATTTATTGAGCGTGCTAGAACTGATGCCATAGCTTCTGTAAACTTTACAAATTCTAACCTGAAAGAAAATTATGGAATATATATAATTGTTAAATCTTGTAATTTAAATTTTATAAAACCTTCAAGGTTAGAGGATAAACTTGATATTTTTTCTGAAATTGTAGAAGTAAAGAATGTGTCAATTAAAATGAAGCAAGATATTTTTATAAAAGATAATTTAATTTTAACTGCAGATGTTCATTTAGCTACAATTGATAAAGAGGGCAAACCAACCAAAATGCCTGAAAAATTAAAAGAACAATTAACTAAATAGTATTTTTTACTTTAATAAATAAATTAGTCATTTTATTTTCATTGATTCTTCCTGTATTTACATTTCTTGGACTTGGATGATAAGAGCCTACTAATAAAATATTATTTGGGAGTTTAAAGAATTTACTATGCCCAAATTTAACATTTGAATTAATTTTGTAATGTTTTTTGTAAAATTCTATACAAGCATCAAAAGCTATTTTCCCAAGCGCTACAACAATCTTTAAATTTTTTAAGTATTCAATTTCCTTATTAAAATATTTAAAGCAAGTGTTTAGTTCTTTTTTTGTCGGCTTATCTCCAGGTGGGACACATTTTAAAGCAGTAGTAATAAATACATCTTTCAATTGAAGTCCATCATTTCTATAGTCTGAGTTTGGTTGGTTAGATAATTTAGCTTTATGAAGACATTTGTATAAAAAATCAGACGATCTATCTCCAGTAAAAACTCTTCCAGTTCTATTACCACCATGTGCGGCCGGTGCTAAACCAACAAATAAAATTTTAGCTTTTGGATCACCAAATCCTGTTATTGGTTTTCCCCAATATTTTTCATTTATGTATTGTTTTCTTTTATCTCTAGCTATCTTATTTCTAAAATTGACCAACCTTGGGCATTTTTTGCAGCTCACTATCAAATTTTCTAGTTTTTCAAAATCATTACTCATAAATATTAATTTTTAATCTCTATGTCTTATACTATAATTAATTTAAATTATGAATGTAGGTTTTATTGGTGTCGGCTATATGGGTTATGGGATAGCTAAAAATATTTTAAAAAAGGGAAATAAATTATTTGTTATTGCAAACAAAAAAAGGGCACCAATAGATAAGATTGTAAGTGATGGTGCGATTGAAGCAAAGTCTTACACTGAATTGTGTGAAAAAAATTTAGACGCATTATTTCTTTGTGTAACTAATACACCAATAGCCCTAAGTATTGCTAAAGAAGTTTCAACCTTATTAAAAGATAATACATTAATTATTGATATTACAACGCACAACCAAAATGGATCTATTGAAATGGAACAGATTTTTTCAAAAAAAAAAATTAACTACATTGAATGCCCTGTGATGGGTGGTCCTGTTCAAGCGGAAGAAGGTGTTTGTGGAGGTATAGTTGGAGCATCGGAGGAAAATTTTAAAAAATCTGAAGTTTATTTAAAAACTTTTTGTAAAGATTATTTCCATTTTGGAGAAGTGGGCAAGGGAGCAAAGTCTAAGTTACTAAATAATTTTTTGTCACTCGGAACTGCAACAAATGTTATAGAATTTATTAAGAGTGCAAAAAAATTAGATATTGACTTAGAAAAACTTTTTGCTGTAGCAAAATTAGGATCTGGAAACTCAACAGCCTTAAATAGAATTTTTGATAATGTCCTAAAGGACGATTATACTGGATTTAAATTTTCAACTTCCAATACTTTAAAAGATCTTACTTACATCCATGAAATGCTAAAAGATTTGGGTAATGCAGAAAAATTAGCTGATGTAAAAAAATCTTTTTATAAGAAAGCTGTTGATGATGGTAATGGTGATTTATTTATAAGTGAGTTAATACAAAAAGATTAATTATTCTTTTTTTTTATCAGCAAATACAATAGCTATAAGTAATAATGCCGTCCAAAACATTGCCGCTAAACTTTTAATAGCACTCGTTTCAGCGCCCCATAAATCAAAAAAAAATGCTCCAATAAGAATTCCAATTATATAAATTATTACTACTAATCTAGTTTGAGTCATTTAGTTGCTTCTTTTTAAATAAAGACATTCCATTATTTTTTTTATGTTCATAAGATTCTTTGAAACTTTCTAACTGCCATCCCTGCATTCTCTTCTTAATATCTTCTAAATTTTGTTTTTTCCACTCATCCTTAGTATTTTGGTCTTTCCACATCTTCTTTTCATCATTGTCTCTTCCACAGCCATAACAATATCCAGTTACAGGATCCATTTTGCAAATGCTTATACAAGGTGAAACTATCATTTTTTTATATATTTATATCCTTTTACACTATTATTCTGATTGGACAAATTAGATCAATACTATATAAAACAGCATAAATTTGGGCGAGTGGCGGAATTGGTAGACGCGTTGGTCTTAGGAACCAATAGTGCAAGCTGTGAAGGTTCGAGTCCTTTCTCGCCTACCATAAATAGATTATGAAAGTAACAATAGAAAATAAAAAAGGTTTAGAAAAAGATCTTAAAGTATTTATAGATAAGAAAACAATCTCAGGCTTCATGGATGAAAAATATGAAGAAATAAGAAAAGACGTTGTAATAAAAGGTTTCAGACCTGGTAAGGTACCTACTGAAATATTAAAAAGACAATTTGGCAAAGCTGTTTATGGTGAAGTAATTGATAAGTTGCTAAAAGATACAACAACAAAAGCTCTAGAAGAAAATAAAATCAAACCAGCTGGACAACCTAAAATAGATTTAAAGTCTTTTGGTGAAGGAAAAGATTTAGAATACATTATTTCAGTTACTGAACTCCCCGAGGTTTCTACCAAAGGATTAAGCTCAATCAAAGTAGATGAATATGTTGTAAAAATTGATCCAAAAGAAACAGATAAAAGAATTAGTGAAATTGCAAAAAATCAAAACAATTTTAAAGATGCAGAGGCAAATTATAGCTCTAAAATGAATGATCTTGTAATTTTTGATTATAAAGGAACTATTGACGGCAAAGAATTTAAAGGTAACGAGGGTAAAAATACTCAATTAGTTCTTGGAAAAGATTTATTTATAAAAGGTTTTGATAAACAATTAGAAGGCGTTAAATCAGGTGATACTAAAAATGTAGAAGTAAATCTGCCTGAAAATTTTCCTGAAAAAGACCTTATTAATAAAAGTGCTGTGTTTGAATGTAAGATTACAGCAGTAAGAATTCCAGAAGAAGTAAAAATTAATGATGATTTTGCTAAAAATATGGGTGCAAAGGATTTAGCAAATTTAAAAGAACTTATTTCAAAACAAATTAATGATGAATATAAAAATTCATTAGCCATGATTACAAAGAAAAGTATTCTAGAGCAAATAGAGAACGAAAAATTAGATCAATTACCTGGCAATTTAATAGAACAAGAAGTTAAAATATTATCTCAAGGAATGAAAGAAGATGAAATTAAAAAGAAACAAAAATCATTGGAAGAGCAAGCTAAAAAAAGAATTAAAACTGGATTAATTTTAAATGCTTTTGGAGAAGAAAATAAAATTAATGTGTCTCAGGAAGAAATAAATGTGGAAATACAAAAACAATTTAGAATGATGCCAGGTCAAGAGAAGATTGTTAAAGATTATTATGAACAGAATCCTGCAGCCATAGATAGCTTAAGAGGACAAATTTACGAAGAAAAAATAATTGAAGAAATTAAGAAAAATGCAAAAACTACAAAAAAAGAAATAACCAAAGAAGAAGCTGAGAAAATTCTAAAACAAGAAAATGAAAACAATATTAAAGAGCAAGCTAAACTTGTTAAAAAAGATGGAGATGAGAAAAATAAGAAAAAAAAAGATCCTAAAAAAAAAGAGGTAAAAGCAAAATCGAAAGAAACTAAAAAAACCAAAACTCCTGCATCAAAACCTAAAAAAGCAAAAAAGGTTAGCAAAAAGTAATCACAAGTTGTATAAGAATAATCGAATCGATTATGTCTATTAAAATTCCAGAACAACTAAACACCCTTATCCCTATGGTTGTCGAACAATCTAGTAGAGGAGAAAGAGCATATGACATTTATTCAAGACTGCTTAAAGAGAGAATTGTATTTGTAGTTGGTCCTATAAATGACGCAGTTGCATCATTAGTTACTGCTCAATTATTATTTTTAGAGTCTGAAGATCCTAAGAAAGAAATTTCTTTATATATAAATAGTCCTGGTGGACTTGTAACAGCTGGACTTGGTATTTATGACACAATGCAATACATCAAACCAGAGATAAGTACTTTATGTATAGGTCAAGCAGCAAGCATGGGTTCATTTTTACTTGCAGCTGGCGCGAAAGGAAAAAGATTTTCATTACCAAATTCTAGAATTATGGTTCATCAACCCTCTGCAGGTTTTCAAGGACAAGCGACAGATATTGAAATTCACGCTAATGAAGTTTTATCTTTAAAGAAAAGATTAAATGAAATCTACTCAAAACATACTGGAAAATCAGTTGATGAAATTAAATCAGCATTAGAGAGAGATAATTTTATGACTCCTGACAATGCAAAAAGTTTTGGTTTGATAGATAAAGTAGTAGAAAAGAGAGAATAGCTCACAATATATAGTTTGTTCACAACCTCCACTTGATTACTTTGCAACATATGTATTAAAGTATTAAAATTGATTCGAATTAAAAATTATGAGCAACAATAAAAATATACTTTACTGTTCTTTTTGTGGAAAGAGCCAACACGAAGTTAGAAAGCTAATTGCAGGACCTACTGTATTCATTTGTGATGAATGTGTTGAGCTTTGTATGGACATTATCAAAGAAGAAAGTAAAGATAACTTTGTAAAACATCAGGATGGCTTACCTTTGCCAAAAGAAATATGCAAAGTACTTGATGATTATGTGATTGGACAATCTCATGCTAAAAAAGTTTTATCAGTTGCAGTCCACAATCATTATAAAAGATTAAACTACGAGAATAAAACTAGCAAAACGGTCGAACTGTCAAAATCGAACATTATGCTGGTAGGTCCAACAGGATGTGGAAAAACTTTATTAGCTCAAACTCTTGCTAGAATACTTGATGTACCTTTTACTATGGCAGATGCAACTACTTTAACTGAAGCAGGTTACGTAGGTGAAGATGTTGAGAATATAATTTTAAAATTATTACAAGCAGCAGATTATAATGTAGAAAAGGCTCAAAGAGGAATTGTTTATATAGACGAAGTTGATAAAATTAGTAGAAAATCAGAAAATCCATCCATAACTAGAGATGTATCTGGTGAAGGAGTTCAGCAAGCCTTATTAAAAATTATGGAAGGAACAGTAGCAAGTGTTCCTCCTCAAGGAGGAAGAAAACACCCCCAACAAGAATTTCTACAAGTAGATACAACCAATATACTATTTATTTGTGGAGGAGCTTTTGCTGGTCTAGATAAAATAATATCTCAAAGAGACAAAGGATCTTCTATTGGATTTGGAGCAGAAGTAAAAACTTTAGAAGATAAAAAAACCGGAGAGTGGATGAAAAATTTAGAGCCAGAAGATTTATTAAGATATGGTCTGATACCTGAATTTATTGGTAGATTGCCAATTACAGCTACACTGGAAGATTTAGATGAAAAATCTTTAGTAAAAATTTTACAAGAACCAAAAAATTCTTTAATTAAACAGTACCAAGAACTATTTAGATTAGAAGGTGTAAAATTAACATTTAAAGATCAGGCGGTCAAAGATATTGCTAACAAAGCTATAAGTAAGAAAACTGGAGCCAGAGGATTAAGATCAATATTAGAAAATTTATTACTTAAAACTATGTTTGACCTTCCAGGTCAAGATAACATTGAAGAAGTTATTATTGATGGTGGAGCGACTAAGGGCACCTCTCAGCCAATTATTGTTCATACTAAGAACAAATCAAAAACAGAAAAGACTTCTGCGGCTTAATAAGAGTTAATAAACAAAAGTTTCCTATTGCATTATAATATATAATATCCATATTTAAGGGTATGGAAGTTAAATTATCACAGCCTTTATTACCATTAAGAGACATCGTGGTGTTTCCAAGCATGGTTATTCCACTATTTGTTGGAAGAGATAAATCTATTACTGCCTTAAATGAGGTAATGAAAAGTGACAAAAAAATAATACTAGTCACTCAAAAAAATTCTGAAGTTGATGATCCAAAAAAAAATGATGTATTTTCTTATGGATGTGAAAGCAACATATTACAACTTTTAAAACTTCCAGACGGAACAGTTAAAGTTTTGGTTGAAGGAATTAAAAGAGTGAAAATTATTGATTTTAAGGATGATGAAAAATTTATCACATGCACATACGAACATCAAAAAGATGTTTTAACTAAAGATGAAGATCTATTACCTCTAGCACTTACGGCAGTGAGAAGATTGGAAAAGTTGACGTCAGTTAACAAAAAAATTTCGTCAGAAACTATTAGCAATATTAAACAACTAAAAGATCCATCTAAAATTGTAGATAATATTGTTTCAAACCTTAATGCATCGATATCTGAGAAACAACAAATATTCGAAACGTTAGATGTTAAGAAAAGATTAAATGCAGCCATTAAAATGATGGAAAGTGAAACAAGTATTATTGGAGTAGAAAAAAGAATTAGAGGAAGAGTTAAAACTCAAATGGAAAAGACTCAAAGAGAATATTATTTAAACGAACAATTAAAAGCAATTCAAAAAGAATTAGGTGAAATTGAAGATGGCAAAGATGAAACTACTAACTTAAAAAAATCAATCCAAAAAGCTAAAATGCCGAAAGAAGTTGAAAAGAAGTGCATGTCAGAGCTTAAGAAATTAAAAAACATGAGTCCGATGTCTGCAGAAGCAACGGTTGTTAGAAATTACTTAGATTGGATGATTGATCTTCCATGGTTTAAAAAAGATGATGTAGATATCGATCTAAATAAAGGTCTAAAAATTTTAGATGAAGATCATTTTGGTTTAGAAAAAGTTAAAGAGAGAATTATTGAGTTTCTAGCTGTTCAAAAAAGAATGGACAAAATTAAAGGACCAATTTTATGTTTAGTTGGTCCCCCTGGAGTTGGAAAAACATCACTTGGAAAATCTATAGCTAAAGCTACTAATAGACAGTTTATTAGAATGTCGTTAGGAGGCGTTAGAGATGAAGCTGAAATAAGAGGTCATAGAAGAACATACATTGGATCTTTGCCAGGAAAAATAATTCAAATGATGAAGAAAGCTGGCACAAAAAATCCTTTATTTTTACTAGATGAAGTTGATAAAATCGGAAATGATTATAGAGGAGATCCATCTTCTGCCTTATTAGAAGCATTAGACCCTGAACAGAATACAGCTTTTAATGATCACTATTTAGAAGTTGATTATGATTTGTCTGATGTAATGTTTGTAACAACAGCTAATACTTTAAATATTTTACCACCACTTCTTGATAGAATGGAAGTTATAAGAATTCCTGGGTATACAGAAGATGAGAAGATAAATATTGCTAATAAGTATCTGTTACCCAAACAAGTAAAAGAAAATGGCGTGAAAGAGGGTGAACTAAATTTAGAAGATGGGACAATAAAAGAGATAATTAGAAGTTACACAAGGGAGTCTGGTGTTAGAAATTTAGAAAGAGAAATTTCTAAAGTTACAAGAAAAGTTGTTAAAAAAGTAGTAAGTGGAGAAGTGGAAAAAGTAAAAGTAAACGACAAAAATATTCCTGATTTTTTAGGAATTAAAAAATTTAAATTTGGTGAAGTTGAAGATAAAGATAAAACTGGAATAGTAATAGGATTAGCCTGGACTGAAGTAGGAGGAGAGATTCTTAAAATCGAAACAGTTAATATGCCAGGTAAGGGCAGAATGCAAATAACAGGAAAACTCGGTGATGTGATGCAAGAATCTGTCAAAGCTGCAAAATCATATGTCAGATCAAAAAGTTTGGAATATGGTATAATTCCACCTTTCTTTGAAAAAAAAGATTTTCATATCCATGTCCCTGAAGGAGCTACACCTAAAGACGGACCATCAGCTGGTATAGCTATGGTTACATCCATAGTGTCATCAATCACAAATATTCCTGTGAATAGAGAGATTGCTATGACAGGTGAAGTAACAATCACAGGACAGGTTTTACAAATTGGTGGTTTAAAAGAAAAATTATTAGCTGCACACAGAGCAGGGGTTAAAAAAGTATTAATACCTAAAGAAAACGAAAAAGACTTAGCAGACATTCCAAAAAAGGTAAGAGAAGACATTAAAATCATTCCAGTAGAAACAGCAGATGAAGTGCTTAAAATTGCCCTTACAAAAGAGCTAAAACCTGTAGAATGGACTGAAGTTGATAAAATATCTGAGGGTAAAAAGGACGATAAATCTCAAGCTAGTATTCAGTAATAAACAATTTACTTTATTAATCCGTTGATGTAATAGTACCAAGATTTTGGGTGGTTAGCTCAGTTGGTAGAGCATCTCGTTTACACCGAGGGGGTCAAAGGTTCGAGTCCTTTACTACCCACCATTTACACCTGTGGGGGTGTAGCTCAGTTGGTTAGAGCACCTGCCTGTCACGCAGGGGGCCGAGGGTTCGAGTCCCTTCACTCCCGCCATTATTTGAGTAAAACTAGGCATAAAAATGTGACATATCTCCACTTTTAGTTGATATAATAGTTGTTACATAGGAATCATATGCTTGCGGAATTTTTAAAAGATTATCTACCGATAATATTATTTTTGATAATAGCTTTAGGCTTAAGTCTAGCCTTTGTTGCAATTAACTATATTGCTGCTCCAAGCAAGCCTGATCCAGAGAAACTTTCAGCTTATGAATGTGGGTTTGAACCTTTCAATGACTCAAGGATGGAATTTGACGTCAGGTTTTATTTGGTTGCAATATTATTTATAATTTTTGATCTAGAAATTGCATTTTTATTCCCATGGGCGATCTCACTTGGTGAAATTGGTTTATACGGTTTCTACTCTATGATGTTATTTTTATTTATTTTAACTGTTGGATTTATTTATGAGTGGAAAAAAGGAGCTTTAGATTGGGAATAATATGAATTTACAAGACAGAAAAAAAGACATTCCAGATGAGTTTAAACAGTTAGCACAAGACTTTAGTGATAACGGTTTTATAACAACATCACTAGACAATCTTGTTAATTGGGCAAGAACTGGTTCATTGCATTGGATGACGTTCGGACTAGCTTGTTGTGCTGTTGAAATGATGCAAACATCTATGCCAAGATATGATCTTGAAAGATTTGGTGCAGCACCGAGAGCATCGCCACGTCAATCAGATGTCATGATAGTAGCAGGTACGCTAACAAATAAAATGGCTCCTGCATTAAGAAAAGTCTACGACCAGATGCCTGAACCTAGATATGTAATATCTATGGGAAGTTGTGCAAATGGTGGAGGATATTATCATTATTCATATTCTGTAGTGAGAGGATGCGATCGAGTGGTACCAGTTGATGTATATGTCCCTGGATGCCCTCCCTCAGCTGAAGCTCTACTTTATGGAATCTTACAGTTACAGAAAAAAATTAGAAATAAAGGTTCTTTAGAAAGATAATAATGAAAAATCTTGAGGACTTGGAAAAGTTTATAAACTCCGAATTAACATCTAAAATAAATAATTCATTTATAAAGCATGATAACATTTATATAAACATAGATCATGATGAATTGGTCGATGTTATTTCTTTTTTAAAGACTAATAATGAAACTAAATTTAGGCAATTAATCGAAATTACAGCTGTAGATTACCCTGAAAATGAAAATAGATTTAAGATGGTTTATTTACTATTAAGTCATGAGTATAATCAAAGAATTATTATTGATTATTCAATAAAAGAAAATGATGAAATTTCCTCATTAACTTCTATATTTCCCGCAGCAAATTGGATGGAAAGAGAAGTATTCGATATGTATGGGTTAAAC
This sequence comes from uncultured Pelagibacteraceae bacterium, assembly GCA_902567045.1. GTDB lineage: Bacteria > Pseudomonadota > Alphaproteobacteria > Pelagibacterales > Pelagibacteraceae > Pelagibacter. The sequence continues at coordinate 103,088 of CACFLJ010000003.1, forward strand.
TTTAAAAATCATCCTGACTTAAGAAGAATTTTAACCGATTATGGCTTTGAGGGGCATCCTTTAAGAAAAGATTTTCCTCTTACTGGTCATAATGAGGTTCGTTATAGCGAAGAACAAAAAAAAGTGATCTATGAACCTGTTAAATTAGAGCAAAATTATAGAAATTTTGATTATGAAAGTCCTTGGGAAGGAACAAAATATATTAAAGAAATTAAAAAAAGCTAATGGCAAAAGAAAAAAAAACACTAAATTTAAATTTTGGACCACAACATCCTGCAGCACATGGAGTTTTAAGATTAATACTTCAATTAGATGGAGAAGTTGTTGAAAAAGCTGATCCTCATATAGGGTTATTGCACCGAGGTACTGAAAAGTTAATAGAAAACAAAACCTATATCCAAGCAGTTCCTTATTTTGATCGTCTTGATTATGTGGCACCAATGAATCAAGAACATGCATTTGCTTTAGCTATAGAAAAAATTCTTAAAATAGAAGTTCCTGTTAGAGCGAAATATATAAGAGTAATTTTTTGTGAAATAGGTCGAATATTAAGTCACATATTAAATGTAACTACTCAAGCAATGGATGTTGGGGCGTTAACACCTACTTTATGGGGATTTGAGGAACGAGAAAAATTAATGGGATTTTATGAGAGAGTGTCTGGATCAAGGTTGCACGCTAATTATTTTAGAGCTGGTGGAGTACATAAAGACCTACCTTCAGGACTTGATAATGATATCGATGAATTTTGTGACAAATTTCCAAAAATTATTGACGATTTAGAAACTTTACTTACTGACAACCGAATATTTAAACAGAGAAATGTAGATATAGGAATTGTATCCAAACAAGATGCATTAGATTATTCTTTTTCAGGAGTAATGTTAAGAGGTTCTGGTGTAGCTTGGGATTTAAGAAGAAGCCAACCCTATGATTGTTATGATGATTTAGAATTTAAAATTCCAGTAGGAAAAAATGGAGATTGTTATGATAGATATCTTTGCAGAATTGAAGAAATGAGAGAAAGCGTAAAAATAATTAAGCAATGTTTAAAAAACCTTCCAAAAGGACCAATTAAAACAGAAGATGGAAAGATTTCTCCTCCACCAAAAAAAGAACTTAAACAGTCTATGGAGGCTTTAATTCATCACTTTAAATTATTTACAGAGGGATATAGGGTTGAAAAAGATGAAATATATACGGCAGTTGAGGCACCAAAAGGAGAATTTGGCGTCTATTTAATTTCAGATGGCTCAAGCAAACCATACAAATGCAAAATCAGAGCTCCTGGATTTACCCATCTTCAAGCTATGGATTATTTAATAAAAGGACATATGCTTGCTGATGTACCTGCAGTTTTAGGTTCAATGGACATTGTTTTTGGAGAGGTCGATAGATGAGTATAAAAAAAATTCACAAAGAACAACCTGAAACTTTTAAATTTAATGATAAAAGTATGGAGGCTGCAAATAAAATAGTTTCTAATTATCCCGATGGGAAACAACAGAGTGCAGTTATGGCATTGTTGTATATAGCTCAAAGGCAAAATGACAATTGGATACCGTTACAAGCAATGAAATACATAGCTAAATTTTTAGAGATGCCTTATATAAAAGTTTACGAAGTGGCAACTTTTTATTCGATGTATAATCTGTCACCTGTAGGTAAATATTTTTTCCAAATTTGTACTACAACGCCTTGTATGCTTAGAGGAGCTTATGATTTAGTAAAAGTTTGTAAAAATAAAATATCTGAAAAAGAAAATGTATTATCTGAAGATGGAAAAATTTCTTGGATGGAAGTTGAATGTTTGGGTGCATGTGTTAACGCACCAATGATGCAAGTTAATGAGGATTATTATGAAGATTTGAATGATAAAAAACTTGAAGAAATAATCGAGACGATATATCAAAATAAAATCCCAAAACCAGGATCTTATTCTGGAAGAGTAAATGCAGAACCAATTAACAATAGAAAAACTTTATTAGGAAACAAAAATGCTTAAAGACGAAGATAGAATATTTCAAAATTTATACAATGATAGTGGTGCAGATATAGAGTCTGCTAAATTAAGAAATGATTGGAATGGAACAAAAGATATTTTAGAAAAAGGAAGAGAGTGGATAATCAATGAAGTTAAATCTTCTGAGCTTAGAGGTCGTGGTGGAGCTGGTTTTCCAACTGGTCTAAAATGGTCATTTGCACCTAAAGAAGTAGGATCTAGACCACATTATCTAGTTATCAATGCTGATGAGTCTGAGCCTGGAACATGTAAAGATAGAGATATATTAAGATTTGAACCTCACAAATTAATAGAAGGATGCTTAATTGCTTCTTACGCAGTAAATGCCCATAAATGTTATATTTATATTAGAGGTGAATATTTTAATGAAGGGCAAAAACTACAAACTGCAATCGATGAGGCTTATAAAAATAATTTAATTGGTAAAAATGCTTTAAATTCAGGATGGGATTTAGACATTTATATTCATTATGGCGCTGGTGCTTACATTTGTGGTGAAGAAACAGCACTATTGGAGAGTTTGGAAGGAAAAAAAGGACAACCAAGATTAAAGCCACCATTTCCTGCATTAATTGGATTATATGGATGTCCTACTATAATTAATAATGTTGAAACTGTTGCAGCTGTTCCTACAATTCTAAGAAGAGGCGCAAAATGGTTTAGTTCACTTGGAAGACCTAAAAATACAGGGACAAAAATTTATTGTATTTCTGGAAATGTTAATAATCCATGTAACGTAGAAGAAGAAATGGGAATTCCACTTAAAGAATTAATTGAAACTCATGCTGGTGGTGTAATTGGTGGATGGGATAATCTCAAAGCAGTAATACCCGGAGGTTCTTCAATGCCAATGTTACCTAAAGAAATTTGTGACAACATGAAAATGGATTTTGATGCATGTGTTGAAAATAAAACAGGACTAGGAACAGCTGGTATTGTTGTTATCAATAATGACCAAGATATTATTAAGTGTATGGCAAGAATAGCAAGATTTTATAAACATGAAAGTTGTGGTCAGTGTACACCATGTAGGGAAGGATCTGGATGGATGTGGAGAATGTTGGAAAGAATGGCAGCAGGTGAGGCAACTCCAGACGAAGTGGACATGCTTTTTGATGTAACAAAACAAATTGAAGGACATACAATTTGTGCATTTGGTGAAGGTTCCTCTTGGCCAGTTCAAGGATTAATCAGACATTTTAAAGATGAAATACTTGAAAGAAATAAATTTGATCCTGTAGTGAAAAAACAAAAAAATATTCCATACTTAGTAGATCAACATTTATTAGAAAAAGAAAATGCCTAAATTAAAAGTAAACGATATTGATATAGAGGTTGAAGATGGTTTAACAGTTCTACAAGCTTGTGAACAAGCTGGAGCTGAAATACCAAGATTTTGTTATCATGAAAAACTTTCCATAGCTGGGAATTGTCGAATGTGTTTGGTTGAAATGGAAAAATCTCCAAAACCTATAGCATCGTGTGCAATGCCTGCAGCTGAAGGTATGGTTATAAAAACAAATACAGAAAAAGTTGAAAAAGCAAGAAAAGGCGTGATGGAGTTTTTACTAGCTAACCATCCTTTGGATTGTCCTGTTTGTGACCAAGGTGGTGAGTGTGATTTACAGGATCAATCTATGTTTTATGGAATTGATAAATCAAGATTTAAAGAGAATAAAAGATATGTACCTGAAAAATATATGGGACCATTAATAAAAACCCAAATGACAAGATGTATTCATTGTACTAGATGTATAAGATTTGCTACAGAAGTAGCAGGTGTACCCGAGTTAGGTGCAATTGGCCGAGGAGAAAACATGGAAATCACAACTTATTTGGAGAAATCAATGGAGTCCGAAATGTCAGCAAATGTAATAGACTTGTGTCCTGTAGGCGCCTTAACTTCTAAACCTTATGTTTTTGAGGCTAGACCATGGGAACTAAAAAAAACAGAAACTATAGATGTAATGGATGCTATTGGGTCAAACATTAGAGTGGATACTTATGATTGGGAAGTAAAAAGGGTATTACCAAGAATTAATGAGGAAATTAATGAAGAGTGGATTTCTGATAAAACAAGATACGCATGTGATGGTTTAAAAAATCAAAGATTAGACACTCCATTTATAAAAATTAATGGAAATTTTGAAGAAATAAGTTGGCAAGATGCATACAATAAAATTAAAGAAAAAATTTTAAAAACATCACAAGATAAAATAGTTGGTTTAACTGGTGACATGACAAACATGGAAACTATTTTTGCTGTTAAAAACCTATTTCAAAAAACATTAAATTCTAGTTATTTAGATTGTAGAGCTAAACATACTTACATAAATTTTGAAAACAGAAGTAATTATTTGTTTAATTCTAGCATAGAAGGGATTGAAGAAAGTGATCTTATATTACTAATAGGCACAAACCCAAGATTTGAGGCAACTATATTAAACTCAAGAATAAGAAAAACTTATTTAAAAAATAAAACTGAAATATTTTCTTTAGAGGATATGGGTGATTTAACTTATCCTTATACAGTTTTAGAAAATAATTCAAAAGTAATTGATAAAATTATCAAAAATGAACACAATCTCTCAAACAAAATTGCCAGTGCAGAAAAACCTATAATTATCTTAGGTCAATCTATTTTAAATAGTAATAATGGTGCATATATATTTGAAGAGTTAAAAAAGTATTTAACTAGTATTAATAAAATCTGTGATAATTGGAATGCTTTAAATATTTTATCAATTGATGCATCAGCTGTTGGTTCTTATGATTTAGGCATTTTTTCCTCAAATGATGGAAGTAATAAAACACTTAAAAAAATTGAAGATGGTGAAGCAGAAGTTATTTTTTTATTAGGTCAAGACAATCTTAAAATTAAAAAAAGTAATGAATTTATAATTTATATTGGAAGTCACGGTGATAAGGGTGCAGATATGGCAGATCTTATATTGCCTGGAGCTGCATATACTGAACAGGATGGTTATTTCACTAACCTAGAAGGAAAGCTTCAAAAAGCATATAAAGCTTCTTATCCTCCAGGAGAAGCTAAAGAAGATTGGCAAATAATTAATGAATTATCTTCTTCTATCCAAGGAAATCTTCTATTTAGTAATAAAGATGAACTACTAAAAAATATGCAAAACCATTTAAATAATGAAAATATTAAAAATTTTGAAGTTCCTAAATATAATTTGAAAGATGAAAAAATATTAGTTGAAGATATTGATTATTACTATTCTAATACTATTGCTCGTGCATCCAAAACAATGTCAGAGTGTAGATATGCAAGAGCTAATTTGAAAAACACTGGAACTGAGGGTTAATGGACTCTTATTTTTCAATATTATTTACTGAAGTTTATAAAATTTTATTTTTATTAGTACCTGTTTTAGTATCTGTGGCAATGATAGTTTGGCTTGATAGAAGAGTTTGGGCCTTTGTTCAAAAAAGGAGGGGACCCAATGTTGTTGGCCCGTTCGGTTTATTTCAATCACTAGCAGATGCATTAAAATATATATTTAAAGAAATAATAATACCTGCAAGTTCAAACAAACTTGTGTTTGTATTAGCTCCTGTTGTTACAATGACTTTAGCATTAATATCATGGGCTGTAATACCATTTGGCGAAGATTTTGTTCTAGCCGACATCAATGTTGGTATTTTATATCTTTTCGCAGTTTCATCATTAGGTGTATATGGAATAATTATGGGAGGATGGGCCTCCAATTCTAAATACCCTTTTTTAGGTGCAATCAGGTCTGCTGCGCAAATGGTTTCATACGAAGTTTCAATAGGAGTTATAATTATCAACGTTCTATTATGTGTTGGATCTTTAAACCTAAGTGACATCGTTATGGCACAACAAAATTTATGGTTTGTAATTCCTTTGTTTCCTATGTTTGTAATTTTTTTTATTTCTGCACTAGCAGAAACAAATCGTCCTCCATTTGATTTACCAGAAGCAGAAGCAGAATTAGTGGCAGGATATCAAACTGAATATTCAGGCATGATGTATGCTATGTTTTGGTTAGGAGAGTATGCAAATATTTTGTTAATGTGTGCAATGGGAGCAGTTTTATTTTTGGGTGGCTGGTTATCTCCAATAGATATCTTCCCATTTAATGCGATTCCAGGTCCATTTTGGTTAATCTTTAAAATATTATTTTTATTTATTTTATTTGCGTTAGTTAAAGCAACTGTTCCAAGATACAGATATGATCAATTAATGAAGCTTGGATGGAAGATATTTCTCCCATTTTCACTGTTTTATGTTGTTTTAACTTCAAGTTTTTTACTATATTTTGATTTACTACCAGGGAAATAAATGAAAATTTCAAGATTATTAAAAACTATATTCATGATTGATTTTGTGACTGGTTTATTAATTGCAATAAAAGAGATTTTTAAAGCAAAAAAGACAATTAATTATCCTTTTGAAAAGGGATCTTTAGGAACAAGGTCTAGAGGGGAGCACGCTCTTAGAAGATATCCTAACGGTGAAGAAAGATGCATAGCATGTAAGCTTTGTGAAGCTGTATGTCCTGCTCAAGCAATTACAATAGAATCTAAAGAAAGAGATGATGGAAGTAGAAAAACTGTAAGATATGACATTGATATGCTTAAGTGCATATACTGTGGACTTTGTGAGGAGTCTTGTCCTGTAGATGCGATTGTCCAAGGTCCAAATTTTGAATTTGCAACAGAGTCTAGAGAAGAGCTTTATTATACAAAAGAAAAACTCTTGGAAAATGGAGATAGGTGGGAAAACATTTTAGCTGCTAACATAAAGGCTGATAGTTCTCACAGGTAATCTTATGATTGCACATTCAGTTTTTTTTTATATTTTCTCATTAATAGCTATTGTTTCTGCACTCATGGTAACAGTCTCAAAAAATACAGTTCACTCAGTATTTTTTTTAATCTTAGATTTCATTAGTATATCTTGTTTGTTCATCATGATAGGTGCAGAATTTTTGGGCATGATAATGCTTATAGTTTATGTTGGAGCGGTTGCAGTTTTATTTTTATTTGTTGTGATGATGTTAAATGTAGCCGAACAAAAGGGTCAATGGTTTAGTTCAAGATGGGATGGTGGAACCCATATTCCAATTGGTTTATTAGTTAGTTTAATTATTTTCTTTGAACTTATAATTGTAATTGGAGGATGGAAATATAAACCCGATTTATTAAATAGTCTTTCAGTAAATATATCTTCTGATGTCACAAACACTAGATCTATTGGAAATGTTTTATACACAGACTACATACTTTTGTTTCAAATTTCGGGAATGATATTGCTGGTTGCTATGATAGGAGCAATTGTTTTAACCTTCAGGGAAAGAGCTGGAGTTAAAAGACAAAGTTATGTTAAGCAAATTTCTAGAGAAAGAGATGAGGGTGTTGACTTAGTTCACGTCGAGAAAAACAAAGGAGTTAAAATAGATGCTTAGCATAGGTTTAGGACATTATTTAACATTAGCTGCAATTATATTTACTATTGGTATTGTTGGAATTTTTCTAAATAGAAAAAATGTAATAGTTATTTTAATGAGTATTGAGTTAATTTTGCTTGCAGTAAACATAAACCTTGTTGCCTTTTCAATATTTATCAATGATTTAAGTGGACAAATATTTACTCTATTTATTTTAACAGTTGCTGCTGCTGAGGCCGCTATCGGATTAGCCATAATTGTAGTTTATTTTAGAAATTCAGACACAATAAGAGTTGAAGAGATTAAAAATTTAAAAGGATAAAATGGAATACCTAATTTTATTTCTACCTCTAATAGGAGCTGTGATTAGTGGTTTTTTTGGAAAGAAATTAGGAGACAAAAATTCTCAAATTTTGACAAGTTCGTTTGTGAGTATTTCAGCAATACTCTCTTTACTTGTTTTGTACAAAGTTATTAGTTCAGATTATTCAAACAATCTTGTTATAGCTACTTGGATCAATTCTGGAACATTAAATGTTAACTGGTCAATAAAAATTGATGCTTTATCAGCAGTTATGTTTGTTGTAGTAAATTTTGTTTCAGCTTTGGTGCATATTTATTCAATTGGTTACATGTCACACGATCCTCATAAAACAAGATTCATGGCATATTTGTCTTTATTTACTTTTGCAATGTTAACTTTAGTAAGTTCAGATAATTTTATTCAACTATTTTTTGGTTGGGAAGGTGTAGGCTTATGCTCATATTTTTTAATTGGTTTTTGGTTTAAAAAAGAAAGTGCAAACAGGGCAGCAATAAAAGCCTTTGTTGTTAATAGAGTTGGTGACTTTGGTTTGGCGCTTGGAATTTTTCTGATTTTTTATATTTTTGGTACAGTCAATTATGACGAGGTTTTTGAACAAATTCCAAATGTTTTAGATAAAAAAATAAATTTCATTGGTATTAATATAGAAATTATTGATTTGATTTGTTTGCTTTTATTAATTGGAGCAATGGGTAAATCAGCTCAATTTTTATTACATACTTGGTTGCCTGATGCTATGGAGGGCCCAACACCAGTATCCGCATTAATTCATGCAGCAACAATGGTAACAGCAGGGGTATTTCTGATTGTTAGATGCTCACCTATATATGAATACTCTCCATTAGCTCTCACAGTTATAACCATAATTGGAATGACTACTGCTTTCTTTGCAGCAACAGTTGCACTTGTTCAAAACGATATAAAAAAAATTATTGCTTATTCTACTTGTAGTCAATTGGGCTATATGTTTTTTGCAGCTGGAGTAGGTGCTTACAATGTTGCGATGTTTCATCTATTTACACATGCTTTTTTTAAAGCTTTGCTATTTTTAGGAGCTGGTGCTGTAATTCATTCATTTCATGAAGAACAAGATATAAATAAAATGGGTGGAGTTATAAAGAAACTCCCATACACATATGTATTAATGCTAATAGGAACTCTTGCTTTAACAGGTTTTCCTTTTTTATCAGGTTTCTATTCTAAAGATGCAATAATAGAATTTGCGTACTTAAGTGGGAATGGAGTTGGAATGCTTGCAGCTTTTGTAGGTATTGTTACAGCTTTATTAACATCAATTTATTCCTGGAGACTTATATTTAAAACATTCCATGGTAATTTTAATAATAAAAAACTTAGTATTGATAAAGTACACGAGTCTCCTTTTGTTATGATTGCTCCTTTAATTATCTTAGCAATAGGAGCTATTTTTGCTGGTATGGCCTTTAAAGGTTTGTTTATAGGTCATGAGATAGCATATGAATTTTGGGGTAAATCTATAAAGTTTTTAGAACCACTAAGCACAGATCATCCACCAATGTGGTTTTTGTTTTCAACGCCTATACTTGTTACTTCTGCAATTCCATTTTCTTATTATTTATATTTAAAAAACACAAACATAGTAAATGGACTGAAAGAAATGAATGAACCAATTTATCAATTTCTAGTTAAGAAATGGTATTTCGATGAAATGTACGATTATTTATTCGTCAATCCTTCAAAAAAAATTGGAAAGTTTTTATGGAAAAAAGTTGATGGATCAATAATAGATAAATTTGGTCCTGATGGGATTTCAAGTGTGATTAAAAATTTATCAATTAAAGCAGTCAAATTTCAATCTGGATTTATTTATCAATATGCATTTGTTATGTTGATTGGATTTTCAGTTTTACTAACAATACTGATATTAAACTAATGAACTTTCCAATTTTATCGTCCTTAATTTTGCTACCTACAATAGGTGCTTTATTTATATTATTCACAAAATCATCAAGTGGAAAATATCAAAGTTCCAAATATGTAGCTTTATTTATTTCTTTAGCGAATTTTTTATTATCTTTATATCTTTGGTATGTCTTTGACAAAAATTCAGTAGACTTTCAGTTTGTAGAAAATAGAGAATGGTTATCAGGATTTATAAACTATAAAGTTGGAATAGATGGTATTTCAATTTTATTTGTAATATTAACAACTTTCATAACTCCAATTTGCATTATTTCTGTTAATGCTACAATTACAAATAGGCTTAAGGATTTCTTAATTGCCATATTAATAATGGAAACATTTATGATTGGTGTTTTCTGCTCACTTGATCTAGTAGTATTTTATTTATTTTTTGAGGCAGGTCTTATACCAATGTTTTTAATAATTGGTATTTGGGGTGGAGAAAGAAGAGTCTATTCGGCTTTTAAATTTTTTCTGTACACTTTATTAGGATCAGTTCTTATGTTGGTTGCTATTATTTCAATTTATTGGATAACAGGAACCACTGATGTTGAAAAACTTTATGAACTTGGCATAAAGACTGAATATCAAAATTTATTATGGTTAGCATTTTTCAGTTCTTTTGCAGTTAAAACTCCTATGTGGCCAGTACATACGTGGCTGCCAGATGCTCATGTAGAAGCTCCAACTGTTGGATCTGTATTACTAGCAGCAATATTGCTTAAAATGGCTGGATATGGATTTATTAGATTTTCGCTAGGATTATTTCCTATAGCTTCTGAAAATTTCACAATGTTAGTTTATATCTTAAGTTTAATTGCAATTATTTACACATCTCTTGTTGCTTTGATGCAGGAAGATATAAAAAAACTCATAGCATACTCTTCAGTTGCACATATGGGGTTTGTAACATTAGGTATCTTCACAATGACCCAACAAGGTATTGAGGGAAGTATTTTCCAAATGATTAGTCATGGACTTGTATCTGCTGCACTTTTCTTGAGTGTTGGAGTTATTTATGAAAGGCATCATACAAGACTAATAAATAAATATGGCGGTTTAGTTTCCATAATGCCAAGATATGCAATTGTTTTCATGGTATTCACACTAGGAGCACTAGGACTACCTGGAACAACAGGTTTTATTGGAGAATTTTTAATTTTAATGGGTGCATTTGAGAAAAATATCCTAGTAGCGATGATTGCAAGTTTGGGAGTAATTTTAGGAGCAGCATATATGCTGTGGCTATTTAAAAGGGTTGTTTTCGGCGAAATTAATAATCAAGAGCTTAAAAGCATGAAAGATTTAAAAACTTTTGAAATTATCACTTTATCAGCTTTAATAATACCAATTTTATTTTTTGGTTTTTATCCAGAGCCTTTAATGAATTCAATTGAAGCATCAGTCGAGAATACTTTAAACATGTACAACTTTGACTTAATTAACAACCTTGCATCAAAAGACTAATGGAAAATTTTCAATATATATTACCTGAAATCTTCATATCTGCATCTATAATGCTATTTTTATTATTTGGAGTTTTCAAAAAAAATAGCGCAAATTTAATTTATAATTTATCTACTATATCTTTAGTTATTTTATTGGCATTAATTATAAATCTCAGCTCATTCAATAAAATTTATTTATTCAATAGTTCGTATTTAATAGATAACTTATCAAATTACATGAAGATAATACTCGTAGGTTCTGGAATTTTTGTAATGTTAACTGGATCAAGATATATCCAAGTGATTAATTTAAATAAAATTGAATATCCCATTCTTATTTTGAGTAGTATTTTGGGAATGATGATAATGATAAGTTCAAATGATTTAATTGTTTTTTACATGGGACTTGAACTTCAATCTTTAGCTCTGTATGTTCTTGCATCGTTCAATAGAGACAACTTGCTCTCCACAGAGTCCGGACTTAAATATTTTGTTCTTAGCGCATTATCATCGGGTTTGCTCTTATATGGATGTTCATTAACTTATGGATTTTCTGAAAGTACGAATTTTGATCAAATACTAATAAATTCTACCGAATTTAACTATGGTACCACCTTTGGGATAGTCTTTATTTTAGTCGGTCTTGCTTTTAAAATATCAGCTGTACCATTCCATATGTGGGCACCAGATGTTTATCAGGGCTCTCCAACATCTGTAACTCTATTTTTTGCTATACTTCCAAAAATAGCTGCGCTCGCTGTATTCATTAAGTTTTTATACACACCTTTTGCTAATATGAATGATCAGTGGCAAACTATTATTGTGTTTATTTCAATAGCTTCAATGATACTTGGTGCTGTGGCAGCCATAGGTCAAAAAAACTTAAAAAGATTAATTGCTTATAGTTCAATCAGTCATATGGGTTATGCGTTGGCTGGATTAGCAACAGTTAGTAACCAAGGAATACAAAGTTCTATTACTTATATATCTATTTATTTGGTAATGAATTTAGCCTTTTTTAGCTGCTTATTTATGCTTAAGAGAAATGATAAATATTATGAAAATATAGAGGATTTATCTGGGCTTTCTAAAAAACATCCAATTTTATCTTTCTCATTATTAATAGTTTTATTTTCTTTAGCTGGAATACCCCCACTAGCAGGCTTCTTTGCAAAATTTTATGTTTTTTTAGCAGTTATAGAACAGTCAATGTATTTTTTAGCAATTGTTGGATTATTAGCAACTGTAGTTGCAGCTTTTTATTATCTAAGAATTATAAAAATTATATATTTTGATCCAGAAAAAGAAGAATTCGAAACATCTCATAATCTAGGATTAAAAATTACCTTGGCTATTTCAACAATATTTATTTTAGCATACTTTATATATCCAAGCGGCATAACAGAAGTAGTATCTAAAATTATTATGATCTAATGAGACTAAAAAAATATTCATATAAAAAAGTAGGAAGTACTAACAACGTAGCACTCAGATTAATTGAACAAGGAAATCAAAGAGGAATAATTTTAACAGATCAACAAACAGAAGGTAAAGGACAAAGAAAAAATATATGGATATCTACTAAAGGTAACCTATTTTTATCGGTCTTCTTTGAAATTGGTAAAAAAATATCTTTATCAAAAATTATAAATTTAAATTTAAAAATAATTAAAGAAATTATTCATAAAAAAATAAATTCTTTAACTCAAATAAAAAAACCCAACGATATATTAATAAACAAAAAAAAGGTCTGTGGAATTTTACAAGAGACAATTTTCAGGCAGAATAGAAAATACTTAATTGTCGGAATCGGAATAAATGTTTCAAGTAGTCCAAAAATTAATAATTATCCCACTACATACTTAAATAATTATTCAAATAAAAAATTAAATAGACTTGAATTGTTTAAAGAATTTAAATCATTGTATGAAAAGAACTTACACTTATTTGGAGTTTAATATATGTATTTAATTGGAGATATTGGAAATACTGCAATTAAAATTTGCTTATTTAACAACAATTTAAAATTGATCAAAAATATTAAAATATATAAGAAAAATATTAATAAAAAATTTATCAACAAGGAGTTATTATTTTTAAGGAAATATATTTTTAAACTCAGAAAAGTACTCTTTAGTTCGGTCGTCCCTCATTCTTATAAAATAATAAAAAAAACCATTAAAGAGATCACTAAAATGAATTGTGTTGAATTAAAAAACTGTGATTTAAAAAAATTTATAAATATAAAAGTCAATAGAAAACAAATTGGCTCTGATCGTTTAGCTAATGCAATATCAGTAATTGATAATAAGTATAATTATATTATTGTTGATTTTGGAACGGCTACAAACTTTGATATAGTTATTAAAAAAGACTATATAGGGGGTGTTTTAGCTCCTGGTGTTGAGCTTTCTCTTAAAAATTTAACTGATAAAGCCTCTTTAATACCAACAATTAAGCTAGAAAGGACAACAAAAGTCATTGGCAAAAATACCGAAAGTGCTGTAAGAGCTGGTTTTTATCATGGTTATACTGGTTTAATTGAAAATATAATCAAACTTATATTAAAACAAACTAGAAGAAAGTTTAAGATTGTACTTACAGGTGGATTTGCGCACTTATTTAAATCATCAATTAAAGGTATTAAAACAGTTGATAAGGATTTAACAATTAAAGGTATCCTAAAGGTAGCTATTAATTAAAAAATATGAAAGATGAATTATTATTTTGTCCTTTAGGAGGATCTGGTGAAATAGGAATGAATATGAACCTATTTGCATATGGTAAGCCAGACAATCAAAAATGGATTATAGTTGATGTTGGCGTAACATTTGCAGATGATACAGTTCCTGGTGTTGATATCATATATCCAGATCCAGGATTTATTATCGATAAAAAAGATGACTTGCTAGGTATAGTCCTAACACATGCTCATGAGGATCATATTGGAGCTATTGCTCATGTTTGGCCAAAACTAAAATGTAAAATTTATGCTACGCCATTTACCTCAGTATTAATTACTGAAAAGTTTAAAGAAAAAAAAATTGATATAACTAGTTATTTAAAAATAGTAGAACTTAATAGTACAATTAAACTAGATCCCTTTAAAATAGAGTTTGTTACACTTACTCATTCAATATTAGAACCTAATGGTCTTAGAATACAAACACCAGCGGGAAATATACTACACACTGGAGATTGGAAGTGTGATCCAGATCCTTTAATAGGTGGAAACATAAACTCTGAAAGATTAAAAGAAATAGGTAACGAGGGTGTATTAGCTATGATATGCGATTCTACAAATGTATTTAGTGCAGGTAGAGCAGGATCTGAACTTGATGTACGTAAAAATTTACTAAAGGTTTTTCAAAGATTAAAAAAAAGAATAATCGTTACTTCATTTGCATCTAATGTAGCCAGGATGGAAACTGTTTTTTATTGTGCTGAACAAACTGGAAGACATATCTCGTTAGTTGGAAGATCAATGCATAGAATATTTAAAGCAGCTAGACAATGTGGTTATCTTAAAAATGTTATTGAACCAGTAGATCCAAGAGATGCAAAAAATATATCTAGAGAAAAAATTGTTTATTTATGCACTGGTAGCCAAGGCGAGCCAATGGGTGCTATGAATAGAATAGTTAAATATACTCACCCAGACGTTTTTATTGAGAGAAATGATACTGTTATTTTTTCATCAAAAATTATACCTGGAAATGAAAAGAAGTTATACAAACTACACAATAATTTAGTTAAAGAAGGTATTGAAGTTATATCCGAAGATAATGAATACATTCATGTTTCTGGTCATCCTAACCGCGAAGACTTAAGAGATATGTATAACTGGATTAAACCAAAAGCTGTTATTCCTGTTCATGGTGAACACAGACATATGATGGAGCACATAGAATTTGCTAAAGAAATGCAGGTTAAATACCCAGTTCAAGTTGAGAATGGAGATATTGTAAAATTATATCCTGGAGAAAAGCCAGAAGTCTATGACAAAGCACCAAGTGGAAGAGTTTATTTAGATGGAAATGTTCCAGTAGAAGAGGATTCTAGATCAATAAAAGAAAGAAGAAATATTTCATCAAATGGTTTTTTAGAGGCTACAATTATGATTACACCAAAAGGAAACATACACAATAAACCTTTGGTAACTTTTAGAGGCCTACCAGTATATGAAAATGACGATTTTATTTATGGATTAGAGGAAGAAATAGAAAAAACTGTTAAAACATTTTCATTAAATAACACAAAACAAAAAGACAATCTTATAGACGCTCTTAAAATTACTTGTCGAAAATTTTCAAAAGAAAAAACTGGGAAAAAACCACTAACAAATATAAACTTGGTAAGAATTTAAATAATAAAATGTATTTTTCAAAATCATTTGTGCCAATTCTTAAAAATAATCCTACAGAAGCTAAAATTAAATCACATCAGCTTATGTTAAGAGTTGGAATGATTAAGCAATCATCAGCGGGGATTTATTCATGGTTACCACTCGGTTTCAAAGTTATGAAAAAAATAGAGCAAATTGTTAGAGAGGAGCAGGATAGAATTGGCGTTCAGGAAATTTTAATGCCGACAATTCAATCAGCAGAAATTTGGAAAGAAAGTGGAAGATATGATGATTATGGAGAAGAGATGTTACGTATTAAAGACCGTCAAAATAGAGAAATGTTGTATGGACCTACCAATGAAGAGCTTGTAACAGAAATTTTTAGATCTAGTATTAAATCTTATAAGTCACTACCACAGCTATTATATCATATTCAATGGAAATTTAGAGATGAATTAAGACCAAGGTTTGGAATTATGAGATGCAGAGAATTTTATATGAAAGATGCTTACTCTTTCGATATTAATGATGATGAAGCTCTTTTTTCATACAATAAATTTTTTCTCTCATACTTAAGAACCTTTAAAAGGTTAAATTTATCAGCAATACCAATGGCAGCAGATACAGGACCTATTGGTGGAAACCTTTCCCATGAATTTATAATTCTTGCTGATACAGGGGAAAGTAAAATTTACACAGACAAAAGAATATTTGATGTAAATAGCTCATCTACTTTATTAGAAAAAAATTCGCTTAATGATTTACGACAGCAATATGAAAAATTTTATTCTGTTACAGATGAGAAATTTAACCAAAAAGAATTTGAAAAAGTAGTTCCAGAGGAATTTAGAGTAAATACTAAAGGAATTGAGGTAGGCCATATATTTTATTTTGGAGATAAATATTCAAAACCAATGAATGCTGCAGTAGATTTTAATGGCAAAAAAGAATTTGTTAAAATGGGATCCTATGGAATAGGCGTATCAAGATTAGTAGGTGCCATAATTGAGGCTAAATACAACGATAAAGATGAAATAATGAAATGGCCAATATCAGTGGCTCCTTATCACTGTGTAATAATTCCAATGATTAAAAAAAATGACACAACAAATTTAGAAAAATCGAATAAAATATTTGAATATTTAAAGTCTAAAAATATAGATGCCATCATAGATGATACTGAAGAAAATATTTCTGCAAAAATTAGAAAATTTAATTTAATTGGTATCCCATATCAGTTGATTTTAGGAAATAAAACTGAGGGAGACTTATTTGAGTTTCAAGAAATTAATGGAGAAACTCAAAAATTAAGTATCGAAGAAGTTGCATCACAAATTTTAAAAGCAAAATCAAATTGATCTCACAGTTAGAAAGAGAAGTTACATTTAGATTTTTAAAGACCAGAAAAAGTGACGGTTTTTTAAATATCATTTCAATCTTTTCTTTTATTGGAATTTCATTAGGGGTTGCAGTTCTAATCATTGTTATGTCTGTAATGAATGGCTTTAGAACTGAATTAATATCTAAAATTGTAGGTTTTAATGCTCATGCAGTAGTTCAACCAGGAAATAAATCACTGAAATATATTCAAGATTTTGATTTGGTAAAAAATATAGTTTCAAATGATGGTGAAGCAGTAATATTGAATAAAGATGTTGCGAAGGGAGTATTCTTAAAAGGATACTTAGAAACTGATTTCACAAACCTTCAAATAGTAAAAAATGAGGAATATTTTGGATCAAAAAAATTAAATAACAATGCTATTTCAATTGGTAAAGAATTAAGCTTTAATTTAAATGTTGATATTGGTGATACTATTACAGTTATGTCGCCTGCGGGAATTCAAACTTTAGTAGGCACACTCCCTAAACAAGAAAACTTTAAGATAGTTTCAATTTTTGATAGTGGATTGTCTGATTTTAATGAAAATATTGCATATATAAATTTAGAAACACTTGAAAGTTTTTTTAATAGGAATAAAGAAGATAGGTTCATAGAATTTTATTTTAAAGATCCAAAAAATATAGAAATACATAAAAAAAATTTAACAATCATGTTTCCAGATGCACTAGTCTATACCTGGTCAGATATGAATAAATCATTATTTTCAGCCTTGAAAGTAGAAAGAAATGTAATGTTTATAATTCTTTCTTTGATAATTATTGTTGCAGCTTTTAATATAATATCTGGACTGACAATTTTAGTTAAAAACAAAACAAGGGATATAGGTATCCTAAAATCAATTGGGGTCTCTAACAAATCGATAAAAAAAATCTTCTTTTTAGTGGGTTTTTCTATAGGAACATTGGCAACATTGTTTGGTGTGGTTGTTGGAACCCTTTTTTCTATTTATGTTGAGAATATAAGACAATTTATCTCAAATATATTTGGCATTTCTCTTTTCCCAGAAGATATATATATTTTAAATTCTTTGCCTTCTGAAATAAATATAAATTCAATAATAATAATCTCTCTTTGTTCAATAATTGCAACAATTTTAGTATCGATTTATCCAGCTTCAAAGGCATCCTCCTTAGATACAGTTAAAACTCTGAAATATGAATAATTATATTAAAATTAAAAACCTAACAAAAAAATATGAGAAAAATAAATCTATAAAGGTTTTAAATGATATTACATTTAATTTTGAACCTGGAAAAACTTATTCTATTATGGGTCCTTCAGGATCAGGAAAATCAACATTACTCAATTTATTATCATTGATCGATAACCCTACGGCGGGCTCAATCGAAATCAGCAACAATAAAATAAAGTCAAATAATAAGGTTAAAAATGATTTAATTAGAGCAAAGAAAATAGGAATTATTTATCAAGACAAAAACTTATTGTCAGATTTTACAGCTTTAGAAAATGTTTATTTGCCTAACTTATTAGTTTCTAAAGAAAAACAAAAATCCATAGAACTTGCAAAAAAATTATTAAAAAATGTAGGTATGTCATCTAGAATAAACCATTTTCCAAATGAGTTATCTGGTGGTGAAAACCAGCGAATTGCTATAGCTAGGGCATTAATTAATAATCCTGATATTATATTAGCTGATGAACCAACTGGTAGTCTAGACTCTAATAATGCAAAACTTATCTTTAAGATACTATTTAATTTTAAAAATAAAAATAGGATCATAATTTTTGCAACTCACAATAGATATTTTGCAAATATGGCAGATTGTAAAATTATGATGAATGATGGTAATATACAAATCATCAATGCTTCAATCTAAAAAAAAATCTTTTAATCAAATTAAAATCCACTCTCAATATTCAATTTGTGAAGGTGCATTAAAAATTGAAAATTTAAAAGAGTATTGTAAAAAAAATAAGATACAGTCAGTTGGATTAAGTGATACTTATAATCTATCAGGTGCGTTAGAATTTTCTGAAAATATTTCATCTGTAGGAACACAACCTATAATAGGCTCACAAGTTCAATTTAGATTTAAAAATACTTATGGACTTATTCCACTTATCGCTAAAAATTATGTAGGTTATAAAAATATAATTGAACTGTCTTCAAAAGCTTATTTAGAAAATACTGAAAATGATCAGCCACATTGTTCGATTGATGATTTAACAAAATATAGTGAAGGGATAATTGTTCTTTCTGGATCAGTAAGTAATTTGATTGGTAGTATTTTTAATAAAGGATTAATTGATGAGTTAGACGAATTAATAATACTATTAAATAAAAATTTTAAAGAAAATTTTTATTTAGAAATTCAAAGACATGGAGACAAAAATGAAAAAGAATTTGAAATTTTCAATCTTAATCTTTCAAAAAAATATGAAATACCCATCATAGCAACTAACGAGGTTTACTATTTGGATAAGGAAATGCATGAAGCGCACGATGCTTTAATGTGCATTGGTCACAAAACTTATATTAATGATCAAAAAAGATTGAAACTATCAAATAATCATTACTTTAAATCGTCATCGGAAATGTCTGAAATTTTTGAAGATCTACCTGAAGCATTAGAAAATAATTATAATTTACCTTATAGATGTGATTTTAGACCTATACCTTCCAAACCTATACTGCCTAGCATTACTACAAATATAGAAAATATTGATGATAACTTAAAAAAAGACTCATTTAATGGTCTGGAGAAAAAATTTAAAACTGATCCAGAGCTATTAAAAAAAATATCAAATAATATTAAAATTAAAGAAACTTATAAAGATAGATTGAATCATGAAATAAAAATTATAACTGAAATGAATTATTCAGGATATTTCTTAATTGTTTCAGACTATATAAAGTGGGCAAAAGATAACAATATACCAGTTGGTCCTGGAAGAGGATCTGGAGCAGGTTCGTTAGTCGCATGGTGTTTATCTATAACAGATGTTGATCCAATAAAATTTAATTTAATTTTTGAGAGATTTTTAAACCCTGATAGGATTTCTATGCCTGATTTTGATATTGATTTTTGTGAGGAAAAAAGAGACCAAGTCTTCAAATATTTAACAACTAAATATAAAGATAGTGTCGCTCACATTATAACGTTTGGGAAACTTAAAGCTAGAATGGTAATAAGAGATGTAGGACGTGTGTTAGGACTGCCATATGGTTTTATAGATAGCATCTGTAAAATGATACCATTCGATCCATCTAGACCATTAACTTTACAAGAAAGCATCAATGTAGAGCCAAGATTACAAAAATTAATTAATGAGGACAAAAGAGTTAGTCGTCTAATCGAGTTATCTTTAAAACTTGAAGGGTTAAATAGAAATGTTGCAACTCATGCAGCCGGTGTTGTTATAGCAGACAAAAAATTAACAGAAATTGTGCCTTTGTATAAGGATTCTTCTGCGGATTTATTACTACCTTCCACTCAATTTGACATGTATTCAGCTGAAAATGCTGGATTAGTTAAATTTGACTTTTTGGGTTTAAAAACGTTAACAGTAATTAATAATACTCAAAAACTTGTAGAAAAAAATCATCCAAATTTTAAAATTGATACTATAAATTACGAAGATCAAAAGGTATTTGACCTTTTATCAAGTGGTAAAACAGTTGGATTATTTCAATTAGAAAGTTCTGGAATGAAAGATGCTTTAATCAATATGAAGCCTAATCATTTGGAAGATATTATTGCCTTAGTTGCTTTATATAGACCCGGACCTATGAGCAATATCCCTATTTATAATGATTGCAAACATGGAAATAGAGAGCCTGACTATTTACATCCTAAGCTGGAGGAAATTTTAAAACCAACTTATGGTGTGATTATTTACCAAGAGCAAGTTATGCAAATTGCTCAAGTATTATCGGGATTTACAGCAGGTGAAGCAGATATATTAAGAAGAGCCATGGGTAAAAAAAAAAGAGCAGAACTTGAAAAACAAAAAGAAAGATTTGTTGAGGGAGCTCATAATAATGGAATTAGCAAAGATATTGCAGCTGGAATTTTTTTAAAGATTGAACCATTCGCTGAATATGGATTTAACAAAAGTCATGCAGCTGCTTATGCAATAATAGCATATCAAACCGCATTTTTAAAAACATACTATCCACACGAGTTTTTTGCAGCCTCTATGTCAATGGAGCTCTCAAACCAAAAAAAATTAAGTGAATTTTATGAAGAACTGAAAAGATTGGGCATAAATATAATTCGTCCAGATATTAATAAATGCTATGCTGACTTTTCCTCTGATGGTAAAAATTTCCTTTACGCGCTAGGTGCAATTAAAAGTGTTGGATTTGAAGCAATTTCAAAAATTGTAGAAGAGAGAAATAAAAATGGAGTGTTCAAAGATCTAACAGACTTTATAAATCGTGTTAACCCAAAATACATAAATAAATTACAGTTAGAAGGTCTTGTAAAAGCAGGAGCTTTTGATAATTTGTATAAGAATAGACACTCTTTATACAATTCAATACCTAATATTATTTTAAAATCAAAAAATATTTTTGAAAATAATTCTGCAAACCAAATTGATTTATTCCAAGAAGATAATGATGAAACTTATTTAGATATCATTGAAGATTGGACTGTAGATGTTAAATTATCCAAAGAATTTGAAACCTTGGGTTTCTTTATTTCTGACCATCCTCTAAATCAGTATAAATCACTTTTTAATCAATATAATATTATTGATTATGAAGAGTTTAATTCAAATGAAAATATTTTAAGTTCAAATATTTCATCCACAATATTAAAGGTTCAAGAAAAAAAAACACAAAAAGGAACTTCCTATGCAATAGTTAAATTTTCTGATTTATCTGGTGTTTTTGAATTATTCATATTTTCAGACGTTTTTGAAAATAATAGAGAAATACTTTTTGAAGGTAATTCTGTTATGATAACTTTAGTTAAAAATTATGTGGATGAAAGCAAAATACAAAAGAAAATTAATATAAGAAAGATTATTGCTATGAAAGAAGTGATTGATAAGCCAATAGATGAAGTAAAAATAGAAATCAAAAATATAGATGATATAACAAAAATTAATAAATTTTGTTTAGAGCCCGGCAAGACTAAAGTGATAATAGACGTCAAAGCTGATAAAAAAAGGATGTCTTTTCAATTGAGCGAAAAAAGAAAAATAGATCATAAAATGCTCAATTTAATGAGAAATGAGGAAAATATTGATGTTATTTAAAAAAAACTTGTTTTTTCCTCTTTTTTTTGTAAATAGTTCCATAAATTAATACGCACACAATTTCTGGTTTTATACCTCCGGTCCTTTTTAGGCAGTAATTGTGGTGGCATAACCGGGAATAAATATGAAAATACCAAACTTAACAATAGAACAATTATTAGAGGCTGGCGTTCATCTAGGCCATAAAACTTTAAGATGGAATCCAAAAATGAAAAAGTTTATTTTTGGAAAACGAGACTCAATTCATATAATAGATTTAACACAAACCCTAGAGCTCGCTAAAGTAGCTTTAGAAAAAGTCTATTCAACAATCTCATCAGGTGGAAAAATATTATTTATATCAACAAAAAAACAAGCATCGGAAGCAATAGCTGAACTTGCAAATGAAACAGATCAATATTTTGTTAATTATAGATGGCTAGGTGGAATGCTTACAAATTGGGGAACAATTTCTAACTCAATAAAAAAACTTGATAAAATAGAGTCTGATTTAAAATCAGAGAATAGAGGCTTTACTAAAAAAGAATTATTAAAAATGAGTGGCCAGAGAGATAAACTGCAAAGGTCACTTGGAGGAATATCAGCAATGAAAAAGATACCTGATCTTGTATTCATAATTGATACAAATTATGAGTCTTTAGCAATTAAAGAGTCTGTTAAACTAGGTATTCCAATAGTAGCAATTTTAGATACAAATTCAAATCCAGATGGTATTGATTTTCCTATTCCTGGAAACGATGATGCAAGAAGATCTATTGATTTGTATTGTTCACTTTTAAAAGAAACAATTCTAAATGCTAAAAAAGAAGCACCACAGAATATTGCTAGTGATAAAGATACAGAGGCCTTAAAAGTTGAAAACTCAAGCCCAGAAAAATCTAAAGATGTAAAATCAGAAACAAAACTTAATTAAAAAAATTAATTTTATTTCAGGAAAATGAAATGAGTGATATAGAAAAAGTAAAACAATTAAGAAAATCAACAGGCGCAGGATTTAAAGATTGTAATACTGCGTTAAAAGATTCTAATGGTGATTTAGATAAAGCTGCTGAAATTTTGAGAGTAAAAGGTATAGCTAAAGCTTCAAAAAAAATGTCAAGAAGCGCAACAGAGGGAGTTGTAGTTACTTCTGGGGATGAAAAAAAAATGTCTTTGATTGAAGTGAATTGCGAAACAGATTTTGTTGCAAAAAACGATGATTTTATTGAATTTGTTAAAGAATTAAGTGAATTAAATAATCATCACTCTTCAAATGTCGAAGATTTAAAAAAATCGACTATGAAAAATAATAAAACCGTTGATGAAAATTTAGTGGCCTTAATAGCAAAAATTGGAGAAAAAATAACAATTGGGAGAGTAAAAACTTTAGCTGATGAAAATTCAAGAAATTTTGCTTATCAACATTCAGTAATTCAAGATAATGTTTCAAAATTAATAGTAATAGTATCTTTGAATACTAGTGATAAATCTGATAAAATTGATTTATTCGGAAAGCAATTATCAATGCATATAGCAGCATCAAATCCAATTGCATTAAATGCAGATCTGATTGATCAAGAAATAATAGATAAAGAGGTCAACTTAATTGAAGAAGAATTGAAAAGTTCTGGTAAACCGGAGGATATAGCAAAGAAAATTAGCATAGGTAAAATTAATAAATTTAAAGATGAAAATAGTTTAATGACTCAGCATTGGGTAATGGACCCAAAAATGAAGGTTAAAGATGTTTTAAAAAACTTAGATATTTCTAATTTGAAAATTAATAATTTTATTAGGCTAAAAATAGGAGAGTAATGTTTGAGGAGTCAAAATACAATAATAAAATGTCTAAAACGTATGAGGTTTTTCAAAGTGAACTGAGCTCATTAAGAACAGGAAGAGCGAATGCAGCCATGTTAGACATTGTAAAAGTTGATGTTTATGGTCAAAAAATTCCAATTAATCAATTAGGTAGTATTACAACCCCAGAACCTAGAAGCATAAACATACAGGTTTGGGATACAAATAATGTAGCGCTTATAGACTCTGCAATTAAAAAATCAGAGTTAGGATTAAACCCCCAGATTGATGGACAATTAATTAGATTACCTGTCCCTGATCTTAGTGAAGAAAGAAGATCTGAAATAAAGAAAATAATTAAATCTATGGGTGAAAAGTGTAAAGTATCTATAAGAAATATAAGAAGAGAAGCAAATGATGAGTTAAAAAAACTTCTAAAAGATAAAGAGATTTCAGAAGATGAAGTAAAAAAAAAAGAAAAAATTATTCAAGATTATACAGACAGTCAAATAAAAGTTATTGATGACAGAGTTGCTGCAAAAGAAAATGAAATAATGACAATATGATTTTGCCCAAACACGTAGCCATAATAATGGATGGCAATGGAAGATGGGGAATTCAAAAAAAAAAATCAAGAAATTATGGACATTCTAAAGGTATAAAGGTTGTAGAAAATATCATCGAAGAAGCAGTATCAAAAAAAATAAAATACCTAACGTTATTTACTTTTTCGACTGAAAATTGGAAAAGACCAAAAAGCGAAATTAGGTTTTTAATTAGTATACTAGAAAAGTATATTCAAAAAGAATTAAACAACTTAATTAAAAAAAAAATTAAATTAAAAATAATAGGTAATTTAGATAAGTTTCCAAAATCACTTAAATTAAAACTTAGAAATGCTGAAAAGTTAACAAGATTAAACAAAAAGATACAGATCATAATAGCTTTAAATTATGGCTCTAAAGAAGAAATTATAAATACTGTAAAGAAATTAAATAATTCATCAATTAGCATTAATGAAAAAAATATATCTGATAACCTATACACCAAAAATATTCCAGATCCTGAAATTTTAATAAGAACAGGAAATAGAAATAGACTAAGTAATTTTTTATTATGGCAATTATCTTATACTGAGATTTATTTTGTAAGTAAACTTTGGCCTGACTTTACACGAAAAGATTTCAGTAAAATTATAAATAATTTTTCAAAAGTTAAAAGAAATTTCGGTGGTATTAAATGATTGAGCTACAGAAAAGATTACTAACATCTTTATTATTGTTGATAATAATTTTTTTTTCTTTAAAAAATTCTACAGTTTTATTTTTTGTATTATTAGCAATAAACTACTTTTCATTAATTGAATTTAATAATTTATTTAAAAATATTTTTAAAAAAACAAATCAACTATATTTTTTTTCTTTTTTAGCTAGTGTGATTTATATTTCTATATTTTCTTTAATAATATGGAATTTCCTAATTCCTTTTAACAATAATGCTATAATAACATTAATTTTCTTAATATTGATATGTATATCTACAGACATAGGTGGCTTTATATTTGGCAAATTGGTTGGTGGTAAAAAATTAACACAAATTAGTCCTAATAAAACTTATTCAGGTGTCTTTGGATCATTTTTTCTTTCAATAACTTTTGGTTATTTCTATTATATTTTTTATAAAACCTATTTGATTTTTGAAGTTAATCATTTGATTTTAATAGCAATAATTTCATTGATTTCACAAATAGGGGATTTAATTATTTCATTTCTTAAAAGAAAAGCAAAAATAAAAGATACAGGATCAATATTACCTGGACATGGAGGAATTCTAGACAGAATAGACGGTATTTTATTTGCTTTACCTTTTGGAATAATATTGATTTCTATATAAAATGACAAAAGATATTTTCTTATTAGGTTCTACAGGATCAATTGGAGAAACAACATTAAAAGTAATTAAAAAAGATAAATCCAACTTTAAAGTAAAATTATTATCTACAAATAAAAATGCAGAAAAAGTTTACA
>CACFLJ010000004.1 GCA_902567045.1 uncultured Pelagibacteraceae bacterium
TGGTTATAGCAAGCATTCCTTCCCTTTTAGTCCACCTTTTTTTGAAAATCGTATTTTTGCCAATAATCCTAAAAGAGGTGATGTTGCTGTATTTAAAACGCCGGCTGATAATAGAACCGATTATATAAAGCGTGTTATCGGTTTACCAGGTGATACAATTCAGTTTATTAATGGTGATCTTTACCTTAATGGATATCAAATTTTAAAAACAATTAAATCAAAAAATATCACTAATTATTGTGGCAAATCGAAAATAAAAGTTAACACATTTGAAGAGAAACTTCCGAACGGTAAGGTTTATTTGGCATCATATAGAACAGATATTACTTTTGCTAACACGGATAAATACCTAGTTCCAAAAGATCATTTATTTTTCTTAGGAGATAATAGAGATTGTTCAAAAGATAGTAGATTTTTATCTGAAGTTGGATATGTCCATAAAAATAATCTTGTGGGTAAAGCTCAAATATTGTTTTTTTCATCAGATCCATTTGTAGGAAGTATTGTTAAATTTTGGAATTGGAGTGAAATATTAAGGTTAAGTAGATTTTTCAAAATTATTGATTAAACATGAGCATTCTTAAAAACCTTCAAAAAAAGATTAAAATAAATTTCAAAAACGAGCAAATTCTTTTGCAAGCAATTACTCATAAAAGCTATGATCCAAATAATAATTATGAAAATCTTGAATTTTTAGGTGATAGAGTGCTAGGACTTGTTGTTTCAAAAAAATTGTATGAGCTTTATCCAAATGAAAAAGTGGGGTCTTTAGATAAAAAATTAGCTTCTTTAGTCAATAAAAATAAATGTTTAGAAATTGGAAATTCTTTAAACCTTAAAGAATTTGTAATCACAGGTAATTCAAAAACGAGCAAAAATATAATTGAAAATAAAATTATCTCAGACTGCTGTGAGGCATTAATAGGAGCCATTTATTTGGATAAAGGTTTTGAAGTTTCTAAAAGTTTTATTCTTAAATTATGGAAAAATTTAATAAATAATGCAGAAACAACCTTCATTGATGCAAAAACTCAACTTCAAGAGTATTCTTTAAAAACCTTTAAAATATTACCTATCTATAAATTGGTCTCTGACACAGGACCAAGACATAAACCTAATTTTAAAGTTGGAGTAAAAATTAAAAATAGTAAATATATTTATGCTATAGGATCTTCAAAGAAAAATGCAGAACAATCTGCAGCTTCAGAACTACTCAAAAAAATTAATCAAAAATGAATTGGCAAGATAAAGGATATTTATTATCTTTAAATAAATATAATGAAAATTCATCAATAGCTGAATTCTATACTGAAAATAACGGGAAAATAGTTGGTGTAATTTTTGGCTCAACATCAAAAAAGATTAAGAGTTATTTATTAATAGGTAATAAGTTTCACATAAATTCTAAAATTAGAGAGGATGGTAGACTAGGTTATCTAAAAGTTGAAATAGATGAAATTAAAACTCCTGTTTATTTAGAAAATAAAAAAAAATTATTTTGTATTATATATTGTATGAATTTGATTAAAATTCTGACTGCTGAAAATGAGAATAATATTGAAATATATAATCTTTTAGAAAAATTATTCAAATTAATTGAATCTGATAATTGGCTTGTTGAATTTTTATATTTAGAGCTGAATATACTAAAGTCTGTTGGATATGATATTAACTTTAGAGATTACGTAGTAGATAAAAATATTAACGGCCAAATCAAATATATTGTGGTTTCAAGTCAAAAAATTATCCCTAATTTTCTTATAGATAAAAATATAAGTCCTGAAAACTTAAAGGACATATATAATGGCTTTTCTATAGTTGGAGATTTTTTGGATAAAACAATTATCAAACCTAACAACAAAAATTATCCTTCTTCAAGAAACGATTTTCTTAATTTGTTAAAATAATTAAAGATCAATCTGATCAGCAAAATAAGTTACAATACTATTTGCTCCAGCTCTTTTAAATGAAATAAGAGACTCTTTTATTGAAGCTTTGTCTATTAATTTTTTATTAATTCCATTCATTATTAAACTGTATTCACCAGAAACTTGATATGCAAATACCGGTATTTTGAAATTGTCTTTTACTTTTTTAATTATATCAAGATAGGGCATACCAGGTTTAACCATAACCATATCAGCACCCTCTTTTATATCTAATGAAACTTCTCTCAGAGACTCATCTGAATTTCTAAAATCCATTTGATATGTTTTTTTATCACCTTTTAATAACTTTTTTGATCCAACTGCGTCCCTAAATGGTCCATAAAAGCTAGATGAAAATTTTACTGCATATGACAATATCTGCACATCACTTAAATTATTTTTATCTAAAGCTTTACGAATTTTACCAATTCTTCCATCCATCATATCTGAAGGTGCGATTACATCGCATCCCATTTTGGCTTGCAGCACTGCTTGCTTGGTCAGTATTTCAACAGTTTTGTCATTTAGGATATTTTTTTTCTTTAATAATCCATCGTGACCGTGAGAAGTATAAGGGTCTAGTGCTACATCACACATAATACCAATTTTATTTTTAAATGTTTTTTTAATGAATTTTATTCCTCTACAAACTAAATTGTCTGGATTTAAAGCTTCAGAACCATGTTCATCTTTTTTTGTTTTGCTTGTGTATGGAAATAAAGCAACCATAGGTATCCCTTTTTTTATTGCCTTACTTACAACTGTATTTAACTTGTCTACACTATATCTAAATACATTTGGCATAGACTTTATTGATTCTTTTTTATTTTTTCCTTCAATCAAGAAAATTGGCAGGATCAAATCACTATATGATAAAGAGCTTTCTTGAACTAGTTTTCTAGACCAAGCATATTTTCTTGATCTTCTAAGCCTTAAATTTGGGTATTTACCTGTAATCATATTGTATTTTATTATGCGACAAAATCTATTATACAAATATATATATAAATGAGTAGAAAACAATCTTCATGATCGACAATAAAGACAAAATCGTAAAACTAAACTTGCATAATCAAACTGATAGAGTTTTAGACTTTAGTGATTTTCAAAAACAAACCTTGCAATTTGATATTGATAAACTGCAAGATGCTTATAATCAAATAATCAAAATTAAAAAATTTGATGACGGGGGTGGTGTAACTAACTTTGGTGCAATTTCTTTGACTCAGATACCAGGTGATCCAGACTCAATAAAAGGTAGCAAAGCTCGAGGTGTTTATTGGACTAAACCAGATAAATCTGGGAAAGAAGTTTCAAGAGATGTAGATATAGATGAATCTAAATACAGTGAATTTATAAAAGATTATGAAAATACTTATTTTAAAGAAGTTTATGATGTTCTTTCATCCAAATATAAATTGGGAAGAGTAAGAATTTTATTAAAAGAACCAAGATCAACATTAAGCTGGCATAGAGATCCAGAGCCAAGATTGCATATACCAATTATAACAAATCCAGGATGCCTAATGGTTATCGATAACGTAGCACAGCATATGCCTGCTGATGGATCAGTTTGGGTTACTAACAATACAAAATATCATAATGCATTTAATGGTGGTGAAGAAAATAGAATACACCTAGTTGCATGTGTTTTAGACTATAAATTTAATTAATTTGAAAAAAATCTTTATTGCATCTGATCACGCAGGATTTAATTTAAAAGAAAATATTAAAAAAAAATTTTCATCAAATTTTGAATTTTTAGATTTAGGTCCAAAGAATTCAAAAAAATCAGTAAATTATCCAGATTATGCCCATAAACTATCAAAACAGATAAAAAAAAAGAATGTTGGCATTTTAGTATGTGGTTCGGGTATGGGTATGGCAATGTCTGCTAATAAGCATAAAAACATAAGAGCGGCATTATGTTATTCGGTAAAAAACGCTAAATTATCTAGATTGCATAATGATGCAAATGTTATTACATTAGGAGAAAGGTTGATTAGTAAAGATTTAGCCTTTAAATGTATTAATGCATTCTTAAATACAAAGTTTGAGGGTGGAAGGCACTTAAAAAGAGTTAAAAAAATATAAAAAATTATGTCAAGTGAAACAAAATATTTAAATAGTGAGTACAAAGACTTTTTTGAAAAAAGTTTATTAGATAGCGATCCAGAAATTCATAAAGCTATTAATGATGAGTTAGTAAGACAACAAAATCATATAGAATTAATTGCATCTGAAAATATTGTATCTCAAGCAGTCCTTGAGGCTCAAGGTTCAGTATTAACAAATAAATATGCTGAAGGTTATCCTGGTAAAAGATACTATAATGGCTGTGAACATGTGGATGTTGCAGAACAACTGGCTATAGACAGACTTAAAGAATTATTTAATTGTAAATTTG
The DNA here is from genome assembly GCA_902567045.1 of uncultured Pelagibacteraceae bacterium. Taxonomy (GTDB): domain Bacteria; phylum Pseudomonadota; class Alphaproteobacteria; order Pelagibacterales; family Pelagibacteraceae; genus Pelagibacter. The sequence goes on from CACFLJ010000004.1 coordinate 4,336, forward strand.
CCAACGCTCAACCTCACTCAGGGGCACAGGCAAACGGTGCTGTATTTTTAGCTTTGCTAAAACCTGGGGATACTTTTATGGGAATGAGTTTGAATTCAGGAGGACATATTACTCATGGTTTAAAAATTTCTATGTCAGGAAAATGGTTTAATGCAATTGGATATGAAGTTGATAAAGAATCTGAACTTATTGACTATGATAATGTAGAAAAACTTGCGCTAGAGCACAAACCTAAACTTATAATTGCTGGTGGTAGTGCTTATTCAAGAGTAATTGATTTTAAAAGATTTAGAGAAATAGCTGACAAGGTTGGAGCATACTTAATGGTTGATATGGCTCATTTTTCTGGTTTGGTTGCAGGTAAGGGATATCCAAATCCGTGTGACTATGCTCATGTGGTTACATCAACTACCCATAAAGTTTTTAGAAGTGCGAGAGGTGGAATTATTTTAACTAATCACGAGGATTTATCTAAAAAATTTAATACAGCTGTTTTCCCTGGATACCAAGGAGGACCACTTATGCATATTATAGCTGCTAAAGCAGTTGGATTTAAAGAGGCATTAAAACCAGAATTTAAAGATTATATTAAAACTGTTTTAGCAAACGCAAAAATTTTAGCTGAAACATTAAAAAATAATGGTTTTAAAATCTATTCAGGTGGAACAGATACACATCTGATGTTAGTTGACTTAAGATCTTTTAATGTAAAAGGCAATGTTGCTGCAGAAAGCCTTTCTAGAGCTAACATAACATGTAATAAAAATGGTATTCCATTTGATAGTGAAAGCCCAATGATAACTTCTGGCATAAGACTTGGATCGCAGGCTGCCACAACAAGAGGATTTGGGTTAAAAGAATTTCAGATAGTAGGTGATTTAATAACAAAAACAATTAAAGGATTGGCAGAAAATCCTGAAGATAACTCTAAAACCGAGGATGAAGTAAGAAAAAAAGTTGTTAGCCTATGTTCAAATTTTCCTATATATAAGCACTTAGGTTAACTTAAGCTTATGATATGTCCTATATGTAAAAAAGGAGACACATCTGTTGTCGATTCAAGACCTACAGAGGATGGCACAACAATTAGAAGAAGAAGACTTTGTACATGTGGACAAAGGTTTACTACTTTTGAAAGAGTACAATTTAGAGAATTAACTGTAATTAAAAAGAACGGAAGAAAATCAACTTTTGACAGAGAAAAACTTTCAAAATCTATTTATGTTGCTTTAAAGAAAAGACCTATTGATACAGAAACAACTGAAAAATTTATTTCGAAAATAAGCAGATCACTTGAAGAATTAGGTCAAAGCGAAATATTATCAAATACAATCGGCACAATGGTTATGGAGGGTTTGAAAGAGCTTGATCCTGTAGCATATGTCAGATTTGCATCAGTCTATAGAAACTTCAGAGAAGAAAAAGACTTTGTTCAATTTGTGGATAGAATTGATGTCTTTAAAAAAAGATAATTACAAATCATCAGATAAAAAAATTATGAACTTTGCTATAAACTTAGCAGAGAATAATAAGTATTTAACTGGCACAAATCCATCTGTTGGTTGTGTAATAGTAAAAAATAATAATATCTTATCTTTTGCAACTACTAATAATGGCGGCAGACCTCATGCAGAAAGCATTGCTTTAAATAAAAATAGATATAATAATGGAACATCGCTTTACTCCACACTTGAACCTTGCTCTCATCACGGAGTAACACCCCCTTGTACAAATGCAATAATAAAAAATAAAGTTAAGAAAGTGTATTATTCAATTGAGGATAAAGATTTAAGAAATTTTAATAAAACTAAAAAGATTTTAAAGTCTAAAAAAATAGTCACAATATCAGGACTTCAAAAACGAAACGTTAAGAACCTTTATAATGAATATAATTTTGTAAGATCTAACAAAGCCTCTTATATAATTGGTAAAATTGCAAGTTCATCTAATTTAAATATTCTAAGAAACAATTCTCCTATTACAAATGAACATTCAAGAAGTGTTTCACATATATTAAGATTTCAAAATCATGCAATATTAACATCTTACAAAACAATAAATACAGATAACCCTAAACTTAATTATAGATTAAATGGATTAGAGAAATTTTCACCTACTGCAGTTATAATAGATAAGAATTTAAAAATAAAAATTAACTCTTACGTGATTAAAAATTCAACAAAAAGTAAATTAATTATATTTCACAGTTCAAAAAATATCTCAAAAATTAAATTATTAAAGGATATAGGTGTTAAACTTATTTATCAAAAACTTGAAAACGAGACTAACTTTAATCTTAGAAAAATCACTCAAACACTCTATAAATTGGGTCTACATAGACTCTTAATAGAGTCCGGTAAGGATTTAATAACTAATTTTCTTAATGAAAATTTGATAAATGAATTTTATTTTTTTAAAAGCGACAAAATAATCTCTAATAGAGATAAAATTAATATATCATCTTTAGTAAAAATGATTAATAAAAAATATAAAAACAAGAAAAAAATTAACACATATCTAGATAAAGACACACTCACTCACTACTATTAAAATGTTTAATGGAATTATATTTAATAAAGGAATAATTAACGGAATCAAAAAAAGATCAAAGGGTGTTAATTTATTTATAAAATCTTCATTGAAAGTTTCGAATAAAAATCTTGGGATCTCAATTTCTTGCGATGGAGTTTGTCTTACTTTAATTTCTTGCAAGAATAAGACTTTAGAATTCTATCTATCTAATGAAACATTAGCTAAATCAAAATTTAGAAATATTAAAATTGGAGATGAAATTAATCTAGAAAAACCCTTAAAATTTGGTGACAATATTTCAGGACATATCTGCCAGGGACATGTTGATACGGTTTGTTCTATAAAAAGTATTAAGAAGGTTGATAAATCAAATATTTTTGAATTTAAAATAACAAAATCGCTTAAGAAGCAATTAGTAGAAAAAGCTTCTATATTAATTAATGGAGTATCACTAACAATATCAAAAATAAAAAAAAATTCTTTTGAAATATGGATTATACCTCACACATTAAAATTAACTAACCTAATCACTCTTAAAAAAAATGATTTGGTCAATGTTGAGATTGATATTATGTCAAAATATGTAAAGAAATTTATTAATGAAAAAAAGTAATTTTAGCTCAATAGAAAGTATCATTAAGACAGTCAAAAAAAATGGAATGTTTATCCTTGTTGACGATGAAAGCAAACATGAAGAAATGGAAAATGAAGGTGATTTAGTAATTTCCACATCAGCTGTTAATCCTAATCATATTAATTTCATGGCTAAACATGCAAGAGGATTAATTTGTTTAGCAATGGATAGTACACAATCAAAAAAAATTGGATTAACTTTGGCTTCACCAATAAATCAATCGAGAAGCAAAACTGCTTTTACTTACTCTATAGAGGCTAAAAAAGGTGTTACAACAGGTATATCAGCTTATGATCGTGCTAGAACAATTAAAGCTGCATCAAATAAAAATGCAAAAAAAAATGATATTGTATCACCAGGCCATGTATTTCCAGTGATAGCCAGAGATGGTGGTGTTCTTGTTAGAGCAGGGCACACCGAAGCTTCAGTTGATTTATCAAAACTTGCTAAAAAAAATAATTCAGCAGTTATTTGTGAAATCATGGCAGATGATGGAAAAATGGCTACAGGAAAAACATTATTTAACTTTGCTAAAAAACATAAACTTAAAATAGGCAAAATTGAAGATTTAATTGCATATAGGTTAAAAAGAGAAAAACTTATTAAATTAAAAAAAACGTCTTCAATAATTGTTCAAAAACAAAAATTTAAAATAAAAGTATTTGAAAATGTACTTGATGGGTCAGAAAACTTTGCACTCATAAAAGGAACATTAAAGAAAGGAGTTGTCCCTAGATTAAGAGTAATATCATCTAATGTAGTTCAAAATTATTTAATTAATCAAAAACTGCCGAATTCATTTGATAAAACAATCTCATATTTCAAAAAATATAATAATTGTGTTCTTGTATTTATAAGAGACCCTAATTTAAAATCAGTAACTCAAACACTTAAACAGTATAAAAGTAAATCCTTTTATAAAAAAGGTCATGACAAATTGATTAGAAACTATGGTATAGGAGCTCAAATTATTAAATCTCTAAATATTAAAAATATGATACTTGTTACTAGATCTAAAAAAAAAGTGATAGGTTTAGAAGGTTATGGAATAAAAATTAAAAAACAGGAAATTATAAAGTGAAAAAAAAGATTCTTATTGTTGTAGCAAATTATTATGAAAATATTGCGAATTCTTTATTAAACAGTGCTAAAAATAAAATTAAAAATAAATGCACTATAAAGGTAATTAATGTACCTGGTGCATTTGAAATACCTGTAACAATATCAAAAAATTTAGCTAAATTTAATGGATTCATTGCTTTGGGATGTGTAATTAAAGGTCAAACGCCTCATTTTGATTTCATATCAAAAGCCACTACTGATGCATTGATGACATTATCAATTACATCTAAGAAACCAATTGGAAATGGTGTAATTACTTGCTTAAACAAAAAACAAGCTATTGTACGCGGTAGAAAAGGTTCAGAGGCTGCAGAGGCAGTTTTATCTGTCCTTTCTCAATAAATGATGACAGTTCAATTTTCACCACAACGAAATCCTAGAGTAATTATTATACAAAAGCTTTATGGGAAACTTTTTAACAATGAGGAAAATATTACATTTCCTAAACATAGATTTAAAAAATTTATAAAAGATATTGTGAATGGAACTATAGAGAGAGAAGAGTTAATTAATATAGAAATTAAAAACCATTTGGAGAAAGATTTAAAAATTAAAAACATGGACAAAGTTTTTCAAATTATTATTAAAAGTGCAATTTTTGAATTCTTGTACAAACCAAATACTTCAATAAAAATTATTATTAATGAATATCTTAAAGCATCAAATTTTTTTATTGATGACTCACAAACTAAATATTTAAATGCATTATTAGATAAGATTTCAAAAAAAATTAGAATAAGCAATGGATGAGTTTACTCTAATTGAAAAGTACTTTAAAAAATTAACTTATAAAAACCCTTCAGCATTAGATTTAAATGATGATGTTTTTTTCGACAAAAAAAATAATGTTGTCATTTCAATAGATACTTATGTTGAGGGAGCTCATTTTATTAATTTTAGAAATCCTGATTTAGTTATAAAAAAAGTTATAAGATCTTCAATATCAGATTTGTATTGCAAGGGTGTAAAACCAAAATTTATTTTCATAGGTGCTAGTGGAAACAGCAACTCATTCTCAAATAAAAATCTGAATATTATCAGTAAAAGTCTTAAAGAAGAGCAAAAGAAATATTATATTAAATTATCAGGCGGTGATACAACAAAATCAAAAAAAACAATCTTTACAATAATGTCGTTAGGTTATTCAAAAAGAATAGTACAAAGAAATAAGTGTAAGAATGGTGACGATATATATGTAACTGGAAACATTGGTGATAGCTATTTAGGATTACAAATCTTAAAAAGAAAAGTTTTATTAAATAAAAAAGAACATAACTATTTTACTAAAAAATATTATTTACCTGAATTACCTGTTAAGATCAGCACAAACCTTTTAAACTTTGCAAATTCATCAATTGATATTTCAGATGGATTATTTGGAGATTTGAGTAAGCTAATCAATAAATGTGAATTATTTTATAAAGTTGACTTGAATAAAGTTCCAATTTCATCAAATTTAAGAAATTATCTTAATAAATCTAAAAAAAAGAAGATCAATTTCATTTCAAAGGGCGATGATTATCAAATTATATTTACATCCCCAAAATCAAAGAGAAATTACATTCAAAAATTTTTCAAAAAGATGAATCAAAAAGTAACATTAATTGGCAATATAACTAAAGATGCAAGGAACAATGAAATTATTGAGGGCAATAAAAGATTAAAACATGCGTATAATGAGGCATATTCCCACAATTTTTAAAAAAGTTAAATATTGCGTTTTATATCATATTTTGTATTACATATTTTTCATAACTTTAATTAACAAAGGAACCAATGAACACATCAACTGAAACAATAATGTTTTATATTATAGCGGCTGGAATATTATCCATCGTTTATGGCTTTATAACAGGTAGAAATATTTTAAATTCAAGCTCAGGTAATGCTAAAATGTTAGAGATTGCATCTGCAATTCAAGAAGGAGCTAGAGCATATCTAAACAGACAATATAAAACAATTGCAATAGTTGGTGTTGTAGTCCTGATAATTATAACAATTTTATTTAGTCCATTGGTTGGTTTAGGTTATCTAATAGGGGCTGCTTTATCTGGGATTGCAGGTTATGTTGGAATGCTTGTTTCTGTGCAAGCCAATGTTAGAACAGCTGAAGCCTCTAGAAAAAATCTAGCGAGTGGATTATCAATAGCATTTAAATCAGGTGCAGTAACTGGAATGCTTGTTGCTGGTTTAGCATTACTTTCTATAGCAGTTTATTATTATTTTTTAGTTAAAACTGGAGTTGAGGAAAGAGAAATTGTTAATGCACTTGTTGCATTAGGATTTGGTGCATCATTAATTTCTATTTTTGCAAGACTTGGTGGAGGAATTTTTACAAAAGGCGCTGATGTTGGTGCTGATTTAGTTGGTAAAGTTGAAGCTGGAATTCCAGAAGATGACCCAAGGAACCCTGCAGTTATAGCTGATAATGTTGGTGATAATGTGGGAGATTGCGCGGGTATGGCTGCTGATCTCTTTGAAACTTATGCCGTCACTATTGTTGCTACCATGGTTCTTTCATCTATTTTTTTTGTAAATGATTTAAATATGATGATTTATCCCTTAGCAATTGGTGGGTCATGTATAGTAACCTCTATTCTTGGAACTTTTTTTGTTACTCTAGGTAGTGATAAAAATATTATGAAAGCTATGTACAAAGGTTTCGTAATAACAGCGATTAGTTCACTGGTAATATTATTTCCAATTACAAAGCATGTTATAGGTTTCACAACAGAATATGTAGCAAATGGAAAATCATTCAATGGATTAAATCTATATTTTTGTGGTATCATTGGTTTAATAATAACTGGTTTAATAATTTGGATTACAGAATATTATACAGGAACAGATTACAGACCTGTAAAAAGTGTGGCTAAATCATCAACAACAGGTCATGGTACAAATGTTATCCAAGGTTTAGCTGTTTCTATGGAGGCAACTGCAGTACCAGCATTAATAATAGTTGGTGGAATTTTATGGACTAACCATATAGCGGGACTTTATGGTATTGCTATTGCTGTAACTACAATGCTTGCATTAGCTGGTATGGTTGTTGCCTTAGACGCCTATGGTCCAGTTACAGATAACGCTGGGGGAATAGCTGAAATGTCAAATTTACCAAAAAATGTTCGTAAGACAACTGACGCTCTTGATGCAGTTGGTAATACAACAAAAGCAGTAACAAAGGGTTATGCAATTGGTTCTGCTGGTCTTGGTGCATTAGTTCTTTTTGCAGCATATACAGAGGATATAAAACATTTTTCAAAAGTTGCTGGTTCAAATTTAGAAGGGATAGCTGTAACTTTTGATTTATCAAATCCTTATGTTGTTGTTGGTTTACTTATAGGTGGAATGCTTCCTTATTTATTCGGATCAATGGGTATGCAAGCTGTTGGTAGAGCAGGTGGTGAAGTGGTTATTGAGGTACGAAGACAGTTTAAAAAAATACCTGGAATAATGAAAAGAAAAGCAAAGCCTGATTATGGTAAACTTGTTGATTTACTAACAAAAGCAGCGATTAAAGAGATGATAATTCCTTCTTTACTGCCAATTTTATCACCTATAGTTTTATACATAGTAATATATTTCATTGGTGGACAAGTTGCAGCATTATCATCCCTTGGAGCAATGTTACTAGGGGTTATAATAACAGGTTTGTTTGTTGCTGTTTCAATGACTGCTGGGGGAGGAGCTTGGGATAATGCAAAGAAATATATTGAAGATGGTAAATTTGGTGGCAAAGGTTCAGAAGCTCACAAAGCAGCTGTAACTGGAGATACTGTAGGTGATCCTTATAAGGATACAGCAGGCCCAGCTGTTAATCCAATGATCAAAATTACAAATATAGTAGCTTTATTGTTGCTTGCTGTTATTGCTGGATAACAAATAAGCTGGTAAATTCAGTTAATTTTATTAAAAATTATCTAATTTTAAGTATTTGGACTATCATTTGATTATAAAAGTATATGTTTCTTAATGATATATTGTGTATATTTAATATTATCTAAAAAGCTTGATAAATATCGATCTTATGTAGGTTATACAAAAAATATAAGTAATAGACTACATCTTCACAATACCTCCAAGGGTGCAAAATTTACAAGAGGAAGAAAGTGGAAAATCATATATTTAAAGAAATATAAAAGTAAAATAATGGCTATGAAGGAGGAATATAAACTTAAAAAAAATTATAAACTAAGAAAAGAACTCATATCAGAATATAAAAAGAATGAACATTTCAATACTATTACCCTATAAAGAAAATTTCTCACCAGAATATCCTGGAGCTGTTTCTTTATTTGTCTATGAAACAAGTAAAAAAAGCAAATATAAGAAAAATATAATTGTTTTCGGTAATACAAATTTTAAGAAAATATTTGATCTTCATTATATTAATATTAAACTTAGCAAAAGTTTATTGTCTAGCCAAACAAAAGATTATTTAAATAAATTTATAAGTTTTCAAAACAAATATAATTCTTCAATTATAGAAATACATAATCGACCAATATATTTAAATTATTTATATAAAAAAATTCCAAATTATGTCTACTCTTTATTTTTTCATAACGATCCCCTCTCTATGGATGGGTCGAAAACTATTCAAGAAAGAAAAAATCTTTTAAAAATATGTCATAAAATTATTTTTAATAGCAACTGGTCAAAAAAAAGGTTTTTGGATGGCCTTGATAATAAATTTGTAAATAGTAATAAGTTAGAAGTTTTTTTTCAATCAGCTAAAAAAAATAATTTAAATATAATAAAGAATAAAAATAATTGGATAACTTTTGTAGGTAAATTAAATACTGCTAAAGGATTTGATATATTCGCAAAAACTATTAAACTTATTTTAAACAAGTACCCTAATTGGAGAGCTAAGATCATAGGTGATGAAAAAAGAGAGAAAATCAAAGTAGATCATAAAAACGTAGATTTATTAGGTTTTTTAAATCATGAAAAAGTTTTAAAAATATTCGAACAATCAAGTATTGCCGTAGCTTGCTCACGTTGGGAAGAGCCATTTGGAAGAACAAGTTTAGAAGCTGCAGCTAACGGCTGTGCAGTAGTTATAACTAATAAAGGTGGGCTACCTGAAACAGTTACAAATGCAATAATTCTATCAAAATTATCAGTCAAAGGATTATATAAAGAAATATCTATTTTAATAGAAAAAGAAGATCTTAGAAAAAAACTTCAGATATTATCAATAAAAAACTTTTATTTAACTCATACTTTTGTAATCAATATGATTGACAGGTATAGGGATGAAAAACTTCAATTAAAGAAAATTTTTATAAAAAAAAAAAAGAAATCACTACGTATACTCCACATTACTAATTTTAATGAAAGATTAGACGGTAGATTATTTTTTAATACGGGAAGAAGAATTAACAATGGTTTTATTAGGCAAGGTCATAGTGTTCTCGGTTTTAGTGACAGAGATATTCAAAAATATTATAAATCTATTAATGATCTTAAAGGTGCTAAAACACTAAATGATAAATTAAAAAAAACATGTTATAATTATAATCCTGATTTAATTGTATTGGGACATGCTGACTTAATTTCAAAAGATCAAATAGCCGAATTAAAAGAAGATTATCCAAACACTAGATTTTCTCAATGGTTTTTAGATCCATTAAATAAAAAAGGACCAGATTTTGAGAGAAATAAACAAAGGATTTTAGATAAGATTAACGTAGTTGACTCAACATTTCTTACCACAAGTCCTGATGTATTAAGTTTCTTGAAAGACAAAAATAGTTTTTTCATTCCTAATCCAAGTGATAAATCTTTTGAAACATTAAATAATTTTAATAAATCTTGTAATGTAGATTTGTTTTTTGCATTAAGTCATGGTGTACACAGGGGTGTACTAAAATCAGGTAAAACAGACGATAGAATTGAATTTCTTAATAAACTTAGATCTATAACCCCAAATATTAAATTTGATATATATGGTATAGATAAAGTACAACCTATATGGGCTGACCATTATTTTAAGACTATAAGCAATGCTAAAATGGGTTTAAATTTAAGCAGAGGAGATTCTATTAAATATTACAGCAGCGATAGAATAACACAAATTATAGGAAATGGGCTGGTTTGTTTAATAGATGAAAAAACTGGTTATCAGAATTTTTTTGATAAAAATGAGATGGTATTTTACAAATCAGTAAGTGATTTATCAGAAAAAATTATAAGAATATCATCAGATGATAATTTAAGGAAAAGGATTGCTAGAAATGGTAAAATAAAGTACATGAAATATTTTAATTCAGATCTTGTTTCAGAGTATATTGTTAATAATACTTTAGAAATAAAAACTAACAAAAAATATCTATGGGAAAATAAATAAATAAATTTATAATTATTTTTGAAAAAACTATTATAAAACATGGAATTTACTATTTTAGAAAAAAAGAATTAAATTTAAAAAAGGTGAGTGTTTTTTTTGAGATAAATAAATGTGAAAAAAATTCAAAATCTATAAATCTATATATGAGTTTTAAAGATTATTATTTAAATGGCTAAATATCTCATTTTTAGAACAGATAGGATAGGAGATTTTTTATTATCTTGTATTCTAATTAGATCTATAAAAAGGAATGATAGCAATTCTCACATTACTGTTTTAGCATCCAAAAAAAATTTTAATTATATTAGTTCCTTTACTTATATCGATAAAGTCCTAATACTTAAAAAAGGTTTAATTAATAAACTTAAAACAATATTTGTCTTAAGAAAATATTTTTTTGATTTTTCAGTATTACATGATGGTAAAAATAGATCAAAGTTAATTAATCTTTTTTTAAAAAAAAAACATTCCCTTTATTTTAATAATAAAGATATTTCAATTAGCCATTTTGAAAAGATAGTTAAAGCTGTTAGTGATATGGGTTTTGATTTTAAAAATTATGACCTGAATATTTTAGAAGAAAAGCTAATTAAATATAGTGACATAGAAAATAGTGATGATTATGCTGTATTACATTATGATGAAAAATGGTCTAATTCAGATTATATTAAAAATTTTGTAAACATTGAGCCTAATAAATCCGAATTAGTTTATTTTTTAAATCAGGTTCAAAAGTTAACTAATTTAAAAATAATAATTACAACTGGTATTAATACACCAAAAATTATAAATGATATTTCCAATTCATTTGATAAACAAAATTTTTCTATTAAAAAAAATCTTAACTTTCTAGAATTGGAAAAAATTATTATTAATTCAAAATTGCTGATATCATGTCATGGATCTGTATCACATATCGCATCAGCCTTAAGTATTAAGCAAGTAGACATAATTGATAAATCATATCACTACAATATCTGGAATAAACATTTTAGAAATTATAATTCAATTAAGCGTAAAGACTTCAAAAATTTATCAAAAGAAATATGCAATATACTATAAATTAAATTTCAATTACTTTTTTAATATTATTAACTATGAATAAAAATCTTGTATGTTAATAAACAAAATTATAATAATTTATAAAAATAAAATCTCATGAAAAAAATTTTAATTACAGGTGTTGCTGGCTTATTAGGTTCTAGATTAGCAAATTGGATTATTGAAAATACAGATTATGAAGTTATTGGTATAGATGATTTAAGTGGCGGTTACTCAGAAAATATACATAATAAAGTAAAATTTTATAAATTTAACCTTAATGATTTAGAGTCTCTTAAAGGTGTATTTGAAAAAGAAAAAATTCAAATTGTTTATCATTTTGCAGCATATGCTGCAGAAGGTTTAAGTCCATTTATTAGAAAATATAATTATGACAATAACTTGATAACCTCAACAAATTTAATTACCTGTAGTATTCAATACGATGTATCAAGATTTGTCTTTGCTAGTTCAATGTCCGTTTACGGTGACAAATACAAACCTCCTTTTAATGAGGATATGAAACAAGCTCCCATTGATCCTTATGCTGTTGCTAAATATGCTGTTGAGATGGACCTTGAAATTGCCTATAACCAACATGGGCTAAATTATACAATCGTACGTCCACATAATTTCTATGGTATAAATCAAAATATTTGGGATAAGTATAGAAACGTATTAGGCATATGGATGTATCAAATTTTAAATAAGCAAAATCCTACTATTTTTGGTGATGGCTCTCAAATGAGAGCTTTTAGTTATGTTGATGATTCAATAATACCTTTTTGGAATGCTTCACAAAAGGAAAATTGTATAGGAGAAATTATAAATTTGGGTGGTATAAAAGAATATACAATCAACGATGCTTGTAACGTTTTATTAAATGTTACGGGTCAAAATTTTAAACCAGTATATCTAGAGCCAAGACACGAAACTAAGTATGCATGGTCTACCTGGGACAAATCAGTAAAATTGTTAGAATTTAAACATAAAGTTGATTTAGAAGAGGGGTTAACTAAAATGTGGGAATGGGCTCAGAAAAAACCTAATAGAGAAAGATTTAATTGGCCTAAATATGAATTGAATAAAGGTATTTACGATTATTGGAAAAGTTAATTATATCAATATACATATAAATGTTAATATTTTGGTCTTTTATAGGATTTTTCTCCTTTAATAGATGACACCATTCCAGACCATCTGTTTTTATACTTAAAATAGTTAACTTCATCTTTTATAATTAAATATAATAGAATTTTTAAACCTGTTCTTAATATTATTGGTATGAAAAAAATAACAGCATAAATGTATCCATAGTTTTTTTTATAATAGTAAAATTTTGACCATACAAAATGCCACTGCCTTAGCTCTTGTTGATCTTTGACCTCATTTTGATTCTCGCATGCAACAGAATTTCCTCCTTCATGAAAAATTTCTATGTTATTAATTTGATAATTTTTAAAAAAATGTATAGACCTCTTACAATAATCATTTTCCTCAAAATATAAAAAAATATTATTATCAAATCCACCTACTAGATCATAATTTTTTTTATTAAAAAACATGCAAGCACCACTCAAAATTCTTAATTCAGCTATTTCTTTATCTTTTTTGGTTTGTTTTAATGATTTGGGATTAGCATTTATATATCTTGGCCCTAAAACAGAGAATTTATCATCTAATTTTATAGAAGCATCAATAAAATTTTGAATACTTTTTTCGTTTATACCTCTTACATCTGGGTTACTTATAAGAAAATATTTTGTTTTTACAAATTTACATCCAAAATTTATTTGATCACTATAACCATTATTTGATATTAAATATATTGCAACTTCTGGATAATTTGTAGTTATTATTTTTTCTAATTCTGTATCTTTTGAATTATCTACAATAATTATCTTAAATTTTTTATAAAGATTTTTAATATAATCCAAAACCAATTTTTTACTTTTGTGTGTTAAAATAATAATTGTTACCTGTTCATTCATATATTTTAAATTTTAATTTTATTTAATGCATTATATTTAAATATATTGGCCTCTTTAATATATCTTCTGACCATTTGTGTTGTTTTATGTCCAGTCATTGCCATAATGCTTCTTTCATCTGCCCCTGATTCAGCTGCCACTGTTGCAAAACCTGACCGTAAGCTATGACCTGAGAAATTTTTGTTTTCAATGCCTGCTAATCTCAAATAATATTTCAATAATAAAACTACAGATTGATCAGTCAATCTTTTATCTGATAATGATAAGCCCTTAGAAAATCGTCTAAAAATAGGTCCAGATTTAATTTTAGAAATTTCTAGCCACTGTTTTAAGTTTGTAACTGGACAGTAAATTTTGTTAGTGAAGTAGGGCAGTCCTTTAATCATTCCTTCTCCAAATTGATCTGTTTTTGATTTTTTAATTGTAATTTTGAGACCCTCGGGAACAAATTCTAAATCCTCATAATCAATTGACATCAACTCAGTTCTTCTAAATCCACCTCCAAAGCCAATTAAGATTATTGACTTGTCTCTTAGTTTTTTGATTTCCTCTTTTTCTTGTTCATTTATTACATTAATAATTAATTTTAAATATTTGATTAATAATGGTTTTTTACCATTTTGAATACTTCCTTTTACTCTTCTTATTCCCATTAAATTTTCAACAATAATTGGGTGCTTGGTATCCAAATAATGACCTTTAAACTTGTGAACCATGCTTATTGATACTAATCGACGTTTTAAAGTGCTAATTTTTGATTGTTTTGAGAGATGGGTAAGATATAAGGAAACTATTTTTGGTTCTGTTGGTAATGAATTTAAACCATGTTTTGAACAAAAAAATCTAAAGTCTTTAAAGTCTGAATTATAGGCTCTAAGAGTATTATTTGCCTTCGAACTCCTAAGGTTATTTAAAGTTTCCTCATGAAGCAATTTTAAATCTGTAGTTAGCTCATTCATATAATAACTATTGATAACAATTAATTATCATTAGTAATAATATAACTCATTTAACAAGTCAAGCATTTAATGTAGAAGAATATTTATGCCTAAATATGTCTTAATTGGACTAATTGTTGTTATTGGAACATTCCTTATAATGAATTATTGGCCAAAACTAAAAGAACAAACAAAAAATCGAATATTAATGGTAATTTTTGGCATTTTTTTTATAAGCATATTTGTTTTATTATTTTTATTAATGTTTTGAGGTTATTTGATAGATATAATTAGTATTTTAGTTGCTGGGATATTTTCTTGCATAATTCTCGATATTCTAGGTTATTTACTCAAATTGATGGGTATTGCAGAACCATCTTGGGGCATTGTTGGAAGATGGACTTATTATATGCTTAAAAATGGTACTTTTTACAACCCAAATATTGCTCAAATGCCAAATTTTAGGTATGAGGTCGTGCTTGGCTGGATTTTTCACTATTATGTATCGATTTGTTGGGCTGTAATCTATTATTTTTGTTTTTTAATGGTAGGTCTAAAAATGACATATTTTTCAGGCTTTATATTTGGAGCTCTAACAACACTGGCTCCATTACTGATATTTCTACCATTTACGGGTCAGGGCGTGTTTGCAAATAAGACTGAAATACCAATTAAAACATCAATTATGTTTCTAATCAGACACTCAATTTACGGAATTGCGATGTATGAGGGTTTTAGATGGTTTACTTAAAGCTTTAGATTAAGTTATCCCCACTATTCATCCCTGTTAAAAACTCAGTATATTCAACGATAAAGTGATACATACAACCTACTCTATCTGATATTGTTTAAAATGAATTAAGAGGCAACTCTTAACTGACCAGCTGGGGAAAAACCGAGAGGTTCAAGCCCAGAGGGCAGAAAGCTCTGCAGAGTAGCGCTAAAATTGCAGGGTGGACGGCATGGCGGTAGCGCATACAACGACGTGCCAAAAACTACTGTTCTTTGTATCTGAAAAGATACAAGGAAACAGGGTTTTTTCCTATTTATGATCCTAAAAGGCACAAAATTTCAGATAAAAGTTTGGAAATATTTAAGAACAATTCCTAAAGGCCATGTAAGGACCTATTCTCAGGTAGCAAAAGCAATTAAAAAGCCAAAAGCAGTAAGAGCTGTTGCAAATGCAATAGGAAAAAATCCTTATGCTCCCAAAATACCTTGTCACCGGGTAATAAGATCAGATGGTTCTCTAGGTGGTTATTCAGGTAAAGGTGGAATATATACCAAGAGAAAACTACTAAAATTAGAGGGTGTTTTGCTCTAAAAACTTTTAATACCAACGTTTTTTGATTAATATACAATATTTGGTATTTATTTTTTAATATCACCTATAAGTTGCACTATAAAATTACAAACACTTAAAATAGACCCTATTATGGGCTTTTAAACGGTATATTCGAATATTGCAGAGCTATTTCAAAATCAGCCTTTTTCTCCTAAAAATTTAATTTTAATTTTTTAAACAAACTTTAATAATATGTCCTTGAAAAAAGTTATTGTTAAAATAATGGTATATTTGCTTGTTTTTTAAGTTATTTATTACTAAGTTTTAATAATTCTAATTTTATTTATAAACTGGTATTTATTTCCCACTCTATTCTCGTCAGATCGTGCTTAATTAAGAAATAATTATAAATCAATTCATTAAAAATAAGACTTTTATTATGATATTAATTATTAAGATAAAAAAATGGAAAATATTCTATAATTATGTTTATCAAAAAAAAATATTAAATTACAATAGTATATCACATATATATGAAGTATTACATTAATATATTAGTAAGTGTTACTTACCTAGATACAATCTTGATAAATAATATTCTCTTCTAGATATATAAATACCACAAAGGACTATTAAAGAGAGACCTAAATATGTCCAATTATCTGGCAATTCTTTAAATATATAATAACTGAGCAAAATATTAGTAATAATTTCAGTATAGCCAAGGGGAGCTAATTTAGAAGCATCAGCGTATTTAAGAGACAAAATGACGAAAAGATGGGCAATAGCTGCTATAAAGCCAATTAAAGCCATCATAATCCATTGACTATTTGATGGCTGTACCCAAACACTGGGCATAAATAAAGACATGACAATAGTCCCTACTGTGCCAGCAAATAATAAAGTTAATAGAGAGTTATCAGAGGTACTTAATTTTCTTGTAATAATTAAATAAAAACCATAGCAAATACCATTACCCAGGGCTGCTAATGTAGCTAAATTAATCTCTATAAATCCAGGTCTAATAACAATTAAGGTACCAATAAAACCTATGGATACTGCTGTCCACCTTCTTAAGCCTACTTTCTCGTTTAAAAAAAAAGGGGACATTGCAGTTACACAAATTGGGGCAACAAATGCTAAAGTTAAGGCTTTGGGTAAAGAAATCTCGGATATTGCAAAAAAAAATAAATATGTTGAAAATACAAAAATCAATCCTCTTATCAATTGCAGCATAGGTTTTTTACTCCAAACCATGGATTTTCTATCAAAAAAAAGCATTATTGAGAGTGCAAAGACAACTGTAAAGAAATATCTAGCCCAAGTAATTTGCAAAACATCCATAGATGAACTTAAATATTTTGCCAAAGCATCCATAAATGGAACAATCGTCCAAGCTGATGCATTGAGAATAACAGCCTTCATATAAAAACCTTATCTCTTAATTAAAGTATTTTAAAGCAAAGAATACAGTTATTGGTACAGTTACAAGAGACATTAAAGTTGAAACAACTATTGTACTAGATATGTTATCAACAATTTCCTTAGGCGAATACATTGAAGCAACAAGATAACAAAGTATTGCACTTGGCATAGATGACTGAATTAAAAGAACACCAGCAGCAAACCCAGATAGGTTAAAAAAAGAGATCAGCAAAAAGCCAATTAGTGGCCCTATAATAACTCTTCCGGTAGATGTAATTAAAGCATCCTTAAAGGAAAAAACTTTCATTTGTGTTAATGAAACACCTAAAGACATTAAAATCATAACTATCATTCCATAAGCAAGAAGCATAACAGTATTCAATACAAATATTGGCAAAGGTATTTCGTAATATAGAAATATAATAGTAGCAATTATTGCATAAAATGATGGACTTTTTATTATAACCTTTAAATCAAATTCACGTTTAGCTAAAAAAATATTAAGAGTAAAATGAAGAAGAACGACCAAAGAAGATATAGCTGCCGCGATACCCATACCTAATTTACCATATGCAAACAAGCATATTGGAATACCCATATTGCCTGTATTAGGTAAAAAAAATGTTGGTAGTTCTCTCAAATAATCTTTCCTCATCAAAATTAAAAAAATTAGCCCAACAATTAAAAAAGAGGATAAAAGAATTACTGCATATAAAAAATACTCTGAAAACATTGCAAAAGTTACACCGCTTGCTGAAATAGAGAATATTACTATAGATGGCGTTCCAAAATTAGCAGAATAAGTAGTTATAAATGATGTATCAAAATTTGGATTTTTTTTACCTAAAAAATATCCAATACCAACTATAAAAAAAACTGGAAAAAGAACTTCAAATAATTTTATATAAAGTTCCATTAAAATAATCGAATAAGAACTGGATTTTTAATAATATTTTTATTTGATTTAAATGATTTAATACATCTTTGAGCGTCTAATTCATTTGCATTATGAGTAATAAGAACAATCGAAGCTGTCTTATTTTTATGATCAGGTATTTGTATTAATCTTTGAATAGAAATTTTATATTTTGCCAGAATCTTTGTTAAAGAAGATAAAACACCTGGTTTATCCTTAACTTCTAATCTTAAATAAAGAGAATTTGATGATTGGTCTTTATTAAATACTTTAGGTTTTAATCTTTTATTTTTAGATATACCAAAAGGATATTTTATATTTCCTCTCAATATAGATAATAAATCAGACATCAAAGCAGAGGATGTTGGTCCTGGTCCAGCCCCCTCCCCTTGCAATACAGACTCTCCAATAGGCGAACCATTTAATATAACAGCATTCATTACACCATCTACATTTCCTATATAAGAATCTTTTTTAACTAAACATGGATGAACTCTTTCAAAAATACTATTATTTATAATCTCAGTTATACCTAACAATTTTATTCTAAAATCTAACTGATGAGCAATTTTAATATCTGCATAATCGATGTTTTCAACACCTTCCATTAAACATTCAGACTTTGAAATTTTCTTATTGAAAGCTAATGATGTCAAAATTTTTATTTTAGCTAACGCATCATAACCGTTAAGATCTAATTTTGGATTTCCAGGTTCAGCGTAACCTAGTGTCTGTGCCATCTTCAGAACATTTTTGAAACTTTCTTTAGTTCTCTCCATTTCTGACATGATATAGTTACAAGTACCGTTAAGAATGCCATAAACTTTTGTGATTTTATTTGTAGCCAAACCTTCTTTAATTGTTCGTACAATTGGAATACCACCAGCAACAGATGCCTCAAATTCTAAATTGACTTTGTTTTTCTCAGCTAATTCTCCCAGTTTATCACCATGTTTAGAAATTAATGCTTTGTTTGGAGTTATTACATGAATTTTATTTTTAAGAGCTGTTTCAATAATTTTTTTTGATATACCGTCTGATAAACCTATAGCTTCGATTACAATATCTAGGTTTTTAATCTTCAAAATATCTAGAGGATTTGAATAGAAAATTTTGTTATTAATTTTAAATTTTCTTTTCTTATTTTTATTTTTAGCCGATATAGCTATAACCTTAATTCTTTTTCCGGTTTTAGTTTCAATATCTTTTTTTTTTGTATTTAATTCATTAAGAACATATGAGCCAATTTGACCAAGTCCAATAACAGCAATATTTACATTTTTATTCATTAATTTAATCTAGTTTAGGAAAGTCACTGATCTTACCATATTTAATAACATTTTTTTTAAATTCTTCAAAAGATGTTTCGTTTTCAAATTTTAATTTTGAAATATCTTTGTTGGTACTGCCATCATCGATATTCCACATAGAAACAGGATGATTTAGTGAACAATGTGATAATGAAAATATTAATAAAATTATAAAAATAAATTTAATCATTTAAACCTTCGCTCTGATTAAAGCCATAGTAATTATTCATATTTTGTACAGCTTGACCTCCACCACCTTTAATCAAATTATCAATTGCAGACAATATTATTATTTTATCTTTATATTTACTTTTACATACAGAAATTAAGCAATTATTGGTGTTGATTACATCATTAGTACTTAAAAAAGTATTTATTTTACAAATTTTTATAAATTTTTGATTCTTATATTGGACATTTAAAACATTAATTATTTTGTTTATGTTATTACCCTTTTTTAAATCAACATAAATAGTACTTAAAATTCCTCTAAACATTGGTGTAAGATGAGGTGTGAAATGAAATTTATTTTTTTTACCGGTTTTAAGATCTAGCTCTTGTTGAATTTCAGAATTGTGCCTATGATTTGCTAATCCATAGGCACTTAAAGACTCATATAAATTTTTATCTTTATATTTTTTATGCACTCCTCTGCCTGCTCCTGAATAACCAGATTTCGAGTCAATAATAATTGTTTGATTATTAATTAAGTTTTTTTTTATTAATGGGATTAATGGAATTAATACAGATGTAGGGTAGCATCCTGGACAAGATACTATTGGAAATTTTTGAATTAATTTGCCACTAATTTCAGGTATAGAATAAATACTTTTTTTTATTTGATTTAATGCTTTGTGTTTAATTTTATACCATTTTTCATAATCTTTTTTATTGTTAAGTCTAAAATCAGCCGCAAGATCTATTAATAAATTATTTTTATTTAAAAATTTTGAAATAGATTGGGCCTCACCATTTGGTAATGCAGTAAATATTATATCAACATCTAATAAATATTCTTTTTTAAATTTTGAAATTTTTGGTAATTTATATTTTTTTAAGTCTTCTTCATAAGAATCAATCTTTTTTCCAACAGAAGTGCTTCCACATAAATATTTAATATTTACTTTTTTATGTTTGCATAACAATTTAGTTAGCTGTAATCCTATATATCCAGTAGCACCACATATAAGAACATTTTTCTTGTCCATAATTTAATATAACAGTTGAAATTTAAAAAGAAATTATCTTTTAGAAAACTGGTAGCTTTTTCTAGCTTTTGCTCTACCAGGTTTCTTTCTTTCTACAGATCTTGAATCTCTAGTTGTGAGTTTTTCTTTACGTAAGGTTGATTTAAAAGTTTCATCAAATTTTAATAGAGCTCTAGAAATACCATGAACTAAGGCACCAGCTTGACCAGTTTGACCTCCACCAACGACCTTAGATCTTACATCATAATCGGTTGGTTGATTAATAATTTCAAAAGGTCTTAAAATTTGCATTACATGATTAGCTCTTGGAAAATAGTCATTTAATAATTTTCCATTTACATAAAATTTACCTGATCCTTTTTTTAACCAAACTTTAGCAATAGATTTTTTTCTTCTTCCTGTTGCGTATTTACTGTCTTTAAAATCTAATTTTATTTTTGGAGAAGATGTTTGTGTAGTTTCCATGTTAAGTTCTTATTGTATTTTTTTGATTAAGTTTAGTAATTTCAATTATTTTTGGATTTTGAGCTGTATGAGGATGTTCCTCACCAGAATAAATTTTAAGTTTTGTTAATTGTTTTTTTCCTAATGCGCCCGAAGGTAACATTCTTTTGACTGCTAATTTTAATATCTCACCAGGTTTTTTTTCACTTAATTTTTCTGGCGTTATTTCTTTAATACCACCTGGGTATCCGGTGTGTCTATAATATTTTTTATTTTGGAATTTATTACCCGTAAATTTTATTTGATCTACATTTTTAATTACAACAAAGTCACCATGGTCCATATGAGGTGTATATGTAGTTTTATTTTTACCTCTAATAATTTTAGATACAATTGTTGCAAGTCTACCGACAACAGCTCCCGTTGCGTCTATTTCAAACCAATCGCAATTTATCTCATCTTTTTTAACAAATTTTGTCATGAATGCGGGATTAATACTTATTATTAGTTATATTGTCAATTTATTATATTTAATTATGACTGAATGGTTGATTGAATTATGACCATTTATTAGTAATAATAATAGGTATAAAAACGAATTCATAAAATTATAAATTAAAGGAGCCTAATGAGCGATAAAAAAAAAGAATTAAAACCGAATACATACAAGTTCGATACATTAAGTTTGCATGCTGGATACCAACCACATAAAAATGCTGGCTCTAGGCAAGTTCCAATTTATCAAACCACATCATATTTATTCGATGACGTTGATCACGCAGCAGCTCTTTTTAATTTAGAAAGAGGTGGACATATTTATAGTAGAATTTCAAATCCTACTGTTGGTGTATTAGAGGAAAGAGTTGCATCACTAGAGGGAGGTACAGCAGCATTGGCAACATCATCTGGAATGAGTGCTATATTTTTAACAGTGATGACTTTATGTGAAGCTGGTGATCATCTAGTTGTCTCATCCCAACTTTATGGAGGGACTGTTAATTTATTTAGATTAACATTACCTAAATTTGGAATTAAATGTACGTTTGTTAAACCAAGAGATACAGAAGGCTTTAAAAAAGCAATACAAAAAAATACCAAAGGTATCTTTGGTGAGCTCGTTGGTAATCCTGGTAATGAAATAATGAACATGCCTGAGATTGCAAAAATTGCTCATGATGCTGGAATTCCTTTAATGGTTGATGCAACCTATCAAACTCCATATTTGTGTAAACCTTTCGAACATGGTGCTGATATAGTAGTACATTCTTTAACAAAATGGATGGCTGGTCATGGTTCTTCTATGGCTGGGATATTAGTAGAAGGTGGAAAATTTGATTGGATGCAAAATGATAAATTCCCTACAATGACTAAACCATATGAGGGATATCATGGCCTATCTTTTGCAGAAGAATTTGGCCCAACAGCATTTACTATGAAAGCTAGAGCTGAAGGTATGAGAGATTTTGGTCCATGTTTGAGCCCACAAAATGCATGGAATGTATTACAAGGTATAGAAACTTTATCTGTAAGAATGAAAAAACATTGTTCAAATGCTGAAGAGATGGTTAAATATTTATCTAATCATGAGAGTGTTGCATGGGTTTCTCATCCAAGTGCACCTAATCATCCAGATGCCGAACTTGCTAATAAGCTACTTCCAAATGGTAAAGGTTCTATGATAGCTTTTGGAATAAAAGGTGGAAAAGATGCAGGAGTAGCATTTATAAATAATGTAAAATTAGCATCCCACTTAGCAAACGTTGGTGATACAAGAACATTAGTTATTCATCCTGCTTCAGGAACTCATTCGCAAATGGATGAGGCTACATTAAAGTTTGCTGGATTATCTCATGATATGATTAGATTATCAGTTGGTATTGAAGACATTGATGATATTAAAAATGACTTCGAGATTGGTTTTAGAGCAGCAAGAAAACCAAGACTTGTATCAAATCAATGAAATTTAAAGTAAATAATAGCGAGGTTTTTGCCTCTACTGGTGGTAGACCATTTGATAAAAAAAAACCATTGATAATATTTATTCATGGTAGTGGTCTAACCCATATGACATGGGTACTTCAAACAAGGTACTTCGCATTTCATGGTTATAACGCTTTAGCAGTCGATTTGCCTGGACATGGTTTATCAAGTGGTGAAAGCCTTAAATCAATTGAAGAGATGGCTGATTGGGTAAATGATGTAATAGATGCAGTCGGACATAAAGAAGCTTCTTTGGTTGGACATTCACAAGGTTGTTTAGTTACAGTAGAATGCACATCGAGATACCCAGATAAAATTAAAACCTTAAGCCTAATGGGTGGAGCAGGTGCTATACCGATGAACCCAGAGTTACTTTCATTAGCTGAAAATAATGATCCAAAGGCAGTAGATTTAATGATGGATTGGGCTCATGGACCAGCTGGTCATTTTGGTGGTCATCCCGTTCCTGGCCTTTACCATATTAACACAGGAACAATGCTTGCAAAATCTAGAACAATTCAGAATACTTTAGGAGTAGACTTTAGAGCTTGTGATAATTACAAAAATGGCTTCGAGGCTGCAAAAAAAATTAAATGCCCTACTTTATCAATCTTAGCGACAGATGATAAAATGTGCCCTGTTAAAGAAGGAAAGAAGTTGGCTTCATTAATAGAAGGTAGTCAAGTTGATATAATTGATAACTGTGGTCACATGATGTTATTAGAAGAGGCAGATAGAGTATTAACTGTGCTTAAGAAATTTGTAACCACAAATTACCCACCATTATCAAGTTAAATTTAAGCTTGATTGTATTTTTTCATTTTAGTTTAATACATTTTTAAACAGAAGGGAAAAAATGAGCAAAAACAAACATCCAGAAACAATTGCATTACATGGTGGAGATTACAGAAGTGATCCAGCTACAACAGCAGTAGCAGTACCACTATATAGAACAACATCTTATCAATTTAATGATACAGATCACGCTGCAAATTTATTTGCACTAAAAGAATTTGGAAACATATACACAAGAATTATGAATCCTACAAATGATGTACTTGAAAAAAGAGTTGCAGCTCTTGAAGGTGGTCTTGCAGCAGTAACTGTTGGTTCAGGGCAAGCCGCATCTACATTCGCTATAATGAATGTATGTCAATCAGGTGATAACTTTATTAGCTCAACTGATTTATATGGTGGTACTGTTAACCTATTCACACATACACTTAAAAAATTAGGCATTGAATGTAGATATGCAGATCCATCTGATCCAAGTAATTTTGAAAAATTAATTGATGAAAAAACTAGATGTTTTTATGCAGAAACTTTACCTAATCCATATCTAAGAGTATTTCCAATTAAGGAAGTTTCAGATATTGGAAGAAAGCATAATATTCCATTAATTATGGACAACACTGCAGCACCAATTATTTGTAAACCTCTAGAACATGGCGCAGCTGTAGTAGTTCACTCACTTACTAAATTTATTGGAGGACACGGTACAGTTATTGGTGGAGCACTCGTTGATGGTGGTAATTTTGACTGGACAAAAGATCCAAAAAGACAACCACTATTTAATGAACCCGATGCTAGTTACGGTGGAGCAAAATGGGGAGAAGTCGTACCACAGTTAACAGGAGCAAATGTTTCATTTGCTGTAAGAGCTAGAGTTTGTCTCTTAAGAGACTTAGGAGCTCCTTTAGCACCAGATAATGCTTGGGGAATAATTCAAGGCCTAGAAACTGTTCCTTTAAGAATGCAACAACATTGCTCTAATGCAGAAAAAGCAGTAGCTTTTTTACAAAAGCATAAGAATGTAGAAAGAGTTATATACCCTACTCTTCATAAAGGAGAGATAGGTGAAAGATCTAAAAAATATATGAAGGGCGGTAATGGAGCGCTTGTTGGTATCGAGGTTAAAGGAGGTGTTGAAGCAGGTAAAAAATTTATAGAGTCATTAAAAATGTTTTACCATGTAGCAAATATTGGTGATGCAAGAAGTTTGGCTATTCATCCTGCAACTACTACTCACAGTCAATTAACTGAGGAAGAACTCTTAGCAGCTGGTGTAACACCAGGGTATGTAAGATTGTCTATTGGTATTGAACATCCAGACGATATTATAGCTGATCTAGATCAAGCTTTAGGAGCTTCTGGAAAGCCTAGTTTGAAAGCTGTAAGTTAGATTTTGTATTTATAAATAAAAAGTAGATACAAGACGCAACTAAAAAAATAGAACTTATTTGGTGCATAGATGCAATCAATATCTCTGCACCATATAGTAAAGTAAATATTCCTAATACAATCTGTAAAATAATAAAAAAACCTAAAATATTAACAGATTTATATAAATCGCTTTTTTTGTTTTTGTAAATATAAAACAATAAATACAGATAAAATAATCCTATTAAATAAGCTAATTTTCTATGAATAAATTGCACCAAGGAAGGATCACTAAAAGCAGATAATTTAAATAAATTACTAATACTATTATCATTTGGAAAAAATGAATTTCCCATTAACGGCCAAGAATTATAAATTTTACCTGCATCCATTCCTGAAACAAATGCGCCAATTGAAATTTGCAAAAATACTAAGAAAAGAAAACTTAACGGATATATTATATTGATAGTATTGTGAAAGTTGCTTTTAACCTTAATTTTTAAGTAATTCCAAAATATTAAAGATAAAATAAAAAAAGCTACTAATAAATGCACAGATAACCTAAAATGACTTACATCTACTCTATCAATTAAGCCACTACTAACCATATACCATCCTATAAATCCTTGAAAACATATTAAGGCAAAGATGAAATAAAAATTTATTAATTCTTTAAATTTAATTTTAAAAGTAAAATATATTAGTGGTATTAGAAAAGCTATGCCTATTAACCTTCCCATAAACCTGTGAGCCCACTCCCACCAAAAGATAACTTTGAATTCTTGCATGGTCATATCATAATTTTGTAATTTAAATTCAGGTATCTCTTTATATAAATCAAAATACATAAACCACTCAGCATTATTAAGCGGAGGTAAAAAACCAGAGAACAATTGCCATTGTGTAATTGATAAACCAGAATCAGTTAATCTTGTTAAACCACCAACCACAATCATTGCTGAGATAATCCAAAACATACTTATAAGCCATATTGATATTTGATTATTTAACTTTAGATTTTCACTATACATATGCGGATAAATATAATAATTTTTAAATAATCCAATTATATAAATGTCGCCATTAAAAAAAGAAAAACTAAATAAAATTAGAAAAGAATTGGATAAATTAGACGATTCATTAATAAAAATAATCAAAAAAAGAACTAACCTTGTTAAAAGAGTTCTTGCTCTCAAAGAAAAAAAAAACCAAATTGTTGATCAAAAAAGGATTAAATTAATATTAAAAAACATTAAAAAAAAATCAATTAATCATAAAATTGATCCAAAAATTACAAACAAAATCTGGAGGAATATGATTTACGCTTATATCGATTTTGAGAGACGAAATTTTAAAAAAAAAAAGTAAATTATTTACTATGAGGTGGTAATTTTTTTTCTACAAAAACTTCATGTTTTCTTGTTGCTGGATTATATTTTTTAGCTTTTAATTTAACTTTAGCTTTTTCTCCACCAGCAGGCTTTTTGACA
Organism: uncultured Pelagibacteraceae bacterium; assembly: GCA_902567045.1. Lineage (GTDB taxonomy): Bacteria > Pseudomonadota > Alphaproteobacteria > Pelagibacterales > Pelagibacteraceae > Pelagibacter. Next base: position 31,170 of record CACFLJ010000004.1, read on the forward strand.
TAATAAAAAAAAGGACTATCAGGTTTTTCTTCAGGAACTAGTCTGACTTTTATATGTGTTTTTTTTGCCATATTAATCTTTAAATTTATTTATTAATTCTTTAATTTTTAATATTTTTGATTTTATTATTTTTTTTTGTTTTATAGAGGTATTGTATAATTCGTCAATATCTGAATCATTAGAGTTTAGAACCTTTTTAACACCGTTTAATGTCATACCTTGATCTTTTAATAAGAATTTGATTTTTTTTAAAACATTAATTGAGTTTTCATCATAATACCTTCTATTTCCTGTAAAAATCTTTGGCTTAATCTGTTTGAATTCTTTTTCCCAAAAACGAATAGTGTGAGTAGAAGGTAAGCCATTTTTTTGATTAATAAGATTTAAAATCTTAGCCACTTCTCCAATCGTTTTGTATTTACTTTCTTCCTTAGTGCTAATCATTTTTGTTTATATATTCTTTAAATTCTTTAGATGCTTTAAAAAGAATAACATTTCTACTAGCTATAATTGCAGGTTCTTTAGTTTTTGGATTTCTTCCAGCTCTTTCTTTTTTATTTCTTAATGTAAAAGTTCCAAATTTTGCGATTTTAACTTTTTTATGTTTTATGATATTTTTTATAATTAGTTCAAAAATATCTTCAAGCAAAGTCTCGCTTATTTTTTTTGAAAACCCTATTTGCATATATATAGAATTTATAATATCTTTTTTTGTTAAGTTTATACGTTTCACTTAATTAATATTTGCAGTAATTTGTTCTATTAATCTTCCTTTAATGGTTTGTTCGCATACTTTCAATGAGTTAGCAAAACCAACTGAGTCGGTAGATCCATGGCTCTTTATAACAGGTTTATTTAGCCCTAATAATATTGCTCCATTGTAAAGTCTTGGATCAAGTTTATTTTTAAATTTCTTTAAATTATTATAGTTAATGAAAGATGAAAATTTTCCTATAATTGTACTGCTTAATGCTTGTTTTAATTCACTAATTATAAAGTTTGAGGTACCTTCTGCTGTTTTAAGAGCAATATTTCCTGTAAATCCATCTGCAACAATTACATTTACATCTCCATCCATAATATGGTTTCCTTCAATATATCCCTTGAAATCAAATAGATTATATTTTTTTTCAGATAAAATTTGATAAGTGCTTTTTATCATTGCATTTCCTTTTAATTCTTCAGATCCAATATTAAGTAATGCGACACATGGTTTTTCGTTATCAAATAATGCTTTATGTAAAGCAGAGCCCATTATTGAGAAATCGATTAAATTTTTCGAATTGCATTCGATATTAGCACCCAAGTCTAATACAACATTCATTCCCTTCTTGCTTGGCCATAAAGCAGATAAAGCTGGCTTATCAATGTTTTCTATCATTTTTAAATTTAGTTTTGATATTAAAAATAGTGCACCAGTATTACCAGCTGAGACCATCGCATGAGCTTCGTCATTCTTTAAAGATTCTACTGCTAACCATAAACTTGTGTTTTTCCCTCTTTTGGCTGCGGTCAAAGCTGAGTCTTCGCCTTCTACAACTTTGTCAGTATGAATTAAGTTAAACCTCTCATTTGGTATACTGTATTTTTTTAAAAGTGGATTAATTAAATCTTCTTTTCCAAAAATTTTATAGTTTACATTTACAGAATTTCTTAAGTGTATACTTACACCTTCAATTACTTTAGTCGGTGAGTTATCGCCACCCATCGCATCAATGGCAATAACTATTGGGTTAATCATAATAACTATTCTTTGGGATCTAAAACTTGTCTACCTTTATAAAAGCCAGTTTTTAAATCTAAATGATGAGACAATCTGTATTCACCAGATTTCTTATCCTCTATAATATTTTTTGAGGAAACTCTGATATGAGATCGTCTTTTGCCAGCTCTTGATTTAGTTGTTTTACGTTTTGGTACAGCCATAATTAAAATTTAAATTCTATTATATCTTTTGTAAAGTTTTTTAAAGAGTTATTTGCTAGAAAATGACTATATTTATCAAAATATTCAATAAATAAATCATTATCATCTTTAATATTCATTAAATTTCCAAGTAGTTTAGTTTTTTTAGATGCATCAAAGATATCCCAATTTTCAATTTTTTCCAATATTGAGTAAAATAAATTTACATAATCCTTCATTTTTTTATTTACAGATACATCTCCATAACCAATTTCTCTAATGGATAATTCAATTTGCCTAACAATAAAATCAAATAGATCTTGAGCTTCCTCTTTTGATAGTGAATTTTTATATATTTTCAAAAAAAAACTAAAATGTAACAATAAAATTACTAATCTATCTGAAAATGTATCATTATTTTTCAAGTTGTAGTAGAGATTTTTATTTCTAGTTAATTTTATTAAATTATTGTAAATATTTAAATAGTTGTTTTTCATATGAAGAATATATCTTTAATCATTTTATTTTTTTTTACAATTAATTGTTCTTTAAATAATGTTTCTAATACACATGGCTTCAGATTTTTAGAAACTAAAACTAATAAAATTGTTATAAACAAGACTAACAAAAATGATGTTAAGAAATTAATTGGTCCGCCATCTTCTGTAAGTAACTTCAATGATATTTGGCTATATATTGAAAGAAAAAAAACAAATCAATCAATATATAAATTAGGTAAAAAAAAGATTTCAAAAAATAATATTTTTATACTTGAATTTAATTCAATGGGATTAGTTTCAAGTAAAAAATTTTTAAAACTTGAGGATATGAATGATATAAAAATAGCTGAAAAAGTGACTAATAAAAAATTTAAAAATGATAATAAGATTTATGATATTCTATCCACACTTCGAAATAAAATAAATAATACAAGACAAAGATAATTTCTGGCGGTCCCTAGGGGAATCGAACCCCTCTTTCATGGATGAAAACCATGTGTCCTAACCGATAGACGAAGGGACCAGTGGAGGATCTTTTATTGTAATTTTTAAAAATAATCAAGTAAGTGAAGCGACTTTTTTTATTAGCTTTAATTCAGATTTATTATGAGTGATAATTGTCTCAGTAACGTACTTATCATTTTTCTTTATTACGCCATTCATTAAATCTCCAGATGTAATGCCTGTTGCACAAAAAATACTTTCACCCTTGATTATTTCGTTGATTTCATATTTTTTGTTAAAATCTTTGATGCCCATTTTATTAGCTCTACTTTTGTCTTCTGTTGATTTAAATAAGAATCTTCCTTGAAAATTACAATTTAATGTATTTAAGGCTGCAGCTGCTATAACACCTTCTGGACCTCCACCAATACCCATAAAAATATCTACATTAAATTTTTTATCTGAAACAAGTAAAGCACCAGAAACATCACCATCAGTTATAAATTTTATATTTACATTTAATCTTTTTAACTCACTTATAATTTCTTCATGCCTTGGTCTTTTAAGAATGCATACTGTAATTTCTGAATTATTTTTTTTAGTAATTTCTGAGTAAATATTAATATTTTTTTCAACTGTAAAATCAATATCTAAAGATCCTTTTGGAATATGATTGCCAGTAGCTATTTTATCCATGTATGTTTCTGGTGCGTTAAGTAAATTACCCTTTTCTGCAACTGCTAATACTGACATTGAACCAGGTAGATTTTTTGCAACAAAATTTGTACCCTCAACAGGATCTACAGCTATATCTATTTCAGGTCCATTACCATTGCCAAGTATTTCACCTATATATAGCATAGGAGCTTCATCGAGCTCTCCCTCGCCTATTACAACTTTGCCATTTATATTTAATTTATTTAATTGATGTCTCATTACATCAGTAGCAGCTTTATCTGCTAATATTTTTTCGTTTTTACCTATGTATGGATAGCAAGCTATTGCTGAGTTTGAGGTTATTTCAATAAGATTGTTTAATAATTCTTCTGATAATTTCATTAATTATGTTTTGATCTCACTTTCAGAATTTTCAATTTTTAATTTATACTCAAATTCTCTTAATCTTTTATAAACACTTGCTAATTCTATAATTGTGGGCCAAGCTTTGAGGATATACTGCATAGATCCTTCTACACGTCCAAAGGCTCTAATGATTTGTTGCATAACACCTAGTGTAACTGCTCCAGCTACTATTGCAGGTGCAAGAAAAACATAAGCGGACAAAACATTAGCCTGCAAATAAGCTATTCTGCCAATATTAAAATAAAGGTATCTTATGTAACTTAGAAAATGAATACTTCTAACATCATCAAATAATTCCTCAATTGATTTTGGTCTTACAGTGCCATCATCTTCAGCTATAACTAAAATTTTCCTATATGCTGCCTCTTTTTTTTGTAGGTCATATTCGACACCTACTAATCTTAAAATTAAACCTAAAATAACCAAAAATATTGTTCCACCTATAGACCATAGAAGTGCACCTACTATTAAACCATATTCCCAATCACCAAAAAAAAATATTGGAATACCTATACTTAAGCCAAATAATATAGGCATGAATTCTACTAATATCATTATTGCTTCAATTAGACTGGTTCCTAGAGACTCCATTATTCTTGAAAATTTAATTGTGTCCTCCTGAACCCTTTGAGATGCTCCCTCAATTTTGCGAGCCTTTTCATATACGCTATGATAATATTCAACCATAGCGGTTCTCCATCTAAATAAATAATGAGATGTAAAGTAGCTAACAATGACAGCTACTCCTACATACATCGCAGCGAGCACGATAAACGAAAACAGACTAGCCCAATATTCTTCGATAGTAATAGCATTTGGTTTACCAAGTGCTTTTTGGATCATGTCATAAAATTCACCAAACCACTCATTAATTTTAACATCTATTTTTACCTGTACCCAAAGTGATGATAAAATAATAAGTGACCCTATCCAAGACCATAGATACCACTTTTTTATAGTAAAAAATCTAAACATTATTTTATAAAATTATCTGCATAAGATTTTTTTGTTATTTTTCTTTTTTGTGGTTCAATAACTTCAAAAATAATATTATTTTTTTTAGCATACTCTATAGCTAAGTCTTTTGATTTAAATTCTAAGTTTAATTCTGAATAAGTATCTGAGGAGCTTTCCCAACCCATAAGAGGATTTTTGCCTGGATCCTCTGTAATGAATTCAATAATCCATTTATCAAACTTTTTTAAACCTGATTGCATTGCTGTTTTTGAAGGTTTGTAGATTTTTGCTTTTTTCATAAATAATGGTCGGGGCGGCAGGATTTGAACCTGCGACCCTCTGGTCCCAAACCAGATGCGCTACCAGGCTGCGCTACGCCCCGATTGCAGTACTAATACAGTAGATAAAAAAAAATTCAAAGTATAAAAACACATTTTAAAAGGAATTTTAAACATTTATACTATATAAGAAGATTTATGATCATTAATTGTGAATGTGGAGAAAAAAAATTTAATGTAGATAGCAGTCTAATACCTAAAGAAGGCAGATTGTTAAAATGTGGGAGCTGTAGCAAAATTTGGCATTATACACCTATTATTGAAACCAAAAATGATGAAGAATTAGATGATAAAATTAATGAAAATGTTATTAAAAATGAACTTCAATCTGATGAGGTAATAAATGAGGAGAATTTTAAAACTACAAATGAAGAAGTGTTATCTGAAGAGAACACAGATGATGAGGAGGAAGAATATAATTTAAAAGAGGAAAAAGAAAATGATGAAAAACAAGGAAAAATAAAGACGGTGTTAGTTTATTTTATTGTAGTAATTATTTCTTTATTAGGTCTTATATTTTTATTAGATACATTTAAGTCTTATTTAAATAGTGTATTTCCAACTATAACACCCTTTCTTGATAGCTTTTATGAAACCCTTTTAGATTTTAAACTTTTTATAAAAGACCTTGCTAAGTAAATATGATCCAAAAAATTACAAAAGGTTTTACATCATTTTTTAAACTTGAGGCTGCGAGTGGAATAGTACTTCTTTTTGCAGCTGTAATTGCATTATTTATAAGTAATTCTGAATTATCCATTTTATATTTTTCAACATTAGAGAGATATTTATTTATTGGCATAAATAATTTTGGTCTTAAGCTTTCTGTTTTGCATTGGATAAATGATGCGTTAATGGCAATCTTTTTCTTTTTTGTAACACTTGAAATTAAAAGAGAATTTTTGCAAGGAGAGCTATCTAATATTAAACAAGCTTTACTTCCTATTATTGCTGCAGTTGGTGGAATGGTGGTTCCTGCATTAATATATGTGTTTATAAACTTGGGAGATGGAGAAACATTAAAAGGTTGGGCAATACCATCAGCCACAGATATAGCCTTTTCATTAGGTGTATTATCGTTATTGGGTAAGAGAGTCCCTCTTTCACTAAAAGTATTTCTAACAGCTTTAGCAATTATAGATGATTTAGGAGCAATAGTAATTATTGCTTTATTTTATTCTGGTGATTTAAGCATTAAATATTTATCTCTGATGTTGTTAGCATTTATTATTCTATTAGTTATAAATAAATTTAATGTAAAAAAATTTCTACCCTATCTAATAGTGGGAATTTTCTTATGGGATTTTACCCATAACTCAGGAATTCATGCAACTATCGCTGGTGTATTACTTGCAATGACAATACCTCATAGAAAAAAAGATAAAGATTTTTCACTTTTAATTAAAGTAGAACATGCAATAAGTCCTTATGTTGCATTTGGAATAATGCCAATTTTTGCCTTTGCAAATGCAGGTGTATCTTTAGAAGGTTTATCTTTTTCGTCACTATTAGATAAAGTTCCACTAGGAATAGTTTTAGGTTTATTTGTTGGAAAACAATTGGGAGTTTTTGTTTTTTCATTCATATCAATTAAATTAAAAATTGCCCAAATGCCAAGCAATACTAGCTGGTATAATTTTTATGGTGTCGGTGTATTAACTGGAATTGGTTTCACTATGAGTTTATTTGTCGGAAATTTAGCATTTGCTGAAAGTATGCAGTACATGGATGGTGTAAAAATTGGAGTTTTGACTGGGTCATTATTATCCACTTTATTTGGTTACTTTTTAATACTACTTACACCAAATAAATAATTAAAATAATGAAAAATTTACTAATAATTGGAGTAACAATAACTATGTTTTTTTTTAAAAGTTCATCGAATGCAAATTATGAAGAAATATTTTATGACTTTAAAATAAATAGTATTTCAGGTGATATAATAGATCTAAATGACTACAGAGGTAAACCTGTGTTAGTTGTGAATACAGCTAGTTATTGTGGATTTACTAAACAATATGCCGATATGCAAAAGTTATGGGAAAAGTATAAAGATAAAGGATTAATTGTACTTGGCGTACCGTCTAATTCTTTTAATCAGGAAAAAAAAAATAATGACGAAGTTAAAGAATTTTGTGAAGTAAATTTTAGTATTAATTTTCCAATTACAGAAATCACAGATGTTAAAGGTGATAATGCCCATGAAATTTATAAATGGGCCAAAGAAAACCACGGTAAATCTGCTGTACCAAAATGGAATTTTTATAAAATTTTAATAAATAAAAAGGGCACTATTGAAGATACTTATGCATCTTTAACAAACCCAACGTCAAAAAAAATTACGAAAAAAATTGAAAGTTTATTAGATTAATACTGTTAGTCCATCGTGTGCAGGAATTACATTTTTGGGTAATTTTTTTTTTATTTCATTATAATCAATTTCATTGCTTAGATTTGTAAGAATTGCTTTCTTAGGTTTAAGTTTTCTAATTAATTTTAGAACATCATCTAAATTAAAATGTGTTGGATGAAAATTGTATCTCAAACAATCAACAATAAAATATTTTAAATTTTTTAAATATCTTAAATCTTTACTTTCTATAAAGTTGACATCAGGTGCATATGCACATTTATCATTAATAATATAACAGATACTTTTTATTGAACCATGATGAACTTTTAATGACTTAATAATAATTTTACTATTAATATCATTTAATATGTGTTTGTTCTTTAAAGTTTTTGCTTCAAGTATTGACGGATAATTTTTGTAATCTTTAAAACAATAAGCAAAGGTATTTGTAAGACTTTTTTTTGTTATTAGGTCGGCATAAATAGGTATTTTTTTTCTATTTTTTAATGAAAACACTCTTAATTCATTAATTCCATGTGTTTGATCTGCATGGGCGTGTGTATAAAAAACTTTATCAATATTTTTAACTTTATTTGCTAGCAATTGAGATTTTAAATCTGGAGAAGTATCAATTAGTATGTTTAAATTTTTAGATCTTATTAAAGCTGAACATCTTGAACGTACATTTTTCTTATTATTGGCATCACATTTTCCATAATAACCATCAATTCTAGGTATACCTAGGGAACTACCACATCCTAAAATAGTAAATTTTAAGCTCATAGGTTAAAAAATAATCTATTAAAATTTTCTGTTGTTATTTTATCAAGCTCATTAGGAGTGATATTTTTTAGTTCTGAGAGTTTTTTTAAAGTATAGCGCACAAAAGATGGTTCATTTTTCTTACCTCTCATTGGCTCGGGCGCTAAAAAGGGACTGTCTGTTTCAATTAGCAACCTTTCTAAGGGTAACTGTTTAAACGTATTTTGAAGGTTATTGCTATTTTTAAAAGTAATAATGCCGCTTGCTGAAAAATAAGAATTAAGCTCCATTAATTTTAAAGCAAATGGAAGCGAGCCTGTGAAACAATGCATCAGTATTTTTAAATTCTTGTCTGAACTTTTTAATATTTCATAAGTTTCGTCTTCAGCATTTCTGGAATGAACAATTAAAGGGAAGTTTAACTCTAATGCAGCATCAATATGATTTTTGAAACTTGTGATTTGTTTATCTTTATCACTATTGTTGTAATAAAAGTCCAAACCTGTCTCACCCACTCCAATAATTTTACTATTTAATTTGATTTTACTGATTATTTCGTCTTTTGAAATTTGATCTGTGTTTGTTTCGTGAGGATGAATACCAAAAGTTCCAAATATCATTTCATTTTTATCAACAATATCCAAAATTTTTGGGAAACTTCTTAATGTTGTAGAAATTGTTAACACTTTATTAATTCCTTCCTTTTTGCATCTTGATAAAACATCTTCAATATTTTGTACTAAAGGTTCGTGATCTAGGTGACAGTGTGAATCAATCATTTTTTTCAATTTTTTTAAACAAGATATCTAATTTATTCAGTTTAAGACCTTTATTTAGATAATTATTTTCTTTAATTGATTCAAAATTAATTTTTTCCTCATTTATGCCAAATACACCTAAAACTTTTAGAGATGATGATGGTATAATAGGATAAAGTAGTATAGTTACTTTTCTTATTAATTCCAAAGCAACATAAATAATAGTATTCATCCTTAATTTATCATTCTTTTTTTTCCAAGGTTCTTGGTCATTGAAATATTTATTTGCAGAAAATAGCTGTTCAACAATAAAATTAATATATGAATTAACATCTTGATTATCTGAATAGCTTACTAAATTATCATAATATTTAGAGTATTTATTTAAAATAATTTTATCATTCTCTGTTAGATCGTCTATGGCGGGAACCTCTAAGTTAGTATTCTTTTCACAAAACGCTAAAACTCTTTGACACAAATTTCCATAATTATTAGCTAAATCACTGTTAATACAAGACTCTAGTTTATCTTGAGAGATATTTCCATCATTACCAAAAGAAACCTCTTTAATTAAATAATATCTTAAGGGATCTAATCCATAATTATCTATAATCTCAAGCGGGTCTAAAATGTTACCTTTAGATTTAGACATTTTTTCATCCCCGGAAAGAATCCATCCATGGCCAAAAACTCTTTTTGGAGGTTCTATATTTGCAGCCAATAAGAAAGCTGGCCAATAAATAGCATGGAATCTTAATATATCTTTTCCGATTAGATGTAGATCAGCAGGCCAAAAGGATTTGTACAAATCATCAGTTTCATTTGGATAATTTAAAGCACTTAGATAATTTGTTAAAGCATCCAACCAAACATAAATAACATGGTCTTTATTAGATGGAACTTTTATGCCCCAATTAAAAGATTTCCTACTAACAGATAAATCTTTTAATCCTGATTTAACAAAACTAATAACTTCATTTTTTCTTGCTTCAGGTAGTATAAAATCTGAATTCTTGTTATAAAACTCTAGCAATTTATCTTGCCACTTTGATAATTTAAAAAAATAAGACTCTTCTTCTACCCACTCCACTTTTGAACCTGAACTAATTGATTTTTTTATACCATCCAAGTCTTCAATCTCACTCTCTGCATAAAATGCTTCATCTGATACTGAATACCAACCAGAGTACTTAGATAAGTAAATCTCATTTTTATTTTCTAAAATATTCCAGAGATTTTCAACAGATTTAGCATGTCTTGATTCTGTAGTCCTTATGAAATCATTATTAGATAAGTTTAATGTCTCAGATAAATCTCTAAAGGTTTTGCTAATTTCGTTGCAAAATAATAAAGGATCCATTTTTTTTTCTTCTGCAGCTCGTTGTATTTTTTGTCCATGCTCATCTGTACCAGTCAAAAAATAAACATTAAAACCCTGTATTCTTTTTAATCTTGCAAAAAAATCAGCAATAATACTTGAATAAGCATGACCCATATGCGGTTTCGCAGATGGATAATAAATAGGTGTTGTAATGTAGTAATTTTTATTCACTTAATAATTTATCATTAAATTCTAGAAAAAATGACTCAAAATCTAAATTATATTTTTTAACAAAAGAAAGTTTTAGGTAAAAATATTTTTTTATTTTAAATGAAATTTTCTTAGAGGTATTTATATTTTTATAGAAAAAAAGTTCAATAAATAAATTTAAATATTCTTTTATAAATTCGTTTGATGTATATGATTTATTTTTTATTACATAGATTAATAAATCCTCTATAGAAGTTTCTTTAATAGACAAATCATTGCTTTCTAAAAAGTTGACTAATGATATTAAAAATGATGGAGAATTATAATTATTAATATAATCTAAATTAATGTTGTTATATATATTATCGCCGAAATGGTAATTCACAATCTCCATTACTTCTGAGTTTAGTAGACTTAATTTAAACTCTAAACATCTTGATTTAATAGTTTCCAAAGTTTTAAATTCTGCATTATTAATTAAAATAAAGTATATTTTACTATTAGGTTCCTCAATTGATTTTAATAAAGCATTAGCAGAATTAATCCCCAATAAATTAACATTTTCAATAATTATAAACCTTCTATCATTATTAAAAGAGGTTTGATTAGTGAATTGTATCATGTCTCTGATTTGATCTATATCAATTAATTTTTTATCATTTTTTTTATAGATTTTAAGAACATTAGGATGTGAGTTAGAGGATATAAGTTTTGATATATCATTACTCAAATTATATTCATAATTTTTTAAATTATAAGATAGTTTGCTATCTTTTAAATAAAAATAATTTAAAAAATGATTTACGAATAGTTTTTTTCCAATACCTTTTGGTCCATTCAATAAAATTTTATTAGGAAGTTTATGTATTTGATCAAGATAAATATAGTCATTAAAAAGAGATTTATGACCAATCATTTTACTTATCTCACTCACTTACTTTAAAATTCTCTCAATTTTGTTAATTAATTTAGTTTCAATTATTTTTAAATTGTCTTTATTGCTATCTAAAATAAGATATTTAGATTTGTTTTTATTAGCGATTTCTAAAAAACCTTTCTGAACTTTATTATAAAAATTATAATCAAAATGATCGTACTTATTTTTATTTTTTCTTAACTTTAGTCTCTTCAGCATATTTTTTTTATTTACAATACTTAAGAAAGTAAAGTTTGGTCGTAAATTACCTAATAAAAAATTATTCATTTTTAAAATTACATCTTTATCTAGTTTCATTCCATAATGTTGATAAGCTAATGTTGAGTCTATAAATCTGTCAATTAATATAACTTTTTTTTTATAATTTTTTTTTAGAATTTTATCTATATTTTCTGATCTCGAAGCCATTAGTAAAAATAAATCTGTTTTATTACTTAATTCTGATTTTTTATTTAACATTAAAGATCTTAATTTTTCAGATAGATTTGTACCTCCTGGTTCTCTAAAGGATACATACTTAATTTTGTTTGTTTTTAAATATTTAATTATTTTTTTTAAGCTAGTTGATTTACCAGAGGCCTCTATACCTTCAAAAACTATAATAGGATATTTAGACATCACCCCAGATTAGGAAATTTATTGATGAAATAAACCTAGAGAAAATATTTTGTCTTTTTACATCTTCAAATGCTAATAGATCGTACTCACCTATTTGCTCATCTTTATATGATATTTTAACTTTGCCTATTATGTCATTTTTTAATATTGGAGCTTTTAATGGCCCTTGATAATTGACTGATACTTTTAGATATTTTTTTTTAGCTTTTGGAATTGTTTGATAAACATCCTCACTTATATACGATTTAATTGTTTTTTTAGTTCCTTGCCATACGTCTAATTCATCAAATATCTCATCTTTTTTTGCAATATTGATTGTGTCAAAATTTGTTAAACCGTAAGTTAGTAGTTTAAGTGACTCTTTTGATCTTCCATTTTTTGAAACAAAACCACTTCCAACAGCAATTATTCTCCTATCATTTCTTTTAATTGTTGAGGCAAGTGAATATTTTTCATACGCAAGATATCCTGTCTTTATTCCATCCACTCCTATATTTTTATAAAGCAAAGGGTTTCTATTACCTTGTTTAATTGGATCTCCGCCTGTTCTATCCCAAGTAAATTCAGTTTCTTTGTAATATTCATAATAATTAGGGTAATTTTTTATCAAGTAATTAGACATGATTAATATATCTCTAACTGTTGATAAATTATCTGGAGCATTTATTCCTGATGAATTTGAAAAATTAGTATTTTCCATACCTATTTCTTTTGCCTTTTCAGTCATCATAATAGCGAACTCTTCTTCAGTTCCTGCAATACCTTCTGCAAGGGCAATACAGGCATCATTGCCTGATGAAACAATAATACCTCTTAATAAATTTTCTACGGTTATTTCATCTCCAACCATAATAAACATAGATGAATATCCTGCTTGGGACAGTCTCCATGCATTCTCAGATACTAAAAACTTATCATCTAAAGATAGCTCACCACTTTTGAGTAAATCAAAAGCTATAATAGAAGTCATAATTTTTGTCATTGACGCAGGAAATATTTGTCGGTCGGCATCCTTTTCATACAATATTTTTCCAGATAAATAATCTTGTACAATAGCTGTTCTTGCATTTACATCAAAATTAGCAGAAACTGGTTTTATCAAAAAAGATAAAAATATTAAAATTAACGATAAATTTTTTATTCTCATAGTTTGATTATTTCAATACTATCAAAATCAAGATTTTCGATATTATGAAATCCTTTCTTTAATTTTTCAAAATCTTTATAAGGACCTTTATAAACTCTAAAATTATTTTGTGACAACTTTTTGATTAAGATATTCTCGATTTTATACTCTTCAAATAACCTATTTTTTAACATAATAGCAGAATCTTCAAAATAAAAATCTGCAAACTTAATTATATAATTAAAATTTGTTACAAAATTATCAGTCTTAGATTCTTTAATTTCAGTTTCAAGACTAATGCTCTGCACCATTATATCGTCTACCGGAGCTTTATTAGCAACTTCTTTCTCTTCATCAAATGTTTTTACATCATTTGCAACATATAAATTGTTAGAATTTATAGTTTCAATATACACATAAGGTTCATTAGGATTTATTGATAATTCACTAACAATTCTCTTTGTTATTACCGAATTATAAAAAACAGGTAAATTAGTTTTGTTTTTAACAATAGTCATTAAAGATTTTCCATTAATTATATTTGTTATTCTAACAGGTGTACCGTTAGGTAAGTTAGGACTTATTATGTTTAGTGATGTATTATCTAAATTAATTTTCAAAGATTTATCTACACCTTCATCATATATCATTGCAAAACCTTTGTTCGAATAAACAATGTTAATTATTTCTTTCTTTTCATTTTTATCTGATGACACTTTAATTTTATCTTTTTGAATAACTATTTTTTTTTCTTCAGGTTTATTTTTAATATTTATATTTTTTGAATGATGCTCACATGCAAATAAAGTTAAAAATAAAAGATATAAAATATATTTAAAGTGCATTTTTAAATTTGTTTTTCAATGTGCATACTGCTAATGCAAATCTTAAGGATCTATTCCACTTTAAGATTAATTCATAATTATCAAATACTAAATAAGCTGGAGTTAATTTTTGTGCTTCAGGAATAATATCATAATCAGGTGTCACAATTGCAGCTTTCAAATTATCAAGATCATTAAGATTTTCACTGTTTTTGATATATCTTTTTAAATAGGAAATTTTATTTTTATGCTTAATTTGTTTTGCAGATGTATTTAAATATTTATGGGGTGTTTCATTAATAAGTTCAACTTTGTAAAAACATGGTGTTTTATTATCCCATCCCATATTATTTAAGTAATTTGCAGCAGAAGCAAATGAATCTTCAATATTCTTCAAATTTATAATTTCATCTTCATTGTAATCAATTGCATAATTTTTAATTGTTGAAGGCATGAATTGAAAATTACCAAAAGCTCCTGCCCATGACCCTAAATAATTATTTGGATTTATAATTCCTTTATCAAATAAAATTAAAAGTGTGAGTAGTTCTGATGTGAAGAATTCACTTCTTCTTTTGTCATAACTTAGAGTTGCTAATGATGATACTATATCCATTTTGCCTAAATAATTACCAAAATTTGTTTCGATACCCATAAGTGATAAAAGTAAATCCCTATCAACAGAAAATTCTTGAGTGATTTTATCAATTTTGGTTTTGTTAATTTTGTAAATTTTTAAACCAGAATTTACTTTTTTAATATTTGCTCTTTTAGAAATATATGTTTTGGTATCTTCATAGAATTCTGGTTGGTATCTATCATATTTTATGACATTTTTTAAAAAAATAGATTTATCAATAGTACTTTCAATAGTTTTTAAACTTACACCTTTTTCTAAAGCAATTAATTTAAAATTTTTTTTCCATTCATTAAATTCAGAGTCATTTGCATAGACATTAAAATTTATTGAAATCAAAAGAAAAAAAACATAAATTTTAATTTTTTTCATAAATATCTTTCAAATATATAAATACAGCAATCCATATTAAAATAAAACTAACTAACTGATTTATATTAAATTCCTCATTATAAATGAAAAAGCCAAGAATAAATTGTAAAGTAGGAGTAATATAAAAAATCATTCCTGCAGGCCCTAGTCCTGCCAATTCAACACCTCTTACATACAAAAAAAGAGGAATCACCGTCATTGGTCCTGCCAACATTAATAATGGCATCAAAGAGGGATTTGATAAACTGAAATCATTGTAATTGTTTATACTTATAAAATAAAATGCAACTAATACAAAGGGAAGTATATACAAACTTTCAATAAGAAGTCCAATATCAGTTTCTACGTTAATTTTTTTTCTAAATAGATTATAAAAACTCCAGCTTAACGCTACAATTAAACCTACCCATGGAATTGAATTAAAATCTATTATCAATAAGTAGCTAACAGAAATAATTACTAAAAAAATCGAAATTTTTCCTTTTTTTGTAATAGGTTCATTAAAAAAAAAATTACCTAGAAAAACGCTTATGATTGGCATGATAAAATAGCCAAAACTTGCATCAATTATTTTATCTACACTAACAGCATAAATCCATACGCCCCAATTTACAAAAATTAAAAAACCAGAAATAAATAGAATAAATAATTTCTTTTTATCATTAAGAATTTTTTTTAAAATATTCCATTTAGAAAATAAAAAAGTAGTCGCTAATAATAAAAATGCTGTCCAAACACTTCTATGAATTAATACTTCTAAATGTCCTGCAAAAGAAATATATTTGAAGTAAATAACACCAAAAAAGCCCCACCAAAAAGAACCAAAGGATGTAAGTAAAACTCCTTTATTAAAATTTTTTTTGTTCATTTTTAAAATATCTGAATATTTTGACTTAATACTTAAGTCATTTTATTGTTGAAATATATATTAATGATAATAAAACCTTGCACACGGAGAGATGGCTGAGCGGTTGAAAGCATCGGTCTTGAAAACCGACAAAGGGGCAACTCTTTCCTGGGTTCGAATCCCAGTCTCTCCGCCATTCATTTAAAATCAATCAACAGTTTTAATATTTTATTATTTTTAAATATCATTTCATTCTTTGAAATTTTAATAATATCTTCATCATTCATATTAACAAGTTTATCTAGATCTAATAAATCATCAAATGATAATGAATTAATAATAGATTTAACAAATCCACTGACAAATATATCCATTTCTTTTGTACCCCGATATTGAGATCTATAAATAATTTTATTAATTAAATTTTGTTTGTTTGGATTCATTGTTTATAATTATATATATATATTTAATGAGTAATTTTGAATATTTATTGTCACCCATCAATAAAATTAAAGGTGTTGGTAAAAAAACATTAAGTTCATTCAACAAAAAAAAAATTTTTACAATTTTTGACCTATTGTGGCATTTGCCCATATCAAGAATTGAAACTGCAGAAGATACAGAGATTGATGATTTACAAGTAGGAAAAAATTACAATATTAAAGTAATACCAATTAAATATAATTTTCCACGAATTAGAAACTTACCTAATAAAGTATTATGTGAAAAAAATGGAGTAAAATTAGACTGTATTTTTTTTAATAGTTATGAGGGATATATAAAAAAATTATTACCTTTAAATGAAGAAATAATAATACATGGAAAGGCAAACAACTTTAGAAATAAATTTCAATTTGTAAATCCGACAGCAAAAAAAACTAATAATTTAAATATTATAAATGAAGATAGTAGATATAGTATTTCTGATGGGTTAACATTAAATAAATATAATCAAGTAATAAATAGTGTTTTTCAAAATTTACCCGATTTAGAAGAATGGTTGCCAAAAGAAGTATCGAGTTTATTTGATAATGTATCTTGGAAGGAATGTATTATCAAAATTCATAGTGAGGAAATTACAAAAATTAGAAATACAAAATATTTTAAAAGACTTGTTTTTGATGAGATATTTGCAAATTTTTTGCTTTCATCTGATATTAGAAATAAAATTAAAAAAATAAAAAAAAAAAATAAAATTTTAGACTTTAAGTATCAAAATAAAATAATTAGCAGTTTAAAATTTAAACTTACGACAGATCAAATAACTTCATTAAAAAATATAAATAAAGATATGGAGTCAAAACAAAAAATGTTTAGATTATTACAAGGAGATGTAGGATCTGGAAAAACAATAGTGTCTGTAATAGCCGCATTAAATGCAATAAAAGCAGGCTATCAAGTTGCAATAATGGCTCCAACTGAAATATTAGCAATTCAACATTATAATTTTATATTAGAAAATTTTAATACCTTTTGTAATCCTGAAATATTAACTGGTAAAACTGAATATAAAAAAAGAAAAAATATTTTAAATGATCTCTTAAATAATAAAATTGATATTTTAATTGGGACACATTCTCTTTTTCAAGAAAGAATTAGTTACTTTAATTTAGGTTTAATTATTATTGATGAACAACATAAATTTGGTGTTAATCAAAGAAAAAAACTATCAGATAAAGGAGGTAAAGATTGCGATGTACTAGTTATGTCTGCAACTCCGATACCAAGAACTATGATGATGACTATTTATGGAGATATGGATATTTCTTTAATAAAATCTAAACCAAAAAATAGAAAACCAATTAAAACCTATAGTAAAAATGAGACTAAAATTAATGAAGTCATTAATTTTATTAAAAGTGAAATATTAAAAAGAAATCAAGTATTCTGGGTTTGTCCACTAATCAAAGAATCAAAAAAGATTGACCATCAATCGGCTACAGAAAAATATAAAAATTTAAGTAAAATTTTTAAAGATAGAGTTGATATTGTTCATGGAGCAATGAGTAAGGAAGAAAAGGACAAAGTATTAAATAAGTTTAATGACAGAGAAATAGATATATTAGTTTCAACAACAGTAATAGAGGTTGGAATCGATTTTCCAAATGCGAATGTAATCGTCATTGAAAATTCGAATAAATATGGTTTATCTCAGCTACATCAATTGAGAGGGCGAGTTGGCAGAGGTAACAGAGAGTCATCGTGTATATTAATGTTTAAAGCAGGTCTAAGTGAAAATGCTCGTAAGAGAATAACAATTCTCAAAAATACTAATGATGGTTTTAAAATTGCTGAAGAAGACTTAAAAATTAGAGGATATGGTGATATATTAGGATTTAAGCAAAGCGGATTAAAAAAATACAACCTAGCTGACCCTATTCAACATGAAGATCTTTTCAATATTGCAGAAAAAGAGATTAAAAAAATTGAAAAAAATAACATTAAAATTAATAATTTTAATAAACTTATCAAACTTTACGATAAGGTTGCTGTAATTAATGAGACTATTTAGTTTTAGTATCTGATGTCCCTGCTGAAACAATAAATTTTGATGCTTCTTCAAATGTCATATCTAGATATACAATTTCACTTTTAGGAAACATTAACAGAAAACCACTAGTTGGATTTGGCGTTGTAGGAATAAAAACGTTTACTAATTCTGTGTTAGTTTTTTTTGAAATTTCACCTTTATTTTCTTTTGTAGCAAAACCAACTGCCCAAGTACCTTTTCGTGGATACTGAATTAGAACAACACTTTTTTTTGATCCTTTTTTAGGAGCAAATGTTTCTGTCATTTGTCCAATAGCTGAATAAATGGTCCTTAAAATTGGAATTTTTTTTAATAAATCATTAAACAGTTGTAAAATCTTTTTACCAATAAAAGAGAGTGACAAACTACCTACAAGAGTAATAAAAATTACTGAAAGTAAGATTTCTAAACCTGGTATCGCAAAAGGTAAATAGCTATTTGGATTTATTCCTTGTGGAATTAGTTTTGATGAAATTGATATGAAAAATGTTGTGAGATATAATGTAATTCCAATTGGGACTAAAACTACAATTCCTGTTATAAAATAATTTCTTAGTCTTGCTACAAGTGAGATTTTTTTTCTTTTTAGTTTCGACATATCTTTAATTGATTATAAATTACATGTAATATAAATATTAAGAAAAGTGAATAGAAGAAATTTTATATATTTAATGGGTTGTGGCTGCCTTTCTGCAGGTTTGCATTCCTGTACAACTGCACCAATAACGGAAAGAAAACAACTTAAATTAATATCAGAATCAAAGCTAAATGCTCATGCTGCTAGAGCATATGAACAAGTTAAGAAGAAAGCTAAATTAAGCAAAGATAAAGAAAGTTTAAACAATATTATTGAAATTGGATCTAAAATAGAAAAATCAATATCAGAATATTTTTATAGAAACGATATGGAAGACCCAACTGCAAATTTCGAATGGGAATATATTCTAATTGATAATAAAAAAATTAAAAATGCTTGGTGCATGCCAGGTGGAAAGATTGCATTTTATACAGGAATGCTGGATATAACTAAAAACAATAATGGTTTAGCAGCCGTTATGGGTCATGAAGTAGCTCATGCTGTTGCAAAACATTCTGTTGAAAGAGCTAGTAGGACAAGACTATTGAATACCACAACTGGAATTATTGATATTGCTACTGGAGGAAAATTATCTGAAATTAATAGAACGACTGGCATGAATACAGTTGGGATTTTATCTCAAATTGGAATAATGAACCCTTTTACGAGAAAACAAGAAAGTGAAGCTGATTATTTAGGATTAATTTTTTCTTCATTATCTGGTTTTGATATTAGAGAAACTACCAAAATATGGGAAAGAATGAAAAAATCAAATAAAGGTAAAGAACCCCTTGAGTTTATGAGCACACATCCCTCTAATGATAGAAGAATTGATCAAATCAATAATTGGATGAATGAGATTATTTTAAAGTACCCACCGATTGTTTAGTGTGTTGGTGAGCCCTGATGGACTCGAACCATCGACCCATTCCTTAAAAGGGAATTGCTCTACCAACTGAGCTAAGGGCCCAACACGAAAATTCTTATATTGATTTTTTTTTATTTGGCAATGGTAAAAATTTACAAAATATTAATATACTTGTCGTGAAATTGATCAAAAGTTCCCATTTTAATATTTTTTCGAATTTCATACATAAGTTCTTGGTAAAAATTTATATTATTTAATGTTAAAATCATTGATGATAATATTTCATTAGTATTATGAAGATGGTTTAGGTAATTTTTAGAGTATTTATTTAAATCAAACTTAGTAACATTACTATCTAGAGGTGTATTGTCTGATTTATTTTCAGAATTTCTAATTTGGACTCTGCCATTCCAGGTAAAGGCTAATCCAGTTCTTCCGGATCTTGTTGGAAGGACACAATCAAACATATCTATACCTCTCTTTACTGCTCCTAATATATCGGAAGGAGTTCCTACACCCATTAAATATCTTGGTTTATCTATTGGTAAATTATCTTTTATCCCATCCAAAACATCAAACATTTCACCTTGAGTTTCTCCAACTGCTAATCCACCAATAGCATATCCATCAAATTCTATGTCGATTAATTTTTTTAGAGACTCATTTCTTAGATCTTTAAATAACCCTCCTTGAACTATACCGAATAAAGCTTTGTGAGGGTTTTTTCCAAATTCCTCTTTGGATCTTTTCGCCCACTCCATAGATAAATCCATAGAAGTTTTTATTTTATTATAATCTTTGGTATTTTTTGGACATTCATCCATTACCATAACAATGTCTGAATTAAGTTTTTTTTGTATTCTGATACTTTCCTCAGGACTTAAGATAAACGTTTTCCCATCAATATGTGATTGAAATATTGCCCCTTTAACTCTATCAATTTTATTGAATTTTGATAAAGACATTACCTGATAACCACCAGAGTCTGTCAGAATAGGAAGTTTACAATTCATAAATTCATGTAAGCCACCGACTACCTCTATTCTATCTGTTCCAGGTCTTATCATTAAGTGATAAGTATTTGAAAGTATTATTTCACTTCCTGTTTTGATAATATCGTCAATAAAAACACCTTTTACCGTAGCTTGAGTGCCAACAGGCATAAAAGCGGGGGTATTAATTTCACCACGATGTGTTTGAATTAATCCAACACGATAATTTTTATTTTGATGTATTACGCTAAAAGAAAAATTCTTTTTTATGTCTTCCATCCATCAAATTCTACTCAGATTTAAAGCTAATTATTTTATCTGGGTTTGAAACAGAGCCATTGGGTCCATCCCCTTTTGTAATCATATCAACAAACTCCATACCCTCAATAACTTTTCCAAATACTGTATATTGTCTATCGAGATGTGGTGTAGGACCAAAACATATAAAGAACTGACTATTTGCACTATTCGGATCTGAAGATCTTGCCATTGATAATGTTCCTCTTTCATGAGGTAAATCATTAAACTCTTCTTTAAGATCAGGCAAATCGGACCCACCCATGCCAGCTCTACTTAAGTTAAAACTTTCAGAAGATGAATTTCCAAATTGAACATCTCCAGTTTGGGCCATAAAACCATCGATTACTCTGTGAAAAACTACACCATCATATTTTCCACTATTAGCTAGTTCAGTTATTCTTTTAACATGGTTTGGCGCCACGTCTGGAAATAATTCAATTTTTAAATCTCCATCTTTTAATTTTAGTATCATTGTGTTCTCCTTTGCATTTAATGCTGTTGTTAATAAAAATATTGATAAAAATAAAATACTAATTTTTTTAAGCATAAATCTCTTTTAATGACTTGATTGTACTTTTGGTTGTAAATTTTCTTAAATCACCTTTGTGTAAAGCTATTTCTTTAACAAAACGTGATGAAATGATTTGATTTTCAACGTCTGACATAAGAAAAATTGTTTCTACTTTATTATTTAATTTTCTATTCATTCCAGCTAATTGAAACTCGTATTCAAAATCTGAAACAGCCCTTAAACCTCTAAGGATTAAGTTTGACTTATATTTTTTACATAATTCAGTTGTTAGAGAATTAAATTTTATTACTTGAATTTTATTTTTTGAAAGTTTTAAGTCTCCATACAAAGCTTTTGAAACAATTTTTAATCTTTCATCAATTGGAAATAAAAAATTCTTTTCATTACCATCGGATATGCCAACAATTATTTTATCTGCCAATTTAAGGGCTTTTTTAATAACATCTATATGGCCGTTTGTTATTGGATCAAATGTTCCGGGATATATAGCTATATTTTTCATTAAACCAAATTATCATCTAATTTAATTGAGGAGACAACCTTTTCATCACCAGTTAATTTAATAATTCTTACTCCCTGTGTATTTCTTCCAGCAATTCTTATTTCCTTTACAGCGGTTCTTATAACTCTACCTTTATTTGTTGAAATTAATATTTGATCACCTTCAAACACAGGGAAAGATGATGAAACATTACCGTTTCTTGGAGAATTCACAATACCGATTATCCCCTTACCTCCTCGATTTGTAACTCTAAAATCATAATGAGATGTTCTTTTGCCATAACCATTTTCTGTGATTGATAAAATAAATTTTTCTTTAGCCTTAACCTCGGATTTTTCATCTTTAGTTTTACTTTTGTTTTTTTTAATATCGTCTTTATCAATTATAGATAATGAAACAATTGTATCTTTTTCTGAAAGATTAATACCTCTTATACCTTTAGAAGATCTTCCCTTGAAAACTCTTAGTTTTTTAGATTCAAACCTAATACATTTACCAAATTTAGTATTTAGCATTATATCTTGCTCGTCTGTGCATATTTTTACACCGATAATTTTATCATCAGAGTCTAATTTCATTGCAATTTTACCAGATGCATTAATAGATGAAAAATCCTCTAAATTATTCTTTCTTATTTTCCCCTTGCTAGTTGCAAATATTATATGCATATTTTTTTTATCAACATCTTCGTCTGGAAAAGGCATAATCGAACTTATAGACTGATGGTTTTTTAAGGGTAAAATATTAAAGAGTGATTTACCTTTAGATGAAGCGGATCCTTCGGGTATTTTCCAAGCTTTGACTTTATAAGCTAAACCCTCTGTAGAAAAAAATAATAATGATGTATGCGTATCTACAGATAATGTTTGAACAACTGAGTCTTCTTCTCTTGTTTTAATTCCTGTTTTTCCTTTTCCACCTCTTTTTTGCTGTTTCACTCCACTTAGGGCTCCTCTTTTAATATATCCCTGAAGTGTTATTGTAATTATTACTGACTCTTTTTGAATTGTTTCTTCGATATCATAATTTAAGACAGCATCTATAATTTTTGTTCTTCTAGGCACTGAAAATTTATCTTTAATTGTCTGAAGATCGTTGCTTATTACTCTTAACAATTCATTTTTAGAATTTATAATCTTTTTATATTTAGAAATCTCTTCAGCTAATTTTTTGATTTCTATTTCTATTTCGTTAATTCCGATAGCAGTTAATTTTTGAAGTCTTAGTTCCAATATTGATATAACTTGATCTTTGGATAAAACATACTTTCCTTTGTAATTTTTACTATCAACCAATTTAATAAGTTTTGATGCTTGGTTTATTTTCCAAGTTGTTTTTAAAAGTGAATTTTTTGCTTCTTCAGGATTTTTTGAGGATCTGATAATTTTAATAACTTTATCGATATTTTCAACGCTGACAGACAATCCTAATAAAATATGAACTCTCTCCTCTGCTTTTTTAAGATCAAATTTAGTTCTTTTTATAACTACATCTTCTCTAAATTTTAAAAAACTTTCTAAAAAATCTTTGAGATTGCAGGTCTTAGGCTTTTGATCAACAATTGCTAATGAATTAAAGCCAAAGGATGACTCTATTGAGGTATACTTATATAATTGTCTCTTAACAGTTTCTGGTTCAACATTTCTTCTAAGATCGATTGATACTCTTATGCCTTCGCTATTAGACTCATCTCTAATATCACTTATACCCTCAATTTTTTTATCTCTTACTAGTTCTGCAATTCTCTCGTTTAAATTGGATTTGTTAATTTGGTAAGGTATTGATGAGACTACAAGTCTATCTTTTCCATTTTTTAGATTTTCAACAGAGATTTCCCCTCTTATTTTAAAAGAGCCTCTTCCAGTTTTATAGCCTTGTTTAATTATATCCTTACCAATAATTAATCCTCCTGTTGGAAAATCTGGGCCTGGGATATGTTTCATTAATTCATTAATTTTAATATCTTTATTTTTAATTAAAGCTAAAGTTCCATCAACAACCTCACCTAAATTGTGGGGTGGTATGCTTGTTGCCATTCCTACAGCAATTCCTCCAGCACCATTAACAAGAAGATTTGGATATTGAGCAGGCAATACAACTGGTTCTTGCTCTGTTTCATCATAATTACTCTTGAATGAAACAGTATTTTTTTCTATGTCATCAATTAAAAATTGTGAAACCTTAGCAAGTTTAGTTTCAGTATACCTCATTGCTGCTGGTGGATCTCCATCGATAGATCCAAAATTACCTTGGCCATCAACTAATGGTAAGCTCATTGAAAATTCTTGAACCATTCTAACTAGAGCATCATAAACTGCTTGATCTCCATGTGGATGATATTTACCAATTACATCTCCAACAATTCTTGCTGATTTTCTAAATTGCTTTGACCAATCAAATCCGCCTTTGTGCATGGCATAAATAATCCTTCTATGAACCGGTTTTAATCCATCTCTGATATCAGGTAGTGCCCTACTTACTATAACACTCATAGCGTAAGATAGGTATGACGAACTCATCTCATCATACATAGAGATTGGTTTAATATTATTATTTATTTTTGGAATTTCGTTTTTTTCCATGTTAACTAAAATGGAATATCGTCGTCTAAACCACTTTGATCTGGTGCAGGAGCATCATCAAAATTTTGCTTATTATCTTGTGATGCAATATTATTTTGATTACCACCTCCAAGCATTGTTAATGATGAGTTGTAACCTTGAATTAAAATTTCAGTTGAGTATTTATCTTGACCGCTTTGTTCATCTTTCCATTTTCTTGTTGAAAGTTGCCCTTCAACGTATACTTGTGCACCTTTTTTTAAATATTGCTGAACTACATTTACTAAACCTTCATTGAAAACTACTATTCTATGCCATTCGGTCTTCTCTTTTTTTTCACCTGTATTTTTATCTTTCCAGGATTGGCTAGTAGCAAGGCTTAGTCTAGCAACACTTTTTCCGTTTACCATTTGCTTAACTTCTGGGTCTGCGCCCAAACGACCAATTAATAACACTTTATTTAAACTTCCAGCCATAATAATTTAATATTTAAGAATGTTTATTATATCACTTATTAACTTGAATATTAATTTTATTAAACTAAAGCAACAAAAAATATGCTTAAAAAGATAGTTATTAAGGGTGCAAAAGAGCACAATTTAAAGAATATTACGCTAGAGATTCCAAAAGAAAAATTTGTTGTAATCACTGGGCTATCTGGGTCAGGAAAATCATCTTTAGCTTTTGATACTGTATACGCTGAAGGACAGAGACGATATGTTGAAAGCTTATCAGCTTATGCAAGGCAGTTTCTGGATAAGATGAAAAAACCAAATGTTGATTTAATTGAAGGATTAAGTCCAGCAATCTCAATTGAACAGAAAAATACATCAAAAAATCCAAGATCTACAGTTGCAACTGTAACAGAAATTTATGATTACATGAGGGTTCTTTATGCAAGAGCCGGCATTCCCTATTCGCCATTTACTGGATTGCCAATCACTTCTCAAACTATAAGTCAAATTGTTGATAAAATTAAAACACTCCCAAAAAAATCAACGATTTTTTTATATGCGCCAGTTGTGAGGGGAAGAAAAGGAGAATATAGAAAAGATATTCTTAGCTATAAAAAGAGAGGATTTAGAAAAATTAAAGTTGATAATAAACTTTATGATATCGATGAAGTCCCAGAGTTAAATAAAAAATTAAAACATGATATAGCAGTTCTAGTTGATAGAATTGTTTTAAATGCTTCATTAGGAAATAGATTGGCTGAAAGTGTTGAAACTGCAGTTAATCTAGCAAATGGACTAATGTTTGTAGAATATGAAGATGAAACTCTTCCAAAAAAATTTAGAAAAACTGAAAATTTAATCTTTTCAACTAAGTTTGCTTGTCCTGAAAGTGGTTTTACAATTGAAGAAATAGAACCAAGACTTTTTTCTTTTAATAGTCCATATGGTGCTTGTGAAGAGTGCGAAGGTATAGGTGTTAAATTAAATGTAGATCCAAAATTAGTTGTGCCCGATGAAAAAAAAACAATAGCAGATGGAGCTATTGAACCTTGGTCAAAATCATCTTCTTTATATTATGCACAAACTTTAGCTTCTATAGCAAAACATTATGGTTTTTCATTAAATGATAGATGGTTAAAACTTTCAAAAAAAATTAAAGATGTAATATTGTTCGGATCTGATGAAGAAGAAATCAAATTTTCATATGATGATGGATATGAAAAATATTCACATAAAAAAACATTCGAAGGAGTGGTAAATAATTTAGAGAGAAGATTTTTAGAAACTGATAGTGATTGGAAAAGAGAAGAAATATCTCAGTACCAATCAGATACAAAATGCGAAAGATGTAACGGTCACAGATTAAAAGATGAAGCGCTTTGTGTTAAAATTAATGACCTTAATATAAGTGAAGTAACTGAAAAATCTATATTTGATGCAAAAGAATGGTTTAGATCACTAGAGACAAAATTAGATAAGCGTCAACTTAAGATAGCACAGCACATTTTAAAAGAAATTAATGAAAGACTTAATTTTCTGTTAAACGTCGGTCTTGATTACTTAACTTTATCAAGAGAGTCTGGAACTTTATCAGGTGGTGAAGCACAAAGAATAAGACTTGCTTCTCAAATAGGTTCGGGATTGACGGGAGTGTTATATGTGCTTGATGAACCATCTATTGGTTTACATCAAAAAGATAACGTAAAATTAATAAATGCATTAAAAAGACTTAGAGACTTAGGTAATACAGTCATTGTTGTAGAACATGATACTGAGACAATGGAAAATGCAGATCACATAATCGATCTTGGCCCTGAAGCAGGAAATAAAGGAGGTGAAGTAATTGCGCAAGGTTCATATAAAGACATATTAAATAATAACGATAGTATCACAGGAAGATACTTGTCAAACAAAAGCTACATCTCAATACCAAGAACTAGAAGATTAGCAAAAAATGGAAGATTTTTAGAAATTAATGGAGCAACTGGAAATAATTTAAACAACGTAAATCTTAAAATTCCACTTGGAAGTTTTACTTGTGTAACTGGTGTTTCTGGAAGCGGTAAGTCAACATTAATACTTCAAACTCTTTATAACGCTTTAAACCTTACGCTTAACAATAATAAATCAAGAAAAATTCCAAAACCATTTAGAGGTTTTAAAGGCATTGAATTGGTAGATAAAATTATAGACATAGATCAATCACCTATTGGTAGAACTCCTAGGTCTAACCCAGCAACTTATACAGGTGCATTCGGTCCAATAAGAGACTGGTTTACGAATTTACCAGAGTCTAAAAGTAGAGGTTATAAGCCAGGAAGATTTTCATTTAATGTTAAAGGTGGAAGATGCGAAGCTTGTGAAGGTGATGGGGTAATAACATATGAAATGCATTTTTTACCTGATGTTTATATAACTTGTGATGAATGCAAAGGAACTAGATATAATAGAGAAACGTTAGAAATTAAATTTAAAGATAAGAGCATTGCAGATGTTTTAAATATGACCGTTGACGAAGGTTGTGAATATTTTGAAAACATATCTAATATAAAAACAAAATTGCTTACACTTAAGAAAGTTGGATTAGGGTATATAAAAATTGGTCAACAAGCTACTACACTATCAGGTGGTGAAGCTCAAAGAATAAAATTAGCAAAAGAATTATCTAAAAGATCAACAGGAAGAACAATATATATATTGGATGAACCAACAACAGGACTGCATCAACACGATATTAAAAAATTATTGGAAATTTTACATACCTTTGTTGCAACTGGAAATACTGTTGTTGTTATAGAACATAATTTAGATGTTATAAAAACTGCTGATTATATAGTAGATATGGGTCCAGATGGTGGTGTAAAGGGAGGTAATATAATAGCAGAAGGTAAACCTGAGGAAATTATCAATGTTAAAGATAGCTATACAGGTAAATTTTTAAAACCGATGTTGGACAATAAGTTCAAAAAAACTGCTTAAATTTTAATTAAAAATGTTATAAATTATACAAATTATGACATCGATTCTTCAATCATTATCTAAAACTATTCATTACTCTTTAGCATTATCCATTTTGCTATTTTTGGGTTTATACTTTGGAAATGATGGTTTTGATATCGACCTAGTTTTTTGGAGTTGGTTATTTAGATACATACATGTCATTGTTGCAATAATGTGGATTGGTTTACTCTGGTATTTTAATTTCGTTCAAATACCTAACATGGCTAAAATACCTGATGAACAAAAACCTGCAATTGGAAAAGTTATAGCTCCTGCTGCTCTTTTTTGGTTTAGATGGGCAGCTTTAGTTACGGTAATATCAGGACTGATCTTAGCTTATTTAAATGGTTATGTTCATCAAGCTATGACTTTAGGAATTGGATCAGGTGGTGGTAAAGCTACTGCAATTGGTATTGGTATGTGGTTAGGAATTATAATGGCATTTAATGTTTGGTTTGTAATATGGCCAAATCAGAAAAAAGCATTAGGCATTATTGAGGTTGAAGCTGATGTTAAAGCTAAATCTGCAAAAACTGCGATGCTATTTTCTAGAACAAATACACTTCTATCTTTGCCAATGCTTCTGACGATGGTAATAGCTCAAAACCTATACTAATCTTTTTCTTCTTTAACTATTGTTCTTTGGCTGACATTCAGTGCAACTAAAATAGGATTTGCAATATATATTGATGAGTAAGTTCCAAAAATAACTCCTAATATCATTGCTAAAGAAAAGCCTTTTAGTATTTCGCCACCAAATAAGTATATTGAAAAAAGAGCTAACAGTGTAGTTACAGATGTAATTATTGTTCTAGATAAAGTTTCATTAATTGAAATATTGGTTAATTCAAAAATTTTAATATCAGAATACTTTCTTAAATTTTCTCTAACCCTATCGAATATAACAACGGTATCGTTCATTGAATAACCAACAATGGTTAAAACAGCTGCTACTATAGAAAGGTTTATCTCAAGTGAGAAAATAGAAAATATACCTAATGTAATAATAACGTCATGAAATATAGCTAAAATAGCTCCTAAGCTAAACTGCCATTCAAATCTTATCCAAATGTATAATAGCATTGCTGCAAGTGATAAAGTTATAGCAATAATTCCTGATTTTAAGAGTTCTGAGCTTACTTTAGGACCAACATTTTCTACTCTTCTAAAATCGACATCGCCAATAGAGCTTGATAATTTATTTTGAATATTTTTAATAAATTCAGGATCATTTGAATTTTGCTTTTCAAACTTAACAATATAATCTGTTTCATTGCCAAATTTTTTGACAGATACATCGCCTAAATTCATTTGATTAAAGCTATCTCTAATAAGACTAATATTATTCGTTTTATCTGTAGTTCTTAATTCAATTAAAGTACCCCCTTTAAAATCAACACCATAATTTAAACCTTTAAAAATTAAAAATACTAATGAAATCACTATTAGAACAAGTGATAATATATTAAATTTTCTGTAAAATTTATTAAAAGAAATATTACTCATTTTAAAGTAATTGCTCCTTATCTTTATTTTTAACTACATATAAAGAGGTTAGTAATCTTGCTATAAAATATACTGAAAACAAAGTAGTTAGAATTCCAACACCTAGAGTTACGGAAAAACCTTTTACAGGTCCTGATCCCATAAAAAACAAAATGAATGCTGCTATTAATGTTGTAATGTTTGCATCTAAAATAGTTGTTCTTGATTTTGTATATCCAGCATCAAAAGCTATTATTGGATTTTTTTCATTTTTAGTCTCCTCTTTGATACGTTCAAAAATTAAAACATTAGCATCTACTGCCATTCCAACTGTTAAAATGATACCTGCAATTCCAGGTAAGGTTAATGTTGCCTCAAATAAAGTTAGAATACCAATTAGTAGAAACAGATTTGAAACAAGAGCTAAATTAGCAATTAATCCAAATGCTCTGTACTTGTAAATCATAAATAAAATAACTAGCAAGAAACCGATAAATAAAGATAAAATTCCAGCGTCTATTGAGTCTTGACCTAAGTCTGGTCCAACTGTTCTTTCTTCAATAATATTTAAAGGTGCAGGCAAAGCTCCAGATCGAAGTAGTAAAGCAAGATCTGTAGCAGATTGAAAAGTAAAGTCACCTGAGATTTGTCCGGATCCACCAATTATGGGCTCTCTAACTGAAGGAGCGCTAATTATTTTGCCATCTAGCACTATTGCTAATTGTTTGCCAACACCGGTGCTAGTAGCTTTACCAAACTTTTTAGCACCCACTCTATCTAAACTAAAGGAAACTACTGTTTCATTTGTTTGTGAATTCATTGTTGGCTTTGCATCAACTAGGTTATCACCACTTAAAATTATTCTTTTACTAACTATTGCATCTCTGGAACCGTCTTCAAAAGATAATTTTTCTGTTCCAAAAGACTCTTCGTTGTTTTGTGAAATAAATTGAAATGTGAGATTTGCTGTTTTACCAAGCAAAGATTTAATTCTATTTGGATCATCTAAACCTGGTAATTCAACTAATATTCTATCATTACCTCTTTTTAGAATATTTGGTTCATTTGTTCCAACCTCATCAACTCTTCTTCTTACAATTTCAATTGCCTGATCCAGTGAAGAATTTTTTAATAAGACTAAACCATATCTAGAGTAATTTAATGAAAAAAGATTTCCATCTTCTAACACATCAAATTCATGGGATTTATAAGTTGGGTAATAAGTATTAACATCACTTTCTTTGTCATTTAAAATATTTTTAACATTTTCAATTTCGTTATCTGTTGTTTCAAATAAAATTGTATCTCCTTTAAGTGAAAAATTTTTGAGAGTTATTTTCTTTTCTTTAAAATATCTTTTTAATTCAATTATTTTAGCCTGTACTTTTTGAGTAATTACTGGTCTATTATCTATTTCAAGAAGCAAATAAGATCCACCTTGTAGATCTAAACCTAAATTTATATTTTTTGAAAAAAATTTGTCATCAAATTTAACAAAGTTAGAAAAAGCAAAATAAGAAAAAATAACTGTAAAAACAATTACTGAAATTATTCGTAATTTAGAAAAGTATAACACTTTTTTGTTATGCTATTTTTTTGGTTCTGTAGAGCTTACTAAACCTTGAATTCCGGTTGCTCTGACAACTTCAACGTTCACATTGTCAGAAATTTGAACCTCAACTTTTTCATTATCAATTATTCTTTCAACAGTACCAACTATCCCACCAGAGGTAATAACTTTATCTCCTCTTTTAAGAGCTTCAACCATAGCTTTGTGATCTTTCACCTTTTTCTGTTGAGGTCTAATTAGAAAAAAATAGAAAATAACAAAAATTAAAATTAAAGGTATAAATTGTCCAATTCCAGCATCCATAATGTATTCTATTAAGTTAAGGCTATTTATCCTATCTATTATTTAAACTCAACTCTTAATTGATAGAAATTTTATCTATATTTGGCATATATGGCTTAAGAACTTCAGGTATCAAAATTGATCCATCTTCAGTTTGATAATTTTCCATAATAGCAATCATAGTTCTGCCAACTGCTAAACCACTACCATTAAGTGTGCCAACAAATTCTTTTGAATTGTTTTGTCCTTTATATCTAGCCTTCATTCTTCTTGCTTGGAAAGAACCACAAGATGAACAGCTTGAAATCTCTCTATACTTATTTTCAGATGGAAGCCATACTTCAATGTCATAAGTTTTTTCTGCACTAAAACCCATATCACCAGTACATAAAACAATTTTTCTATAAGGAAGTTTTAAGACATCTAATATCATTGTTGCAGAGTTAGACATTCTTTCTAACTCCTCTGTGCATTTATCGTTTTCTACAATACTTACTAGTTCCACTTTATAAAACTGGTGTTGTCTGATCATACCTTTAGTGTCTTTACCATAACTACCCGCTTCTTTTCTAAAACATGGTGTTGATGCGACTACTCTAATTGGTAATTCATTCTTTTCTAAAATTTGATTTTTTACAATATTTGTCAAAATTACCTCAGCGGTTGGTATTAAAAACTTTCTTCCATCACCTTCGTCTAATTTAATTTCAAACTGGTCATTTTCAAATTTTGGTAACTGTCCAGTGCCAAACATTGTTTCAGCGGTTGCAATTAATGGAGGCGATATTTCTGTATAACCATTTTTTTGAGTATGTGTATCAATCATAAAATTTGATATTGCTCTTTCTAATTGAGCTAACTCTTTTTTAACAAATACAAATCTAGAACCAGTAGTTTTCGTTGCTAAGTCAAAATCAAGCATATTTAATTTATCTCCTAGTTCATAATGAGATTTAGGCTTAAAATTAAATTCTTTTATTTCACCTTTTTTTTCAATTTCTTTATTAGAATTTTCATCTTGTCCTACTGGGACATCGCCTAGAGGTATATTTGGTATAGAAGATAAAATATCAGTAATCTGGCTCTGTAATTTTATTTGATTTTTGTTAATTTCTTCAATTTTTAAAGAGAGCTCTTTTGATTTTTCAAATAAACTTTGGTCTTTGGATTTTGAAATAGCTTTTTTTTCCATTTCAAATTTTTCTTTTTCTTGAATAAGTTTTCTATTTTCCTCATCTAAACTTATTATATTATCAAGACTTATATCAATATTTCGATTTTTAAGTTTTTCCTTAAAGTCTTCGAAGTCATTTCTGATATCTTTAATATTGTGCATTTTTTTCTGCTGCTTTCTTTTCAATTATTCCTACTGATATTATTGATAATTCATATAAAATTAATAAGGGTATACCTAAACCAATTTGTGTGATTGGATCTGGTGGCGTTAGTATAGCTGCTGCAGCGAATATTATTACAACAACATATTTTCTTCTCTCTTTTAAAAATGTTGAATTCACAACTCCAATTCTAGCTAATAAACTTAATACTACTGGTAATTGAAAACTTAAACCAAATGCAAAAATAAGCTTCATTACCAATGATAAATACTCATTTACTTTAGCTTCTAATTGAATTGGTAGATTTGTGGCTGCACCTAAGCTCTCAAAGGATAAGAAAAACTTTATAGCTAAAGGCATTATTAGATAATAAACCAACATTCCTCCAAGCAAGAATAGAATTGGCGTTACCACAAGGTAAGGCATAATAGCCTTCTTTTCATGGTTATAAAGTCCCGGTGCTATAAATTTCCAAATTTGGATTAGTATAAATGGACTTGTGACAAAAAAAGCAGCAAAAAAAGAAACCTTTAAGTATGTTAGAAATGTTTCTTGAAGAGCTGTAAATATTAATCTTCTATTTGTGTCGTCATCTTTTACTGCATTTGCATATGGTTCTACTAAAAATCCATAAATATACTCAGAAAAATAATAACAAATTACAAATAAAATAGCCAAAAATATAAATGAATTTATTAATCTTTTTCTTAGTTCAGTTAAATGGCTTATGAAACTTCCCTCTTTGTCTTTACTCATCTTTTTTTTTCTCTTGGTTTTCTGATTTAGGTTTTTCATCCATATCAGTATTTAAAGTTTCATTTGTTAAATCACTAACTTGTCCCTGAACATCACGAACATATCTCTTGGCTGTACCAATCCATGAACCAATTTTTTTTAACATGTAAGGAAAATCTTTAGGACCTACTACAATAATTGCTATTGAGACTATGATTAATATTTCTAGCCAGCCAATTGACGGCATTTGTTATTCTTTTTTATTAGAGTCTTGATTTTCTGAAATATTTTTTGTTTGGTCTTCATCTGCAACATCTGTAGCCATTCCTTTTTTAAAACTTTTTATACCTTTAGCAACATCACCCATTAGGCTAGAGATTTTTCCTCTACCAAAAAGTAAAACTACTAAAATTACTACTATTGCTATTTGCCAAAATCCTATACTCATAAATTATTTATAACCTTATTATTGATTTATTAAAAGTGATTTTTTAACTTTCGTCAGATTTAAGGGTACTACTTAACATTTCATCAATATCAGAATAAATATTTTCCTTTTTATCGACTTGTTTTTCTTTAAAAAATTTACCTGTTCCAAAAATCGATGAGTCTACGCTTGATGTATCAATTAAGCCTGCTGAGCCTAATTCATTAACAGTTGGTAAATCAGATAATTTTTGTAGATTAAAATGACTTAAAAATTCATCTGTTGTTCCATATTGTATTGGTTTACCAGGAACATTTTTTCTACCTTCATGTTTTACCCAATTTAACTCCATTAAGATTTCTAAAGTATTAGTTCCAAAAGCCACTCCTCTTATCTCCTCGATTTCAGACCTTGTAACTGGTTGGTGATAAACAATAATAGAAAGAGTTTCAATTGCAGCTCTAGATAATTTTTTTTCAACAGTTTTTTGTTCTGACATTAAAGAAGATAAATTAACTGCAGTTCTGAATGACCATTTATTTGATATACAAATTAAATTAATCCCTCTATTTGAATAAAAATCCTTTAGTTTTTCTAATGATTGCTGAATATCTGTTTGTTTAGATAATTTAGACTCTATTGTTTCAACTGAAAGAGGTTCAGCGGCAGCAAATACAATAGCCTCGATCTCTCTTTCAACATCGGTAAGTTTAGTTGGAAAACTTACAATGTTATTTTTTTTAATTTTATTCATTAATTTTCCTTAATATAGATATCTTCGAATAATTCTTTTTGTTTTAAGGATATATTCCCCTCTTTAACCAATTCTAAAGAACCAGCAAAAATTCCAGCTCTACCTGTTCTTTTTAAATTAGGAGATTTATTAAACCCAGATGGAACTAACTCAGATAAATTTTTCCAATCATTAAGTGTGCCAAAGAACTCTTTTATTCTTTTGATAGCATCCTCGGTCGTAAATACAGGAAGTTTGGGTATGTTCATAGTATGAAAATCTTTAGTCATGACAATTCCTGAATATGCTTTTAGCAATTCAAATAATGTTAAAGAAACTTTTTTATCATAAATCGACTTAACACCACTTTTAGATCCACGCATAAAAACATCTCTACCTAGTCTTTTTCTATCTAACATTTGAGACGATAATAATCTAATTAACTCTAATTTTTTTAATTGTAATTTAAGTTTCTCAGCGACTTCAAAAGCTTTAAACTCATCCTCATCTGTCTCAGGAAGTAATAATTTTGATTTTAAATAAGTAAGCCAAGTTGCCATTAATAAATATTCAGAAGCGATTTCTAAATTTAAATTTTCTTTTTCTGTTAAATATTGATGAAATTGATCAGCAAGTTTTGTAATAGAAATTTTTTCTAAATCTACTTTTTGCGATTTAGCAAGATCTAGTAAAATCTCAAGCGAACCACTAAAATTATTTAAATTTACATTAAAGTCTAAAGAATCATCGGACATCGTAAATCACTCTAACCTATAATTTTTATTAATTGTGATGTTTTTTTCATTACAAATTTGTCTAATTTTGGTGAATTTTGTGCAACAGTTACCATTTCACTTAAATTTCCATTGCAATGTAGGGCTAAATTACATCCAGCTAAAAAAGATTTTTTTACTCTAATTTCAAGCTTATCCTTTAAAGCTTTCATTGAAAGATCATCTGTTAAAATTAAATTTTTAAATTTTATTTTATTTCTAA
Organism: uncultured Pelagibacteraceae bacterium; assembly: GCA_902567045.1. GTDB lineage: Bacteria > Pseudomonadota > Alphaproteobacteria > Pelagibacterales > Pelagibacteraceae > Pelagibacter. Next base: position 67,044 of record CACFLJ010000004.1, read on the forward strand.
TTAATCTAATAATTTTTTTTGAATGAGTAACATTATTTTGCGGATCAATTTTTTGTAATAGTAAATGACCTGTCATTGCGATCAATGCTTTCTTATTTTTAAAAGTATAAAAATCATTTTTAACTAAATAATCCTCATTTTTGGTTATTTTAGGAAGATTCTTGTGACTATCGACTTTAGCTAAACCATGTCCCGGAATGTGCTTCATTACTGTTGCAACACCATTTTTATGAAAACGATTGATACAAATATCTCCCATTATTGATACTATTTTTTTGTTACTTGAAAACGATCTGTCATCAACAATTTTGTGAAAATTTTTTCTTCTAAGATCTAGAACTGGAACTGTATTGATATTTATGCCTAATAATTTTAAAAGATATGTAATTTGTTTAACATAAACATTATAATAAATATCAAATTTTTTTTTATCTTTATTAAATAGATTTCCAAAATATTCTGCTGAAAAAATTGAATTATCAATAAATTTCCTTAACCTACTAACTCTACCACCCTCTTCATCTATCATAATAGGATAGTTTTTATTTTTAAAAACTTTTTTAATTGAATTCGTTAGTTCTATAGTTTGATTTATAGAGTTAATATTTCTAGAAAATAAAATAATGCCCCATGGTTTATATTTTTTTAAAAAACTTATTTCTTTTTTGGTAAGATATTTACCTTTTATTCCACATACAAAAGATCTGTGGGATTTATTTGTCATTATAAAGCAATTCCCAAAAAGAATATCTTTTTTTTTTCTTATTATTCTTAAATTCTACATATTCAATAATATTTTCAGTGTCATTTTTTAGAAATATAAGGTCCTTTTCAATAACATTAATTTTTTCATCAATTGAAGAAAGTGATCTGTAAGATTTCTTAATATTTTCATCAGAGAAATAGTATCTGGCGGTAAAAAAAATGAAGAAAAATATTATAATAAGAAAAAAAAGATACTTTAGTTCTTTAATCATTACATTTTTTCAGGTGTGTCTACACCCAAAATATTCATACCTGTTTTCAAAGTATTGGCTATAGATTTAAGGAAAACTAGTTTTTCCATTTTAATTGTATTGTCTTCCTCGATAAATCTTTTAGAAACATCTTCCTTGCCCATATTCCAATAAGAGTGAAATTCAGAAGCTAATTCATAAAGATAAACTGAAATTCTATGTGGTTCTAATTTTTCTGAGGAAACTTCAACACATTTAGGCCATTCACTAATTTTTTTGAATAACTTTATTTCTTCATTCGCAAAATTAAAATCTGAATTTTTAATCTCAAGATTGCTATTGATATCATTTTGGGTATTTCTAAAAACTGACGAAATTCTAGCATATGCATACTGAACATAGTAAATAGGGTTTTCTTTAGATTTTTCTTTTACTTTGTCAAAATCAAAATCAATTTCCGCATCACTACTTCTGCTTAACATAATAAACCTTGTTGCATCCTTACCTACTTCATTAATAAGATCCTCAATAGTAATATAATCACCTTTTCTTTTAGACATTTTAAAAGGTTTTTTGTCTTTAATCAGTTTTACTAACTGACTTACTTTGCAAATTAACTTATTTTTTTCACCTGACAAAGCTTCAACTACAGAAGTTATTCTTTTAATATAACCAGCGTGATCAGCACCAAGAATATTTATAAGAATATTAAAATTTCTTTTTAATTTTGTATTATGATAAGCAACATCACTTGCGAAATATGTCCAAGACTTATCTTCTTTTTGTAGTGCTCTATCTTTATCATCACCAAAATCTGTCGATTTAAACAATAATTGCTCTCTTTCTACCCAGTTTTCTTTCTTTTCTCCTTCCGGTGCTTTAATTTTTCCCTCATAAATATATTTTTTTTCTTTTAAATTTTGAATTACTTCATCAACTTCATTATTATTTATTACATCTGTTTCACTTGCAAAATTATCATGCTTTATGCCAAGATTTTCCAAATTAGTTTTTATTAATTTTAAAGATTCTTGTATTGAAAGTTTTTTTAGTTTTTCTGAAACTGAATCAAAATTTTTAAAATCTAAATCTTTGTTTTTTGAAATTATTTTTTTTGCTATATCTATAAGATAGTCTCCAGGATATAATTCCTTATCGTCTATTGGAAAAGTTTCATCGTAAAGAATTTCTTTTATTCTTAAATAAACAGATTTTGTAAAATGAGAGATTTGATTTCCATAATCATTTACATAATATTCTTTGGTAACTTTATGACCGTTAAAGGATAAAAGATTAGATATGACATCTCCAAGTATGGCACCTCTTGAATGGCCCACGTGTAAAGGTCCAGTTGGATTTGCAGATACAAATTCTACTAAAAAACTATTTTTTTTTCCACTCGCGCTACATCCATATGATGAATTATTTAAAACATCTAATATGAAAACATTCCAAAAATTAGTTTTAAATTTTAGATTGATAAAACCTGGTTTTTCAATACTAATTTCATCAATATTGTTATCACTATTTTTTATTAGGTCAGCTATCTGTTTAGCAAGTTCAAGTGGAGATTTTTTATTAATTTTGGATAAAACCATTGCAACATTTGTGGAAATATCTCCAGTAAATTTTGCAGGGGGTATATCAACATTTATGCCTGATAAATTATCTGGCAACTCTAACAAATTATCTTTTTGGGCAGACTTAATAATTTTTTCTATCTTTAATAAATAATTTTCAAATATATTCATTTGTGTGACTTGTATAATTGTATTGCGTATCTATCAGTCATTCCTGATATATAATCAGAAATTGCTCTATATTTATTATTATCTATAGATTTATTGATAATAAACTTTTTTGGTTTCTTTTCTATTATTTTAAATAAATTTTCTACTATTTTCTTTCCTTGATTATTTTTAAATTGTACAGTCTTATTATTATACATATTTACTTTTAAAAAAAGTTTGACCTCTTTTTCTATTGATAAAAATTTACTAGAGAAATTGATTATTTTATCTTTGTACATTTGAACGTCTCTTTTAGTATTAATCTTATTTTTCTTTAAATTTTTAATACTATTTTTAATTACATCTTGCACCATTAAATTTATCGAGTCTCTTATAATTTGATAAACAATTATATCTTTATTTGAACGATTAATTTTTGTTTTATAAGATTTATAAATTTGTTTAAAAAAATTAATTTCACATAATTGATTTAGAGAAAACAATTTAGCCTTAATTCCATCTTGTATATCATGATTATTATAGGCTATGTCATCAGATATAGCTGCAATTTGTGCCTCAAGAGAAGAATTTTTTTTAAAATTAATTTTTTGTTTAAAATTTTTAGCTCCAATTATTTTATTTATTTTATCTATATTACTCACTGGTCCATTGTGTTTTAAAAGGCCATCCAGTGTTTCAATTGTTAAATTTAAACCTATAAATTTTAAATATTTATTTTCTATAAACATAACTATTCTTAAGGTCTGAAGATTGTGATCGAAGCCACCATGTTTAGTCATTGACTCATTCAAAGCTTCTTCACCTGCATGACCAAATGGAGTATGCCCCATATCATGGGCTAGACTTAGTGTTTCAACTAAATCATCATTTAAATTTAAATATCTTGATATTGATCTTGCAATTTGAGCAACCTCCAATGAATGAGTTATTCTCGTTCTATAATGGTCACCTTCTGTATTAACAAAAACTTGGGTTTTGTGCTTTAATCTTCTAAATGATGCAGAATGAATTATTCTGTCCCGATCTCTTTGAAAAGGCGATCTAAAGGTGCTATTTGGCTCTGAAGTTAAGCGACCTTTTGATGTAAAAAAACCTAATTTTGAGTAATTATTCATTCTTTAAAAATGGCAAATATTAATTATATTAGTAATAACAGCGATAAATAATGATTAAAGAAATTAAATTTACAGATAATGCGTTAAAACAAATCAATAACCTTCTGTCATCTAAAGATGAAGGCTCTTTTTTTAGAATCGCTATCAAAGGCGGTGGATGCTCAGGGTTTCAGTATGATTTCTCATTTGATAAAACACCTCAAGACGACGATTTAAGACAAGATAATATTTTAATAGATAAAACTTCAGCTGATCTTTTGAAAGGATCAGAAGTTGATTTCGTAAAAGAATTAATCGGAGACCAATTTAAAATTAGTAACCCACAAAGTAAATCATCTTGCGGTTGTGGTGTTTCATTTTCTCTTTAATGATCATTAGCTCATGGAATGTAAATTCTATTAGGGCAAGAATATTAAACGTACAAGAATACTTAAAAAAGTTCAATCCTGATATCGTGTTAACTCAAGAAATAAAAACTCAAGAAGAAACTTATCCGTTTGATGATATTAAAAAATTAAAATATGAAAGTTATGTATTTGGACAAAAAAGTTATAATGGCGTTGCAATACTTTCCAAAAAAAAATTAGATAAAATCGAAAAAGATATTTTTAAAGATAAAAACAAACAATCGAGAATAATTACAGCAGATGCAAAGTATAAATCAAAAACTATTAAAATTATAAATATCTATACGCCAAATGGTAATCCAGTAGATACTGAAAAATATGATTACAAATTATATTGGCTAAACAGTTTAATTAAAAAACTTAAAACTCTTTTAAAAAGTTACGATAATATAATTATTGCAGGTGACTTTAACATAATACCCTCTGCTGAAGATGTTCACGACCCTAAAGGATATGAAAATGATGCTCTTTTTAGAATTGAGATTAGAAAAAAATTAAGAGAAATGTTTAATTTAGGATTTCATGATGCGTTTAGATATATTTATCCTGATAAAGAAGAATATACTTTTTGGGATTACACAAGTGGTGCTTGGCAAAAAAATAATGGAATGCGGATTGATCACTTTTTAGTGACTAACAGTTTACTGAATAATATTAAGGATGTTAAAGTTAACAAATATCCAAGAGGTAGAGAAAAACCATCTGACCATACACCAATTGAATTAGAATTAGCTTAAAGATTTAATTTTATTAACTAGATTCTCATTAATATGTCTAGGTCCTTTATCTAATCTATTCTTATGTCTTCTCTCACCAGGAAGTCTGACATCACCCATTGCTTTCATTTTTTCAAAAAACTTTGAAGAATGTGTGTCCCAGTCTGAATTTGATAATTTATCTGGAGATATTGCTAAAATAAACTCTCCACCACTTGGTGGACCTCCATCATTATTATCTTTCTCAGCCGTCTCATAACTAAAATTATCTCCAACTAGGGCACCTGCGAGCAATTCGACCATCATCGCTATCCCTGAGCCTTTATAGCCGCCGAAAGGCAATAAAACACCCCCATCTGCAATCTCAGCAGGATCAGTTGTATCTTTTCCCTCTTTTGTTAGTCCTGTTCCTAATGGAACTTTATGACCTTCTCTTTTAGCAACTTGAACTTCACCCATAGCCATTGATGCTGTTGCCATATCATAAACGACTGGAGGTTTATTTTTTCTTGGCCAAGCAAATGAAATTGGATTTGTTCCAAATAAAGGTTTGATAGATCCCGCGGGTGCAACAGCTGGTTTATAAGATGTGCATGCAAAAGCAACTAAGCCTTCTTCTGCAATTGCTTCTGTTTCAGGCCACATCGCTGCCATGTGATGTGAATTTGTTATAGATAAAACTGCTACTCCATTTTCTTGTGCAGCTTTAATTAACTCCGGTAAACTTTTATTTAAAACCATTGGTGCCAAACAATTGTTACCATCTACTTTAACAACGCTTGGTGTAATTTTAGAAATTTTAGGTCTATTTTTTCCATTAATTTTTCCACTTTTTAATCCGGCAACATAAGCGGGTAATCTGAATAAGCCATGAGAAAGAGAACCATCTCTCTCTGCTTTCATTATCAAATCAGATAAAATATTTGATGTTTCTTCATCACATCCATTAGCTAATAAAGTTTGATTTGCTAGATTATAAATATCTTCAAGACTTAAAGGAACCGTTGCCATAAATATTATTAGATCTTATTTATAGCAGAAGTTCAATTCTTAATTAACAACCTTTGAAAGATTTTGACATATTTTTAATCAAGTCAAAATATAATGTTTTTCCAGGGGAAAGTGTTGCACCAAGTGGATCTAAAACACCAGTTTTAATATCCATATCTTTAGCAACAGCATTAATTATATCAGGATTAAATTGTGGTTCTGAAAATATACATGCAACTTTATCATGTTCTATTACCTCTCTAATTTCTGCTAATTGTTCTGCACCTGGCATTACGTCAGTGTTAACTGTAAAAGCACCTAGAACGTTAACATTAAATCTTTTTTCGAAGTATTGATAAGCGTCATGGAAAACTATTGAAGATGTGCTTTGATTTAAATCAGTCATAACTTCAATAGTAAGTTTATCGATATCTTTAAGAGCTTTTTCTAAATTACTTTTATAAGTTGAAGCATTTTTTGCATCATTTTCAATTAAATGCTCAACCATTTCATTTAAGATTACTTTAGCATTAATAGGGTCTAACCAAATGTGTGGATCATGTTCACCATGGTGATGTTCTTCGTGACCATCGTGATCATCATGGTCATCTTCTTTATGACCATCTTCTTTTTTAGCATGGTCGTGATCATCATGATCATCTTTTTTCTTGTGGTCGTGGTCATCATGGTCATCTTCTTTTTTAGCGTGATCATCGTGGTCATCATGATCGTCTTTTTTCTTGTGGCCATGATCATCATGGTCGTCAAAAATATTTCTCTCTCTGAATTTTAATTTGTTTAATCCTTTAATTTCTAATAACTCGATTTTTTCTGCTTTTTTAGCAATTGAATCTAATGGCTTTTCTAAAAAATTTTCTACATCCTTTCCTACCCAAAAAACAATATCTGCATTTTGTAACATTTTTGCATGTGAAGGTTTTAAAGCAAAACCGTGTGGCGATGCATAACCATCAACTATGAGATCTGGCTTAGCTACTCCATGCATTAAATGACTAGCTAATGAGTGAATAGGTTTTATTGATGCTACAACTTTAATATCAGCATTTGCTGATGTAAAAAAAGTTAAAAATGATAAGAATGATAAGATTATTGTAGATTTTGTTAGATTTTTCATAATATTGTTTTTTAATATTTGTTATAATATAACACTATGTAATAATATAACATCTTGAAGTCAAGTGGATATATGAGTTTAGAAAAAAATATATTAGTAAAATTAAATAATGTTGGGATTCAACAAAATGGAAAGTGGCTCGTAAAAGGAGTTTCGCTAGAAGTTGAAAAAGGAAAAATAGTAACCTTAATTGGTCCAAATGGGTCTGGAAAAAGTACAACAGCTAAAATTGCTTTAGGTATATACAAAAATATAGAGGGAAATGTTGAAAAATTAACAAACAATATAGGATATGTTCCTCAAAAAATATCGATAGATTGGACTCTCCCTTTAAGAGTTAAAGATTTCATGGTTTTAACAGATAATATTAAAGATGAATTGATAGATGAGGCTTTGTCATTAACAGGTGTTATACATCTTAAAGAAAAAAATTTAGGAAATTTATCAGGGGGTGAATTTCAAAGAGTTTTACTTGCAAGAGCCATATCAAAAAAACCAGAATTATTAGTTCTTGATGAACCTGTTCAAGGAGTTGATTTCACAGGTGAAATTGCTCTGTATGAATTAATTAAAAAAATTTCTGAAAAACTTAATTGTGGAATATTATTAATTTCTCATGATCTACACACAGTAATGAGTGCTACTGATCATGTTGTTTGTTTAAATGGACACGTATGTTGTTCAGGTTCTCCTAAAGACGTTGCACGAAATAATGAGTACAAAGCATTATTTGGGGAACAAGCTTCTCAAACTCTATCTGTTTATGAGCACAAACATGACCATGAACATTCAGTTGATGGAAAGATAAAGAAAAATTAAATGTTTGATGATTTTTTTATAAGAGCTTTAGTTGCAGGAATTGGAATTGCATTGGTAACAGGTCCTCTTGGATGTTTTGTTGTTTGGAGAAGATTATCATATTTTGGGGATACTCTCGCCCACTCTGCTTTACTAGGTGTAACAATTGCATACACTCTAGATTTTAATATTGCTGTTGCAATTTTTATTACTTCATCAATTATTGCATTAATTTTAGTAAAGCTTGAGAGAAAAACTAATTTACCTGGTGATGCTTTGCTAGGGCTACTAGCTCACTCATCACTTGCCGTTGGTTTAGTTTTTATCGGTTTTTTAACATTTATTAGATTTGATATCATGGGGTTATTATTTGGAGATATATTAGCTGTAACAACAGATGATTTGCTTATAATTTGGATTGGTGGAGCGATAATATTATTGGTTTTAAAATTAATATGGAAACCTTTGTTTGCATCAACAGTAAACTACGAATTAGCTGAAGCGGAAGGTCTAAATCCTAACAGGGCTAAAGCAATATTTACAATATTAATAGCTGCAATTATTGCAATTTCTATCAAAATGGTTGGATTATTACTTATTACAGGATTATTAATTATCCCAACCGCAATGGCTAGAAACATATCTGATAACCCTCATAAAATGGTTATATTTTCAATAATTGGAGGTTTGTTGTCAGTATTTTTAGGATTATTTTCGTCGTTAGAATTTAATACGCCATCAGGGCCCTCAATCGTGGCAGCTGCTTTGATTTTATTTATTATTTCATTATTCAAAATTAAACAAACGATACAATTGAAAAACTAATGATCAATTGATAAAAATAGAAAATGCAAAATCAACAAGTATTAACAAAAAATCAAAAAATAGTTTTAGATATAATTGAAAAATCTTCTCAACCATTAAAAGCATATTCAATTTTATTTGATGTTAAAAAAAAAGGAATTAATGCTCCTTTACAAGTCTATAGAGCTTTGGACAAATTGGTAGAGATTGGAAAAATACATAAAATAGAAAGTAGGAATGCTTTTATAGCTTGCAAGAATTCAAAATGTCAAATTACCAAAGCAACAGTTTTTTCAATTTGTGAAAACTGTGAAGATGTAAAAGAAATTCATGATCATAAATTATCTGAGCATTTGAAACATTATAAAGACAATAAGGGCATGAAATATAGCAAATATAATTTAGAATTTTTTGGTTTGTGTAAGAACTGCATTAAAAATTAGATTTTTTGGGGTCAAGATAGATTAGATTATCTTGAAGATGCATTAATTAAATAAGTAAATATTACTTAATTTCATAAATCCTTAACAAAACTGACATAAACAAAAATCAAGGAGTGATTATGTTTATAAAAAAATATCTAAAATGGATAAGTACATTTTTAGTCTTAACTGGAATTTTACTTACTAATCTTAATATCTACCCTATAAATATTTATTTTCATGGACTGGGTGTTGTGGGGTGGACTATTGCTGGATTTATTTCAAAAGATAAGGCTATATTAACAAATTTTGGATTACAAATACCTCTTTTTGTAATTGGAATTTATAAAGTGATTTTCTAATGAAAAGAGTTTTATTTGTCTGCACAGGAAATTCAGCTAGAAGCATTATAGCTGAGAGCATAATTAATAAATTATATTATGATAAATTTATTGGTTATAGTGCAGGTAGTAATCCTTCAGGACAAATTAGATTATGTAATTACAGTGTGTAACAATGCTAACAATGAAGTGTGTCCTATTTGGCCTGATAAAAATCAAATTATTCATTGGGATATTGAAGATCCAGTAAAAAAATTTAATGTAGATAATGATGCAACAAATTAAAAAAAAAGTATTTAGTGATACATATCAAACAATATTTAAGAAAATAGAAAATTGGATTAACAATGAAATATAGTAAGTTTTTTCTTGGAGAGTTTATTGGTAGTTGTTTCCTTGTAATGATTATTGTCGGCTCAGGAATAATGGCTGAAAATCTTACAGATGATACGGGTATTATGCTTTTAGCCAATACGATAGCAACTGGCGCAGGACTTTTTGTGCTAATAACTGTTTTTAGTGATATTTCAGGAGCACATTTTAATCCATTTGTGAGTCTAGCAATGTTTCTTACAAAAAAATTAAAAGGAAATTTATTACCCACATATATATCTGCACAAATTTTAGGTTGTTTGTTAGGTGTAGCACTTGCTAATTTCTTTTTTGAGCATCAAATTTTTGAATTATCAACAAAATCAAGGGACGGAATTCATATATTTACATCTGAAATTGTAGCAACATTTGGATTAATTCTCATAATTTTTGGATCTTTAAAAAAAGGAAGTGTGGTAGTAGCCTCATGTGTAGCCTTTTATATCACTGCTGGTTATTGGTTTACATCGTCTACATCATTTGCAAATCCTGCTGTAGCAATAGCGAGAACATTTACAGAAAGTTTTACTGGAATTAATTATATGTATACTCCAGTTTATATATTAGCAGAAATTATCGGTGCACTTTTTGCTGTATTTGTGGTTAAAAAAATGCTTTTCAATAACAGGACAAGAGATAAAACTATCTCGTAGAAAAATTGAACCTATAAGATTTAAGGTCAATTTTCTAAATCAGTTTTTAAAAAATTTATT